>JAPPMP010000038.1 GCA_028819005.1 Acidimicrobiaceae bacterium
TCGGCGCCGCCACCGGCACGCGCACCGTGACCATCCCCACATCGGGCAGCGCGACCTTCACTGTCGCCACCACAGGCGATCAGGCCGACGAGCCCGACGGGTCGGTGTCTGTGGCAGTCAGCGCGGGCAGTGGTTATACGGTGTCGTCGTCTCAGGGCTCTGCCACGGTGGCGGTTGCTGATGACGATGATCCGCCGGTTGTGGTTCCGGTGGTGAGCGTGTCTGCCGGTTCTGGCGTCGTCGAGGGTGGTTCGGCGTCGTTCACGGTGTCGGCTTCTCCCGTCCCGTCTGCGCCTTTGAGCGTGACGGTGAGCGTCTCGCAGTCGGGCGACTACGGCGCCACGGCCGGCTCTCGGACGGTGACTGTTCCTGCGTCTGGGAGCGTGACGTTCACTGTCGCCACCACAGGCGATCAGGCTGACGAGCCCGACGGGTCGGTGTCTGTGGCGGTCAGCGCGGGCAGCGGCTATGCGGTGTCGTCGTCTCAGGGCTCGGCCACGGTGGCGGTGACTGATGACGACGATCCCCCGGTTGTCGAACCAGACGAACAAGACGAGCCCGACGTGCCCGACGTGCCTGAAGAGGTGGTGTTGGCGGCTTGCGGCGACAGGAAGCCGACGTTGCTGATCGACAGTCCCGAAGCGTCGCGCGGCGACGCGACAGTAGATTTCGAGGTGAGCGTCGACTGCATCCCCGGCGGCAGCCTGATCATCTTGTTGGCGCCGGTGCGCGACGGCTTGCTGGGCCAGAACATTCTGGTCGTGTTGTCGCCGGAAAAGACGTCGGCCACTGTCACCGTGGCTGTCGGCTCGGAAACCCAGTTGGGTTTGACGCGGGTGTGGGCGCCGGGAGTGGCGAACCGCAACGAGACGACCGGCAACGTCGACTACACCGACTGATTTGCAACTTCGCCGCGTCCTTGCACGCGACTCCTAGCCTAGAACCCGCTGTGACTTGCGAACCGCGTTGCGCACACGCCCCGCCCCCGTAGCTCAGTGGACAGAGCGTCGGTTTCCTAAACCGTGCGTCGCAGGTTCGATTCCTGCCGGGGGCGCTCCTTGGGATAGCAGAAATAGGTCTTGAAGTGCAGATATATGTGATCGGAGCCGCTGATATCCGGCGGCGATTGGGATGGTTGGTTCCGCTGCCGCGCGAGATTCATGCCTTCCACAGGTATGACAGCGGCAGGGCGCCGATCCGATCGGAGAGCTTGTGCGGATGCTGGCCGGTGTAGAGCACAATGCCGACGTCGAAGCGGTCGCCGATGAGGTCACGCAGCCACGCCAGCCAACGGGCGTCGGCGGGGCGGGCGGTGGCACCGGCCTTGGTCTCCACCGCGATGATTCGCCCGTCGGGACGCTCGATCAGCAGATCCACCTCACGGCCCCGGGAGTCGCGGTAGTGGCAGAAGCGCAGATCCGGCGCGAGCGCGAAGGCCTGCCGACGGAGTTCGTTGAAGACGAACGTCTCATGCAGTGGTCCGCGGTGAGCAGCAGCCGGGTCGCTCAACGCCGCGGCGTCGACGCCCAGCACGGCAACGGCCAGTCCGGTGTCGGTGAGGTGGATCTTCGGGCGGCGCTTGGCCCTCGTCGCCGCGCCCGGGGCCCAGCCCTCCAGCCGGGCCACGAGATGGGTCATCTCCAAGTACGACAGATAGTCCGCGGTGGTGCCGATGCTGCCGAATCCCACGTCACGGTGAAGGTCCTGCACGACAAGCTCCCCGGCGGTGCGAGCCGCCACCGCGTGCAGCAGTCGAGGCAACTCGCTCGATCGCCTCGCCCCCGTCAGCTCGACGATGTCACGGGTCACGGCTGTGTGGACATACGCCCGGAACCACAGCTGCCGGTCAGCGTCCGGCAGGCCGACCACCTCCGGGTAGCCGCCCCGGCACACCCGCTTGGCGTACTGGGAGCGGCTGAGCGCCGACGGCGGCAACCGCAGCAGGTCGCTCAAGGCGTCGCGCGGCTCATCGAGCAGCCGCGCCAGCAGTCCGTCGCCGCCCTCCATCTCAACCTGCGAGAATGGGGCGAGCTCGAAGAACACGGCCCGCCCGGCCAGCGACTCCGACAGCACCGGAACATGCAAGAAGCCGGCCGAGCCAGTGAGCAGGAACCGGCCGGGCACCGGGTCGGCGTCGACAGCCAGCTTGATCGCCCGCACCAAGTCGTCACCGCCGCGCTGCACCTCGTCGATGACGGTGGGTCGGGGCCGGTCCGACACGAACCCCGTCGGATCGTCGCGAGCCAGCGCCGCCAGAGTCGGATCGTCAAGACTCAAGAACGCCCCGTCAAGACTCAAGGGCCTGTTGTCAAGGCTCAGCAATGCCCCGGCGGGGGCAACCTGACGCGCCAGCGTCGTCTTGCCCGACTGTCGCGGCCCGGACAGAACCACCACCCGGAAAGTGTCGAGCGCGCGCCGCAACACCGGCTCTATCTGACGCTGCACCAGCGCTTGTCGCGCCTCCCCAAGTGACACAGATCAATGCTACCAGTAGTTTTACCTGACAGCTATTAGTAGTATTGCCGCAGCTCTACCAGCTCATTTCCCAACGAACTTGCTGCCAACCCGATACCTGCCCGGACCGCAGCTCTACCAGCTGTGCTGGTGCCGCGGCCGTGCTGGCAACGCCCGGCTGTGCTGGTGCCGCGGCCGTGCTGGCAACGCCCGGCTGTGCTGGTACCGCGGCCGTGCGTGGCTGGATGTGACGAAGGTGGTGAACGCGCTCATCGGGATCGTGTGGACGCCGCGGCCGTGCGTGGCTGGATGTGACCGGACCCACGTCACGCAGACTGTGTACCGCCCGACTGTTGTGGTCTGTCGTGTGGTAGCCTGTGGTAGCCTTTTGTGGTCTACCCGAAGCGATATAGGGGATATTTCGTCATGTTCTTCTCAACCACTTCCTCTTCATCTCTCTCTCTCTCTCTCGGCTCTGGGGTTTGTTCGTGAGGCGTGTGGGGGTGCCGCTGTTCGCTTTGGCGTTGTTGCTGCCGTTGTTGGCGCTGGCGCTGGCGCCGGCGTCGCCGGCCGGCGCGCAGACGGCGCAGACCTTCGTCGCCAACACCGGCCAGGCGGAC
>JAPPMP010000049.1:0-3948 GCA_028819005.1 Acidimicrobiaceae bacterium
GAGCCCGTGGCCCGAGCTGCCCGCCCGCGGCCCGAGCCTGCCCGTGGCCCGAGCCTGCCCGTGGCTCGAGCGGCCGCCCGCGGCCCGAGCTGCCCGCGGCCCGAGCGAGCCCGTGGCCCGAGCGGCCCGGGGAGCGCAGCGAACAGGAGCGGGGGACGGAGCGCAGCGAACAGGAGCGGGAGACAACGGCGGGACGGAGCGCGCGGCATTCGCCGGCTGACCGAAATCGGGTCCGCGGCTGTAATCTCACTGCGGGCTCGTCTCGCTACACTCGAAGCAGCCAAGGGGGCACTGTGATCAAGACTGAGGAGCTACTGCCGGAGGTCCGCGAGGTCGAGCGCATAATCGTTCGATTTGCCGGCGATTCTGGCGACGGAATGCAGCTCACCGGAGACCGTTTCACGTCAGCCAGCGCCCTGTTCGGCAACGACTTGGCCACCCTGCCGGAGTTTCCCGCTGAGATCCGCGCGCCCGCCGGCACGCTTGCGGGCGTCTCGGCCTTCCAGGTCCATATCTCCGACCACGACATCACGACCCCGGGAGATGCGCCCAACGTTCTGGTCACGATGAACCCGGCTGCGATGATGGCTGAACTGCCTCGTCTGGAGTCGGGTGGCACGATCATCGTCAATACCGACGCTTTCAATGAGCGGAACCTCTCCAAAGCCGGCTACGAAGCGAATCCCCTCGAAGACGGTTCGCTGGACGGTTACTCGGTGATAACCGCGCCGATGACGGATCTGACGAAACAGGTCTGCAAGGACATCGGCGTGAAACCCCGTGATGCTGAGCGCTCCAAGAACTTCTTCGCTCTGGGTCTGGTGTCATGGCTCTTCAGCCGTCCCACAGATCCCTCGTTGCACTGGATCCGGGAGAAGTTCGCCGGCAGGGATGCGGTGATCGCCGCGAATGAAGCGGCGTTCAAAGCCGGGCACGCCTTCGGCGAGACCGCGGAGCTCTCAGCGAGTCGGTTGGCGGTGCGTCCCGCTCGGTTCGAGCCGGGCACATACACCAACATCAACGGCAACACCGCGCTGTCGTGGGGTTTGGTGGCCGCTTCCCAAAAGGCTGGAATACCGATCTTTCTGGGTTCGTACCCGATCACACCGGCGAGCGACATCCTCCACGAACTGGCCAAGCACAAGAACTTCGGGGTTCGCACGCTGCAGGCCGAAGACGAGATTGCCGCTATAGGAGCGGCGCTCGGGGCCTCCTACGGGGGTCATCTGGGCGTCACCACGACCAGCGGGCCGGGGCTGGCGCTGAAAGGCGAGACTCTGGGCCTGGCGGTGAGCCTCGAACTGCCGCTCGTGGTCATCGACATCCAACGGGGCGGTCCGTCAACGGGTCTGCCGACCAAGACCGAAGCGGCCGATCTGCTGATGGCCCACTACGGTCGCCACGGTGAGGCGCCGCTGCCGATCGTGTCGGCCAACTCGCCGTCGGACTGCTTCCGCGCCGCCTATGAAGCGGTGCGGATCGCGGTGCGATATCGCACGCCGGTGATCCTGTTGTCCGACGGTTATCTGGCCAACGGCACCGAACCGTGGCGCCTGCCCTCGGTCGAGGATCTTCCGGACGTCTCAGTGGACTTCGCCTCGGCGGCCAACGCGCTCAACGAAGACGGCGAAGAAGTCTTCTGGCCGTACATCCGCAACGACGATCTGGCTCGTCCCTGGGCGGTTCCGGGAACCGCGGGCTTGATGCACCGCATCGGCGGAATCGAAAAGGAGGACGGCACCGGCAACATCAGCTACGACACGGAGAACCACGGGCGCATGGTCGCGATTCGCGATGAGCGAATCAGGAAGGTGGCCGACTCCTATCCGCCGACGATAGTCGAAGGCGATGCGGACGCCGATGTGGTCATAGTCAGTTGGGGCTCGACTTGGGGCGCGATCACCAGCGCTATCGGTCGCATGAGGCGAGCCGGTCGCAAGGCTGCTCGGGTGCATCTGACCAACGTCTACCCGCTGCCGAACGACCTGGGCGACATTCTCCTGCGATACGACCACGTGATCGTCCCTGAGATGAATCTGGGTCAGCTCTCCAAGATCCTGAGAGCCGAGTATCTGGTCGACGCCAAGTCCATTTGCAAGGTCGAAGGGCAGCCGTTCACTGCTGCAGAGCTTCACCACAAGTTTCAGGAGATGACCCGGTGACCGAGGTCGCCACCACCACCAAGAAGGACTGGACGAGCGACCAGGAAGTGCGCTGGTGCCCGGGTTGCGGGGACTATTCGATCCTCACCGCCATGCAGCTGCTCATGCCTGAGATCGGCACGCGCCGCGAGGACACCGTTTTTGTGTCGGGCATCGGTTGCGCGGCCCGCTTCCCGTATTACATGAACACCTACGGCCTGCACGCCATCCACGGCCGGTCGCCGGCAATCGCCACGGGGTTGGCAATGGCCCGCCGTGACCTCGACGTATGGGTGGTTGGTGGTGACGGCGACATGCTTTCGATCGGGGGCAACCATCTGATCCATGCTCTGCGCCGCAATGTGGATCTGACGATCCTGCTGTTCAACAACCAGATTTATGGGCTCACCAAGGGCCAGTACTCACCGACGAGCGAAGTCGGCAAGGTGACCAAGTCGACGCCGATGGGTTCGCTCGACACGCCCTTCAATCCGATCTCGGTCGCGTTGGGGGCAGAGGCATCTTTCGTAGCCCGAACCCACGATATGGACAGGGCCCACATGCAGGAGATCTTCCGGCGGGCGCATGACCACCGGGGCGCCGCGATCGTCGAGGTCTACCAGAATTGCAACGTCTTCAACGACGGCGCCTTCGCTGCGCTGACCAAGAAGGACGCCCGTGCGGAGATGCTGATCCCACTAGAACACGGCAAGCCGGTTCGTTTTGGGCCTGATGGAGAGCGAGGCGTCATTCTCGACGACGGAGTGGCCCGCATTGTGTCGGTTGCCGAAGTAGGCGTCGACGCACTCCACGTCCACGACGAAACCGCAGCCGACCTGTCGGTGGCGTTTGCGCTGAGCCGCTTGGCCGACGACCGCGAGAGCCCGACTCCCATCGGCGTTTATTGCGCGGTTGATCGGCTCGAGTACGGAGGCGGGATCGACGCCCAGATCGCCGCGGCGCAAGCTGACCGCGGACCCGGAGATCTCGAGGGGTTGCTCCATAGCCTGCCGACCTGGGAAGTCTCCTGAACGCCTGGGCGGTCGATCTTGACGGTGTTGTCTGGCGGGGCCGACTCACCGTGCCGGGAGCACCCGAAGCGGTGGCGCAGCTCCGCGCCGCGAATGGGCGGTTGGCATTCGTCACCAACTCGGCTGCCCGCTCTCCTGCCGAAGTGGCCGAGAAGTTGGCCGGACACGGGATTGCTGATGCTGCGGACCTGGTTGTCACGTCGGGGATGGCGGCTGCGTCGATGGTTCCCCCCGGAGTTCGGGCATATGTCATCGGCAGCCCCGGACTGCGCACTGAGCTGCAGGCTCGCGATGTCGAGCTGGTCGGCGACCGAGCACCGGCCGATGTCGTGGTCATCGGCATCAGCGCCGAATTCGACTACGGAGCTTTGACGGCAGCGATGCGGGCGGTGAGAGCGGGAGCGCGGTTCATCGCCACCAACGACGACGCGACCTTTCCCGACGCGGACGGGCTGCTCCCGGGCAACGGGGCGATCGTCGCAGCGGTCGCGACGGCCACTGGAGTTGAGCCTGAGATAGCCGGAAAACCGCATCAGCCGATGGCTGAACTGGTGCGTGCCAAGCTGGGTTCCAGCGGAATCGTGGTGGGCGACCGCCCCGAGACCGACGGCATGTTCGCCCGGTCGATGGGCTATCGCTTCGGGCTCGTGCTGAGCGGGGTCACGTCGTCAAAGGATCTCCCGGTGGACCCCGCCCCGGACGTTGTCGCCGACGACTTGGCCGATCTGTTGGCCAAGGTCCAGCAGACAAAGGCGCAGCAGACAAAGGCGCAGCAG
>JAPPMP010000049.1:4048-31387 GCA_028819005.1 Acidimicrobiaceae bacterium
ACAAAGGTCCAGCAGACAAAGGTCCAGCAGACAAAGGTCCAGCAGACAAAGGTCCAGCAGACAAAGGTCCGGCAATGATCTTCTTGAGCTTGCAGTCCTCCGTTCTGGGGGTGTCATGGGCCGGAAACCGATGCAATGCGCCGCCAGAACGGGGTGTTGCGAAACGGGCAGGGCGCTGATGGTCAGGCGTCGGCTCGACGCCGAGCTGGTGAGGCGAGGGCTGGCCGAGAGCCGTGCACGCGCCCAGCAGGTCATCGCGCAGCGTCGAGTCACTGTGAGCGGCGCGCTCGCGGAGAAAGCGGCCAGACAGGTAGACGCAGCCGAGCCGATCGAAGTCGCTGGCGGCGCCCCGGAGTTCGTGTCCCGAGGCGGCTGCAAACTTGCTGCAGCGCTGGACCGGTTCGCGCTTGATTGCAACGGTCGGCGAATAGTCGACGCGGGCTCTTCCACAGGTGGATTCACTGACTGTGTCCTCGCTCGTGGCGCCGCGTCGGTGGTGGCTATCGACGTCGGCAGGAACCAACTGCACGAGAGGATCCGTGCCGACTCGCGAGTGGTCGTGCATGAGCAGACCAACGTTCGCCATGTGCATCCCAGCGATGTCGGAGGGGTCGCCGACGTCGTTGTCGCCGACCTGTCTTTCATCTCGCTGCGCACGGTTGCTGAGGCACTGGTTGGTCTGGTGCGATCCGGCGGTGATCTGGTGGTGCTGGTGAAGCCTCAGTTTGAAGCGGGAAAGGCCGAAGCCGACAAGGGCCGAGGAATTATTCGCGACCCTGTGGTGTGGCGCCGGACGCTCAGTGAGGTCAGTGAAGCACTTATGGCCCGCGGAGCGGCCATCATGGGTGCTATGGCTTCTCCGATCACCGGTACCGACGGCAACGTCGAGTTCCTTTTGCACGCCAGATACTTGGGTCTCGGCCCGCTCGACTCCGCTCGACTCGACGCCGGCATGCTCGACGCGGCGGTGCGACAGGCAGCGGCTGACCGTGGGGCGTTGCCATGAGCGTTGTCGGCCTGATCGTTCACCTGGGGAGAGATCAGGCTTCGGTGCATGCGCGGGATCTGGCTCGGTGGCTCATCGCCGAAGGCCACGAGGTGCGTGTGCCGCCCGACGACGCCGGAGATCTGGCTCTGGATTCTCAGGTCGTCGCTGCCTCGCAGTTCTGCGAGGGCCTCGACTTGGTGGTGACTCTGGGCGGCGACGGCTCGATTCTGCGTGCTGTCGAGTTGTTGGCCGGCAAGGAGATACCGATCCTGGGTGTGAACCACGGCAGGCTCGGATACCTGACCGAGGTCGCTCCCGACGAGGCTCAGAGCGCGATTGCCAGAACGCTGAGCGGCAGCTACGACATCGAAGAACGGATGTTGGTGCAAACGGAGTTGTCGGTCGCCGGCAAGACAAGCATGCATCTGGCTCTGAACGAGGCGGTGGTCGAACGGACCTCTGAGGCCAACACCGTGCGACTGGCGGTGTCCATCGACGGCGAGTTCTTCACCACCTACGCAGCCGACGGCCTCATCGTTGCCAGTCCGACAGGCTCTACGGCGTACGCCTTCTCGGCGAGGGGCCCGATAATCGAGGCAACCCACCGAGCGCTCCTGCTCACGCCGGTAGCGCCGCACATGCCCTTTGACCGCGCTCTGGTCCTTTCTGCAAAGACCCGGTTGCGCCTGTCCATAGACGGGCACCGCCCGGCAGTGGTGTCAGTAGACGGCCGCAGACTGACGGTCATCGGCGACGGCGACTCGATCGAATGCGCCGCGGCGGACCAGACCGTGCATCTCGTAACCTTCGGTCCGCGGCGATTCCAACGGGTGTTGAAAGCAAAATTCAGCCTCAATGACCGTTAGAGCAACATTTTGAGACACGCCGCTGATATGAATACCCGTGTCGGAGACGCAATAGGCGGAAGCGTCGAACAAGGCGAACTAGGCGGAGTGAACTCGTGCTGAGCGAATTGGTGGTACGGGACCTCGGCGTCATCGACGAAGTGACGCTGCTGTTCGGACCCGGGATGACCGCAGTAACAGGTGAGACGGGCGCCGGCAAGACTCTTGTCGTCAGCGCTATCGACCTGTTGACCGGAGGCCGAGCGGACGCATCCCTGGTGCGCCCCGGCGCCGCGGAGGCGGAGATCGAGGGTCGGTTCGTGGACGGCGACTCCGAAGTCGTCCTGCGGCGGGTGATCCCTCGCGACAGCCGCTCGCGGGTCTACATCGACGGTCGCCTCGCAACGGTGAGTGCCTTGGCCGACCACGGCGCCGATTTCGTTGATCTTCACGGACAACACTCGCACCAGTCCCTGTTGAAGGGCCCGGTTCAACGAGCCGCGCTCGACCGATTCGGAGGCATCGACACGGCCTCATTGGCCTCGCTCCTCGACGACCTGCGAGCTGCCGATGCCGCCCTGGCCGAGTTGGGCGGCGATGAAAGGGATCGTGCTCGAGAAATCGATCTGCTCGCCTATCAGCTCAACGAGATCGAAGCGGCCGGTATCGAGGACGCGAACGAAGACGCCCGGCTTGACCGGCAGGAAGACCTCCTGGCTGCTGCGAGTGCTCACCGCGAGGCTGCTGTCAAGGTGAGCGGCCTGCTCGACTCTGACTCAGCGGCGCTCGAGGCGGTCTCCGCAGCGCTTGGGGAGGTGCAGGGTCGTGGACCGTTCGCCGACTTGGAAGAACGCCTTCATTCGGTGATCGCAGAGCTCAGCGATATCGCCGGTGAGGCGCGTGACCGTGTCGAGACGATTCAAGACGACCCCGAACAGCTGGAGGTTCTGAGGCTACGGCGGGCCCTGCTGCGGGAGTTGAGGCGCAAGTATGGCGCCGATTTGGCCGAGGTGAGCAGCTACGGCCGGTCTGTTGCGCAACGCCTCGAGGAGCTTCGGGGGCACGATGAGCGCGCCGCGGCGCTTGATCAGAGACGTGCTGTTCTGGCGGGAGAACTGGCCTTGGAGCAGTCGAGGGTGTTGAGCGCCCGGTGTGCCGCGGCGCCTGAACTGGCTGCCGCTGTGGAGCAGAATCTTGCCGGCCTGGCGATGCCCGCAGCGAAGTTGGAGGTGAGGGTCGGCGGGCCCGCCGGTGACGACGTCTCGTTGTGGCTGGCGGCCAACCCTGGCCATGATCTGCTGCCTCTCGCCAAAGTCGCCTCGGGAGGGGAGCTGGCGCGTGCGATGCTGGCCCTGCGGATGGTTCTGACGGTGGGACCGCCGACGCTGGTGTTCGACGAGGTCGACGCGGGCATCGGCGGCCAGGCGGCGAACACGGTCGCTCAGTCTCTAGCTTCTTTGGCGAGCGACCATCAGGTGCTGGTGGTGACGCATTTGGCGCAGATTGCCGCCGCCGCCGATCAGCATCTGTCCGTGGTCAAAACCGAAGTCGAGGGCGCAACGGTCAGCGTCGCCGAACTTCTCGACCACGAATCACGGATTGTCGAGTTGAGCCGCATGCTCTCGGGCTCCCCGGATTCCGAAGCGGCTCACATGCACGCCGTAGAACTTCTCGAGGGTCGCGGCCGCTAGGGGCAGTCGCTGCGCTGGCTCGGAATGCGGTTGGATGGTGGGGGGCTTGGGCTGGTCCGGTCGCGGCCGCTGTTCTGGGGCTTCGGCTACGTCCGGCGGGGGCTCCGGCTACGCCCGGCGACAGCAATGCGCGCCTTTGAGTCTGGATTTGGATAAGTTGAGTTCCCGATGACGAAGCACATCTTCGTAACGGGTGGAGTGGTCAGTGGGCTCGGCAAGGGACTCACCGGGAGCTCCCTCGGTCGCCTCCTGAAGGCCAGAGGCCTCCGGGTCACAATGCAGAAGCTGGACCCGTATCTCAATATCGATCCGGGCACCATGAACCCGTTCGAGCATGGAGAGGTCTTCGTCACAGACGATGGTGGCGAGACTGATCTGGACTTGGGGCACTACGAGCGGTTCATCGATGAGAGCCTCACTCAGGACTCCAACTCCACCACGGGATCGATCTACTCGTCGGTGATCGCCGCAGAACGCCGCGGCGATTATCTGGGCCGCACAGTCCAAGTGATCCCCCACATCACTGACGAGATCAAGAAACGCATCACCCGTCTTGCTTCAGATGATGTGGATGTGGTGATCACAGAGGTCGGTGGCACTGTCGGCGACATTGAGATTCTCCCGTTTCTTGAAGCGGTCCGGCAGTTCCGTCTGGACGTGGGCCGTGAGAATGTGCTCTACGTTCATGTCACCCTGGTTCCGTTCATCGGCCCGTCGTCGGAGCAGAAGACCAAGCCCACACAGCATTCGGTGACCGAGCTTCGCAGCCGGGGAATCCAACCCGATGCGATCGTGTGCCGCTCTGACGAACCGATCAGCATTGATCTGCGCCGCAAGATCTCGAGCTTGTGCGATGTTCCCCTGGAGGGTGTTGTAAATGCAGCAGACGCGTCGAGTCTTTATGAGATCCCCCTGGTGCTTCACAGCGAGGGCCTCGACGCCCATGTCTGCAAGCTTTTGGGCCTCGCCGATCACGTTTTGGACCTGGAGCCTTGGAGCCGACTGGTAGCTCGGGTGCAAGCGGCTGCGACGCCGGTTCGGATCGGCGTCATCGGCAAGTATGTCAGCCTTCCCGACGCTTATCTGTCGGTTGTCGAAGCACTCAACCACGCAGGGATCCATCACGGTGCCGAGATCGATCTTGAGTGGGTGCAGGCCGAAGATGCGGAAGGCCTGCTGGCTGCCGGTCGATTGAGAGACCTGGACGGCATCGTCATTCCCGGCGGGTTCGGCGAGCGGGGCGTCGAAGGCAAGATCGCCGCCGCGGGTTACGCCCGCGAGAACGACGTGCCTTGTCTCGGCCTGTGCCTCGGCATGCAGGTGATGACCATCGAATACGCTCGCAACGCGCTCGACCTTGCTCGGGCGAACTCGACAGAGTTCGATTCACGCACTCGTCATCCGGTGATCGACCTCATGGACAGCCAGCGCGACGTGACCGACATGGGAGGCACGATGCGCCTGGGGGCCTACGTCGCGCAACTCAAGAGCGGTTCCAGGGTTGCTGAGGCATACGGCGAAGAGGTCGTGTCGGAACGGCACCGGCATCGCTACGAGTTCAACCCGAGGTACCGCAAACGCTTCGAGCAGAGCGACCTGACCTTGAGCGGCGAGTCTCCCGATGGTCGACTCGTTGAGTTCATCGAACTGGAGAATCACCCGTATTGGATCGGCACGCAGGCCCATCCCGAGTTCAAGAGCCGCCCGGATCGTCCCGCACCGTTGTTCCGGACCTTTGTCGCCGCGGCTCTCGAGCGCGCCGCAGGCCGCAACCCGCAACTGCCCGATGTTGGTCTGCCCAGTGCCGCCGCTGGTCTGCCCGATGTTGGTCTGCCCAGTGCCGCCGCTGGTCTGCCCGATGTTGATCTGCCCGATGTTGGTCTGCCCGGTGTCGCCGCTGATCTGACCGCGACTGAGACGTCGTGACCGGTCTGGGGCCACGGTCCCCATCGGGATTTCGCAGTTTGAGTGAACGGGCCATTTACGAGGGCGCTGTCTTCTCAGTCGTTGCCGGGGAGTTCGAAACCCCTGACGGCCAGGTGGTTCAGCGCGACATCGTGCGCCATCCCGGTGTGGTGTGCGTCGTGCCGGTCATTGACGATGCCGTGATCTTGGTGCGCCAGTATCGAGCCGCTGCCGACCGTGAGATGTTGGAGATTCCCGCGGGGAAACGGGACGTTCCCGGTGAAGCCCCAGAAACGACCGCGGAGCGGGAACTGATCGAGGAGATCGGATATTCGGCCCGCTCGTTGGTGCAATTGGCCACCTTCTACAACTCGGTCGGTTTCTCCGACGAATACTCATACGTCTTTCTGGCCACCGACCTGGCAGAGGCACGAACCGATCGGCAGGGTCCGGAGGAGGAGCACATGACCGTTGAGCGTCGGCCTCTCGGCTCGATACCCGACGCGATCGCCTCGCAAGAAATAGAAGACGCCAAGACCGTGATCGGTCTGATGGCGGCTCTGCGGCATCTGGGTCGGTGAGTTGTGGCCTCGCCCGCTGACGTCGCCGAATCGGCGGCCCTCGACGAGTGCGCTGAGGATTTTCTCACCTGGCTGGTGATTGAGAAGGGTCGGGCAGCGAACACCCTCGAGTCCTATCGCCGCGATCTTCTGCGGTATCAGAAGCACCTCAGTCGTAGAGGGGCGGACACGCTCTCAGCCACCGGCGACGACGTCGTGGCCTTCATTCACGACTTGGCGGGACTCGGTTTGGCTGCTGCTTCGGTGACTAGAACCCTGGCCGCGGTGCGCGGGCTGCACCGGTTCCTGGTGGCCGAGGAGAGGCGGCCGGATGATCCAGCGGTCGATGTGGAGATCCCCCCTGTTCCCCGAGGGCTGCCCAAGGCACTGACCGTCGACGAGGTTGCTTCAGTCATCGACGCGGTCGCGGGAGACGGTCGTGTGGCGAGACGCGACCGTGCGATCCTTGAGACGCTTTACGGCACCGGGGCGAGGGTCTCTGAAATCGTGAGCCTCTCGTTTGCCGACATTGATCTGCATGACGGACTCATTCGTCTGCTGGGCAAAGGCAGCAAGGAACGAATCGTGCCGGTTGGACGGCATGCGGCGTCGGCGTTGCAGCAGTGGTTCGAGCCCGAGGGGCGTCCGGCGATGGAACCGGAGCGCTGGAGCCGTCGCAGCGATGCCGATGCGGTGTTTCTCAACCAGAGGGGGTCTCGGCTCTCGCGCCAGGGTGCGTGGGGGGTCGTGCGCCGCTACGGGACCGAGGTGGGACTTGGGGCCAGACTCTCTCCTCATGTCTTGCGCCACTCGTGTGCCACTCACATGCTGGATCACGGCGCGGACATCCGCACCGTGCAGGAGTTGCTCGGTCATGTATCGATCTCCACGACCCAGGTGTACACGAAGGTCTCCATCGAGCGCCTGATGAACGTGTATCGAGCGGCGCATCCTCGGGCCACAGGTGCGGGATGATGGGAGCCGCACGCGTTTCGCATGGTCACGGCGAGCCCGGCGGCGGCGCATCCTCGGGCCACAGGTGCGGGATGATGGGAGTGTGAATGGGCGAGATCCGGCATCTGACCCGGCGGTTCTTCGCGGCTTTGACGAACCGGGGCCCTCGCGAATCTGACCGCGTCTGGGTCGAGTCGGTGCTGTCCCCACGGGAGTACGCCCTCTGGGCGTGCCAATACCCGCCTGACCGCAGACACAGCGCGTTGATCGCTCGTCAAGTCGAGCGTCGGCTCGCCGGCCATCCAGAGTTCGGTGAGGACACGAGGTGGGTGCTGGCATCGGCTCTGTTGCACGACGTCGGCAAGATCGAGGCCGGCCTAGGCGCCTGGAGCCGGGTGTTCGCCACCGTGGTCGGCAGGGTCTGGGGATCTGAGCGTGTGCGCCAATGGGCTCACGACGATGGTTTTCGGGGCAGGGTGAGCAGCTATCTGAGGCACCCCGAGATCGGTGCGGAACTGTTGCGCGACGCGCAGAGCGACCCGCGTACCGTGGCATGGGCCGCCGAGCACCACCAGCGACCCGACAAGTGGACGGTCCCCGTCGAGCTCGCTCAGATGCTCCACGAATTCGACAACGATTGACTCGCCGGCTGGAGTTCGCCGGCTGGAGTTCGCCGGCTTGCAACTCAAGATTCGGGGAGGAAGCCGATGTTGGATTTGGCGCGGTTCAAGGTCTCTGCGGCGATCGAGCGGGCTTTGTCGGCGCCGGTTCGCAGCAGCCGTGTAGTCTCTGCGGGGTCGGCCTCGAGTTCGGCGAAACGAGCCTGCAGGGGAGCGAGCAATTCCACGACAGCGGCAGCGGTGTCTGCCTTGAGCGGCCCGTACTGCACGTACTGGCCCGCCAAGTCCTCGGGGTCTTTGTCGGTTGCGGCGCCGAGGATCGACAGAAGGTTGCTGACTCCAGGTTTTTCGCTGACGTCGAAGCGCACCTCGGCATCGTTGTCGGTGACCGCGCTGCGGATCTTCTTTTCGATCTGCGAAGGCTCGTCGAGCAGGTCGATGGTTCCCTTCGGCGAATCGAGCGATTTCGACATCTTGTCGGTGGGCCGCTGGAGATCCATGACCCGTGCCCCGGCGCTCGGGATGACCGCGGCGGGCAGAACGAAGGTCTCGCCGTAGCGGTAGTTGAAGCGCTCGGCGATATCGCGGGTCAGTTCGATGTGTTGACGCTGGTCGGCGCCCACCGGCACGTCATGCGTGTCATAGAGCAGGATGTCGGCCGCCTGAAGCGCGGGGTAGGTGAACAAGCCGGCGGAGATGAACTCCTGCCGGTCGGACTTGTCCTTGAACTGGGACATTCGGGAGAGTTCGCCGAAAGATGCGGTGCACTCGAGCAGCCAGGCGCATTCGGTGTGCTCGCGCACATGGCTCTGCACGAACAGGGTGCAGACCTCGGGGTCGAGTCCGGCGGCCAGCAACATCTGGGCGAGCCGCAGCGACTCTCGTCCGATCGCTCCCGGGTCTTGGGGGATGGTGATCGAGTGAAGGTCGACTATGCAGAAGAAGGCGTCGGCGTCGTGTTGCATCCTGGCCCAGTTGCGAACCGCGCCGAGGTAGTTGCCGAGATGGAGTCGGCCCGTGGGCTGAATGCCGGACAATACGCGTCTCATTGCTGCGAAGGCTACGCGGCCGAGTCGCCTTCGCCATGCCATCTCACGGTATAACCCGCTCATCGGCGGGGTCGTCTTCTAAGCTGACGCCGATGGCGTACGAGGTGCAGACTCCCATTTTCGAAGGCCCCTTCGACCTGTTGCTCCATCTGATCCTCAAACAGCAGGTCGAACTGTACGACGTCAACCTCAGCGAAATAGTCGATGCGTACCTGCAGCAGATCGAAACGATGGAGCAACTCGACCTCGAGATCGCCACCGAGTTCCTGCTGATTGCTGCGACGCTCGTAGAGTTGAAGACCCGGCGGCTGCTGCCCGAAGACTCAGAAGTCGACCTCGACGATGAGTTCAGCCTCTGGGAGGAGCGGGATCTGCTGTTGGCGCGGCTGGTCGAGTGCAAAGTTTTCAAAGACGCGGCGCTTGTGCTGCGCCAACTTTCTGCTGAGGCCGCTCGCTCCTATCCCCGCAGTGTCGGACCGGTGGAGGAGCATTTCATCGGACTGGCGCCCGATCTGCTGCGCAACACGACCCTTGAGGATCTGAGAGAGGCTTATGGCAGGGCCACCGCTCCCAAACCGGTCGTACGGGTTGACCTGTCCCATGTCAGCCCGATCAAGATCACGGTTGCGAAAGTGGTCGGAGACTTGGTCGAGGAACTGCCGCGCCATGGCCGTATGACGTTCCGGCAGCTCACCTCCGAACTGGTCGACCGCATTGAGATCGTCGTTTATTTCCTAGCGGTGTTGGAGTTGTTCAAACGGGGCTTCGTTGAACTCGAGCAACCTGAGACCTTCGGCGACATCGCGTTGGTCTGGACAGGCGGTGCGGCGGAGTTGGTCGGCGTTATCGGCGTCGATGACTACGAGGGCTGAAACTGGTTGATTGAACATGGTCGCAGAACACATTCCCGGAGCCGTCGAAGCGATCCTGCTGGTGGCAGAGGAGCCCCTGCCGCCGGAGTTGTTGGCGGAATTGGTGGGGTCGACGCCGTTTGAGGTCGAAGAACTGTGTGCCGATCTGGCCGAGCAGTACGCCGCGCAGGGCCGGGGTTTCACACTCAAGCGGGTGGCGGGTGGATACCGCTTCCAGACCGCTGCTGAACAGACGCCCTATGTCGAGCGCTACGTGCTCGAGGGTCAATCGTCGCGCTTGTCGGCGGCTGCTCTCGAGACCCTTGCAGTCGTTGCCTACAAACAGCCGGTGTCTCGCAATCAGATAGCTGCGATTCGAGGCGTCAACGTCGACGGTGTGGTGCGCACCCTGCAGGTCCGGGGTTATATCGATGAGGTCGCCCGCGACCCGGGGCCGGGTCAGGCGGTTCTTTACGGGACCACCGGGGCGTTCTGCGAACGGATGGGCATCGACTCGGTGAGCGAGCTGCTGCCGCTGGGGGAGTTCTTTCCCACTTCGGATGTCGTCGAAGCCCTTGAGCGGGGTCTTCGCGTCGTGCCCGACGACGAGTCGCTCGATGATGACGACACACCGTTCAGCGAAGCGGGCGATGCCGAAGCCACATGACTTCGACCGCATGACTTCGATCGCATGAACCAGAGCGGGGAGCGACTCCAGAAGGTCCTGGCCCGTCACGGGTTCGGCAGTCGGCGAGCTTGCGAAGAGTTGATCGCTCTGGGTCGTGTGACGGTGGACGGCGATGTTGCTGTGCTCGGCCGCCGAGTCGACGTCGCCTGTGATGCGGTCGCTGTTGACGGCGTTGCGGTGGGTGTGCGTCCCGGTCTGGTGCATTATCTGCTGAACAAGCCGAAAGGCGTCATCAGCACGGCTGAAGACACGCATGGTCGACAGACGGTGCTCGACCTGGTTCCTCTGGAGCCGCGCGTGTTCCCCGTCGGTCGCCTGGACGCCGATACTGAAGGCCTGCTGCTGTTGACCAACGACGGAGAGATGGCCCACCGGCTCACTCACCCGTCGTTCGGCGTGGACAAGGAGTACCTGGCGCAACTCCGAAGCAGCCCCAGCCGTTCGGCTGTTCGCAGCCTGCGTGAGGGTGTGGTCCTCGACGACGGTCCGACTGCGCCTGCACGGGTCAGCATCGTCGAAGCCGGCCTTGTCAAGATCATCATCCACGAGGGACGGAACCGGCAGGTCCGGCGAATGTGCGAGGCCGTCGGGTACCCGGTGGTTCGCCTGGTCCGCACCCGAATCGGGCCGCTGGTGGACCGTTCCCTCGCGCCGGGCGAGTGGCGGGAGTTGTCTGCGCCCGAGGTCAGGGGCCTGGAAGCAGCAGTCCGCAACACCGGCGAGTAGCCCGGGCGGGCTTATTCGACGCTGAATCCCGGTCGCTACGGGTAAAATTACGGTCCGTGAACAGGGTGAAGACCGCGACGGTTGTTGGTGTGGGGCTGATCGGAGGCTCCGTTGCGCTGGTTTTGCGTCGTTTGGGTTGGCATGTCATCGGAGTCGACAATGACGAGACCCGTGTTCAGGAGGCATTGGCGGCCGAGGTCGTGGATGAGATGGGCGGATTGCAGCCGTGCGACTTGGCGGTGATCGCAACGCCCGTCAACTCCATCGCGGAATTGGCCCAGGCTGCGCTCGACGCCGGGGCCTCGGTGGTCACCGACGTTGGCAGCGTGAAAGTGCCGATAGCAGCAGCAGTGACCGACGGACGTTTCGTTGCGGGTCACCCGATTGCAGGCAGCGAGCAAGATGGCGTGTCGGGGGCCTCGGCTGACATGTTCAGCGGTGCGGCCTGGGTGCTGTGTCCAACCGCAGCAACCGATGACGCCGCGTTCTCCCAGGTCAAAGAGATCGTCACCGCGGCAGGAGCGCAACCGATGGTGGTTTCGCCCGAGCGCCACGACCGGTTGGTCGCGGTCGTGTCTCATGTGCCGCACCTGACCGCGGCCACGTTGATGCGGGTGGCGGTCGGTCGAACCGAACAGCAGAACGGACTGCTTCGTTTCGCGGCGGGAGGTTTCCGCGACATGACCCGAGTCGCCGCGGGGCAACCCGCGATCTGGCCTGCGATCTGTGCCCAGAACTCCAATGCGATTGTCGGAGTTCTCGACGATCTGATCTCGGAACTGGCCTCGTTGCGCGAGATCGTGGCGGAGGGCGACGAGTTGCAGTTGTTGGCCCACCTTGAAGGTGCGCGGGTTGCCCGCCGGAATCTGCCGACCACAGCGCCTGCTCCTGAAGCGCTGTCGGAGATGCGGGTTCCCGTGTTGGACCGCCCCGGTGAGTTGGCGGCAATCGCCATGCTGGCGACCGAGCTTGACGTCAACATCTACGATCTGGAGATCGCCCATTCGCCCGAGGGGCCGCGCGGTGTTGTGGTGTTGCTGGTCGAGTCCGAGACGGTTGAGAGGCTGCAGAGCGCTCTGAGCGAGCAGGGCTACCGTCCGTCGATACAACCGCTGGGTTGACACGGTTCAAGAAGCGATGCGAGAAACCGTGCCCGTCGATCCTCTGAGCATCAGGCCTCTCGACCACCCACCCGACACGACGGTGGTGCTGCCGGGATCAAAGAGCATCACCAACCGCGCTCTGGTGACTGCCGCATTGGCCCGCGGCGAGACCCGGCTCTCCTCAGCGCTGTTCGCCGACGACACCTTGGCGATGATCGACGGCCTCGGTGCTCTGGGCGTGAGCTGCGTGCCCGACAGTGCTGACGGCTCGATAACCGTCGAGGGCCGCGGTGCTGATTTCGCCGAGCGCACCGGGTCTGGCGAAGCCCGTGTGGACGCCAGGCGTTCTGGGACCACAAGCCGTTTCCTGATGCCCGTGGCAGCGCTGAGAGGCGCGCCGACGGTGATCGACGGCGACCGCCAGCTGCGGGGCCGCCCCATGGGCCACCAGATCGATGCACTGCGCCATTTGGGCGTGTCGGTCGAGGAGCTTGGGCTCGCCGGTCGTCTGCCGGTACGTGTCGCCGGGCCGATCACCGGACGCAGTTGCAGCATCGAGGGCGACGCCAGCAGCCAGTTTGCATCTGGACTGCTGCTGGCGGGCGGGGTGAGCGGTTTGTCGCTCGAGCTCGCCGCAGACCCGGTCAGTCGGCCCTACCTGGAGATGACCGTCGCGGTGATGCGGTCGTTCGGCTCGCATGTGGATTTGGCTGAGCCGCAGAGTCCGGCGCAGAGCCGAGTGTTGACCGTCAGCGGCGGCTACGAGAGTCCCGGGGCCTACGCCATTGAACCCGACGCCAGCACGGCGTCGTACTTCCTGGCCGCGGCCGCCATCACCGGAGGTCGGGTGCGGGTCGAAGGGCTCGGCAACTCGTCGATTCAGGGTGACGTCGCTTTCGCCGATGTTCTCGCCCGGATGGGCGCAGAAGTCGAATATGACGACGCCGGCATCGAAGTTTCCGGCGGGGAGTTGCGAGGGGTTGAGGTCGATCTCGGCGATATCTCCGATACCGCGCCGACGCTCGCGGTTGTGGCTGCTTTCGCCTCCGGGGCAACCACTGTGTCGGGAATCGGATTCGTGCGGCACAAGGAGAGTGATCGTGTAGCCGGCCCGGTCCACGAGCTCCGCCGCTGCGGCATCGACGCGGAACAAACCTCTGACGGGTTCGTGGTGCGGCCTCAAGGCCCGCCGGTCGGAGCTGTGTTCGAGACCTATCAGGACCATCGAATGGCGATGGCCTTCGCGTTGATCGGATTGGTTGTCGAAGGCGTCTCGATCTGTGATCCTGGCTGTGTGGCCAAGACCTTTCCCGGTTATTTCGGCGCGTTGGAGCAGCTTCGATGACTGCGCCGGTCGATTCTCCAGTGGTACGGCCATGAGGGTGATCGCCATCGACGGGCCCGCAGGGTCCGGGAAGTCCACCGTGGCCCGCGCGGTTGCGGATCGGCTTGGTCTTCCGTATCTCGATACCGGGGCGATGTACCGGTCGGTTGCGTTCACGGTCCTGCGCGCGTCCGGCGATCCGGATGATCTTGAATTCTCAGCCAACGCGGCCCGTTCGATGGAATTCAACCTCAGCGACGATCGGGTTCTGGTGAACGGAGTCGACGCGACTCTGCAGATTCGCGGCCCCGAGGTCACCAGGGCGGTGAGTGCGGTGGCCGCCAATCCTCTGGTGCGCCGGGAGATGGTCTCGCGCCAACGCGAGTGGGTCGAGCGGCGAGGCGGCGGCGTGCTCGAGGGCCGTGACATAGGCACCGTGGTCTTCCCTGGCGCCGAATTGAAGGTCTATCTCACTGCTGATGAGAGCGTCAGGGCGCAACGGCGAGCCAAAGAGGTGACCGATCTCGACTACCAGGCCGTTGCGGCGGACATCACCAGGCGCGACACCGTGGACTCCACGCGCGACGTCGCTCCGTTGGCCGAGGCCGACGACGCGATCATCATTGACACCACGAGGCTGACGATCGAAGAGGTTGTCACTCTGATAGTGGAACTGTTGCCTTCGAGCGACGCGGGGCGGTGATCACCCGAGCGATGGGCAAAGAAGCGATCTACGGCTCCCAAAGGGGGGAGACGCCGGCCCGCAGTCGCCAGTCGTGGCCCGGTCGCGTCTTCTATCGCTGTTTCTGGGTGGTCGTCTATGTGTCGATCAAGCTTCTTTTCCGTCTGAGAGTCGAGGGCGCCGAGAACCTGCCCGACGGCCCGTTCGTGTTGTCCGCTGTCCATCGCTCTTTCGTCGACACTCCGATTGTCGGGGTGATTACAGGCAAGCGCCTGCGCTTCATGGGCAAGGAGAGCCTCTGGAATTCGAGGTTGCTCGGAACATTCCTGACAGTGATGGGCGGCTTCCCCGTCGAGCGGGGGTCCGCGGATCGCACGGCTCTTCGGGCTGCGGGGGACGTGTTGGCCTTGGGTGAGCCGCTGGTGATGTTTCCTGAGGGAACTCGTCAAGTCGGCCCTCGGCTTGATCGCAAGCTGGTGCTCGACGGCCCGGCTTTCGTCGCGGCTCGTGCCGGTGTGCCGATAGTGCCTGTGGGACTCGGGGGCACGCCGAGCGCTCTGCCGATGGGAGCGAAGATCCCCCGGCCGGCCAAGGTGGTTGCAATCATCGGCGAGCCGATCGCGCCGCCGGCCAAGGTTGACGGGAAGGTGCCTCGTCGGGCCGTGCGCGAGCTCTCCGAGGTGCTGTACCGCGAGCTAGGCGACCTTTTCGTCGAAGCCCGCGTGGCCGCAGGCGACGAGCAACCCCCAGCCGATTAGGCCGCGGTCAATCCCAGGCGGAGCCGATATAGGTGGATGTGCGCCTCGCGTGGACTGGAACGGCTCAGGTCCACAGAGCGCTGATCGGATGGGCCCAGAGCCGTTCGCCGAGTTGGAACGAGGAGGGACCTGTGTGCAGCACCACCCCGGCGATGAAGCGGTCGCCGGTGTGGTCGCGCAGCCAAGCCAGATGACGAGCGTCATCGACTGAGGGAGCGGCGGAGGCTTTGACCTCGATCCCAATGATTTTCTGGGAGTCGAGTTCAGCGATGAGGTCGACTTCGTGCCTCCCGTTGTGCTGGCGGAGGTGGTGCAAACGGCAGCGATGCTCGCTAATTGCCGCCTGTGCCCGAAACTGCGCCACGACAAACGTCTCCAGCAGGCGGCCCAGCAGGTTTCCGTCGCTCATCACCGTGTTGTCCGTGGCACCCGTGATCGAAGCGAGCAGAGAAGAGTCGACGAGATATCGCTTGGCCGCGAGCGAAAGGCGTTTGAGCCGGTTGGAAGTCCACGCCGGGATTTCGTCGATGATGTAGAGCCTGTTGAGCAAGTCCTGATAGTTGAGCGCGGTGCGCCGGTCAATGGCCGCGGCGCGATACAGGGTGGCGTCTTCCACCGTGCCGCCCGAGTTGAGAGCGTAAGCTTCGAAATATCGTCCTAGCCGGGTGCCGTCGTGTCCAACACCGACGAGTTCGGCGTCTCTTGTGACGATTTCTGTGTTGTAGGTTTCGAGCCACCTCTTGCGAGCGCGGAGGCCGAGATTCAACGCAGCGTGGGGGAACCCACCTCGCAATGACATCTCAATGTAATCGCGCAGATTCAGTTGGCTGCGGGCAGCGATCGGCGTGTTGTGGGCGATTCGGTCTACGAACGGTGTTGGAGATGTGCCCAGCTGCTCACCGACGGTCAGTGGGTACATCGCGATTCGTGTCACACGACCTGTTCCTGGCCATGTCTTGACTTCAATGTCCGCCCGCACGGATCCGGTGAGAATGAACCGTCCTGGTCGAGGGTCGGCGTCGCACAGCCGTTTTACAGCACCTAGGACTTCGGGTACTTCCTGCCACTCGTCGAGCAGAATCGGTTCTGGCCAACCTAGCAGTGAAGTGTCAGGGTCGGCGGCGACAGCTACGGCTTCGGCGGGGCGGTCCAGCCGGATGACGGTTCGGGCGTGTCGTGCTGCGGTGGTTGTCTTCCCGGTTGCCCGCGGGCCGACAATGGACAGCGCGGGTAGTTCTGCGAATAGTTCGGCGATGAGCGGATCTGCCAAACGTTCACAGTATGCCTCCATGAGCGCAGCTTAGCGGTCCTCGGCTGACAAATGTCGGTTTGCAACACTCTCTGATGTCGGTTTGCAACACTCTCTGATGTCGGTTTGCAACATACTGGGCGGGCCGAGTCCAGTGTCAATCCCAGGCGGTGCGGGTGTAGGTGGTGACAGCGGCGATTTCGGCGGGCGTGAGGACCGCTGCGAACGCGGGCATCGTGTTGAGACCGTAGGCGACGACCGCAGACTGGTCCGCTGGATCGGGGTAGCGCGCGACTGCCCGACCCGCGAGACGGGCGCCGAGTCCTCCGCTGCCGTCGTCGGCATGGCAGTTGGCGCAGTGCTCTGCATAGAGCCGCTCAGCGTCGATCGACCCTGCGCGTTGAGCTTGCCGGGCATCGGCTTGAGGGGCCGCCCCCTGCAATGTGAACAACATGACCGCAGCGGCGACCGCTCCGACCCCGACGACATACTGGGTCGCGCCGACCGCGAGCGCCAGAGGGCCGCGCCGGGCCTCAGAGCGTGTCCGCTCATTGCGGTTCGGCCATAGAGCTGCGACGACACAGCCATAAGCGACGCAACCAAGGATCGAATGCAGTGTCAGAGCAAGGCTGTTGCTGCCGAATCCGAGGGCCCAGACGCAATGGAAGGCGACCGGAAGCGAAAAGCCGATGGCGAGGGTGGCGAGCAGGCGCTGGAGTTCGAGCAACCCTTCCCGAGTGCTTGTACGAAAACCGAACATCCCAGCCGACTTGATGCTCAGAACGGCTTGAGCGACCAGAAGCGAAGCGACCACGAGCGTCAGCGCGTTCTTCCAGGCAGCGGCAGATTCGAAGCCCCGCAGAACGAAGTCTCGCCCCGTCGGCTCGTGCAGGACGCTGTAGACCCCGAGCGCCGTCGCTGCCGCGGCGCCCGCAACAAGTCCCCGTACCGGAACCTGTCCGTCTGCGCTCACGCGTCGCGGATGGTTGCCGGAAGCGATTCGAGCACCTCGCTGGCGTCAATGTCGCGGTCGTCCAAGGGAAGCCGGTCCCCGCTGAGCCCGAGCGTCACCGTTGCCGCCGCGTCGATCGCGCGCAGGAGTTGACGAAGGTTGCGAGGCGGCGGGAAGTACTCGTCCTCGTCGGTGACCCGCACCTCCTCGACTCCGTCTGTGGGAGCGAGCCGGTCGATTACCGAGAGCACGAGGTCCTCGGGAGCCGAAGCTCCAGCGGTCACCCCGACGGCGCCCGTCAGGTCGTCGGGCAGTTCGTCGGCAGCGTTCACGCGGAACACATGCTGACATCCTGCTTCTCGGGCCAGCGCTGCGAGTGCCTTGGTGTTCGAGGAGTTGGATGATCCGATCACGACCATTGCGTCTACCCGCGGGGCGATCTTCATCAACGCCGACTGGCGGTTGGTCGTGGCGAAGCAGAGGTCGGAGCGTTCGGGCTGCCAGAGTTGCGGGAACCGTTCGCGTGCGGCGTCGAGCACGCCGGCCCATTCGCGGTGCGACAACGTGGTCTGGGCCAGGAGCGCGATGGGGGAGTCGAACTCGGGAAGGTCCACCACGTCGTCTGCGCTCTCAACACGGTGGATGGCCGCTGGCGCCACCGCCATCGTGCCGACCGCCTCCTCATGCCCCTCGTGACCGACGTAGACGATCTGGTAACCCTTTCCGGCCCGGGTCTTGACCTCGTGATGGACCTTGGTCACCAGCGGGCAGACCGCGTCGACGACGTAACCGCCTCGATCTTTGGCGGCGGCCACGACTTCGGGGGCCGATCCGTGGGCGGAGAGCATGATCGGGCGGCCCTCGGGCACTTCAGCGATGTCGTCGACGAAAACCACGCCCGAAGCCTCAAAACGCTGAACCACCAGTTGGTTGTGGACGATCTCGTGGTAGCAGTACACGGGTGGTTCAAAAGCCCTGACCATCCATGCGAGCGCCTTGATGGCCATCTCCACACCGGCACAGAATCCTCGAGGTGCAGCCAGAAGGACCTTTTCGACAGTCGCCACAAGCTGAGACTAGCGCCGAGTGTTGATCTCCAGTTGCCGCCCAGTCGCGACGCTGATCCCATCGAGGGCCGATACGGGCAGAGAACCAGGCGGTTGCAAGGCGGGGCACGGGTGGGCCCAGGGTGGAGCCGGGAGCCGCTGCTGGTACAGTTTCGTGTCCAGTTTCGCTCAGGAGTCAGCCACGATGTCCAAGATTTGCCAGGTCACGGGTCGCAAACCTCGTTTCGGCAAGCAGCTCTCGCACTCGCATCGCCGGTCGAGCCGTCGTTGGGACCCCAACGTTCAGACCAAGCGCTACTACCTGCCCAGCGAAAAGCGTTGGATCAAGCTTGAAGTCAGCGCCAAGGGCATCAAGACGATCGACAAGCGCGGGATTGAGAGCGTCGTGGCGTCTATGCGCCGCGAGGGCAGGAAGGTCTGAGTCAGATGGCCAGCGACAAACGTCCGATCATCAAACTGCGGTCCACCGCGGGCACCGGATACACGTATGTGACCACGAAGAACAAGGCCAACACGCGTGAGCGCATCGAGATCAAGAAATACGATCCGGTCGTCCGCAAACACGTCGTGTTCAAAGAAGAACGCTGAGCGTCAAAGACCCGGCGATCACTCCTGTCACATGATCTATCCCCTCCGCTAGCGGCGAGGGGCCGTAGACTCCTCAGATGGCTTCAGACTCCCGCGATCGCCCGATCGCCATGTTCGATTCGGGGTTCGGCGGGTTGACCGTCGCCAGGGCGGTGATCGACCTTCTGCCCGATGAGAACATCGTCTATTTCGGCGATACCGCGCGGTATCCCTACGGGTCTCGGCGTCGCGCAGAAGTGGCGAGATTCGCGCGGCAGATCTCCGGCCTTCTAGTCGAGCAATACGACCCGAAGATGATCGTCGTGGCTTGCAACACAGCCTCCGCGGTCGCTCTCGACGACCTGGCTGCCCGTGTTGATGTTCCCGTTGTCGGGGTTCTCCGACCAGGGCTGGAATCCCTGCTCAAAGTGACGCTCACCTCTCGGGTCGGAATGATCGGGACAGTGGGAACGGTCGCCAGCGGCGCATACCAGCGGCTGGTGGCCCAGATTGCGCCGCGAGTGGACTTCAGATGTGCAGCCTGCCCGGGATTTGTGGAGTTCGTTGAACGCGGCGAGACCGGCTCGGACCAGGTTCGCGTGCTCGCCCAGCGCCTGCTGACGCCGCTGATCGAAGCGAAGATCGACGGTCTGCTGCTCGGCTGCACCCACTATCCGTTCCTGGCCCGCACCATTGCCGAGGTGATGGGGCGTGACGTGGTTCTGGTGTCGTCGGCTGATGAGACCGCATTCGAGGTGAGGCGCGCCCTTGAAGCCTCGAACGATTGCCGCGTCGGGGGCGGTCGGGGATTGCGCCGTTTCGTGTCCAGCGGCGACGTGGCGACGTTCGCCCGGCTCGGGAGAGATCTCTTCGGTCCCGAGCTCGACCACGTCGAATGCCACAGTTGGTGAACAGACATTGCTGTCAAGAATCATCCCATTCAGAGTCGACCAATCCCCACTGGAGAACCCGTGACCATTTTCCGCCACGACGGCCGCACGTTCGATCAGCTGCGACCCCTGTCGTTCGCTCGCGACTATACGAAGATGTCGATGGGCTCGGTGCTCGTGTCCTTCGGCGACACTCAGGTGTTGTGCACCGCTTCGGTCGCGTCCGATGTGCCCCGCTGGATCCGCGGCACTGGAAAGGGTTGGGTCACAGCGGAGTATTCGATGCTGCCGGGGTCTTCTCCGGAACGGATCCGGCGCCGCACCTCGGGTCGTGACCAGGAGATCCAGCGGCTCATCGGGCGGTCGCTGCGTTGCGTGATCGACACGGTCGCGTTGGGGGAGCGCTCAATCACGGTCGATTGCGATGTGCTCTCGGCTGACGGCGGCACTCGCACAGCTTCGATTTGCGGTGGGTACGTGGCTCTTCACGACGCTTGTGAGCGGCTGGTCCTGGCGGGGGGGATACCGTCCAACCCGCTGCTGACTGAGTGCGCGGCGATATCGGTCGGGATCGTCGACGGTCAGCCCCTGCTTGATCTTCCCTATCTGGAAGATTCGACGGCTGACGTCGACTTCAACGTGGTGATGACCGGCGACGGGGCGCTGATCGAGGTGCAGGGCACCGCTGAGGGCAATGCGTTCAGCCGCGACGAGCTGACTGCGATGCTTGATCTGGCTGCCAAGGGGATCGCGGAGATCAACCAAGCCCAACGAGCTGTGCTGCGCACACCCCCGGAGCCGCGCGTGGCCGCGCCCTGAAGAGATGTCAGATCTGCCTCGGCTCGTGTGCGCCAGCGCCAATCCCGACAAAGTGGCCGAGATGGCTCTGGTACTCGACGGAATCGTCGACCTGTCGCCCCGTCCGTCCGGGCTGGCAGACGTCGTCGAAGACGCAGACGACTTGGAGGGGAACGCCCGGCTCAAGGCGGCGGCGGTGTGTGCTGCTGCCGGCGCAGCGTCGGTGAGCGATGACACGGGCCTGGAAGTCGATGCGCTGGACGGGGCGCCGGGAGTCCGGTCGGCCCGTTACGCAGGCGAGAATGCGAATTACGTCGAAAACGTCGACAAGTTGCTTTCAGAGCTCGAACGGGCCGGCGCCGTAACCGCTGAGGCGCGCACGGCGCGGTTTCGCACCGTGGTGATGGTGGTGTGGCCCGATGGGTCGGAACTGACGGCGCAGGGGAGTGTTGAAGGTTGGATCGCCGAGCAGCCCGAAGGAACGGGCGGTTTCGGATACGACTCGGTCTTTGTCCCCGCCGAGGGCGACGGACGTTCCTTTGCTGAAATGGGCGACGAGAAACACGCCATAAGCCACCGTGGACGTGCTCTGCGCTCTCTAGCGGAGGCACTCGGCGCCCTGGCTTGCGAACCGCGAACGGCCTGACGGTGACCGAGCGGCTGAGGTTGCATGGCCGGAGCCGTGGATGGTTCTACGCGGGATGCGGCATGCTGGTCGTGTCGACGGACTCTTTCTTCGTGCGCTGGTCGCGCGCGGAAGTCTGGGACCTTGTGTTCTGGGTCGCGTTGATCTCCCTGGTGACCTACTTCGTGACCGGTTCGCGCTTCGTGACGGGTTTGCGCAGGGAGTCGAGGGAGTCGAGGGAGTTGATGAACCCGGTCCGGTCATGGCGCCGCTTCCCGATCCCTTTGACGGCGATTGCGGTGCTCTCGACGGTCAGTCAGGTCTCCTACATCACCGCGGTGACCCGCACCACGGTCTCAAATGTGGTTGTGATCGTTGGCGCTTCGCCGGTGATGGTCGCCCTTGTCGGCAGGGTGTTCTTCAGCGAAAGGACCACTCGCAGGGTCTGGACGGCCATTGTCGTCACCTTCGCAGGGATGACTGTTATCGTGGCAGGCTCGGTCGGCGAGCCGAACCTGGACGGGGACCTGTTGGCTGTCGCGGCTGTGTTGGCGTTCTCGGTAGGTGTGAACGTCTGGCGGCGCTGGCCCGAGATGAGCCGAATCGTCGGGCTGTCCATGGCAGCGGTCCTGTCGGTGGTTGTCGCGTCCTTCTTCGCGTCGCCGCTGACTATGGAGGGGCGCGCTTATCTGGCCTGTTTGGGCATGGGCCTGTTGAATCCGCTGGGGCGGTTGCTGCACACCAGCGCTCCTAGGTACGCGCCTGCGGCTGAAGTGGCGTTGTTCACGCCGGTCGAAACCGTGGCTGCGTCTCTGTGGGCCTGGTTGGCTTTCTCCGAGGTGCCCGAAGCGGGCGCCGTTGTCGGCGCGGTGGTCATTATCGGAGGCGTGCTGTACGGAACTGTCACGGCCCGAACAGGCCCGCTGACCGACCCTCGCTGACGATTTCTCAGCAAGTGCGCTCACGTGTTGACGGCTTGCGCTCGGATACGGTTAGAGGGTGCGCCAGCTCATCACCGACGCCATTGTCGTCACCGGCGACGGCGTGACCGACTCCTACCGCGGCGACGCGCTGATCGAGGGTGATCGGATTGTGCATCTGGGGCGGGTTCCCGCCGGCGCTGCCGATGACGTTGACCGCAAGATCGACGCGGCCGGCCGAGTGCTGGCGCCCGGATTTGTGGACACGCACAACCACGGCGCGCTCGGAGGCACGCGTCTGGGAGACCACGGGATTCCGTTGAGCTGTGAGATGGCGCTTAGAGGCGGAGTCACGAAACGCATCTGCGGGGTGGACGGGCTGTCGCCGGCGCCTGTCGCCCCGGATCAGCGCGGTGAGTATGCCATGCAGCTTGCGCCGCTCGACGGGACCATCAGCTCATCGGGCGTGGACAGTCTCTCGGACAGCGACGATCCAGCCGGAGGCGCTGAGTGGACCTGGAGCTCGACCAAGGAGTTCCTGGACTGGCATCGAGGACGCTCGGTCACCGACATGGGTCTGCATCTGGGCCACAGCGCGGTGCGGCGCGTCGTGATGGGCAACCTTGATCGCACCGCCGATGACCAGCAGATCTCAGATATGGCAGAGATGGTGCGCCGCGAGGCGCCGTGGTGCCTCGGGCTGTCGACTGGTCTGGTGTACAACCCGGCGGTGTACTCCGACCAGCGGGAGATCACCGCGCTGGTGCGAGCCTTCAACGAGGTGAAGTCCGGCGCGTTGTACCCGCATCTTCGTTCGGAGAGCGACGACATCGAGGACGCGCTCGATGAGGTGATCACCGCGGCGGCCGACGGCGGTGGCGGGTACTGCAGTGAGCACACAAAGATCGCCGGCCGACGCAACTGGGATCGTTATGGGCAGGTGGCAGGCCGTCTCGACGACGCTGCCGGTTGCGTGCCGACGATGGGCAACATGTACCCGTACACAGCGGGGAGCACGACTGCCGATGCACTGTTCCCCCCCGAGGTGCGCTCGGGCACTCGAGCCGAGTTCATGGCCAGGTTGAGAGACGCCGATGTGCGCGAGTTCGCCTTTCAGAAGATTTTCGGCGATGGCGCAGGGTGGGACAACTTCGTGGCGTTCTGCGGTGGTTTGGAGGGCATCCAGATAGCCGGCGTGCTCGACGGCGTGGGCGACGAGTTCCTGGGAAAGCGCTTCTCTGACGTCGTGCTGGCCGCCGGTGTGACCGATATGTCTTCGATCGAGGCCCACGATGCGGTCTGCGACTTCTTCCTTCACAACCGGGGCGAGGTCTCCATCATCAGCCACTATGGCAACGAGGCCACGGTTGAGCGCTTCTTTCGTCGTTCGAGCATGGCGATATGCACAGACGGACTGATGCCGGGACCTGGTCAGAAACCCCATCCGCGCTTGCTGGGGGCGTTTCCCAAGGCCCTGCGGATGGCCCGCGAACTGGGTGTGCCGCTGGTTGAGATCGTCCATCGGATGACTGCGCTGCCCTGTGAGTTCATGGGTCTGCCCAGTCCGGTTCTGCGACCGGGCGCCGATGCCTCGTTGGTGTTGTTCGACTGGGATCGAGTCGCCGAGCACAACAGCTACACCGACCCGATGGTCCACCCCGAGGGGATCGAGGCCGTCTGGGTACACGGCGAGTTGCTGCATTTCGAGGGTCGCATCCATGCACCCGGAGCCTTCGGCGGCCGCCACCTGCTCACACCCCCCACGCCAACCTGAGCTGGGCGCGTGCGGCCCTCTGCCGTGCGGTTGTTCCGTTGGAGTCAGACGGGCTGAATTCGAAGCTGGACTTGGAGAGCGTCTCGGAGTTGTTCGAGGTCGGCTGGGTCGCTGGTCGCGATCAAATCGTCTCGGGCCGCGGCTCCGACGACTACAGAGGCATCGACTATGTCGGAAGAGCCGGCGATTTTGCATGCTGTACCGGCAGAGCGAGCTCGTTCTTCGTCGAGGTGCTCGATACGACACCCAGCGAGGAGCCTCGACATCTGCGGTTGCGGCCCACCCCGCCATCCTTGGGCCAGCACTCCCGCGGGAACCGTGGGCAGCAGCCCTTGTTCGAGTGTGCGCCGATGAAGTGCCCACAAGAGCCGGTCGTTGCGTTCGGCTGCTATGAGAGCGCCGGTGTCGTAGGTGACTCCCGGCATCAGGACGCGTTCTGAGGAGTGTCGGCGTTGAGGACCGAATCAGCCCGCGCCAATTCTTCTGCAGTCAGCGCACCGTGTTCGTTTTCCCACTCGCGTACCGCCTTTAAGCCTTCCTCTACAACCAGGGCACGCTCCGCAGCCGCGTTCAGCCAAGCGGACAAGCTCACTCCATGCCTTTTTGCCGCGCCGACAGCTTTATCTGCAACCGACTGTTCCAGAGCGATCGACAGTTTCTTTACAGCCACGCTCGCCATGGTAGCACCACCTTCCTACCGCCATCCGCAACTACATCCGAGCAACTACGAGAATCTTATCGCAAATTGCAATAAATATAATAGAATATAGTGAAAAATCCAGTAAAGGCAGCCCCATCAAGCCAAGAGGTATTTGAGCGCTGTCATCCAGATCCGGATTTTCAGTTAGTGCTCGCTGAGTCGGATACAGACCAGCGGGCCATAGCAGCACCGCGGATTGTTGTGCGGACGGGGGGAGTCGAACCCCCACACCCTTTCGGGTACCAGGACCTAAACCTGGCGCGTATGCCAGTTCCGCCACGTCCGCGTGGATGGCGCCAGTCTAGATTGAGATGGAGGCGCTCGGAGAAGGCTTTTGAGTTTCTGCGAATCAACGGAAAGGAGATGGCGGTAGCCTACGGGCGATGACTCAGCTCCCGAATATGGCCGCCAACCTCGTCGCCAACCCGCAGGCCGATATTTTCCACCGGTTGCTGCAGGACCGGATCGTCGTGCTCGGCACCGACGTCAACGATGAGATCGCCAACTACATCACTGCGCAGCTTCTCTACCTGGAGGGCCAGGACAAGGAGAAGCCGATCTGGCTCTACATCAACTCGCCGGGTGGATCAGTCACCGCTGGGATGGCCATCTACGACACGATGCAGTTCGTCGAACCCGAGGTCGGCACGATCTGCATGGGCCTCGGAGCCTCGATGGGCCAGTTCCTGCTGTGCGCCGGTGCATCCGGCAAGCGCTACGCGTTGCCCCACGCCCGGATCATGATGCACCAGCCGCTCGGTGGTGTGGAGGGCCAGGCGACCGATATCGCCATCCAAGCCGAACAGATGGCATACACCAAGCGCCTGCTGCAAGAACGCATCGCTCTGCACACCGGCCGCACGTACGAAGAAATCGAAGCGGACTCCGACCGCGACCGTTGGTTCACTGCCGAACAGGCCAAGGATTACGGCATCATCGATCACGTGATCGTCAAGCGCGGAGAGATGCTTTAGCGGTGTTCGCATCATTAGCGGCGTTCGCATGGCGCTGCCCGAGGGCAGAGCCCCAACCGGATCAAGAGCCCCAGCCGGATCAGTTGCGGGCCGCCTCGGCGAGGGCGCGCAGTTCGGCTGTGCCCGATGCGCGGTCGGCGTATTTGAACAGGGCTGATCCGCTCACGAAGACGTTGGCGCCCGCCGCTGCGCACTCTGCGATGTTGTCCGCGCTGATCCCGCCGTCGACTTCGATGTCGATCTCGCAGCCGCTGGAATCGACCATCTCTTTTATCTCCGAGATCTTGTCGAGCAGGCGAATGTAGGTTTGGCCGCCGTAGCCGGGGTTCACGGTCATCACCAAGATGTGGTCGGCCTCTTCGAGGACGTGGGCGATGGTGCTCGCCGGTGTGTGGGGATTGAGGACCACGCCCGCTCGCGCGCCCTGCTTGCGGATGTTGTTCAATGAGCGGTGGAGATGGGTGCATGCTTCGGCGTGGACCATCACCGTCGAGCATCCGGCTTCGATGAACAGCGGCGCGAACTCGTCGGCGTTGATCACCATCAGATGGGCCTCAAAAGGAATAGCGAGGTGGCCGCGCAGGCTCTTGACGACGTCGGGGCCCATGGTGATGTTGGGCACGAACACGCCGTCCATGACGTCCCAGTGGATGCGGTCGACTCCCGCCTTCTCAAGGTCGGCACACTCTTGTCCCAACCGCGAGAAGTCTGCTGGAAGGATGGACGGAGCGATTTCGATTGGGCGCTGCACAACAGCGACACTAATCGCTGCAGCGCCGATACCGTTCCATTATGAGATTGCGGGTGACCGCGACCGCGCAGGACGGCGCCGGGGTGGCTCGGGCTGACGACGGCAGAATCGTCTTCGTCGAGGGTGCGCTGCCCGGCGAGGTGGTCACTGCTGAGATCTTGCGGGTGGACCGCCGCTGGTCCAGGGCAAGGATCATCTCGGTGGTCGAAGCGTCGCAGGATCGCGTGCCGGTGTGTTGCTCCCACCAGCTCGAGGGTTGCGGCGGTTGCGACCTGTTGCACGTCGCGCCGGACGCGCAGCTGCGAATGAAGCAGTCGATGGTTGTCGACCAGCTGGTGCGAGCTGGAGTGGAGGCGCCCGACCCGTCGCTGCGCTCACTGGACAACGACGAGGGGCGCACAACCGTGAGGGCCGCGGTTGTGGGGGGTCGAGCCGGTTATCGGGTTCGCTCGTCGCACGACGTGATCGTGCCGGATGTGTGCGACGCGGTCGACCCTGCGGCAGAACAACTGCTCGTCGATGGGCGTTTCGGGGAGGCGTCCGAGGTCACGATCCGGATCGGCAATCGTACAGGCGAGCGCATGGTCATGGTCGAGGGCAGCGATTTCGGGGTCTCGCTCCCGGAGGACGTCTTGGTGGTGACTGTGGCCGAGTTGCGCAGCGGCAAACGCGCCTGGATTCATGAGGAGGCCGCAGGCCGGCGCTGGCGTGTGTCGGCGCGGTCGTTCTTCCAGAACCGGCCCGCCGGAGTCGACGCGCTGGTCGATGAGGTGACCGCGATGGTGGACGAACTCGCCGACGACGGGGTGATGGTCGACGCCTATGCCGGAATCGGGATTTTCGCCGGCACCGTGGGGACAGGCCGCAAAGTTCATGTGATCGAGCGGACCAAGGAGTGTACTGCCGACGCCCGGGTCAACTTGAACGGCAGCGATGTGCGGGTCATCACCGCGCCCGTAGAAAAGTGGAGTCCGTCGCCGGCGGCGGTGGTGGTCGCTGATCCGGCTAGAGAAGGTCTCGGGGCCCGCGGCGTGCAGTCGCTGCTTCGAGCCGAACCCGATGTGTTCGTGCTGGTCAGCTGCGATCCCGCTTCGTTCGCCCGTGACGCGAGACTGCTTGAAGACGCAGGCATGAGCCTCGACCGCTACACGGTGATCGATATGTTCCCGGGTACCTCTCACGTCGAGACAGTCGCCGCTTTTGTTGCCTAGTGGTGTGTGGCGGGTTTGGTGGTCTGGTCGGGGGTTGTTTGTCCTGGGGTTGTTTTGTGGATGATGTGTTATGGCGCCTGGCTTGGCCTGGGATCATTGGCGGCGATGTCCGGGTGC
>JAPPMP010000018.1:0-24817 GCA_028819005.1 Acidimicrobiaceae bacterium
CGTAGACCGAGGCGGATGCCGACAACTGGAACATCTGCGCCTCATCAGCGGTGCTGCCCGACCCGGACCATTCGTGGTAGCCGTCGCCGTCGGAATCGGCGAATGAGCCGTACCACGACTTCTTGCCGTTATTTCCGGCCGAGTTGACCCAGGTGATGCCGTTGTCGGAAGCCCATTTGACTGTGTTCAGGGGGCTCGGAGAGATCGGCGACGTGCCGTCGGCGGCGCCGTGATGCGTCCAGCTCACCGACTGGACGATGATCTTCACCCCTTGACCGTGCATCCACACGACGCTGCTGTGCAGGTCGGCCCATGATTGGGGGTTCGCGATGTACAGATCGGCGTCGGGGGCGACGTCCATGAGCGACGCGGCGACTCGGGTGCCGTGGTTGTCGCCGCCCGGGGCGACGCAGTTGGAAAGGCTGCTGGTGGGTTTGCCGACGTCGGTGTAGCAGCGGCCGACCACCGATTGTGGCAGATCAGTGCCGAGCAGGGAGCGCAGACCGGTGAAGCCGTCCTTGCTGGTGGCCGTGGTGGGCGTGTCGATGATGCCCACCTTCACACCGTCGCCGGTGTAGTCGTTCAGGTGCCAAGTGGCGGCGCCGTGCGCGCTGAGGGCCGAGGAGGCCGTGAGCGTGCCACGGTCGTCGAAGGACTGCGGTATCTCCCGCACGCGAGACACCCCGGTCTGCTGCGCGAGCGCGCCGAGCAGCGTCGGCGGCACATACGCCTCGAGGTAGTCGCCGACCACATTCGCCGGGGTCACACCATTGTCGTCGAGGAAATCGAGCACTTCCGAGCGGTTGGCGTCCAACTGGATTGTCAGCAGCACCGGCTCGCCGGTCAGAGTGGAGTTGGCGCCCTCGGGCAGCAGCGGCCCAGTGAACGCCCCGTCCATTGCCGCATCGTCTGTAGTTGGAGAGGCGCTTGCCACCGCCAGCGCGCTGAGAGACGATCCCAGATTCGGGTACACAACCCCGGCTTCAGTGGAACCCAGATCCAGATCGGGGTCCGCCGAGTCGTCTGGCGCAGTGGAATCGGGCAGCAGCCCGTCGCCGTCCAGATCGGTTGACTCGAGTTCCTGTTGGCCCTGTTGTCGCGTCGGGTCTTCGTCCGGCGTCTGAGCGGCAGCGGGCAGCGTCCCCGCGGCCAATAGGGAAAGAGACAGGATGGTCGCCGCGGCCCACCTAGTCAACGCGAGCGGCCGGTGCAAGAACAAGGTAAAGGGGGGGGGTGTCCACCCGCAAGCGCGCCACAACATGGCATGGTATTTTAGGTGATGTTTGTTGTGGAGGCAACCGGGTCCGTACTGGAAGAGCGTCTCTGCGTTGGCAAATGGATCGGGAGGTTGAATCGTCCTCGGTCTGGCAGAATCTCCGGCAACGTCACCCCGCCAACGTACTGCTTTCGGGGAACAACCAGTCTTCAACTGAGGGTGAGGGTGGAGTTGGCGTATTCGGCGTCGTTGGGGTCGTGAGTCACCCACACGACAGTGCGGTGATCTGTGCTGATCAGCAGATCCCTCAGCGCCTCGCGGCTTTGGTCGTCCACCGAGGCCAGCGGTTCATCCAACAACAGGACCTGCGCAGGCGTGGCTAGCGCCCGAGCGATGGAGGCTCGTTGGCGTTGGCCACCCGAGAGTTGTGCGGGTCTGACCATGGCCACCTCTGAGAGCCCGACCGCGGCGAGATAGCCGGCTGCACGGGCTCGGGCCGTGTTCCGATTCAAACCGGCCCGACGCAGTGGATAGGCGACGTTGTCGACGACCCGCAGGTGCCCGAACAACCGGTGATCCTGAAACGCCACAGCCACGCTTCGTTGATGTGCCGCGGTGAAGACCGATCCTGCATCGTCAACGACTCGCCCATCGATTGTCAGTTGCCCGCTTTCAAGACGCTCGAGTCCTGCGATAAGGCGCAGCAGAGTAGTTTTCCCCACGCCGTTCGGGCCGATGACCGCGGTCCGTTCGTCACCGATGGCGACATCCAACGGCAGCGTGAAATCGTCGCGTCTCACCAACCCGCGAACCTCAATTCGAGCCGGACCAGCCGTCGGCGAACGCAGCGGGCTCATCGGGTGAGCCACCTGCCGCGCAGAGCGACCAGAACACCGAGACTGACCGCCAACAACAACACGCTGATCGCCACCGCAGACTCTGGATCGGATTCCAGAGCCAGGAAGGTTTGCAGCGGCAACGTACGAGTCCGCCCGCCGAGGCTCCCCGCGAAGGTGATTGTGGCCCCGAACTCGCCGAGCGCACGGGCCCAGCTCAGCGCCAATCCCGCGCCGATCGCGCCCCGAATTGACGGCACGGTGACCGTCGCGAAAGCAGTCATCGGCCCCGCGGCGTTCACGGCGGCCGCTTCTTCGAGGTCGCGCCCCTGTGCGACGAGGGCGCTCTCGACGGTTGTGACAAAGAACGGCAAGGCGACGAAAGTGGCGGCCAGAATCGTGCCCGCCGTTGTGAATGGCAGCGTCACACTGAACCAGCTGTCGAGCCACTGACCCACCAAGCCACGACGCCCGAGCGCAAAGAGCAAGGCAGCACCCGCTACAACCGGTGGCAGCACCATTGGCAACAACACCACTGCCCTCACCAGTCGGGGAAACGGCAGATCTACACGAGCCAGCACCCACGCCAGCGGCAGTCCCAACAACAAACAAAGCCCGGCGGCGCTGAAGCTCACGATGAGCGAAACCCTGGTGGCCTCGAGGACCGCGTCGTCGACGAGTCTCGAAACGAGCGACGACCACGGCGCCCGCTGCAATAGTCCCACTAGGGGAACGACCAGAAGCGCCACGGCAAGCATCGCCGGGACCAGCAGCGGGACCGGAGCGCGTAGCAGGCGGGTCATCAGCACAGCCTCATCATCAGCATCGCCCCATCATCAGCACAGCCCCATCATCAGCACAGTCCCAACTCGAAACCGGCCTGTTGCAGCGGCTCGAGGGGCAGATAGCGGTCGACCGGTGTTGCTGGGTGTGGCTCGCCGACCTCGGATGGACTTGCGAGCGCGGCGATTCCGTAGCTGGTGACAGCCGGGTTCGCGCAGCCGTCGGCGCCATCTAGACGGGCGTCGCTGATCGTTTGGAGTCCCAGGCTGAGGGCGTCGGTGGCGTAGACCAGCCCGGCGTCGAGTTCCCCGTTGGCAAGCTTGTGGGCCAAAGCGCGCACGTTGGGTTCGTCGGTGTCAGGGCGCAAGGTCACGCCGAACTCGCCGGCGACCCGCAGTGCGGTTGCTCCGCAGGGGACTTCGGGTGCGCAAAGGCCGATCAATGGAGCGTCGAGGCCCAGGTCGTCGAGGCTGTTGATTTGCGCGGGGTTGCCGTCGGCTACCGCCAACACCAGCCGGTTGGCAATCCGAGGTTCGTCCACCACGACATAGCCGAGGCCGAGAATCTCGTCGAGCTGCGCGGTGTCGGCGGCGACGATGACGTCTGGTCTGGCCCCGTCTCGGACTTGAGCGATGAGCCGCGAGCTTCCGGCCAGCACCCACTCGGGCGGAGAGGCGCTTCCTTCGGCTTGCAGCGCCGCGTCGATGCTGTCGGTGGCCGCGGCCAGTGACGACGCCGCGAAGATCAGGGTTTCTCCGTCGTCTGACGAACAAGCGCCCAACGCCCAGATCAGCGCGATCAACGGCATGATGCTGTGCGTCTTGCGCGCCTGGCGCCCCTTGTGCCCCTGGTGCATGGCTCGGGCCATCAGGCTCGTTCGACGATTACCGCAGTCGACTTGATGGAGGCCACGGCTCTCACTCCGGGTTCGAGGCCCAGGTCGTCGACTGCTTCGGCGGAGATGAGCGAGACGACTCGGTGAGGCCCGGCTTGTATCTCGACCTGGGCCATCACGGCGTCGCGAACGACCCGCGTCACCAGTCCGGGGAATCGATTGCGTGCCGACACGGACCGGGTTTCGTCGGGCGGTGTTTCTGCGAGTTCCAGAGCCAATCGAGCCAGTTCTGGCCCGTCGATCTCTCGTTGTCCGCCGGTTGTCCGTTGAGTTTCGATGCGTCCTTGGTCTGCCCAGCGCCTGACAGTATCGACGCTCACTCCGAGCAATTGCGCTGCTTCTCCCATTCGAAACTGGTCCATGCGCTGAAATCATACAAGAACTCTATGATTTGCGGTTATTTTATGGTTGCAGCAACGAGACAGTTCATTATTCAGAATCAGTGGACGAGAGGATGGCTCTCAACTCAGACCATCGGATGGGATATGGAGGGGGATAATGTACAAAGGTGGCGGAGCGGGAGCGGCGGTGGGCAGCCTGACGGCGTGGCTCAGACGCTATGTCGACCCCGAGGCACATCTGGCCGTTCTTGATGAGCGTGAAGGTTTCCTTGTAGGTGATCGCGTTCTGTTGGCCGAGGATCAAGAACTGCTTGCCGTGCTCGACAAGTTGGGCGACGTACTCGCGGAACAGGCTGAACGGCGGGTTGGTCACCACGATGTCGGCCTATTCCAGCAGCGCCGCGCACTCCGGGCTACGGAAATCGCCGTCACCTTCAAGGCTGACCACGGCGTCAGCCACGTCTCGGAGCACCCAGTCAACGTCGTCGAGATCAACCCGGCCGTCGCCGGTGAAGTCGTCTAGGCTGTCGATGAGCAGTTTGTGGCCGTGGGCCTTCGTTGTCCACTCCCAAGTCATCGAACGACAGTTGTGACCTGGCCACGGGCGACCCGGCATAGGAGGTCGCGATCAGCTGGTGCAGGCTCAGGTTGCGGAAGTTCAGGGCGAAATACAGGAAGAAGTTGCTCTCCCGCGGGTCGTCGCAGTTCAGGTACACAGTCTTGCCTGCGAAGTGGTGCCGGTTGTCGGCTACCACGGCTCGACGGTCACGCCAGCGGGCCCTGCCGGTCAGTGTGTCGTAGGTGTTGTCGCGGCCGAACATGGGACGCCACGACTGCGGCCACCTAGTCGATGGTGTCCGCATGCCGAATGTTGCGCTTCGTAGCGAACGAGTCCACATATCGCTGCAAGTGCTTGGCCGACAGGTGGAAGTAGACGCCCTTGTGCGCCCGCTTCAGCGTGGACCACAGAGACTCGATCCCGTTGGTGTGGACCTTGACCTTGCCCTCGGTGCGGACGTACTCGCAGGTCGAATGGTTGGCCGTCTCGTGGCGGGGCAGACAGCGGTAGGCGGGCTCGCCGTCGGTGAACACCCGAGCGCCCTCCACTGCCCGGTCGCTGACGAACCCTTGCAGCGTTTCAGCGTCCACCGACTCGATGACCTGAGCAGCCACATAGCCCGTCGCCGGGTCCCGAGCGCCCACAACAGCCGTCTTGCCGACGGGACTCCTTCCGACTTTCAGCCGCTTGTGAGCGTGCTGCGACGCCTGCTTGAAGACGAAGATCGTTTGGTCATCTCGACAGAAAAGAGTCTCCGCCCACTACCGTCTCGTGGGTGGGAGCGGACTCGGGGAACAAGTCTTGGGCATCATCTGAGGCGACGCGCAAATCGATGCAAGGCAACCGAAACCGCGACACGAAACCCGAGTTGGCGGTTCGGTCCGCGGTGCATCGCCGAGGGATCAGGTTCCGGGTATCGGTGCGGCCCCAGCCTGAACTCGCCCTAACAGACGACCTTGTTCTACGCAAGGCTCGGATCGCCGTGTTCGTCGACGGATGCTTCTGGCACGGATGCCCCGGCCATCGCACACAACCGACCACCAACTCTCGGTTCTGGGCTGACAAGATCGCCCGCAACATCAAGACGACCGAGTAGCTTGAGGCAGTTTGGATGGACTGTCCTTCGATTCTGGGAACACGAAGATCCCGAGACTATAGCCGACCGTGTCCCGGAAGCCGTGGATTCAGCGCTGGGCGTGTCAGCTTGACAGCAAGGTATTTCTTGCCGTGTACCGTCTGCCGGGAGTTGATTTTGCTCCTCGTACCGTGGGGCGGACGGTGTCTTGTCTCAGCTAGCGAGTAGCGTAGCCCTAGCACGGGAGGCATTTCGGTGGTTCAAACAGCTGTTCGCAAATACGGTGTCACTCACCGGAAGAGAACGGTTTTGCGTTTGGACCCGCATCCTGACGCGCCCGCGGACGACGATTGGGTCTCGTGGATGCGAGATTCAGCGTATCCGTTAGCTGTTGATTTGTTTTGCGGTGCCGGGGGTCTCAGTCACGGTTTGGAAGCTGCAGGGTATCGGGTCGTTCTTGCAGCTGACACGGACGAGTGGGCTTTGGAGACTCACCGTCACAACATCGCCAGCCGTGCTGTTCAGTTGGATATGGCCGAGCCGCGTGCTCGCGAGGAGTTCGTGTCGATGTTGGACGGCGTCGATGTCGGGTTGGTTGCGGGCGGGCCACCGTGTCAGCCGTTCTCGCGAGCGGGCCGGTCCAAGATTCGGAGTTTGGTCGATCAGGGGCTTCGTATGGAAGACGATCCCCGTAAGGACATGTGGCGAGCGTTTTTGGAATTGGTAGAAGCGATCCGTCCGCGCGCGGTGTTATTAGAGAACGTGCCCGACATGGCGTTGGGTGATGGTTTCACGGTGCTACGCGCGATGATCGAACGTCTCGATGATGCCGGTTATTCAACGGATGCGAGGATTGTGGACGCGTGGCGTCACGGCGTTCCGCAGCACCGCCAACGTTTGTTCGTGGTTGCGTTGAAAGACGGAACATTCGGTTGGCCCGCCGAATCGGGTCGTGTGACGGTGCGTCATGCGATCTCTGATCTGCCTCGGTTGAGTGTGTCACCGGACATTGAGTTGGGGGCTTCAACGATGTCGTATACGACCATATTGCCGTCTGACGTTTCGGGTTGCGAGGGTTCCGATGACGGAACCCTGAATGGTTTCGCGGTGCGGGCGCGTCGGGGCTGCGTCGGAGAAAACGCCCGGGTTGTTCATGACCATGTCACTCGACCTGTGAGGGCTGATGACTTTGAAGCGTTCAAACTGATGGACAGCAACACGTTGTATTCGGATCTTCCTGAAAGGTTGAGACGCTACCGTTCAGATACTTTCAACGACAAGTACAACCGGCTTGGTTGGGATGATCTGTCCCGCACGGTGACAGCACATTTGGCGAAGGACGGCTACTGGTATATCCATCCCGAGCAGCATCGGTCGCTCACCGTGCGTGAAGCTGCTCGCCTTCAAACGTTTCCTGACACCTTCAGGTTCGCTGGCTATCGGTCGCATCAGTTCCAACAGATCGGCAACGCTGTCCCTCCTCGGTTGGCGCAACAGATCGGTTCGGCGATTCTCAACAGCGTGCATCCCGGCCGTGCTCGGCTGTCCTTTGGGCCGGAACATCGGTCGGTTGAGAGACGACGATGTGCGTTTAGTGAGTCGTTGCTGCATTGGGTCGACACCGACGACGATGCCAGACGTGTGATTGATGCCGTTGCACAGGGCGGCGCGCGGAACGAGAGATGGGTTGGTCTCTTGGACGGAAGAGATAATGCTCTGGTGCCGTCGACAGCGGCCTTGCGTGTCGCTTCGAGGGTTTCAGGCAGCAAAACCGGGCAACAGACCTCAGCGAAGATTGAACTGGCGAAGCTGGTTGGGTTCGGAGTTCGAAGCGCGGATCGGAATATTGCTGCGCACGCTCTTGGCACAGTCGTCTGCAAACCCCGATACCCACTCTGTTGCGACTGTCCCGTTTCTGCTGTGTGCGCGACGTACACGAGCGCTGACCAGCCCACGCCACCCGTCGCAGGGGGTTGCCCTTGATGGACAGCGAGCCCCGTCAAGGATTGAGGTTCCGTCCGCGTGCCCGGTTGATGGACACGTTGGGTCGTGAACTCATCAGTAGCGAGAGGGTCGCGCTGGTAGAACTTGTCAAGAACTCCTACGATGCCGACGCGACGTGTGTGGTTGTCAGCATCTCAGGCGATGTTGATGATTCGGGGGTACTCGTGCCGGGTTCGGGCTGTATCCGTGTGCTTGACGACGGCCATGGGATGGACGAGTGCCGTATGCTCGACGCATGGTTGGAGCCAGCCACTTCTTTCAGGAAGAACCACAAACATAAGCCGGGCGGCCGGCGGGTTCTGGGGGAGAAGGGTGTCGGGCGGTTCGCTACAGCGAAGCTTGGAGACCGGTTGGAGTTGACTTCAAAAACAGATATCGACGACGAGGTTCATCTACAGTTGGATTGGCAGGAGTTTCGAGATGAAGCCAAGTATTTGGAAGACGTCACAGTAGACCTTCAAATTGGTTCGACAGGGGTTTTTTCGCCGGGGGGCGAAGCGGAAGACCTGTGGAACTCCCAACCCGCCGATCCAAATACAAGGAACCGGTCGGACCGTGGCCAGGGCACGCTCGTCAGGATCTCGCAACTTCACAGTCGCTGGACCTCGGAACTCGTCGGGGAGCTCCGCCGCTCGCTTTCGATGTTGGTGAGTCCCTTCGCTCACGACCGTGGCGTAGTGGACAATTTCAGGATCTACATCGATGCGCCCGAGGAGTTCAGTGTTCATGTTGGAGAGGTCAGCTCTGCCGATCTGCTTGAGAGGCATCACTACAGCCTTGCCGCAGAAGTCGAGGAAACAGGAACCGCAACCGTATTGCTGTCGCTCAAGGACGCGCCCGACAAGGAACTGGATATCGATTTGGGCAACCCAGCGAACGAAGTTCTCCAGTGCGGGCCGTTCGAGGTGTTCCTGTATGTCTGGGATCGAGATCCTGAATCGATGAGAATCCTCGGCGAAGACCTCGGTGGCAGAAAAATTGCCAAGGACATGCTGGATTCAACATCGGGTGTCAGCATCTATCGGGACGGATTCCGGGTCCTTCCATACGGCGAGAAGGGTGACGACTGGCTGGGTTTGGATGCTCGCAGAGTCCAGAATCCGACCCTCGCGCTATCGAACAATCAGATTGTCGGTTACGTACTCATTAGCCGTGATCGCAATCCGCACCTAGTGGATCAATCGAATCGGGAGCGGCTGGTAGAGTCTCCTGCACTAGCGGATTTACGTGAAGCGGTCAGTACCCTCCTGCGAGCACTCGAGACCGAGCGATATCAACTCAGGCCCCGGCGTCCGAAGGAACGCGGTCATCGCTTGTTGGAGACCATCGACCTGACGCCGCTGCGTGAGGCTGTCGCTGAGGTCGCCCCCGACGATCTCCACATCCAGACCATCGTGGACGAAGCCCAGCGCGAACTCGACGGCCACCTCGAACGCGTGGGCGAGGCACTTTCCAGGTATCACCGGCTAGCGACGCTGGGCAAGTTGATCGACATGGTGGTACACGACTTGACCCAGCCGGTTTACGTCATCAAACAGGAGACCTCGCTGGGGATCAGGGCAACGAAGGACCTTTCTCGGGAGGGGCTGGCTCGGTTGGAGCGTGTCCGCAAGGAGGCGGTCGACCGGCTCACGACGATCAAGGACCAAGCGGAGTCGGTGGATGCGATCGTGGGACGCATCGCTCCTTTCGGCGGTCGACGCCGCGGCCGGCCGGCCCGGTACGTTTTGGAGCAGGCCATCCAGGAGACTGTCGCGCTTCTGGCTTCAATGATCTCGTCGGCTGAGGTCGAGGTGACTCTGCCGTCGTCGTCGCATGAGGTGACGATCGACCGGACCGAACTCCAGCAGGTGATGGTCAACCTAATCGAGAACAGTGTCTACTGGCTGGGCCGATCTCGCAAGAACGTCAAGCGGATCGACATATCGGTTCTGCACAACGACGATGGGAGCCTCTCAGTCATCGTCGAGGACTCCGGACCGGGAGTCACCGCCGATAATGTCGACTTGATCTTCCATCCCTATTTCACTACCAAGCCCGACGGAGGAGGGCTCGGGTTGGCCATCGCAGGCGAAATCGTGGAGGACTACTACGGCGGCTCGCTAGAGTTGCTGCCGCCTGGTCCGTTGGGCGGTGCCCGGTTTAGCGTGACCCTCAGAAAGCGTGTCGCGTGAGCCGGACGGAGCGCAGTATGGAAGCCCCTTGGCGAATTCTGGTCGTCGATGATGACGAGCGCAGCGCGCAGAACAACGCTACTGCACTGAATGAGGCCTCGGACTCCGATGCTGTCCCTTACCCGATTGAAGCAATCGCCACGAAATCGTTCACAAGCGCGCTGGATCGCGCCGAGCGCGGAGACGTAGACCTTCTGGTGTTGGATGTATTCGATCAGGCTGGAGCACAAGCCAGCTCAGATGTGATAGCCCCCGAGCCGGTGGGCCGCAGTGTCTTCGAAAAGGTCAGAGAACAGCGATTCCTGCCGATCATCTTTCTTACGGCGCTCCCAGATCAGGTGGACTGCGATGAGAATCCGCCGTTCGTTCAGATCGTGCCGAAGGGCACTCCAGATCCGTTCGAGGTCTTGTTCGCCGCCGTCAAGCGCTGTCTGGACTCGCCGTTTCCAAGGTTGTATCGGGCTGTGCGGTCCCATATCGAAAATACGTCTCGACAGTTCATGATCGACTTCGTGGAACTGCATTGGAACGATTTGGAGGATCGTCCAGCGGATGTCGCGCATCTTCTGATGAGAAGACTAGGCGTATCCTTCGACGCGGGACAGGACGCCCTAACCGGCTACTCGACAGAGGGGGCGCTGGCGGCGGGCAGCGTCCCCCCGATCCGCTACTATGTCCTCCCGGCACCAGAAGAGCACAGAACCGGCGACATCGTCACCAAGACCCTTGCGGCCGGCGCGGACGAGTCCTCCGCGACCCGGTGGCGCGTCGTCATGACCCCGAGCTGCGACCTTGTAGAGGGCCGCGTGAAAGCAGACTACGTGGTCTTGGCAGAGTGCATTCCTCTGTCGTCGTTCGCAGAGCACGAAGACTGGATTACCCCGGAGTCGCCTAGCAACAACAAATTGAAGAAGCTCAAGAAGCTCTTGGAGTCAAACCCAGAGAACGGCAGTAGGGACCGATACTTCTACCTGCCGTCAGCATGGACGGTGCCTGACCTGATGGTTGACTTACAGAGGATTTCCAGCATCCCGTACGCGGACTTGGGCCAGTATGACAAGCAAGCATCGCTTGATGACCCCTACGCCGGCGAACTGTCCCATCAATTCCACCGTTATCTGGGCCGGGTTGGTTCGCCTGACCTGGATTTGGGCATGTTGATCAATGGAATGCGAACCTCCCGTGTTGAGTGAGAGAGTGTGTCCCAGTAACCAAGAGTGATGCCTCCGGTTTCCATCCGCTCATTTCTTGTCACGCCCCACATCACCCGTTGATTGTTGTGGGTTCCGTACAGAACCAATACGCTCCGCGGAGAATCCGACGAAACGCCTGTCACCGCCGTAGTCTCAATCCATGATTAATTTGCTGGCACAATCCGAAGGCCTGCTCGACGCCTGCGGAGACCAGGGTTCTTACATCTGCGAGCAGGTCTATGAGTGGACCGACAACAAGCTCCTCGCAACGGGCGCCGACTGGCTGCTCGACCGGCCGATCCGAATTCTGCTGATCGCGGTTCTCGCCTGGACCGCGTCGAAGATCCTCCAGAGGTCCGTGCTGAAATTCGCCCAGACCATCGCCAACTCTCCGACGGATCCCCGCCTGCAGACGCTTCGTGAGCGCGGACCCGGCAAGTTGTTGATGGAGGAGAGGGAGATGAAGCGTGCGGCAGCGCGTGCCGAGACCATCGGCCTGGTCCTGCGAAGCCTCGGTGTGGCGGGCATCTGGATGGTGGCCCTGTTCATGATCCTCGGCCAGCTAGACATCGATCTGGCGCCGTTGATCGCAGGCGCCGGCATCGGTGGTCTGGCGTTGGGTTTCGGCGCTCAGTCGATCGTGAAGGACTTCCTCTCGGGTCTGTTCATGCTGATCGAAGATCAATACGGGGTCGGCGACATTGTCGATGTCGGCAGCGCCTCGGGCACCGTCGAGAAGGTGTCTCTGCGCTCGACAACCATCCGCGACGTCAAAGGAACTGTCTGGCACGTGCCCAACGGCGTAATTTCGAGGGTCGGGAACTCCAGCCAACTCTGGTCGCGTGCTCTGTTGGATGTGGAGGTGGCCTACGACACGGATCTCGATCTGGCCCGCGACGTGATCCAGCAGGTCGGCGACAGCCTGTGGGAAGACCCCGAATGGGGGGGCGACGAGCTGATGGAGCGTCCGGAGATCTGGGGTGTTCAGGACCTCGGCGCCTCAGCGGTCGCGTTGCGATTGGTGGTCAAGACCGAGCCCTCCAAGCAATGGGCCGTCGAGAGGGAGCTGCGCATGCGCCTCAAGGTTGCGTTCGACAAGGCTGGGATAGAGATCCCCTTCCCGCAGCAGACCGTTTGGCACCGCAATGTCGACGCTGTGAGCCACGAGGTCAAGGCGGCCAAGTCCGCGGAGAAGGCTGAGCCCGAACACAAACCGCAGTCTGAGCAGCCGGAGTCTGAGAAGAAGTCCACGGCAGGCTCGGATTCTGAGAGCCAAGCTGAGAGCTGAGCCCCCACGGGCACCGCAAACCGCCCTTGCATGGCCGCCCCGGTCGACTGCGCCGAGAAGCTGAGCCCCCACGGGCACCGCAAACCGGTCGTCGCCGTCGTTGCGGAGGACTACCGGGCTGCTGAGCCCCCACGAGCACCGCAAACCAGCGGGTGATTGGCCCCATCTGCTCGGGTCGTTCTAGGGTTCGGCCATGACTGGCGCCACCAGCGACGAATCCGACCGCAAACTCCACGACGACGTGGTTTCGGGCAAAGCCTGGAACGATTTCTGCGATGCCCTCAAATCCGCAGGGGAGATGGTTCTTGAGCGCTCCGAATCCGATCTCGACAGAGCGGAGGGTTTCCGGTTCTTGAGTCGTCTGATGCGGGGAGGCCTGGCAAGCTTCGTGGAAGGAGGAGACATCCGCCACCCGATCATCAAGCCCCTGCCCGATCAAGTCAAGATCGGTTCGGACAATCCCGACTCTGCGTACATGTCCTGCTCGATCGACGGGCGGCTCAACTACAAGGTGACCGGTAATCGGGGCACGGTCCACTACCTGTCGTTCAGCGCGTTCGCCGGGAACTACGGCGCTGCACAGGAACGGCTCGGAGTGATGGGCTTCATTGACGGCAGCGACCTGCTCATCGACGAGAACGGCAACTTCGAACTGTTCGTCGGCCCGACGCCACACGACCACAACTGGGTCAAGACAGATCCCGAACCGGGCATGTTGGCGATCCGCCAGTTCTATCTGGACCGCAGCACTGAGATACTGCCGACGCTGCGCATCGAATGCCTGGATCATGACGAGTTGCCGCCGCCGTTGAGCCCTGCACAGTTCGGCAGACAACTGGAGGGAGCGAGGATGTTCGTAGCCGGTTGCTCCCAGATGTTCACCGATTGGGCCGACGAGTTGATGGACGAGACCCCCAACGGGATGCACACCAAGTCGGGCCCTGCCCAGGGCGCCTGGGGCGACCCGAACCAGATCTTCTATCACGGCTCCTACGACCTGGCCGAAGGCGAGGCGCTGCTGATCGAGTTCGTCCCGCCCGAGTGCTTCTACTGGAACTTCCAGGTCGACAACCGCTGGATGGAGAGCCTGGACTATCGCTGGCTGCCGGTCACAGTCAACAAGCACACCGCGCACTATGAACCGGACGGTTCAGTGAAGATCGTGGTGTCGAAAGAAGATCCCGGTTTTGGCAACTGGATGAGCACCGACGGCCACCCGAGGGGCTGTATCGGGCTGCGCTGGAACCAGGCGACCGAGGATGTGGAGCCGGAGTTCAGCGTGATCCGCCCGTTCGGCTAGCGGGTCCGGTCAGCGGCGGCGGATCAGGGTGACCCCGTCGCCGATTGTGAGCAGCACCGCTTCGACTCGTTCGTCGGCAGCCACGTGATCGTTGAAGGCACGCAGGGCCACGGTGTCGGCGTCCTCGGCCCCTGAGTCCTCGAGGACCATTCCGTGCCAGATTGTGTTGTCGGCCAGAATGACCCCTGTCGGCGACAACCGTGGCAGGATCTCTTCGTAGTAGGACATGTAGCCCGTCTTGTCGGCGTCGATGAACGCCAGATCGATCTTCGGTTCGGGGGGAAGGGCGCGCAGTGTCTCGAGAGCGGGTGCGATCTGCAAGTCGATTCGGTCGGCCACACCGTCCATCTCCCAGTGCCGGCGCCCGATACTGGTCCATTCTTCGCTTATGTCACAGCAGAGCAGACGACCGCCGGGCGCCAGCCCGCGGGCGATGCAAAGAGCCGAATATCCGGTGAAAGTTCCGACTTCAACCGCGAATTCGACTTGCAGAACCGTGGTCAGCAGGGTCATGAACACGCCCTGGTCTGTGCCGATCTGCATGCCGGCGAAACCCTTGGTCTTCTCGTCGGTGGCAGCGATCAGGGCCTTCTGGACCTCGTCTGGCTGGGTCGAATGAGCCGCAGCATAGGCAACGACGTCTTTGGGCATCGAACTGTTTCGCGACACTTGGATCTCCTTGCTCACATGAGCCTTGTGACCAGGTCGGGCTCGATGTCTTCGACGGTCGCCGCGCCGCACAGCGCCATGGTACGGCGCATGCCGTCATCGAAGAAACCGAGCAGCCAGTCGACTCCGAGCTCGCCGGCAGCCCCGAGGGCGTAGAGGTAGGGCCGGCCGGCCATCACTGCGTCGGCCCCCAAGGCAAGGGCTTTGACCATGTCGCTGCCGCGCCGCACTCCTCCGTCGGCGATGATCTCGATGCTGTCACCTACGGCTTCCCGGCAGGGCGCCACCAGGTCGATCGGTGCGGGAGCCCCGTCGAGTTGGCGGCCCCCATGGTTCGACAGACATACGGCGTCGACCCCTCGCTCAGCGCACAGCACAGCGTCGTCTGTGGTCTGCACGCCCTTCACGATCAATTTGCCGTCCCATCTCGAACGGAACCAGTCGATGTCGTCCCACGACAGCGACGGATCGAACTGTTGAGCCAGGTGTTCTGAGAGCACTACCGCGCTCGTGCCGTCGGGCTTGTTCCCACCCCTGCTGCTCGACGTGACATTGGCGAACATGATCGGATCGTTGCGCAGGAACTGCCAGGTCCACGACGGTCTCAGCATCCCGTCGACGATCGTGTCGAATCCGAGTTTCGGCGGGAGTTCCATCCCGCGCCGGACGTCGCGTTCGCGCCGACCCAGCTGCGGCGCGTCGACGGTCACCACCAACGCTTCGTAACCTGCCGCCGCTGAGCGCTCGATCATGTCGGCAAGCAGTTCACGGTCTTTCCAGACGTATACCTGGAACCACAGACGCCGCTCCCCCTCGGCTCCCCAGGCGACGCTGTCGCTGGCGTCTGCGACCTCTTCGATCGACCGTGTCCCCATGGTCGAGAGCGTGCAGGGGACGCCTAGGCGCGCCGCAGCCCGCGCGACCGCCAGTTCACCCGACGGATGGGCGACTCGGGTGAACCCGGTGGGCGCCAGCACCAGAGGCAGTGGCGTCGGGCGCCCCAGCAGCATGCACGTGGGATCAACCGCGGACACGTCGCGCAATACCCGGGGGCGAAAACCGAACGCCTGGTACGCAAGCTCGTTTCTGGCGAGCGTGAGTTCGTCCTCCGCTCCTCCGTCGATGTAGTCGAAGACCCCCGCAGGCAGCCGTCTCTCGGCCAGCCTTCGAAGGTCGCCCACGTCCGCGCAGGTGTTGAGCCGTCGCCGTTCGGGGTCGAGTTCCAGCTTGCGGAACCGCAGAACCGACCGCAGTGAATCGAACATTCCTATCGCCGGTCCCGCTTCGCGCTGTGGGTTCATTGGCCGCTGCGCTGTGGGTTCATTGGTCGTTGCGCTCTGGGTTCATTGGTCGCTGCGCTGTGGTTCATTGGCCGCTCCGCTCTGGGTTCATTGGTCGCTCCGCTCTATGGCCCTTTCGTCGGTGCCGAGGTAACTGGCCACGACCGCGGGGTTGTTGCGCACCGTCTCGGGTTCGCCCGACGCGATCACAGCTCCGGATTCGAGGCAGTACACCCGATCGCTGATGTTCATGATCAGGGGCATGTCATGCTCGATGATCAGCATCGAAGACCTGAGTTCTTTGCGGATCTCGACGATCAGCGGACCGAATGCCTCGGTCTCGCGTTGTGCGATCCCGGCGGTGGGTTCGTCGAGGCACAACAATTCGGCGTCGACCGCCAACAAGCCGGCGAGCTCAACGATGCGCCGAGTGCCAGTTGAAAGATCTGAAATGAAGCTGTCGGCGTAGCGGCCGAGTCCCAAGAAGTCGATCAGGTCGTCGGCGTCGCTCCGTTTGCGTCGTTCAGCGGGCCCGTTCAGGAACAGCGCGCTCTTTATGAACGAAGATCGCTCCCTCGCTTCGAGCGCCACTTGCACAGATTCACGCACGGTCAGTTCAGGGAAGAGCGTGGCTGCTTGAAAGGTCCTGCCCAGGCCCTCCGATGAGCGTCTCGGCGGGGACAAGTCCGAGATGTCGAGGCCGATCAACTCGACGGCGCCGACCGATGGCACGAATCCGCCGACGGCGTTCATGAACGTCGATTTTCCGGCGCCGTTGGTGCCGATCAGGCCGACGATCTCGTCGCGGCGCACGTCGACGTCCACATGGTCCACCGCGATGTTGCCCCCGAAGTTGACGGTGATGCCGCGGGCGCGCAGAACCAGATCGTCCTCGCCGGAGCCGCTTGGACTCGCCTCGTGGACCCGCGCCGCTGATGCCAGACGCCTTTCGCTGGGCAGCCAGTTGCGAACAAAGAACGGCCACATGAACGGGACCGGCGGCACCTCGAACAGCAACAGGAGCGTGTAGAGCGCTTTCTGGCGGGCGGAACCGACGATCTTTGTCGGCGCGGGCGCCAACGAATAGAGCAGGCGCGCCGACCAGAACCCTGAAGCAGCGACCGCCAGCAGCACGATGCCCCAGCCGTAGGAGTCGCCGCTGAACAGTTGCGGCAACGCCAGCACCGCGATGACCGCCGACGCCGACGCTTTGATGGCAGCGATCCCGTAACCGCCCAAGCGGGCTGGATCGGACGGGGGCGTCGCAAGCCGGCGAGGGTCGCGGCGTATCCGGTCTTGCAGCGCCACAGGAGGCCGGGTAGTGGGCTCACCAGAAATCTCGCCGGCGCGTCGGCGTTCGACCACACCGATCAACGTGTTGCGGATGGTGTAGGCGATCTGCACGAACCCGCCCGGGAAGTACATGAGCACGAACAAGAATCCCATGCTGGATGTGACGAGACCGATCACAGGTTGATCGGGAAAGAACTTCGGCAAGCCTTCAATCCACAACGCGCCGAGCAGTGGACCGGTGATCGACCCGAGCCCGCCGATCACGACCATGTTCACTGTCTCCAGCGAATCGCCGATCCGGAACAGCGCTTCGTTGAAACGGATCTGGCGCACGAGATTGCCCAGCAATGCGCCGCCGAGCCCGGCTACACCGCCGGCCACCGCGAATGCCATGAGCTTCATCCGCACCGGCGAGACGGTGTAGGCGGAAGCGGTGTCGGCGTTGTCGCGCACGGCAATGACCGACCGTCCGAACCCGGAACGTCGCAGGCGCCCGAGCACGGCCACCACCACGACCAGACAGGCGAGCGTGAAGTAGAAATAACTTCGCTGGTCTTTGAGGAACCATCCGAACAGATAGCCGCGATCGAAGAGCACGCTGCGTTCGCCGTTGCTCAGGAACGGACGGCCGTACAGGTACTGTTCGGCGGCTATCGCAAACGCGAAAGTCGACACCGCGAGCATGAGCCCACGCACCCGTAAAGCCCCGACCCCGGTTATGGCTGCAACCGCGGCGGTGAAGAACACGGCTGCGATGATCGCCGGGATTGTGGGTATGCCCGGCCATTCGAAGTCGATCAGGCGGGTGTCGCCGTAGCCGACGTCGAGTTCAATTCCGCGGTTGAAAGCCGCAGCGCTCAGGGCGCCGATCCCGGCATATGCCATCTGGGCCAACGAGAGCTGCCCGGACCAGCCGGTGATGACCGTGAGCGAAGCGACACATATCGCGACTCCGACAATCGATGAGTAAAGCAGGAACTGCGATTGCTTGATCTTCTCGGGCGCTTCCCAGAACGACTGGTTGTCGTTGATCCAACCGAATATCTCGACGTGCCGCCAAGCAATGATGATCACGATCAGCAAGCCGATCCCCATGGCGATGCGACCCATGTTGCGGATCCACCAGACGTCTCGCGCCCACAGCGGCAAGGGCCGCACTTTGGGTGTGAACGCCAACACAGCTTCGTCGTCGTTGCGGCTCTGCCAATACAGCGCGACAACCACCGCTGCGAACACCAACAACGTGCCCAGACCTGGATCTCGGGTGAAGTTGAAGTTGAACAGATTCTGGGCGATGCCGAGGGCGATTCCGCCGATCATGGCCCGCGGGAAGGAACGCATTCCGGCGATGACGGCGGCCGCGAGCGCGTTGGTGAGCGTGTAAGGCCCCAGATTCTCGATGCCGGTGGCGGCTGACCCGCCGCTCAGCAGGATCATCGAAAGGGTGGCCAGGAACCCGCCTATCGTCCACACGACGGTGGACACAACGTGGGGGTTCACTCCCGAGAGACGGCTCAGATCGACGTTGTCGGCCGAAGCTGTGATCGCTTTGCCGAACACTGTCTTCGACACCAGCAGACCGAGTACAAGCGCAACGAGCGGCACGGTGATCAGCACTTGGACGTTTGCGCCGATGACGCGCAGCCCCTCGTCGTCGGCCACGCCGGGAATCCAGGTGGTCAGCGCGGTCAGCCAGGAGACGGAGTCTTCCCAGATCGTGCCGATGGCCACCGGGTACGAAGTCTGCGCACCTTCGATGTCCGGGTATGCCAGCACGACGATGGCACGCATCAGATCGGCGATCCCGACCGTGGCGATCAGCAGCACCACGCGAGGTCGATGAAAGAGCCGTTTGACGATGACAAGCTCGACGACCGCGCCGATCAACGCGCCGATGAGCAGACACGAGATCAACGCGATCCAGAACGGGAAACCCCAGTTGATCATCATCAACGCGAACAGCGCGGCGCCGGGCAACCCCATGTTGCCGACCGCGAAGTTGATCACTCGAGTGCTGCGGTAGATCAGCACGATCCCCATGGCCAACAGGCCGAAAATGAGACCGTTGACCACTCCCCAGAAGATCACCTGGTTGGTGATCCAAACCCCGAGGACCGAGGTGGACATCAGCCGCCTTCCTTGCCGAGGAACACAGCTCGGGCCAGGTCGTCGCGAGCAGCCAGTTCCTGCGCGGAGCCTTCGAAGCGGACTTGCCCCTTCTCCAAGAATATGGCTCGGTCCGAAACCGCCAGCGCCACGTTGAGCGATTGCTCGACGATGATCATCGTCTGCCCGGCGGCGCGCAACGCGTCTATGTGCTCAAGAAGTTCTTGGACGACGGTTGGAGCTAGACCCAGGGAGAGCTCGTCGATGATGAGCAACTCCGGTTCGTGCAACATGACCCGTGCCAGAGCGAGCATCTGCTGTTGCCCGCCGGACAGGTCCCCGGCGCGCTCCGACAAGCGGTCTGCCAATGCCGGGAACATCTCCAGCACTCGGTCGATCCGGCGTTGCACATCGGCAGCATCGGAGCGGTAGTTGTAAGCGCCGATCGTGAGGTTGTCGCCGATCGGCATTGACGGCCAGATCCCCTGGCCGCCGGGGAGCATCTGGATGCCCAGCTTGCCTCTGGTCTCGGGACTAGCGAAGGTTGCGGTGCGTCCCTGATAGCGAACTACGCCGCGTTCGGGCGTCTCGAGGCCGGCAACGACTCTGAGGATCGTTGACTTGCCCGCCCCGTTCGTGCCGAGCAGCGCCAGAGTCTCGCCCTGTTGCACGTCGAAGGACACGTCGAACAGGACTTGTACCTGTCCGTAGCTGAAGTCGATGTGGCTGACCTGCATCACCGGAACGCCGGTCCCCGCGTCGATGAGGTCGTGGTAGCTCTGCTCCTCGCGGAGCTCTTCAACGACCAGCGACAGGTCGTGACGCACCCGGTGCGAGCCCCTCATGATGTAGTAGCCGCCGAGCGGCATGAACACGATCGTCAAGAAGGTGATAGCGGCGCGTTCCCCGACAGTGTCCTGCAAAAAGGCGCTCACCAGGCCGCCGGCGACGCCACCGCCGGCGAACATGAAGAAGGTTACGATTGCGGTGCCCATGCCCCGCAGGCGGTAGGGGACCACGCTTTGGATCGACGGCTGGACCATCGAGAAGGCGGCGCCCAGGAACGTGCCGTTCAATGTTGCGAACACGACGAACAGCCACACATTCGGCATCGAATACTGCAGCGGCACGAGGATCGACGCGGGAATCAGCAGCAGACCCATGATCCGCAGTGCCTTGTCAGGGGCTTCTCTGAATGTCTGGTCGAAGCGTTTGCCGATCCACGGCAGAAACGCGACGATCAACACCCCGGTCGGTGCGGTGGCAAACCCCCGCTGCAGTGCGTCCAGGCCGAACTCCTCGTCGAGGAAGAAACTCTGGATGGAAGCGCCGGGAAACAACGCGAAACCAATGGCGACCATGGCCATGGTCATGTAGCGGATCGTGTCGATTCTCCAGATGCGAGCGAACGCAGCGCCGACTGAGATGGGAATTTCAGCTAGGTCCTTGCCGAAGGAATGCCCCAGCACGTCCTTCTTCTCCCACTGGCCCCGCTCGGGTTCAGGCAGCGCAAAAGCCAGCACTGCCAGGACGGCCACGGGGATTCCGAGGCTCAGGTACGCCCAGCGCCAACCCTCGTCGCCCCCGACAGCGACCGCGATGCCGCCGACCAGGATCGGGCTTGCCGCGTTGAACACCCGGCCGACGGCCGCGTTGGTCGCGAAGATGCGGCCTCTGACGCCGATCGGGTAGGCGTCGGCCAACAGGGTTGCGTGTACGGTGATCGTGTTGGCCTTGGAGATGCCGGTGAAGAATCGGGTCCAGAAGAGCATGAAGGCGTTGATCGCCAGGCCGCTGAGAGCGGCGAATCCAGCGAAAGCCATACTCGCGAAGCCGACTATCGGACCCCGCCGAACCCGGTCGGCGAGCCAGCCCATGGGTCCTGCGCCGAGCACGAAGAAGGCTACTGAGGCAACCGAGATGAAGGTGATCGTGCCGTCGGACACGTTGAGGGTCTCGGCGATGTCGGGGCCGAGAATGTTGATTGCGGCGCCTTCGAGCTCGTCCATCGAGTTGAGCGCAAGGAGCACGCCGAAGGTGTAGACGCCGCCCTTCTTGATGCCGTCGCGGAACTCCATCTCGTCGGTGCCGACTCCGGGCAGGAGGTCGTCGGCGAAGAGTGCGGCTTCGGATCGCTCGGCCTGGGTTTTTCGGCGCGCGGCTTCTTCGTCGAGCATCGTTGCGGTCAGAGAGGCCGCGGTGCGTGGCGCTTCGTGCTCGTCAGCCACTCGGGTTCATCCTTGACGAAGCTCGGCCCATAGCGGCGTTACTCTAACCCACCGTCATTTTGGGTTTCTAGTTGGCTACCGTGGCCGGCGACTAGCAGGACGAGCAGAGGACCAGGGTGTTGAAAATGGCGTTTTCGACAACGACCGACGAGGTGATGAGCGGGATTGACCTGACGGACAGGGTTGCGGTCGTCACCGGGGCCACCACCGGCCTCGGGCTTGAGACGGCAAGAGCCCTTGCCGCGGGAGGCGCTGAGGTGGTTCTCTGCGGGCGAACCACCGAGAAGTGCGAAGCGGCGGCTGAGGGGCTTTCAGAGTCAGTGAGCGATGCGAGGCTCTCCACGGCGGTGTTCGACCTCGCCGACCTGCCGACGGTGCGAGCCGGCGCCGCTCACATCCTGGCGCAGCATCCGGTCATCCATATGCTGGTCAACAACGCCGGCGTGATGTTCACCCCGGAGGGCCGGACCGCGCAAGGATTCGAGACGCAGTTCGGAACCAACCATCTGGGGCATTTCGTGTTGACCAACCACCTGCTGGATGCTCTGCGCGCCGGCGCCCCGGCACGGGTCGTCAACCTGTCGAGTGCAGGCCACCACAGCGGGCAGATTCGCTGGGACGACCTGCACTTCGAGGCGGAGCCCTACGACAAGTTCGAGGCCTACGGTCAGTCAAAGACAGCCAACATCCTGTTCTCGGTCGAACTCGACCGCCGATTGGCCGGCGCGGGGGTGCGGGCCAATGCGGTCCACCCGGGAATGATCATGACCGACTTGGCACGTCATATGACTGCCGACGATCTGACCGAGCTGCGACGGCGAGCCGCAGCCCGTGCCGCTTCGGGCGCAGGACCGGGCCTTGGTGACTTCAAGTCTGTCCAGCAGGGTGCTGCCACTAGCGTCTGGGCGGCTGTTTCGGCAGAGATGGCCGACGTCGGGGGCGCATACTGCGAGGATGCGACGGTCTCGGTGGCGGCCGACTACGCCACTGATGCGGACTACGCGGCCCGTCTCTGGTCAGTTTCAGAGCAACTCGTAGGCGAAACGTTCTTGTCGAACTAGGTCGCCCTAAAGGGGGCTGCGCGGACAGGCAACGACGCCGGGGGCGAATTGGGCACAGTCGCCGCACAGTGCCCGCGAAACGGCCGGCCAGGCTCCTGCACACCGGACAGCTCCAATCGGCGTTTCCCCAGGCTGCCACCTATCAGCGTGGCCTCTAAAGCGGAATTTCGGGGAGTTCGAAGACGGTCAGGTCAGGCCCGGGGCCGGCGGGATTGCTGCGGGCATATGACTTGTAACGGCGGCGAGCGAACCACCAGCGGCCGTTGTCATCCCGCTCGAAGCAGTCGTGGTAAACGCCGAAAGTGTCACAGCGTTGGCCCGAGGCCAGGCTCTGGCGGGCCTCCTGCATGTACATCCGCGCCGTGGCGCGTCCCGCTTCGGCGTCGATCTCCATCACGGTGTTGAGGATCACGAACTCGAAGAAGTCGAACTGCTCGATTTGGGCGGCGATGAAAGCGCCGATTGCTGACGGCCCATCGAAGTTGATCGCCCGATCAACAAGATCGACGGTGATGACGCAATCGGGACGCATGATCTCGGTCAATTCGGGCCAGGCCCGCCGGGTCACGACGTCGGCATAACGGTTCTGAAGGCGTCGCAGTGCGACATAAGCGACGGTCTCGTCAAGTTCAGCTCCGTCCGCGGTCGGCATCAGACGTACGGTAGCATCGCTGTCAAGATTGATATCTTGACAGCGATGTTTTGACAGCGATGCTATGATAGCACTATGAGGACTGTGATCACTCTTCCTGATCAAGTGCATGCGCGGGCCAAGAGGCGTGCGGCCGAACTCGGTATCAGTTTCGCGGAATTCGCGCGGCGGCTTTTCGAGAAGGAACTCGCCACGCCGGTTCCGCAAGGCGATTTGGAAGCGATCCGCGCAATGGTGAGAGGCGAGGAGTTCGACATGGCCGGCGACGGAAAGCGGATTGTTGGCGAAGCGTTCGAGTCGCAGTTCGCGGACCGGTCCCGCTGAAGCATGGACTGGATTTACGTCGACACTTCGGCGTGGGTGTCGATGGCCGACAGCGCGGAGGTTGCTCACGAGCGCGTCGCTGAAACGCTGAGCGAGCATCGCGGCCGGTTGATCACAAGCGATCATGTGTTGCAGGAGACGTGGACGGTTATGCGCTACCGGCACGGTGCGGCACCGGCCGAAACGCTGGTGAACGCCATCCGCGCGGGAATCGCCCGAGTAGAAGTGTCTTTGCTGGCCGATCTGGAGGTTGCTGCAGCGATCGGCCGTGCGTTCGAGGATCAGGACTTCTCGTTGTCGGACCGGACCAGCTGGGCTGTGATGGAGCGGCTCGGTCTCAGCGTTGCGATCTCGCTGGACCGCGACTTCCGCGTCTACCGCTACGGCTCCGACCGCCGACGCGCGCTGAACGTGTTGCCCTGATACGGTCGAGTCGGGACCGATACGGCCGAGTCGGGACCGAATCACCGCGGCGGAGCCGCAACAATCGGATCGCGAGCTTGCCATCAGCGGGCCCACGACCCGAGGATGGCGGTATGAACGAACCGCAACCTGAAGACGGCGCCGCGCACGCCCAAGTCCCCGAGGCCGCGCACGCCCAAGTCCCCGAGAATGTGCCGCCCATCGATGACTGGAGCAGGCTCCTCGAAGGCAGGGTGGCGTTGGTCACCGGCGGAGGCGACGGGATCGGCGGGGCCATCAGCCGCCTGTTCGCCCAGCACGGAGCCGTCGTTGAGATAGCCGAACTAGACCGCGAACGAGCCGACGCCGCTGTCGCGGACATTGTGTCGAATGGTGGAAGGGCACGGGCGCATCTAGTCGATGTGCGACGTCCCGAAGATGTTGAGCGCTTGCGCAGCGCCGTGCTGTCGGATCACGGCGCTATTGACGTGTTGGTCAACAACGTCGGCGATTATCGGCCGATCGTGCGATTCCATGACTCGGGGCTCGAGTCCTGGACTGAGATGTATGAGGTCAACTTCCTGCATGCGGTGATGGTCACGCACGCCTTCTTGACCCCGATGATCGAAAGCGGGGGAGGGTCGATCGTCAACGTCCATTCTGTTGAAGGACAGCGGGGCTACCCCGGTGAACCGGTTTATGGAGCGATGAAAGCGGCGTTGGCGCACTTCACGACATGTCTGGCTGCTGGATACGGGCGCAAGGGCATCCGGGTCAACGGGATCGGCCCGGACCTGACGCAGACTCCCCAGGTCGACTACCTGACCGGCTATGAGTCGTCGCAGCATCTGTGGGAGTCGTGGGCGCCGGTCGGCCGCTTGGGCTGGCCCGAGGACCAAGCCCGGGTAGCGCTCTTTCTGGCAAGCGATCTCTCCTCGTTCGTGACCGGCCACAATATTCCAGTCGATGGAGGCAGCAAGACCGGAGGCGGCTGGTTCTTCTCCCCGACCGCGCGCCGTTTCGTGAACCGGCCGCGCAGCCTGTGACCGACCACTAGACCGTCTCGCGCCGACGCGGCCCCCAGCTGTCCCCGGTTCTGGTTGTGTCGACCTCAGGTGCTGCCTGCGGTTCGGGCTGT
>JAPPMP010000018.1:24917-31218 GCA_028819005.1 Acidimicrobiaceae bacterium
GCTGTCCCCGGTTCTGGTTGTGTCGACCTCAGGTGCTGCCTGCGGTTCGGGCTGTGCTTGGTTCTGGTTGTGTCGACCTCAGGTGCTGCCTGCGGTTCGGGCTGTGCCTGGCGAAGGCAACGCTTCAGACGGGCATGCCGTGGTGGGGCGGCACGTTCAGGTCGCCGATGGCGTTGGCTCGACGATGCAGAAGATCGACCGTGTCTCGCAGGTCCATCGTGATGATGTAGCGCCGTGCTGCGGTCTCGGCCACGACGAAATCGCCGAGCGCGTCGAGGTCGGCCTCGGTCACATCACGACCGGCCGCGGCGAGCATGCCTTTCATCTCTTCAAAAGTCATGCTCTTTCGTCCGGTGGCTTCACCGACCCGAGCCAGATGTTCTGGACGGTTGCGGGCAGCGGTGAACAGACCGGTGCGCAGCAGTCCACCCGAGGGGTAGAACACCGAAGCCCGGAGCTGTGTGTCTTCGCTCACGAGATTGTGGTGCAGCGCCTCAGTGAAGCAGCTCACGGCCGCCTTCGAAGAGGCATAGACGGACGCGGTGGGAACCGGGGCGAAACCGCCGTCACCAGAGGATGTGTTGATCACTTGGCCGGGCTCACCCGACTCGATCATGCGGGGAACGAACTCGCTCACGCAGATGGCAACCCCGAAGACGTTCACGCCGAAGCACCAGCGCCAGTCGTTCGGCTCCTGCTGCCAGGGCTTGCCGCCCCCGCCGGAGGTCACGCCGGCGTTGTTGTACAACAGGTTGCACTTGCCGTGGGCGCCATAGACATAGTCGGCGAGCGCTCTGACCGATGATTCGTCACTCACATCGGTTCGTATCCCGGTCACCGATCCCAGTCCGGCCAGCTCTTGGAGCGCAGCGTCGATGGCGGCCTGTTCGACGTCGGCAACAACCACCGCGGCGCCGCGGCGCAGAAGCGCCCCGACGATGCCTTTGCCGATCCCTCCCGCGCCACCGGTGACAACCGCCACGGATTGCGCGATTTCGATGTCGGCAATGTTCTCAGGAGCGCCGTTGTCCGGTACGCCGTTGTCCGGTGCACCGTTGCCAGAAGAGGCGGTCATGCCACCTCCTTGGCCTGGTTGAGCGGGTTCATGCCGGGGCAGCCCTTGGCGCGTTCGGGGATTTCCGAGTAGTCGATCGGAGTCGCCACGAATTCCTTTGTCGGGCAGTACTTCTCAGCGAGAGGCGCCAGCGCGTCGAGATCGAACTGGTAGACCTTGGCTGCGTTGTGGGTGAGGATCTTGGTGGTCTCGGTAGGCGTCATCCGGGCGAAGGTGAGTCGCAGATGCTCGCGGGTGTGCGGGTAGGAACCCTCGATGTGGGGGTAGTCCGAGCCCCACATGATCCGGTCGACGCCGACAGAGCGGGCAATCTCGGTCTCGGCCGGCCGCAGGAATGACGCCCCGATGTAGCACTGCCGGTTGAAGTACTCCGTGGGCGTGAGCGACATCTTGGCGACGGCCTCCCCGCCGAAGATCGACTCGGAGCCGTAGCGCGAGTACTTCATCCGGTGGTGGAAGCTGTCGAGCTTCTCGAGGGTGTCGGGAACCCAGGAGGTGCCTGTCTCGGTGATGACGTAGTTCAGTTCGGGATGACGCTCGAACACCCCCGAGAACATCAGGTGCCACAGCGCCCGTTGGGTCCACCACTGCACTTCAAGCATGAACATCGCCAGCGAGGCCGGGAAATGGTTGCCGAAGTTGGGCGCCGCGCCGCCGGCGTGATGATTGAGCGGCAGTCCTGCTGCCGCGGCGGCCGCCCAGATCGGTTCGTAGGCGTCAGAGTAGAGCGGCTCGAATGGTGAGTCCGGCGGTGCTCCCGGCACCAGAATCCCTCCTCTGAGCCCCTGTTCAGCGGCCCATTCGATTTCTTTGACCGAGCCTTCGACGTCTCCGAGGAAGATCTGGATGATCCCCGCCCTGCGCTCGGGTGCTTCGCTGACGAAGTCGGCGAGCCAGCGGTTGTGCGCTCTCAGCCCGGCCCAACGATGCTCGAAGTTGTCCGAGTAGGGGGGAGCCTCGAATGAGGTGGCCGCGGGGGGCGCGAACGGCGGTTGGGTGTTGGGAAAGAGCACCGCGGCGACGACGCCGTCCTCCTGCTGTTCGCGCAGACGCTCAACCGACGACGAGTTGCGGTACGAGAACACTTCGGGGTCGCCGTCGACGCCTACTTCAAGCGGAGACCGCTCCATGCCTTTGAAGAGTTCCTTACGGCGTTCGTTGTCCTGTTCCATGAACTTGGCCCAGTCGTCGAACTCGTCGAGATATTCGGCGTCCAGGTATTCCCGGTAGCTCCACAGGCCGGCCCCGCAATGGGTGTCCGCGCTGATGACAATGTGGTGTTCTTGTTGGTGTTCGTCGCTCACCGGTTCAGTTTGGCGCGTGTTTGTCAGTCTTGCGAAACGAGGTCGGCATTGTTCAAGTCGGCATCGTTCAGGTCGGCATTGTTCAGGCCGGAACTGTTCAGGTCGGCATCGTTGACACTGGCATTGCCGAGTTCGGCCTTGTGGCGCAGGCCGTCGCGGTCGTTGCGGTCGAGGCAGTCGTTGAGGGCTCGGATCTTGTCGCTCGCAGTCGTGGGGAACAGGAACGGCATGAGAGCGTGCGTGACCGCAGCGAGGGCCGCCGTCATCAGCTGTCTGCCCACCCCGAAAGCAATGCCGAAGTGCCGGCCGTACGTCTCGCCGTTGGCGTGTGGATGCGCGGTGAACGGATTTTGAGCCATGGGCATGACATTACGGCAGCGGCTGTCGAAAATCCTCAACACAAGGAGTTACGCCCGCGTCTTTTTTGTCGAGCGGTCCAGCGACTACTCTCGTATCTGTCACAGAGGTGTTCCGAGGAAGGAAATCGTGTCGGCAACAATCGGCTTTATCGGACTCGGAGACATGGGCGGCGCGATGGCTGAAACCCTCGCCGCCCCCTTCGACCTGGCTGTCTTCGACCTCAGCGATGAAGCGATGGCGAAATCGGTCGAGAAAGGCGCACGAGCCGCTGCTTCGAGCGCGGCTCTGGCCACAGAGTGCGCGCACATCAGCATCTGCGTCTCCGACGACCGCGCCGTGATGGAGGTCGTCTCAGGCGCCGACGGCATTCTGGCGTCGTGCCGGCCGGGGACTTCGATCGCGGTTCATTCGACCGTTCATCCCGACACGATCCGCGATCTTCATGTGCTGGCCGCGGAACGCGACGTGGTCCTGTTCGACGCAGGGGTCGCAGGCGGTTCGTGGGCTGCGCGCGAGGGGAGCCTGGTGATCATGCTCGGCGTTCCCGAAGCGGGGATCAGCGAGTTGGCCCGTGCTGTGATCGACGAGTGCGCCGGAGCTGTTTTTGAGGGCGGCGGAATCGGCGCCGGGATGGCCATGAAGGTTGCTTTCAACGTGATGACCTACTTCCAGCAGGCTGCGCTGAGCGCCGCCTACCAGATCGTCGTGGGCGAGGACAGCGACCCCGAGATGCTGCTCGAAGGTTGGCGTCATGCAGGGCAACTGGGCAAGTTGACCGAGCGGTTCTACCCGTTGGTCGCCATGCCGCCGGAGGCGAAGGGAGGTCCACTCGGCTCCTATCTTGCGACCACCATCGGGATAGCCGAAAAAGATCTCGACCTCGCCGTCAACCTGGGGCTCGAGAGCGGCCGCAGAATGCCGGTGGTGGAGGCGGTGCGCGATTCGATGCGCCTCGTCTACGGAATGCCGCAGAGTTGATCCGAGCCCCGGACCAGAACGAGACCTGACGAGACCTGACGAGACCGAATCGAGCGAGGCACGATATGACCGACGACAACATCGACGAGAAGTGGCAGACAGGGGCCGAGAAGCTCGCCGACGTATATCAGGGCCAGGTGTCGGTGATCCCCCCGGGTCTGATGGAATTCTCCGACATCATGACCAGAGACCTGTTCGGCGGGATCTGGACCCGCGAACAGCTTGACGTCGCGCAAAGGCGGCTGATCGTCATGGGCGTGATCGCTGCTGTCGGCGGTCCCAACACCTGGAAGCTGCAGTGCAAGTCCGCGTTGAAACGCGGCGAGTTGACCGAAGAGCAAGTGCGCGAAGTGCTGATTCAAGCCACCCCTTATGTCGGTTATCCCAGAGCCGCTGAACTGGTGGGAACAACCGAGGAGGCAATCGCTGAGTGCCGTCGGGAGGCAGCCGGAGCCCCCGCCGACAGCGGCGAAGGTGACGGGACGAGCTGATGGCGGCGATCACAGCGCCGGGTGACTGGTCGTTCGGCGTCCAGCTGCCGATCCAAACCCTGACGCGTACGCTGGTCGACCCCTGGGAGGACGAGGCGACCGTAGAGGACCTCGTTGCCATTGCGCAGCGCTGCGACGACGCAGGCTACGACTTCATCGGGGTTTGCGACCATGTGGCGATTCCAGACAACGCATACGCCGCGCGGATGACCACAACCTGGTACGACACGGTCGCGACCCTGGCCTTTCTGGCTGCCCGTACCCGCAATGTGCGGCTGCTGTCGGTGGTCTGGATCGCGGCCTACCGGCACCCGCTGCAGACCGCCAAGTCGTTCGGCACGCTCGACCATCTTTCGGGGGGCCGTACGATCCTCGGTGTGGGTGCGGGCCATGTCGAAGCCGAGTTCGAAGCCTTGGGGATCGAATTTTCGACCAGAGGCAAACGGCTCGACGAGACACTCGACGCTGTCCGCGGCGCTTTCTCAGACGCCTACGTGAGCCACCACGGTGAGATGTTCTCGTATTCCGACGTCGGCGTGGCCCCTCAGCCCCGCGGCGAGCTGCCGATCTGGATCGGCGGCATGGGCAGAGCTGCGTGGCGGCGTACTGGCCGCATCGGTGACGGCTACATCCCGATGGGTAACGCCAAAGAGCAGTATGCCGAGATAACCGGGACGATCGCAGCTGCGGCCGAATCAGCAGGACGTGCCGGGGCGGGCTGCGACGTCGGCTACATGCCGCCGTGGAGCTATCTGCTCGGCGATGTTCCTGAGGGGGTGATGGCGCTGTCGGGGGGCGCAGAAGCGCTCGCGCAGGACGTCCGCGCGGCGCGCCGGGCGGGTGCCAATACCTTCCACCTCAAGTTCCGTGCCCGTGATCTGGCCGAGTATCTCGAACAGGTCGACGCTTTCGTCGAGGATGTCGTCCCCTTGGTCAACGAAGCCTGATCTCTGCCGGTCGCCGATTGCTCAGGCGGCTGCTCTGAGCAGGCGGCTCAGTCCAGGGGGTTCGGCGGTTGACCCTCGGCTACCCACCAATGAAATGCCGCACAGAATCGTCTTGCGTCTACGATGCCGCTCATGGGTGACGACTTCGAGCCGACAACCGATGAATTGCTGGCCAACAACGCCGATTACGCCGAGTCCTTCGAATTCGGCGGTCTTCCCGTTGCACCTTCACGCCGAGCCGCGATCGTGGCCTGCATGGATTCGCGGATGCCGATCTTTGGAATCCTGGGACTTGCCCGCGGCGAGGCCCACATCATTCGCAACGCCGGCGGAGTGGTGACCGACGACGTGATCCGCTCCTTGTGTTTGTCGCAGCGAGCGCTGGGAACCCGAGAGATCATCTTGATCCACCACACGGACTGCGGTTTGCAGAAGGTGACCGAGGACGGCTTCAAGACTGCGCTGGAAGACGAGCTGGGCGTGAGACCCCATTGGGCGGTCGAGGCGTTCGAGGATCCTTACGCCGATGTGCGCCAGTCGATTCAGCGGCTCATGTTGTCGCCGTACATTCTCGACAAGAACCACATCCGCGGGTTCGTCTACGACGTCACCACCGGCCTGCTCGACGAGGTCAGCAGCTAGGCGTTGAACCTCTGGCTGAGAGAACCGTCATCTCTGCAGGTGTGCGGCCCGCCGTGAGTTCACCTGCAGTGCCCGCAGAGACGGCGACGAGTGGGGGACCGTCATCTCTGCAGGTGTGCGGCCTGCCGCGAGCGTTCATCCTAGGCACACGTCGTCGGCTCATCGATCTCGACCGTTAGACTGCCGGTGACGAGACTGGTTCGGTGATGCTTTTGGCGGTTTTGCTGTGACGGTGTCGGTGAGCTAGGAGTCGCCGGGTTTGAACGGGTGGTGTTGGCTTGTTTCTTGGTTGGGGTGGTTTCAGGGCGGGATTGGCTTCAAGCGGTTTTGAGGCTCCGGAGCTATGTCCGTGAAATCTGTGGGTGGGCTGGTGGTGGTTGTCGCGTAAACCGTGCCCGTCCTGCTGCGGGTTGGCCTGTGTCTGTGAGGTCTGTGGGTGTCGCTGTTGCGGTGGTGGTTGTCTTCTAGTTGTTGTTGCATTCTTGGATGCGGTCGAGTTCGATG
>JAPPMP010000027.1 GCA_028819005.1 Acidimicrobiaceae bacterium
CGCGCCACCAACCCCCACCACACCCAACCCGCACCGGTGGATCCAGGCTTAGAGCTTCGGATCAACAATATGCAGGTCACTGCGCGAGCCTGGCCGTTTCCGGGCACGGTGGTCCCCATCGATCAAGTCCTTACAAGCGAGGTCGTCAAGATAGATCCGCTCAGGGACTACGGCGGTTGGGGTATCAAGGGAACCAGGCGTGACCGGCTAGTCGGTGGTGGTGGCACCACGGCCCTACGGATCACCTATACCCACGAGTCAGGCGAGGAGCGGAAACTGACCTTCCTGACCGATTGTGCGGACGAGGCTGACCGGCGCATCGTCTCGCAACGCAAACGGTGAGATCCGTTATTTCGCTGATGTTGTTGCTCACGGGGTGTGTCACTTCGGGGAGCGCTACTGCCGCCACTGACCTCGTTGCCATGTTGAACGGTGAACTCGATCTTCGTGCCGACTTCGTTCAGATGTTCCCCGATAAGCGTGTCACCATTAGCGACACGATCGAAGCACTGGCGACGATCGGAGGCGGTGCTTGGGAGGTAGTTGATGATCGTTCAACTGCGACCGTTACCCGAGTGACGATCCAAGCGCCCGGCTCGCGCCGTTACGACATCGCATATCGTTCTGTCGGAGATACGTACGGGATGTTCGTTGCAATGCCCCGTTCGGTCGATGAAGCATCCGTCGGGGAAGCGAAGGTCGGTTATTCCATCGCGCACCTTGGCGAGTCGGGCTGTGAGCAATTGGCCGGCGAGAACAGCGACGACCGGTTTCCGGTTTCGTCGGTTAGCAAGTTGGCTGTTGTCGGCGCGACGCTCGACGCGGTAGAGGCAGGCTGGTTGAGAATGGACGACCAGCTTGAGATTCACGCTCAGGACCGCAGTTTGCCGTCAGGTACATGGCACACACTCCCGGTGGGAGCGAAACGCTCAGTAGCCGAAGCGATGTCTGCGGCCCTGCACTCCAGCGACAACACTGCGAACGATCTTCTGATCCGGGCCGTCGGTCGGGCCAGTGTGCATGATTTCGCGGTCAACCTGCTGGGCCATGATCCGGAACTGCCGTTCCTGACCACCGTTGAACTCTTCAAGCTCAGCTGGTCCGCTGACACCGAACTGCGCAGCCGATTCGTCTCGGGTGATTTTCAAGAACGGCTAACGATCCTTGTCGAGGATGTCCCAACTTTGCCGATGCCGGTGTTGGATTACGACGAAGAACCAGTCGAGCATCTTCAGATTCAATGGTTTGGCCGCCCTGACGCGCTGTGTGCTGTCTGGGCCGTGCTCCTCGCGGATTCGCGCTGGGATGAACTTGTTGAGCCACTGATGGCACCACCTGAGTTTGAGCTCCAGGGCTGGCATTCACTGGGCCACAAAGCCGGTTACGCACCCGGCAACCGCGGCTTCAGCGGTGTTGCAGAACTAGATTGCGGGGAGATCGTGAGCTATTCGGGTGCCGTTGCTTTCGGGGATGCCGGTCTTGACGTTGAAAGCGCGTTTTATCTCGCGAACATTTTGTCCAATGAGTCACTCGCTGTAGAGGAGACAGTATGCGGTTAGATCTGAAGTGTGGAGCTGTCCTTGTGGGTTGCGTTCTGTTCGTTGGCGCATGCGGCAATGACCAATCTGCGCAGCCAACCTACGAGTTCGACGAACTGTACGGGGCGACGGCCGGCGAGCAGGCGACTCGGCAGCTCCGCCTCAGCGAATCGGCCACAAGGTTGGCGATCGAGTGCATGAACCGAGAGGGGTTCACATTTGACGAGACCGACAGGGGGGTCGCAAGCCGACAGTTGGTCGACCGCATGCAAGCGACCACCGACAACGATGAGTTTGTTCGCGAGTTCGGCTACGGGATCACCGATACAGTTGTTGTCTCGCTGTTGGACCTACCCGAGGATCCGTTCTCAAAAGCAAGAGCACAGCTTGACGGAGCAGGCCAAGCAGCTTTCGACACTGCATTTGCGGGTCCTGATGGGCAAGGCGGTTGCATAGCTGAAGCGCAGAAGAGCGCGCTTGGCGGCCTGCTTCAGCTGGATGCGCGACGGATTGATCTCGAAGAGGCAATCGAGGACGATTCTGACTTTCTGAGCATCGAGGACGAGTTTGTTCGCTGCATGCGCGCAGCGGGTTACGAAGCGACCTACTTCACATGGGGACGAGACCAAGTGCTCAATCGAGTCGTTGAGCTTCAATCACAAGCGAGGGTTGTGCTTGAGGACGGCTCAAGGGTGGCGTTTTCGGAGATCGCGCCAGGGGTCGTGCCAGAGAGTCTCGAACTGCCTGAGGGCCTGAGGGTGGAGGTCCGGGCCTTCGAGTTGCAGGTCGCCGAGGCCGATTATCGGTGCCGGAAGACTGTCATCGATGCCTACGATGAAGTTCGTGAGCGCCACGAAAGAGATTTCCTTGTCGAGAATGCTGAACTAGTCGAGAGGGTTTATGCGGAGGTGAACGATGAGTGAATCATCCGACAATTGCACGCTGACGATACGCGAGTCCTACGATCACCTCTTCAAGAAGCTGTTGTTTGTCGGTGCTGCAGTGCCTGCTGTTTGGGTGGTCGCCTGGATTCTCGCTGAAACCTTTGGTTCAAGTCCGTCAAGCCTGGTACTGGTTGTCACAGCTGTAGCCATGGCAGTGCCCCCCTATGGCGTGATCGCCTATGGCAAGCGGCGTGCGTACTCGGAGCTTCTGATCCGCGATTCGCAGATCACCGCGGGGGTCTGGCCGATTCGGTTGGCTGTGATCCCGATTGGTCGAATCCTTACAAGCGAAGTGGTCAAGATCGATCCGCTTAGAGCGCGCGCAAATAGGTGGTTAGCTGGTGTTGTATCGGTCGGCGTGTT
>JAPPMP010000048.1 GCA_028819005.1 Acidimicrobiaceae bacterium
GCCCCCCCAGCACCCAGGCGATCGGGTAGCCCGAGAAGACGAGCCCGATGAACGCGACGATCATCAAGAGCGCGAGAACTTCGGCGCCGGTCATGGCGGCCCGTCCGTCAGGTAGGCCCAAAGGCGCGTCAGCCGGGAAGCAACGGCGAGGAGCAGCAGCAGGAACGCCACCGGCAGAACGCCCTTCAACAGCCACCGGAACGGCAATCCGCCGGGTGACGAGGAGACCTCCGAGACGGTCCAGCTATGGGCGACGAACGGAAACGAGAACCACAGCACCACCACGATGAACGGCAGCAGCAGCAAGAAGGTGCTGTAGAACTCGATCCAGACCTGCAGACGCGGCCGGAGTCTCACCGATACCAGGTCGATGCGGATGTGGGCATCGACCCGGTAGGCGTAGGCGATGGCGATCAGGAACGCGAACGCGTTCAAGTGCCACTGCAGTTCCTCCAGTTCGATACGACCCTCCTGGAAGACGTAGCGCAGGGTGACGTTGACCACGATCACGGCGAGCAGCACGACCCAAAGCCAACTGGCCGCACGACCGACCACGCTGAGGGCGTGGTCGACGACCCGGGAGAAGCGGGTCTCCGGCAGCTCGATTCCGGTCAAGCTCAGAAGTCCTTCGGCAAGTAAGCCAGACGACGCCACTCGCGGTAGACTGCCTGGTAGGCGCGCTGGGAATCGAGCACCGCCTTGAAGTCGGCATCCGCAGCCGCCTCCTCGTCGAGCACCTCCTGTGCTGCGCTTTGCAGGATCCGCAACACCTCTTCCGGGAAATAGCTGGCCGATACCCCGAGTTCCGAGAACTCCGCCACGACGGGTGCCTGCTGGTACTCGGACAGCCCGAGGCTGCGCCCAACCGAGCCCATGCAGACCGTCTCGAGGAGGCCTTGGTCCGCCGGCGGCAAGCCCTCCCATACATCGAGGTTGACCACGAAATGGGTGGCGCTGAACGGCTGATGCCAGCCCGGATAGTAGTTGTACTTGGCGATCCGGGAGAAGCCGAGCGCTTGGTCGGTGATCGGCTGCGCGAACTCGGTCGCGTCGATGACGCCCGTATCCAGTGCTTGGAAGATCTCGCCCGCCGGCAGCATCGTCACCGACGCGCCGACGCGCTGCATGACCTTGCCCCCTAGGCCCGCGAAGCGAATCTTGAGCCCTGCGAGGTCGTCCGTGGAATTGAGCGGCGTTCGGAACCAACCGGCGGTCTCGGGCCCCGAGATGCCGCACAGGAGCGGCTTGATGTCGTGCCGCGCGTAGATGCCCTCGGCGAGTTCCCTGCCGCCGCCGAAATGCCACCAGCCGATATACGCCCAGGGCTCCAGCCCGAACGGGGTCGCGCCGAACAGCGCCGACGACGGGATCTTGCCCTGGTCGTAGCCGAGCCACGTATACCCGGCCTGCACCTTGCGGTCGCGGACGGCATCGGTCACCGCGAACGCCGGAACGATCTCTCCCGGATCGTAGAGGTCGATTCTCACGCCGCCGCCGCTGGCGCGGTCGAGCGCTAAAGCGAACCAGCTGGGCGTCTCCCCGGCCCCCGGCAGATTGCGCGGCGCGCTCAACGGCACGCGCCAGTGGATGCGCACCGGGACACCCTCGTCCGAGGTCGTCGCCACGACTGTCCTGCCGCCGCCCGGCGGTCGAAGTGCCAGGCTCAACAGCACTCCGGCAATCAAGGCAACCGCGGCGAATACCAGCGCCGCCCGTTTGGAGATCACGGTTTGCGCTCCCCGGTTGAATGCCTCACCGAATCGCCACGGGGTTGATGATCATCTGCACCGCCCCCTTGATCTTGGCGTGACCGAGCACGAACAGGAACTCGAACGCTTCGTCGCGTACCAGCGGCCCGGTGTTCATGACCTCGCCGTGTTCATACCTGGTCCTCCCCACGATTCTCGGTTCATTGTGTCAGCACCGTCGACGAATGTCGCCGTGCGTTGCTAGTACCAGAGAGCCTTGTCAACCACGTTGCGCAGGGGTTCGCCGGCAAGGAACCGCCGCGCGTTGTCGGCTAGCAGCGCATAACGCCGTTCCGGAATGTCGGCAGCCTCGGCGACAGCGACGTGGGGCGTAATCACGACGTTCTCCATTCGCCAAAGGGGGTGGTCGGCGGGCAAAGGTTCAACCTCGAAGACATCGAGGCCGGCACCCGCGATTTCACCTGCGGCCAGCGCAGTCGTCAGGTCTTCGAGCCTCGCGGTCATGCCCCGACCGATGTTGATGAAATACGCGGTCGGCTTCATTCGCCGGAACCGTTCAGCGTTCCACATGAATTCGGTCGCCGGCGTATGCGGCGCGGTGGTGACCACGAAGTCCGCCGTAGGCGGGTGGTCGTCGAGGGCCGTCGGCGCGTGGATCGCCACCGGACAGTCGTGCTCGGGTCCATCGGAAGCCTCGTGGACGAAATCATGGACGGTCTCGGCGGTGGGATCGTCGCCTCGTTCGGGTTTCTTGCTCTTGGGCAGTGGTGCCTCCCGGACGGAACCCCACTGTTCGAGTCAGCCGCTGCGCTTGGTCTTGTCGGCGCGGTGTTGACCTACCACTGGCGTAGGCAATTCCGTTTGGCAGGAGATACGGACCTATTCAGTCGGGCGAACCGCAGGCTGATGACTGCGAATTGGTGCTTAATGCCTGTAGGCATGGCGCTAGTGACGTATACGACGCTGGCTGCTTGATCGAGAACTGATAAGGCCTCCACTCGCGCGGATTGTGCCGGTATTGGGCGCCCCGCTGGTAACGCGAACGGACATTCGCTATGGTACCCGCCGTGGCGCATCGCGACA
>JAPPMP010000051.1 GCA_028819005.1 Acidimicrobiaceae bacterium
AAGCCGGGACAACACAACGACCGGTGGATGGTCACCTATCCGCGCGGCCTCTTAGTGGGGGGAGACGACTTTGTTGGGTTTTGTCGTTGGGAAGCGCTTGGCTGGAGAAAATTTTGGGTTTGGAGTTCCCAGTTGCTCGGAGTTGTGGTAGACATAGCGCAATTCCTGACAAATCCGAAAGAGAGAACCCCGCTATGTCAAAACGTCTAGCCCGTGCTGCGATCGCGCCTTTTCTGGTGCTCGCCCTCGCCAGCGGCGTGCTCGTCGGCAGCAGCCCGCTTGTCGCTAGTGCCCACGATGAGTTCCGCAACGGTCTTCCGTTCCCAGAGCGTGTTTGTAATTGGGAATGGCAGCACGTTCAGGTGGTGACCCATTATGTGGACGAGTTCGGAAACGGACCGTATCCGGGACCCCCGCCGCAGTACGGACCACCGCTGTATCCTGTCTACGCTTGGAAATATGAATTGGTGGAGGTTTGTGAGTGGCGGATGGTGAGACCCCAGATCGCCATCCCTCATCACCATCTCACTGAAACCCAATGCACCTGGGTTGTCAAGATAGGTACGACCACATTGGGGGTCTTCGGTTCAAGTCCTGCTGCGAGGGCGTTCGCGGCTGCTTTGGGCTTAGGAGCAGGTACCTCGGTTGATATCCAGAGAGTATGTGAGGAGAATGATATAATCGTCTACTTGAATGTTCCGCCGGTCTAAGGGAGTTGATGGTGCGTTTGCGTACTTTCCTAGCGCTTCTGTGGCTCGCGACAGTGTTGATAATCATCGACAAGGTTCCAGCGGTTGTTAACATCCTGATTATCTGTGTTTCGGCCATCGGTTTGGCCGTTACGACTTCGCAAGACTTGCGGCACCGCAAGCATCGGGCGAAAGCGAAAGACGGCACACGGGCCGGCACGGGCCGAGGGTGGCGACCAACCTGAATACCAGCAATTCGACCTACCCGCTGATCTGTGCCCGAAATCCCGACTAGTGAGCGGGAGCTTTCTTGCGTTCTCGTACTCCGTCATCGCTTCGATTGTCGTCCTCTTCCGAGCGCAGTGGGGATGATTGCCCCAAACAACGATGATCATCCAAGCAACATAATGGGCCGCGAATCGACTCGATCGGCGCTGGAACTACGGTCAACCTTGCGCAGCCACGGCTCGGTCGAGGGGGTGGGCTTCGTCGATCGGGCGCATGTCTTCGCCGATCGCGTAGTGCAACGGAATGCCGGTGGGGATGTTGAGGTCGATGATCTCGTCGTCGCCGATGTTGTCGAGGTGTTTGACGAGGGCTCGCAGCGAGTTGCCGTGGGCCGCGACCATGACCGTGCGCCCGGTGCGCAGGTCGGGCACCAGCGCGTCGTGCCAGTAGGGCAGTAGCCGGTCCAAGACGTCGGCGAGGCACTCGGTGGCAGGCATGAGTTCCGGTGGGAGGTCGACATAGGCCGCGGATGTTGCCGGGTTGTACTTGTTGTCGGGGCTGATCGGCGGGGGCGGCGTGTCGTAGCTGCGTCTCCAGAGGCGCAGTTGTTCCGCTCCGTGTTTCTCGCCGACCTGGGCTTTGTCGAGCCCGGTCAGGTTGCCGTAGTGGCGTTCGTTGAGACGCCAGTGTCGACGCACCGGGATCCAGCGGCGGCCGAGGCCGGCGAGGATGATCTCGGCGGTCTCGATGGCTCGCTGCAGCACCGACGTGTGGAGTATGTCTGGCAGCAGGTTCGCCTCGGCGAGCACCGGCGCCGCGTCGCGGGCTTCCTGGCGCCCTGTTTCCATCAGCGGGCAGTCGTGCCAGCCGGTGAAGAGGTTGAGGTCATTCCATTCGGACCGCCCGTGGCGCACCAGAATCAGGTTGTACATCCCGTTGACGGTATCGCGTTGTTTACGCCGGGCACGTTGCTTGCGCCGGGCGTAGCCGGAGCCGTGGGAGCTATGCGGTCTGTCCCGGGCGTGGCCGGAGCCGTGGGAGCTAGGTGTTGCTTGCGCCGGGCGTGGCCGGAGCCGTGGTGGTCTGCGCGTTGCTTTCGCTGGTACGGCAAAGTTGATAATAATACGCTCAACTTTTCGGTGTAATCAGATGCAAATACTGTTACACTGAATCCCAACTTATCCAATTCCTGACGGTTTCCACGGATCTGCGGCGCCGTCCGCAGCGAAAGCAACGCCCGCGGATCTGCGGCGCCGTCCGCAGCAACAACAAAGAGAGTACAACCATGCCCAAAGCCGTAGGTATCGATCTCGGCACCACCAACTCCGTCGTTTCTGTGCTGGAAGGCGGCGACCCTGTCGTCATCCCCAACGCAGAGGGCTCGCGCACCACCCCATCGGTGGTCGCCTTCGCCAAAGACGGCGAGGTTCTCGTTGGTGAAGTAGCCAAGCGCCAGGCGATCACGAACCCGGAGCGCACAGTCCGGTCAGTCAAGCGCAACGTAGGCACCGGCTGGACCGTCGACATCGACGACAAGGCTTACGCCTCCCAGGAGATCTCGGCTCGTGTGCTGATGAAACTCAAGCGCGACGCCGAGGAATACCTCGGCGACACTGTCACACAGGCCGTTGTCACCGTCCCCGCCTATTTCGACGACGCACAGCGCACAGCCACCACAGAAGCCGGCCGTATCGCCGGCCTCGAGGTGCTGCGGATCATCAACGAGCCGACCGCCGCTGCTTTGGCATACGGCCTCGACAAAGAAGAGTCCGACCAGACCATCCTCGTGTTCGACCTCGGCGGCGGCACCTTCGACGTGTCGGTGCTCGAACTCGGCGACGGGGTGTTCGAAGTCAAGTCGACCTCGGGCGACACCCGACTCGGCGGCGACGACTGGGACGATGCCGTCATCGAATGGCTCGCCAAGTCGTTCAAGGGCGACCACGGAGTCGACCTGAGCAAGGACCCGATGGCGGCGCAGCGGCTCAAGGAGGCCGCCGAGAAGGCCAAGATCGAACTGTCGCAGGTGCAGTCGACGCAGATCAACCTGCCTTTCATCACCGCCACAGACGCCGGTCCGCTGCATCTCGACTACGAACTGACCCGAGCCAAGTTCCGCGACCTCACCTCGGATCTGCTCGACCGCTGCCGCGGCCCGTTCGAAGCGGCCATCAAAGACGCCGGCCTCACCAAGGGATCCATCGACCATGTCGTGCTCGTCGGCGGATCGACGCGCATGCCGGCCGTAGCTGAACTGGTCATGGAGATGACCGGCAGAGAACCGAACAAGACGGTAAACCCCGACGAAGTCGTCGCGATCGGCGCGGCGATCCAAGCCGGCGTGTTGAAAGGCGAAGTCAAAGACGTGCTGCTGCTCGATGTGACTCCGCTCTCGCTCGGCATCGAAACCAAGGGCGGGGTGATGACCACGCTGATCGAACGCAACACCACCATTCCGACCCGCAAGAGCGAGATCTTCACAACCGCGGAGGACAACCAGCCGTCGGTCGAGATCCATGTGCTGCAAGGGGAGCGGGAGATGGCTGCCTACAACAAGACGCTCGGCAAGTTCCAACTCGTGGATCTGCCGCCCGCCCCGCGCGGCCTGCCCCAGATCGAGGTTGTGTTCGACATCGACGCAAACGGCATCGTGCATGTCAGCGCCAAGGACAAGGCGACCAACAAAGAGCAGTCGATGACCATCACCGGTCAGAGCTCGCTGGACAAAGACGCCATCGACCAGATGGTCAAGGACGCCGAGCTTCACGCCGAAGAGGACCGCAATCGCAAAGAGGAGGCCGAGGTTCGCAACACTGCCGACACCCTCGTCTACCAGACTGAGAAGCTGCTCAAGGATCAAGCCGAAGCGGTCTCAAGCGAAGAGAAGGAGACCATCGAAGCCAAGCTTGCCGAAGTCCGCTCCGCTCTGGAAGGCGCCGACGTTGAAGCCATCAAGAGTGCAACCGAGGCTCTGATGACAGCCAGCCAGGAATTCGGTCAGCGACTCTACGAGGCAGCGGCACAGGCCGAACGCACCTCCGCAGCCGCCGAGTCGACTCCCGACGACGACGAAGTCGTCGACGCCGAGATCATCGACGAGGACGAAGCCGACAGTCGGGCATCGTGAGCGACGTCGACGAACCGGGCGCCGACAGCGTGCGACAGCCCGAAGCCGGTCCCGCTCCGTCCGCCGCAGCCCCGCCCGAGGGCGTCGTGTCCGAAGGCGCCCCGCCCGAGGGTGTCGTGTCCGAAGGCGCCCTGTCCGAGGGTGTCGTGTCCGAAGGCGCCCTGTCCGAGGGTGTCGTGTCCCGGGGCGAGGCTGACGGCGAGGCTGAAGCTGTGGCGAAGGCGGCGGCTGAGGGGGGGTCCGAGGTCGAGGCTGAGTCTGGGCCGGTACCGGAGCCGATGCCGGAACCGTCCGTGGAGGAACTGCTTGCCGCAGAACGAGACCAGCACCTGAGCGACTTGCAACGGGTGACTGCTGAGTTCGCCAACTTCCGCAAGCAAACCGACAAACGCAACGCGGAGACAGTGCGCCAAGCAGCCGCCCGAGTGATGCAGGCGATCCTGCCGGTGCTCGACGCCTGCGACGCCGCTGCACGACAGCAGGTGGAAGGCGTCGAGCCTATAGCAGCCCAGCTCCGCAGCGTCCTCGAAGTCCAAGGCCTTGAAGTCATCGACCAAGCCGAGGCGTTCGACCCGAACCGGCATGAGGCCGCGATGAGCGAACCCGGCGACGAAGACCAGGATGAACCGATGGTCTCGGAGGTGCTGCGAACGGGCTACGCATTCAATGGCAGGGTGTTGCGAGCAGCCATGGTCCGGGTCAAGGGGTGATGGCGAATCGATAGACCGAGATGGCGAGCCGGCAGACCGATCCGCGGTACAGCTTGAGGAGGTGATTTGGTGACCGAATACGAAAAGGAGTGGTTTGAGAAGGACTACTACGCGATTCTCGGCGTCACCGAAAGTGCCTCTGGCAAGGAGATCAAAAGCAAGTATCGGAAGCTGGCGCGGGAACTCCACCCCGACGCCAATCCCAGCGACGCCGGCGCGGAGGGGCGTTTCAAGGAAGTGTCAGCCGCCTACGACGTGATCGGCGACGAAGAGAAGCGCGCCCGCTACGACGAAGTCCGGAACATGGGCCCGATCGGACCCATGTTCAGAGGCGGCCCCGGCCCCGGGCCGGGCGACTTCAACGTCGGCATGCACGACATCGGCGACCTGCTCGGTGGCCTGTTCAACCGCGGCGGCCGCTCCGGAGGCGGGCCGGGCGGCGCCCAGGGTCAACGCGGCGCCGACATGGAAGTCGACCTGACGCTGGACTTCGACGATGCAGTCAACGGCATCGAGACAGCCATCAGCCTCACCAGCGAAGCGACCTGCTCAGGGTGCGGCGGAACTGGATCAGAACCCGGATCGGCGCCCAGCAAATGCGAAGCCTGCAACGGCAAGGGCGTGCACGACGAGAACCAGGGACTGTTCTCGTTCAGCCGGCCCTGCCAGAGCTGTGGCGGACGCGGCTCGGTGGTCTCCTCGCCGTGTGCCACCTGCCGTGGCTCAGGAGCCGAAGTACGGCCCCGCGACGTCAAAGTGCGCATTCCGGCAGGCGTCAAGACAGGCCAGAAGATTCGACTGCCCAAGCGCGGAGGCTCGGGACGGGCCGGTGGCCCCCCTGGTGATCTGTTCGTCCACGTCAACGTGAAACAGCACGAACTGTTCGGCAGATCCGGGAAAGACCTGACGCTCGAAGTGCCCATCACCTTCTCCGAAGCTGCGCTCGGCGCCAACGTGAAGGTGCCCACGCTCAACGGCGAAGTCGTCAAGATCCGGATCCCGCCCGGAACCGAGTCCGGCAAGACGTTCCGGCTCAAGGGCCGAGGCGGAGCAGGCGATCTGCTGGTCACCGTCGCCGTCGCCGTGCCCCGAGAACTGAGCACTCAACAACGTGAAGCGGTTGAAGCGTTGGCCGAAGCCACGACTGATTCACCCCGCGCCCACCTTGGCGTGTGAGAGAAAGAAGGGAGACGCAACCATGGACCAGGAACGATTCCATCGAGCGGTGTATGTGATCTCTGTCGCAGCGGAGCTCGCCGGCGTGCATCCGCAGACGCTGCGGATCTATGAGCGCAAGGGACTCGTCGATCCGGCGCGCACGGGCGGCGGCAGCCGTCGTTACAGCGACGCCGATATCGCCCTGCTGCAACGGATCTCGGACTTGACCGACGAGGGCCTGAACCTCGCCGGTGTGAAACGGGTGCTCGAGCTCGAAGCCCGCGTGGCTCAGCTGGAGGCGGCGTTGCAGCAGGTCCGAAGCGACGCCTCTGCGGCTGTTGATGAGGTGCATCGCCAGTACCGCCGCGATCTGGTTCCGCTCCACCAGAGCGTCACGATCTTCAAGTCGCCGTCGAAACAGAGAAAATAGCCTCGTAGCGGATCTTGTGCTGGTCTGACGGACCCGCTCGCAGCGACCCGCCGGCGTTGTTCGGGAGCACGAACTCCCACTGGGCCGGGTTCGTCGTTGCTTTGCAGGGAGTCGAGGGATAGTCTGTGTGGGTCCATCCGGGTGGACTGTGCTGATTGCGAGGTGCGCCATGGTTTCTTCTCTCTCTACATCTCTCTCTGGATCTTGGGGTGGGTTCATGAGGCGTTGCGGAGCGGCGCTTCTGGCTGTTGTGGCAGTGGCGTCGGCGCTGGTGGCGCTTCCGGCTGAGCGGGCTTCGGCGCAGCAGGCGGAGACCTTGGTGAGCAATCTGGGTCAGGCGAACGGTGGTGGGGGCTCGTTGCGAGATTTTGATCATGCGCAGGCGTTCACGACCGGCAGCAACCCCGACGGGTATACTCTGACTGCTGTTGATTTCCAGTTCGCGGCTTTTCAGCATGCGAGTTACCCTGCGGTGACGGTTAACAGCGACTCCGGCGGAGAACCGGGCGCGGTGGTCGGTGTTTTGACGAGTCCCACCCATTCGGGGCAGATCTCGGATCGGACCTACAGTTTCACGCATTCGGGGCTCCATCTTGATCCGGACACCACCTATTGGGCGGTGATCGCCCCCGCCGAATTGCTGCTCGGCAACAACAGCATCCGCAACACGAATTCGGCTGGTGAGGACACCGGCGGCACGGCAGGATTCAGCATCGCCGACGGCAGCCTCTACCGGTATAACGCATTTACCTCTAATCCCGACCGCTCTTGGATCACATTCGCCCAGTCCAAGAAAATGGCCGTCCGCGGCACAGCCGCCGGTGCGAAGCCGTCGCAGAATCTGGTCGGCAACATCGGCCAGGCAAAGGGATTCGATTGGGAACTGGCACAGGATTACGCTCTGGCGTTCACGACCGGCCCCAACAGCGCCGGCTTCAGGCTTGACCGCGTCGATTTGGGATTTACTCATATACTGGCAAGTTTTGACGCGTCGCCGCTGACTGTGGGCATTTACGCCGACTCGGGCGGGTCTCCGGGCGGACGTCTCGGGACATTGACCAATTCGGTTTTCCCCGTTATTGACCTCCGTTTGCAGGCGCATGCCCGGCCGCTGACGTTCACGAGCGAGGGGAACATCGACCTTGAAGGGAGCACCACGTACTGGCTGGTGCTCGATATGAGCAGTGCAGACCTCCACAACCGGGTCGGCGTGACGCGTTCGACCAGCGAGGACGCCGGGGGTTTGCGGGGTTGGAGCATCGCTGACGATATCTTGTGGCGGGCGGTGGATTCGGATCCGACTGATGCATGGAACACCTTGGAGCGTTATCAGTTGATGGCCGGGTTCCGCGGCAGAACCCTCGGGCCTGGGCTGTTCACACCCGACGCGGACGTTGTGTTTGTTGAGGAGGGTTCGACTGCGACGGTGCGGTTGGCGTTGAACGAGGAGATAGCGTCGGAGACGGCTGTGATCACGGCTGCGTCTTCGGACACGGCCTACTTCTTGGTGGATCACCCGGATTTCTTGCATATGGGCAGGTATGTGGTCAGTTGCGAGCACATCGAGGAGCGCACTGTGCAGGAGGATGGCCAGTATCTCGGAACCACGTGGGTTACGTCGGGGTGTCGGAAGGTGTATGACTGCGACGATCCCGATTCCTTTGATCACTGCGGCCCCGTTCACGGGCGGCTGGTGCAGAGGTCCGCTCAGCCGCCGGGGGCTTCGATCGATTTCACTTTCGACGAGCAGGACTGGGCGGGCTATGTCTCGGCTCGGGATCCTTTGCTGCACCCGGGCTGGCGGGAGGTGAAGATCCGCTCGAAGCTGACCGGCAGTACGCCGGGGACGATGACGCCGCAGCCGGCTGTGGGCCGCGACCGCGTGTTCGACCTGCGCTTTTCCTCCACTGACAGCAGCCTGGTGCTGCCGACGGTGAAGGTCGTCATCACTCCGGGGGCGGTCAAGTATCCCAGGTTCTCGGCGGGCGCGATCGAGTTGGGCGAGGGCGGCGAGGCGACGTATACGGTGACCAACCCGAGGGTCCCGCGGCCGGGGGAGACGCTGACGGTCACCCCGACGCTGGCGGAGGGGTCGGGCGTCACGTTCGACCCGCCGAGCGTTTCGTGGACTTCGGTGGACGACTACGACGAGGTTCGCACGATCACGGTGCGCGCCGGCCAAGATGCCGACAAGGACGACGAGAAGTTCGTGATCCGCCACGAGTTCAGCGACCCCTGGGGCGGCGGCAACAATCTGGGCGTCATGTCGGGCAAGGTGGTCGATGACGACAAGCTCGACTTCACTTTGCACGAAGTAGGCGGCGCCGAGATCGACAGCTTGGAGCTCAACAGCAGCAGTGCCGGTTCCAGCAAGTCGTATGAGATCAGGGTCAACCAGCCTCCGGTGGACTGCGCCGGCCGGCTGTATCCCGACCTGTGCAACGAGGTTCTGCGCATCAAAGCCCAGAGGGTGACCAGCTCGCGCTGGGTGCCGACCGACGGGGTGGTGACCCAGGTGTCGTTCACCTTGAACGGCAGGACGGTGACCAAGCCGGCCTGCGAGTGGTATCAGCCCAGGATCACGAGGCTGCTCCGGCAGCGCCAGAGCGCCGGTGAGAGCACGGCGGGTCTTACCTGCGAGAAGCAGGTTGTCTACGACAGGGCGCCGTTCAGCTTGACGGTGAACGGCAAGACGGGCTACGAGTTCGCCCACCGCGTCACCCCGGACAACTGGGACCAGCCTGTTCGAGTGACCCTGGCGATGGTGTCCGACATCGGCGGCACCGGCACTTACTACGTGTCGAACGGCCTTACCCGCTACCACGACCCGTCGGTCCACCACACGCTGGGCGTCAGCTACTCGCCGACTGTGCAGGGGAGCCTCGTCGTCAGCGATCTCGTCTTGGGGCAGGGTTCTCCTGATCAGCAGGGGGGCAAGACGGTGCCGGCTGATGCGGTGGTCGACGCGCCGGGTTACACGGTCGATCCGGCTGTGGTCGCGAAAGTGAAGGTGCTTGCCGCGCAGACCCAGCACGGCGCCGCGCACGTGAACCGCTGGAACCGCGTGCTGGTCGCGTTCGGCGAACACGACGGCACCGGCGTGAGCGGCGGAGCGATGTCTCTGGCCGAGGCAGAGGATATGGCCGCCCGCCACAGCAGCCCGGTGTGGAACGAGGTAGTCGCCGAGCTGACCGCGCTCGAAGCGGCCCCGCAGCCGCCGCCGGTTCCGGAGGTGGCCATCACCGCCGCCTCGGGGGGTAGTGAGGGTGATGCGGTCAGTTTCACCGTGACCGCGACCCCTGCGCCGGCCGCTGATCTGGTGGTGGGCGTCACCGCGGCGACGTCGGGGGATTTCGGTTACGGCGTGTTGCCGACCAGTGTCACTATTCCGGTTTCGGGCACTGCGACGGTGTCGGTCACGACCACCGACGACGATGTCGACGAGCCCGACGGGACGGTCACGCTGACTGTCAACTCTGGGAGTGGTTACACGGTGGGCGCTCAGTCGTCGCAGACCGCTGATGTGACCGACGACGATGATCCCGTCGAGGAGCTGACCGGTCATGTTGTGGATGCGGCTGTGGTCGCGAAGGTGAAGGTGCTTGCCGCGCAGACCCAGCACGGCGCCGCGCACGTGAACCGCTGGAACAGGGTGCTGGTCGCGTTCGGAGAGCACGACGGCACAGGGGTCACCGGCGGCGCGATGACCGCCGCCGACGCCCAGCAGATGGCCGACACCCACTCCAGCCCCGTCTGGGACGAGGTCGCCGCCGAGCTCACCGCGCTCGAAACAGCAGCACAACAGACACCGCCGCCTCCTCCGCCGCCTCCACCCCCACCGCCGCCGCCTCCGCCTCCGCCGCCGCCTCCGCCTCCGCCTCCGCCTCCGCCCCCACCGCCGCTGCCTGAGGTGGGCGTCACCGGCGGTGCCGGGGTCACCGAGGGCGGCGACGCTGTTTTCACGCTCACCGCCAGTCCCGCGCCCGCGAACGCGCTCGATGTGGAAGTCGCGGTCACCGCCGCCGGCGACTGGGGCGCCACGGTCGGTGTGCGTACCGTCACGATCCCCACCTCGGGCAGTGTGACGTTCACTGTGGCTACTGTCGACGACGCCGCCGACGAAGCAGACGGCACGCTCACCGCCACCGTCGACGCCGCCAGCGGCTACACCGTCTCGACCACCCGGGGCGCTGCTGTGGTCGCGGTCGCCGACAACGACGACCCGCCGACGACCGAACAAGACCAGCCCGATGAGCCCGATGAGCCTGCACCGGTTGCCTGCACCGGTCGTCCTACCCTGTCGATCAGCAGCCCCACCGCCGGCCGCGGCGACGCGACAGTCGACTTCGAGGTCAGCCTGAGCTGCATCCCCGCCCACCGGCCGATCATCTTGTTGTCCGCCGTGCGCGACGGCAACCTCAGCGAGAACATTTTCGTCGACCTCTCAGCCGAACAGACGTCGGTCACCGTCACCGTCACCGTCGGCAGCGAGAACCAACTCGGCCTTGCCCTCGCCTGGAGCACAGGACTCGCCAACAAACAAGCCCAAGGCGACGTTACCTACACCGACTGACCCCGAGAACGCCATGAACGGCTTGGCCTGGGCAAGTGTTTGGAGTGGCTCAGCCGAGGGGCGTTGCAGCAGGTCCCATGAACGGCTTGGTCTGGGCAAGTGTTTGGAGTGGCTTATCCGAGGGGCGTTGCAGCAGGTCCCATGAACGGCTTGGTCTGGGCAAGTGTTTGGAGTGGCTTATCCGAGGGGCGTTGCAGCAGGTCCGAAGCGGCGCCTCTGCGGCTGTTGATGAGGTGCATCGCCGACACTGCCGCGATCTGGTTCCGCGCCGACGCCGGTGCGCCCAGATCGGCTCTGCTTGACAAGGTCTATTTGTAAGGTAATGTTACTAACAATATGAGCGAAGCAACTGGTTCAGGTGTCCTAAGGTTGCTCAGCGGCCAGCGGATTGTCGACGCACTGTTCGACTCACACCCCCGAAGAATGTCGAGGGCCGGAATCGCCCGAGCCACCGGCCTTTCAAAACCAACCGTGTCTGCGCTCGTTGCCGACATGGAGTCCGCTGGGTTGGTTCGAATCGCCCACGACAGCCCGAAGTCGGGTTCGATCGGCCGCCCGGCTGCTCTCTACGAATTGGTCCCGATGGTCAGGCACTCGGTTGTTGCCGACATCGGCGCCACCAAGATGCTGGTCGGCGTCACCGACTTGGCTGGCAACTTGGTCATCGAGCGCGAGATCGAATCGGGTCCCGATGCCCAGACCGCTCTGCAGCGTCTCGTTGGTGCGTCGACAGAGATGCTTCGTGGCGTCGACGGCCCCTGTAGCGGTGTGTCCATCGGAGTGCCTGGCATATACCGACGTGACCGCGACCGCGTTGAACAGGCCCTCAACCTCCCTGGATTCGACGGGTTGGCGCTGCACGCGTTCCTTGCCGAGCACATGGTCGGCCGCATCCATATCGAAAACGACGTCAACCTGGCGGCGTTGGGCGAATTGACCCGAATGAGCGCTGAACAGCCCGAAGGCGACTTCGCGGCGGTCTCCGTCGGCACGGGTATCGGTATGGGAATGGTGGTCGGAGGAGACCTCTACCGGGGCGGAACCGGATCTGCGGGTGAGCTCGGCTCGTTGCTGTTGTCACTGCCTGCCTCTGGCGAGGTGCCGGTCACCCTTGAGGATGTGGCATCCGCTCCCTCGATTCGCAAGCTGTTCGGACGGGCAATCGAGGACGGGCACCACTCCGGACTCGATCCCGGCGCGGACGTGCCGGAGATATTCACAGTGGTCAGCGCGGGCGACGCTGCGGCGCGGTCGGTGCTCAACGAGGTGGCAGGAGCGATGGCTCTGGCGGTGTCGCACCTGTGTCTGATCGCAGATCCAAAGCGTGTGGTCTTCGGCGGAGGCGTCGGCAGCAACCCGGTGTTCGTGGACGCAGTCAGGCAACGCCTCTATCAGCTGCTCGACTCGCCGCCGGAGCTTGCAGCATCCACTCTGGGCCGCAGGGCTGCTCTGGTCGGAGCGGCGTCGATGTCTCTGCGTTCCATGCGTGAATCTCTGGTCGCGGAGATCTTGGGAGAGCAGCAGAGATGACCGCTGCGTCTCGGGTCGCGAGCGCTGTCGACAGCGAAGCGCTTGTAGAACTGGTACGCGAAGCAGTTCGGATTCCCAGTGTTACGCCTCACGAACGGGACTTCGCCCTCTGGGCCTTCGACCGGATTGAGGAGTCTCAGGCGTTCGATGAGTGCGAACTTGTGGAATGCGAGCCGAATCGACCCAACGTCCATGGCACAGCCGGGGGTGGCTCGGGACGGTCGTTGCTGTTGGCCGGACATCTCGACACGGTGGCGACCGAGGACTGGACAGAGCATTGGCGGGGAACCGACCGCGAGGACCCTTTCGCCGCGCCGATCATCGACGGAGCCATCTGGGGTCGCGGGGTCGCGGACCAAAAAGCAGGGATATGCGCCATTATTGAGGCGATTCGGGCATTCGACAGGGCTGGCCTGCGACCCGCCGGCAAGGTGTCGACGCTGTTCGTGTGCGACGAGGAGTCGGGTCAGCCCGGCAGTGGTGTGTCCGCGGGGATGCGAGCCGCGGTTGCGGGCCGTTCCGGGAAACGGCCCGAAGCGGACTTCGCCGTCTACACGGAGCCGACGACCTCGGCGATCTACACGGCTCAGATGGGATTCCTGATCGCCGATATCGCATACAACGGCGTGTCTGCGTACTTCGGGCGTCCTGAGCTGGGCGTCGACGCCCTCAAAGCCGGCCACAGCCTGCTGGCGAGGCTGTGGCGCCATTCTGAGGAACTGGCTTCGAGTGTTGCTGCTCATGACTTGCTCGGAGAGGCGTTCCTGCTGGTCACCTCGGTGACGTCGGGAGGGAACATCGCGGTGCCGGGACGTTTCGAGCTGTCACTGATCCGCAAGGTGCTCCCCGGCGAGAACCTCGACACAGCGGGCGAGCAGATCGCCGCTATCGCGCAGGAGGTTGCCGGCGAACACTCAGTGGACTGCACGGTGGAGTTCAGCGCGCCGAGGGACCACCGTTTCGGGGGCACCCCCGACGAGCTGGACCTAGACCATCCGGGGGTGGTAGCGCTGGCCCGGTCGATTGAACAGGTCACCCAGAAGAATGCACGCGTCGAGGGCGCCCCCTACTGGTCGGAGAAGCCGTTTCTGCGAGAACTCGGGATTCCCAGCGTGTACTTCGCGCCGGGAGACATTTCTCATTGCCATACGCCTTTCGAGCGGCTCGCCATCGATGAGCTGGTGGCTGCGACGCGTGCGCTCGCCCACTTCATCGCGCAATGGTGCGGCGCCGTTGATCCATAACTGGACCCGAAGGAGGGGACCATGAAAACAACCAAGAATAAGAAGCCCAAGTGGCTGCTGTTCGCGTCTCTGGTGGCTGTGTTCGCAGTCTTCGCTGCGGCATGCGGCGATGACGATGAAACCTCGTCAGCGACCACTACCACCACTGCCGCGCCTGATTCCGAACCGGAGCCCGACCCAGAACCGGAACCCGACCCAGCACCCGACCCAGAACCGGCACCCGAGCCGCCCATGACTCAGGGGCCGGGTGGCGAGCAGGCTGTGCCGGCAAGCGAAATTGGACTCGACGACGCCGAGATCGCTGAGGTGCAGGCGGGCGGTCACACCGCCGCGTTGCTGTGGCACACGTCTGGGGCTTTCACTGATGCGGTGAGCCAAGGCGCCCGCGACGCGTTCGCGGAACTCGGGATTGAGGTGATCGCGGAGACCGACGCCGGTTTCGACGCAGCTCAGCAGGCCAATGATGTGGAAACGGTGATGGCTCAGAACCCAGACATCATCATCAGTCTGGCAATCGGCCCCGATGCGGGTGCCGAGGCCTTCCGCCCGGCAGTAAACGCCGGTGTGTCGCTCGTGTTCTTGTCCAACGTTCCCCAGGGCTACGTCCATGGAGAAGACTATGTCGGCATCGTGACCGACGACCTTGCGGCGATGGGCGTCACTGCGGCCGATCTGCTCGCGGACGCCCTTGGCGGTCAAGGCAAGGTGGGTTTCATCTTCCACGACGCCGCCTACTACGTGACCAACCAGCGAGACCAGGCTTTCAAGTCCTGGATCGAGATCAACTACCCGGACATGGAGATAGTTGCCGAGCAGGGGCTGGCCGACCCGGCCGCCGCTGAGGAGATCGCCTCTGCGCTGCTCACCCGCAACCCCGACCTCGATGGTGTCTACGCTCCGTGGTCAGCGGGTCCCGCCGATGGCGTCATTGCCGCGCTGCGCGCGGCCGGCGCTTCCGATGTGGCGGTCGTGACCATGGATCTCGACACCAACGTGTCGCTCGACATGGTCGAAGGAGGCAATGTCGTCGGCATCGCCGCCGACGAGGCATACAACCTCGGACGCACCATGGCCCTCGAGGGCGCCTACGGAGTTATCGGCAAATCGGCGCCCGCTTTTGTGGTGGTGCCGGCCATTGGAGTCACGGCCGACAATATTGTGGAAGGGTATCGGCAGTCGCTGGCCGACGATCCCCCGCAGGAGGTTCTGGACGCCCTCGGCGGCTGAGCCGACTTGATTTGAGGAACCCATCGTGAACCAGGAACTGCGCGCCGCAGTTTTATTGCCCTCAGGGGCGCGTGCGCGGATTGCAGGTTGGAAACAGGGCGTCGAATTGCGCCATTACGTGGTGTACGCGGCCGCGGCGCTCATATTCCTGCTGTTCGTTGTGTTCCTGCGCGACGATGGGTTCCTCACTTCCTCCAATCTCATCAACATCGGGCGCCAGTCGGCGCCGATTGCCGTTATGGCGGTGGGAATGTCCTTTGCCTTGGCGTCTTCGGAGATCGACCTTTCGGTCGGCTCCGTTGCCGCTCTGTCATCGTTGGTAGCGGCGGAGGTTGTGGGCGGTCACGGATTCGTCGCCGGCACTGTGGCTGCGTTGGCTGTGGGCGCGAGCATCGGGCTGGTCAACGGGTTCATCACCGTCAAAGTGCGCATCCCTTCATTTCTTGTCACGTTGGGGATGCTCGGGATCGTCAGTGGAATCGCCCGAAACATGAACAACCTCCAGTCGTTGCCGATACGCAACGACGCCTTCCGCGAGGTCTTCGGCTCGGGTTCGGTCGGCCCGGTGTCCTCGCTGCTTGTTTGGACGGCAGTGGTCGGGCTTCTGGGGCATCTCGCTCTGCATCAGCTGAGGTGGGGTCGCCATGTGCTGTCCGTGGGCTCCGATCGTTCCGCGGCCAAGGCGCTCGGCATCAATGCCGACCGAGTCCGGATATCAGCCCTTGTCGTGAGTGCCGCGGCCGCCTCCTTCGCGGGAGTGCTGCTGGCCGGCAGGCTCGCCATCGGACGCCACGACCTCGGAGAGAACTTGTTGCTGACAGTGATAGCAGCCGTCGTGATCGGAGGCACCAACCTCTTCGGTGGACGAGCCTCTGTGGCGGGTGCTGTCGCCGGGTCGGTAGTGATGGCGATGCTGAACAACGGCCTGATCCTGATGGGCCTGAGGGTTTCGGACCAACTGATCGCCCGGGGAGTGATCATCATCCTGGCCGTGTCGCTGAGCATGCGAGAACAGAAAGAGAGCTGAGATGTTCCTTCGGTCCCTTCTCCAGCACAATCCCCGTTTTGTCGAGGCGGCGGTCGCGCTTCACCAGGCCGGGCGACTGCCGCCGAACAGTTGTGTGCTCGACCTTGACACGATCGAGGCCAACACCGCTCTGTTGTGCGGTCGGGCGCACGATCTGGGCCTGGCCGTGTACGCAATGACCAAGCAGATCGGTCGAGCGCCGGCTGCGATTGCTGCGATGGCGCGCGGCGGTGCGGACGGATTCGTGGCCGTCGACATGGCGTGCGCACGACCGATTGCCCGAACTGGCCACAGGCTCGGCCATCTCGGCCATCTGGTCCAAGTCCCCAGAGCCGAGGCGGCTGAGGCCGCCGGCCTGGAACCCGACTATTGGACGGTTTTCTCCGCGAACAAAGCCGTTGAGGCCGCCTCAGCGGCCAATGCCCGCGGGTTTTCGCAGCGACTGTTGGTGCGGGTCTGTGAGCCGGGCGACGAGTTCTACCCCGGCCATGAGGGCGGCGTCCTGTTGGACGATCTGCCCGCCATGATCGATCACATCGCCTCGCTGCACGGCGCAGAGTTCGCCGGGCTCACAACGTTTCCTGCGTTGCTCTATTCTTCCGACACGGGATCGGTCCGCAAGACGCGCAACGTTGAAACCCTGGCCCGGGCAGCGGACATCGCCGGCCGACATCCGGCGAGTCCCGAGAATCTGGAGATCAATCTGCCTGGGACTACCTCGACTGAGGTTCTCGGCCTGTTGGCGGACTCCGGCGGCACCCAGGTTGAGCCGGGACATGGTTTGACCGGCACGACTCCGTTGCATGCGGTGCGTGATCTGCCGGAGCGAGCAGCGGTGTTGTACCTGAGCGAGGTGGCCCATGTCCATCAAGGGGTGCCGTTCTGTTTCGGCGGTGGGCTCTATATCGATCCAGTGTTCGGTGACTATGGGGTACGGGCCGTGGTGGCACACGACCCGTCTGAGATCTTGACTGACCCGGTGCCTGTGGAGATGCCGCATTCCGCTGCGATCGACTATTACGCCAAGCTCCGCCCCGCCGACCAGCGGACCGTGTCGGAGGGCGCGACGGTGGTGTTCGGCTTCCGCGTGCAAGCCTTTGTCACGAGGGCCTTCGTGGTAGCGATTGAAGGCGCATCGACAGACAGGCCTCGGGTAGCGGGAGTGTGGAACGGCTTCGGCGACCCCGTTGTGTTCGGCGGTGTGCCGCGATGAACTCTGAACCTGCGGTCACGCGTTCTGGGCAGCCCGGTTCCGCCGCGCTCGAGATCTCTGGTCTTTGCAAGTCGTTTCGGGCCGTGAAGGCACTCGACGGCGTGGGCATGACCTTGCGCTACGGGCGGGTGACGGCCCTGTTGGGCGACAACGGCGCCGGCAAGTCGACGTTGGTGAAGTGCATCTCGGGCGTCTACGCGCCCGATGCTGGGACTGTCCGTGTCAACGGCGTTGAGCACGCTGTCTCCTCGCCGGAGGCCGCCCGGGCTCTGGGGATTGAGACCGTCCACCAGACACTCGCGGTGATCGACCCTCTCGACGTCGTGGAAAACTTGTTCCTCAACCGTGAGCACACCCGCGGTGGGAGGCTCGGGGCGCGGCTCGGGGTGCTCGACAAGAAGCGAATGCGCAGGGAGTCCGAAGAGATACTGAGCCGTCTCGACATCCGCATCCCGTCTCTGCGCAGGCCTTTGGATGCTCTTTCGGGCGGTCAGCGTCAAGCGGTGGCAATAGGGCGGGCGGTGGCTTGGGGACAGCAGATCGTGCTGCTGGACGAGCCGGCAGCGGCGTTGGGCGTCGAACAGGCTGCCCGCGTCCTCGAGTTGATCCGGGGTCTGAGGGATTCGGGCGTAGCTGTGTTGTTGATCACTCACAACATGGACCGCGTCACCTCGGTCTGCGACCGAGCCATTGTTCTTCGCCAGGGCCGCAAAACGGCAGAGGTCGACGTCGGCGAGGTGACCAAGGACGATCTTGTCGCCTATATAACGGGTGCTCGAACGGACGATCCCGCCCAATGAGCCGCGACATTGAAATGGAGTGTTCCGAGGATATTCGCGACAATGAAGGAGGCGGGCACAAGCACTCGTCGCACCCGTCGCACCCGTCCGATGGCGACGCCGGCGTGTGGCTCGGCATTGATGTTGGAGGCACCAGCATCAAGGGAGCAATCGTCGATCTCGGAATCGGCGGGTTGACGAGGCAAGTCCTCACTGAGCGAACGCCGCCGACAGCCACGCCGGGCGATGTTGTCGCCGCGATTCGGCGCATCGCCGCGGCGATGCAGTGGACCGGCCCGGTCGGTGTTGCCCTGCCGGGCATGATCAGCGGTTCGAGCTTGCGGCATGCTCCGAATCTCTGTCCTTCGTGGGGACAGGCAGACGCGCTGACCTCGTTGCGCGCTCCCAACGGCGGCAATGCCGTGCTGATCAACGACGCCGACGCGGTTGGATTGGCCGAACTGGCATACGGCGACGCCGGTCTCAACGGGTCCGGCCTCACGATTGTCTTGACGTTCGGCACCGGAATCGGCAGTGCGTTGCTTTACAACGGCGATCTCATCGCCGATTCCGAGTTGGGCGGTCTTTCCGGCGCGCGGGGCCGTTTCGAAGAAGTCGCATCGGGTCGGTCCATCTCCACCGAGTCGCTCACCGCTGTTGAGTGGGCCGGGCGCGCGCAACCGTTCTTCGACGAGCTTCAGGCAATCCTCAACCCTTCGCGGTGGGTTGTCGGAGGCGGGCTCAGCGATGACTTTGAGAAGTTCGCTTCGGAACTCGAACTCGCAACACCGATCTCGGCGGCCCGCGGCGGTGTTCACGCCGGGATCGTGGGCGCCGCTGTTGCGGCTTGCGGCGCGAGCATGGGCGCCGGGAATCCTCTTTCGCCATGAGGATTGTTGTGGCCGACGACGCTGACCGCGTCGCACAGGAAGCAGCCGACATAGTCGAACGATTCGTCTCCGCTTCAGAATCGCCGGCATTGGGACTTGCCACCGGTGGAACGATGGAAGGCCTTTTCGCCGAACTCGTGCGCCGTCATCGTCGGCGGGGTTTGAGCTTCGGCGCCGTCGACGCCTACCTTCTCGACGAATACGTCGGGTTGGACCGGTGTGACCCGAATGCCTACCGGTCTGTCGTGCGCCGCTTGTTCGCTTGCCGTGTCGATCTGGAGATCGGCTCGCTGCACGGTCCGGACGCCCAAGCCCCTAGTCTGGGGGCTGAGTGCGCGCGCTACGAACGAAAGGTGAGGGCCGCTTCAATCGGTCTGCAGGTCCTCGGTATCGGATCGAATGGCCACATCGCCTTCAACGAGCCTGGGACTCCGTTCGACAGCGTCACCCGAGTCGTTGAATTGAGCCGGCGGACCCGAGGCGACAACGCCCGCTTCTTTCCTGTAGAGAACCCCGTGCCGGCCCGGGCGATTACTCAGGGCATTGCGACGATCCTTGCCGCATCCGAGTTGTTGCTGCTGGCGTGCGGAGCAGGCAAGGCCAGCGCGGTTGCTCGAGCTGTAGAAGGTCCGATCACCGAGACGCTTCCCGCTTCTGCGGTTCAACTTCATTCCAACGTCACGGTCTTGTTGGATCCGCCGGCGGCCCGAGGATTGAGCACCTCGTCCCCGGGCCACACCAACGGCTCGCTGGACGGATCTTGTCGAAACCGGGATGGGGCCTGAGGTGCCCGCCGACGAACCCCGCGCCAGCCCAGAGCGGCACAGCGATGAACGCTCGCCGCGCTGCGGTTCTGGCATCCTAATCGGCAACAGCGAGCCGGCGCCTAGACACTCCTGCTTTAGAACCTCAGCTCAGCCAGCCCGCAAATGGCCAGCAGCGCACCTCGCTCCGATTTGCGGCTTCGGATGCGAACAGCGTGTACCTGGTGCCGGTCGGAGTTGAGCCTTCGAGAGAGACATTCAAGTCATCCAGCAGCTCGACCATTTCCTCAAACGTGCGAGGCGGCAAAGCGCCGGTCATGGCGTGTACTGCTTGCGGACTCTCTTGATCCGCCTAGCTGCGTCCGACAGCGGTTCCAATGTCCGATAGCTGAACCACACGTTGTGGAAGCCACAAGTCGCCGGCGACTCGGATACCGACCGATGCCAGACCTTGCCGTTGACCACGATCGAGGCGGCGAGTGCCAACGGCTGCTCGGATCGGTAGCCGAAGACCCATTCCGGGACCGCGACGCCGTCGCGGACACACATGGCGTGGACCACAGCCGAGATTCGGCACAGATCGTCGTGGCTGTCGCTTTCAGGTCGGTCCGCGATCATCGCCTGCCGATCCCGAGGCCACCACTCCCACTCCTTCGCGAACATCGAGAACGGCAGCATCTCGCGTTTGTCTCCAACAGCGAGCGCTTCGGGGATATCCGCGGCTCGCATACGTCGCCTCGGTTTGGCAGAAACGGACGACGGATTCGGCGGCAGGATACTCACAGGCATGTTCTCAGGATCGTACCATTCTCGACAATCACGTTCAGGTGCTCGGCGGTCGGCTGGCGTTCTCTGCAAAGCCGACGGTCACACCATAAGACCGTCGGATTCGACGCGCCCAAAACCGTCACCAACGGTTCAGCCGGCGCACCTGGCGAAGCCGGTGGCGAAAGACGCGTGGTGGGCGATGAGCGCCCATCCGGAGGCCCAGAGTCGAGGAGCCGCCTAGCGAGCCTTGGTTGGAGCGTCGTCTGAACATGAGCCCGAGCCAACACGGTCGCTGCCGCATCCAAAGGGCGTTTGGTCTATTGTCTGAAGGGCGATGAGTTTGCAGACGAGCGAGAAGCTCCAGGGCCTCCGAGGTGATGTGTTCGGGGGGTTGACCGCGGCCGTGGTGGCCCTGCCGCTGTCGCTCGCCTTCGGGGTCGCGTCGGGTTTGGGAGCGGTCGCCGGGCTCTACGGGGCGATCGTGGTGGGACTCGCCGGAGCCCTCCTCGGCGGCTCGAAGACCCAGATCTCCGGGCCGACCGCGCCGCTGTCGGTGGCCATGGCAGTGGTCTTCGTCGACTATGCCAACCAGGATCTCGGCAAAGCGCTCGCCATCGTGGCGCTGGCAGGATTGATCCAGATGCTCATGGGAGCGCTGCGGTTGGGCAGCTACATGGCCTACACGCCGTACGCGGTGGTGTCGGGCTTCACCTCCGCCGTCGGATTGATCATCATCCTGGTCCAGGTTCTGCCGTTCTTCGGCACCGAGGTTGCCCTGGGCGGCGCGCTCAAATCGTTGCGCTCCTGGCCCGACGCCGTCAGCAACGCCGACCCCAGTGCTCTGGCCCTCGGTGTTGTCACGCTGGCAGTCTGTATTTTCTGGCCGGAACGGCTCCGTCGATACCTGCCACCATCAGTGGCTGCACTGCTGATCGGGACGTTGCTCTCAGTGTTGTGGCTCAGCGACGTGCCAACCCTGGCAGAGGTGCCATCGGGCCTTCCCGACGTCAAGTTGCCGGAACTCCAGCTGAGCGACCTCGGCGCAGCACTGCCACCGGCCGTTACGATCGCCCTGCTCGGCTCGATCAACAGCCTGCTCACCGCGAGGGTCGCCGACTCGCTGACCCTGCAGAGCCACGAACCCAACCGGGAGCTGCTGGGCGTGGGATTCGCCAACGTGCTGGTGGCCCTCGTCGGCGGCGTCCCGGGAGCGGGAGCCACCTCGTGTACCGTGGCCAACGTCCGGGCCGGGGGCCGGTCACGGGTGTCAGGGGTGCTGTGCGCCACGATCCTGCTGGCGCTCGTGCTGGGTCTGGGAAGGATTGCGGACGCGATCCCGCACGCCGTGCTGGCCGGCATCCTCATCAAGATCGGTTTCGAAATCATCGACTGGCGCTACATCACTCGAATCCACCTCGTTCCCCGCGAGAACCTGGTTGTGCTGGCGCTGACACTCGGATTGTCGGTGGTGTCGGACCTGGTCGTCGCTGTGGCAGTCGGCTTGATCGCGGCGGCCATGACCAGTGCCCGCCAACTCGAGCGCCTAGAGCTCGACATGGTGGTCTCGACCCCGCTGCTCGACATGACCTTCCTCGCTGACGACGATGGCGATGACGCTGACGACGATGGCGATGACGATGGCGATGACGCTGGCGACGCCGATGGCGGCGACGATGGCGATGACGCTGGCGACGAGTTCGACTTCGATTTCGACTTGGAAATGGACGATCCGTTCGCGGCCCGCACCGGTCTGCTGTCGTTGCGGGGCAGCTTCACCGTGGCCTCCTCAACGAAACTGTTCAGCACGATCCGCAGCGACGTCGCCGAGCACGAGGTGGTGATTCTCGACTTCACTCAGACAGTGTTCATAGACGACAGCGCGGCTCTGGTGCTGGGCCAGCTTGTGGACGCAGCGATCGTGTCCGACACTGAGTGCATCGTGATGGGCCTGTCGGGCATGGCGAGCACCAGTGTCGAGGCTTTGGACGTCTTGCGCCGCGTCCCCGAAGACCATTTCGTCGATGACTTGGACGGCGCGCGCGCAGTGGCGCGCCGCATTCTTCTCTGAGCCACGCCGTATTCCCAGATCGGTTTGACCGGTCCGGTTTGACCGGTCCTCTTGACCGGTCCTCGGCGACATGTTGTGCGATCAGGTGAGGTGCCAGCGGTGCGATGTGTTGAGCGTCTCCAAGCGGTGTTGCACTTCAGCGAGCGCGCGCACTCTCGTTCCGTGCATCGACGCCAGCCGGATTATGGCCGCCACATCCCGAAGCTTCACCAGGCGCTGCAGCAGTTCTTCGTCGTATTTCCGGTTGTAGCAGGTGAGAAACCCGTATTCGGTCGTTGAAGTCGGGTAGCGCCGGCAGTTGTGTACGACCGTCGCAAGGTCCTGTTCCGGCGGCCCGAAGCCGGTCTGGTCGCAGTCGATCAGTTTGACGACTCCCTCGTGCCGGACCATCTTCTCCGGAAACGCATTCGCGTGGACCGCGATGTGACGATCGATGTCCTTGATCTGCACCGCGAACAGGGTTCGTTCAAGCAGATCCTCCAAGCGTGTGATCAGAACATCCGGAATCTCAGCCTGACGAGCCTTCGCGAGATGGCGTCGGATCAGAGCTTCGGAGTATCTCCACTCGCGCATCGAGGGGTCGGGCTCGGTTCGGTGGAGGCTGAGGATCGCGTCGGCCATCTCCTGGTTCGTGACTCCGGCGTTGGTCATGGGGCTCGCCAGGGGCCAGAACGTCACATTCCGCCCCGACGGCAAATGCAGCGGGGTCGGGTACGCCGGGGGCAGGACAGCGGCGCCCTGAGCCGCGAGCATCTCTACGACGTGCAGCGTGTGCGCTGTCTCCTGCTGGGTCTCGTGCGTCGGCGGCACCCGCGCACAGGTTCTGGCAGAGGTGTGTGTCAACACCGTGTTCGTGCGTTCATGCACGACTCTGAACCCTGGCGCGTCGACGATCCCTGCTTCAACGGCGACAGTGTCAACTTCGGCAGAGAGCAATGCAGCCTCCTAATGTGCTCACGACATGTTAGTCATTCAGATGACAGCCTGTGGCGCCGATGACCGCATGCCGGGCAGACACGCAGGAGGTCGCGCAGGAAGTCGCGCAGGCATTGGCGCGTGTTCCGTCGCCGCCGGGCGACGGCTATGGTTCGGGCATGGAGACTGCTCGCTCGCCGCTGCGTGGCGCCGCATGAGCAACCCGGGCGCCGCATGAGCAACCCGGGTGCCGCATGAACAACCCGGCGGGCGGAGCGATCCGCTACGAACCCGATGATCGCTGCGGACTCCTCGTGGCGTTGGGGGTCGGCGTCCAAGGGGTGATGCTGGGGCTGGCGACCATTGTGCTGATCGTTGCGGTCACGGCCCGAGCCGGTGGACAGGACGACGGCTACGTCGCCTGGGCTGTGTTCGCGGCCCTGATAATCGCCGGGGGGTTGACTGCCCTGCAAGCGGCACGCTTCCGGCGGTTCGGAGCAGGCCACATTCTGATCATGGGGCCGTCGCCGAACTATGTGGCCGTGTCGGTGTTGGCCCTGGCCGTGGGAGGACCGGGTCTGCTCGCCACCCTGACCGTCGCCGCGGGCGTCTTCTATCTGGGAATGTCACTGTGGCTTCCGCTGCTGCGCCGGTTGCTCACACCCGTCGTGTCGGGCACGGTGATGATGCTGATCGCTGCGACGGTGCTGCCCATCGTGCTGGACCGAGTGCAGGACGTGCCCGAGTCCGCGCCCGCTGCGACCGGCCCGGTCGTGGCGCTGGTGACGCTTGCTTCGGTGGTGGTGCTGTCGCTGCGCGTGGCTGGCGCCTGGCGTGTCTGGTCGCCGCTGATCGCCGTCGGGAGCGGTTGTCTGGCGGCCTTTGCGTTCGGAGCCGTCGAGGTCTCCCAGATCGGCGACGCCGCATGGGTCGGGCTGCCCGACAGCGGATTCGGCGGCCTGGATCTGGCTTTCGACGCTGACTTCTGGGCTCTGCTGCCCGCGTTCGTGGTTGTCGCTCTCGTAGGCACCGTCAAGAACATCGGCGACTGCATCGCCGTCCAACAGGTCTCGTGGCGCAGACCTCGGGCGACCGATTTTCGATTGGTGCAGGGCTCGCTCAACACCAACGGCATCGGCATCATGCTCTCGGGTTTGGCAGGAACGCCGCCGACCTCGGTGTACTCGTCGTCGAGTTCGTCGCTGATCCACCTCACCGGGGTGGCATCTCGCAGTGTCGGCTACGCGATAGGCGGATTCATGGTCATGCTGGCGCTGCTGCCCAAGGTGGGTGCCGTGTTGTTGGCGATTCCCAGCCCGGTCATGGGCGCCTACCTGGTCGCCGCGTTCGGCGTGCTGTTCGTCAGCGGAATGCAGACTCTGATGGCCGACGGCCTCGACAGGGGGAGAGTCCTCACAGTCGGAATCGCCTTCTCTCTGGGCATCGGCCTCGACAATCAGACGATAGGCGCCGACCTGCTGGGAGATCGATGGGGTCCGCTGATCGACAACGGGATGCTCCTCGGAGCGGTCGTCGCGGTGTTGATGAGCCAGTTCGCTGAGCACAGCAGTCGCCGCGGGCGGGCGCGTCTGGAGGTTGAACTGACCTTGGCGGCGGCCGGCCGGATCGACGAATTCCTGCGTGGTTTCGCATCGGGCATCGGCTGGGACGAAACGGCGGCCCAGCGTTTGTGCTCTGTGGGCGAGGAGACCCTTATGAGCCTTCTCGAACAGGACGGCGGTCCTCTGTCGAGCAGTGCCGGCGACTCGAGCGAAGACGCTCGGCGGCTGGTCGTGGTAGCTCGCCGGAGCGGCGCGTCCGTGGGGTTGGAGTTCCTCGCCGTGCTGGAGGAGGAGAACCTCGAGGACCGGTTGGCCCATCTGAACGAGGAGGCCCGCAGCGTCGGCGGCTTGGAGGACGGTGAGATCTCGCTCAGGCTTCTGCGGCACTACGCCTCATCGGTGCATCATCAGAAGTTCTACGGCCTCGATATTGTGACCGTTCAGGTCAAGGCTGCGCCCTAGTGCGCTTTCGGCGGTTCGACCGTTAACCGTTGGTATCGGCCCATGGTGCCCGGCTCGGATACTCGACAACGGCACTGTGGGGTCGTATTCTGCGGGCACGACGGATTCGCTGTCTCCTGTGCTGGTGGTCTCGATTGATGGGCTGGCCCCGCGGCATATCAGCCGCGCCACCATGCCGACCCTCACCACCCTGGCGCGCGAGGGGGCGTCGTGCTTCGGTGCCCGCACCCTGTCACCGCCCGAGACGCTGCCCGTCCACACGTCGATCTTCCGCGGTGTGGATCCCGACACTCACGGTCTGTGCGACAACACGCCGGGGCCGCTGCGAAGCGATGCGCCGTCTTTTTTCGGGGCGGCCCGTGAAGCGGGCTGCTCCACTGCGATGTTTGTGAGTTGGCTGCCCTTCGACTCGGTGATCGAGCCTGACGCGGCGGGCCAACGGTTCGTGATCGACAGCGGATACGACCTTGGCGACGATCTCCGAATCGTTGAAGCCGCCATCGCGACCGGCGTCGACTGCCACCACGACCTGTCGTTCGTGTACCTCACGCAGCCAGACCTCATTGGACATCTCCACGGCTGGGACAGCGCCGAATATGTGGCTGCGGCCACCCGGACCGACGAAGCGCTGGCGCGACTGCTCGAGCTTGTGGGCCCTGAGGCGTCTGTGCTGGTGACCACCGACCACGGCGGGTTCGGCACCGGCCACAACACCGCCGTCGGGGAGGTGATGGAGACGTTCGTGGTGGTGCGCGCACCGGGCCGGATCCAGCCCGCTTCAGGATGGCCGACCGCGTCCCCGCTCGATGTTGCCCCCACGGTCGCGGATCTGTGCGGATTCGAACCGGACCGGCGCTGGCAGGGATCATCGTTGCTGGGCCGAGAACTTCCGCTTGTGGACGTCGTAATGGACCTGCTGGCCAGTACTGCCGACGAGACCTATGGCGAACAGGTGACCATGCTCGACCACGCGCTCCAGTCTGCTGCGCTAGCGGCGGCCGATGACGCAGGCGACGAGATGGTGCTTGCCTGCCTGCTCCACGATCTCGGCCATGTTCTGGGCCGGGCAGGCGACTGGGGTCTTCCCGACCACGCCGAGGTCGGCGCTCGCGCACTTCAACCGCTGCTGGACAGCGCCATAGTTGAACCCATCCGCGGGCATGTCATGGCCAAGCGGCATCGCGTGGCGGCCGAACCGGGCTACCGCGACCGTCTGAGCCGGGCTTCGCGGATGTCGCTGGCTGAACAGGGAGGCCCGCTGTGCGCGGAGGCCGCCGAGGCTTTCGCAACCGGCGCTTTTGCTGCTGAGACGATGCGGCTGCGTTCCTACGATGACAACGGCAAGGTGGACGGTCTCACCATCCCGCCGATCGGCGACTATCGCGGTCTGCTCTGCGCTGCGCTCACTCCGAGGCGCCCGATCGATCCGTCGTGGGCGCGTGACGCCTGCCGCTGCGACGAATGCCGTGACCCGGATACGGATCAGCACCTGGTCGATGCAGCGATGCTCGACGGCTGGACGGTGGTTCGCGCCGACCGCAGCGATGACCGGCTCGCGGTCACCTTGCATCACCAATCGGGCGAGCGGCATGTTTGCAGTATTCCGGTGGGCGAACACGCAGACTTGCGAGCGGAGCCATGGCCTCCGGTTTTTGCCGAGAGGCTCCGTGCCGACAGCACCGACTGGACCGGTGAACACGGAGCGTTCGTCGATCAGTTGGCCCGGTGGGGCATCGCCCTGCTGCGCGATTGCGGCGTCGAGCCGGGAACGGTTCTCGAGGTTGGCAACGTCATCGGGTTCGTGCGCGAGACCAACTACGGCACGCTCTTCGAGGTGATCGCTGAACCCGACCCGATAAACCTCGCCTTCACGCCGCTGGGGTTGGCAGCCCACACCGACAACCCCTACCGGGATCCGTGTCCGACCGTGCAGCTCCTGCATTGCCTGGCCGCGGCGAGCGATGGTGGTGAGAGCCGGTTCGTTGATGGTTCTGCCGCCGCTGAGCGGTTGCGGCAGGAGGATCCCGCCGCGTTCCGGGCCCTGACGACCACCGACGTCACGTTCCGTTTCCACGGCGCGGAGGTGGACTTGCGGGCCAGGCGCCGCTTGATCGAGCTCGACGCCGACGGTGCTGTGCGAGCCGTCAGCGTCAACAACCGCTCAATGGAACCGCTGTCTGCGGATCGAGCGGACGCAGCGGCGTTCTACCGCGCCTACCGCGGGTTCGTGGAGCTGTTGGCAAGCGGCGATCACGCGATCGAGACCACCCTGCAGCCGGGTGAGTTGGTGGCTTTCGACAACAGGCGGGTCCTGCACGGTCGCAGTGCGTACCACCCCACCCAACGCCGACGCCTGCAAGGCTGCTACATCGACATAGACGCCATCCACTCCAGCGCCCGCCTGGCCCGCATCGACTGATTGCAACTTCGCCGCGCCTCACGCGACTCCTAGCCTAGAGCCCGTTGCGACTTGCGCACCGCGTTGCGCACACGCCCCGCCCTCGTAGCTCAGTGGACAGAGCGTCGGTTTCCTAAACCGTGCGTCGCAGGTTCGATTCCTGCCGGGGGCGCTCAATACAGTGAGCAGGTAGACTTTGGTGGTTGTCGTGTGGCAGCCTTCTGTGGTCTGCCCGAATGGAATTAGGAATAGGTCATAGTGCTCATGCACCCTCAAGTCTCATCTCTCTCAAGCCATCTCTCTCAAGCCATCTCTCTCAAGCCCTCTCTCTCTCTCTCTCTCTCTCTCTCTCTCTCTCTCTCGGTTCTGGGGTTTGTCCGTGAGGCGTGTGGGGGCGCCGCTGTTCGCTTTGGCGCTGTTGCTGCCGCTGTTGGCGCTGGCGCCGGCGTCGCCGGCCGGTGCGCAGACGGCGCAGGCCTTCGTTGCCAACACCGGCCAGGCAGACGGAGCCAGCGCAGCCCTGGGCAATGATTACGCCCAGGCGTTCACGACGGGCTCCAACATCTGGGGCTACAGCCTGCGCAGCGTCGACGCGGAATTCTTCGCTATCGACAGCGGCTTCGATTCTTCTTCCCTGACCGCGAGCATCCACGCCTCCTCGGGCGGGTCTCCGGGCAGCTCGCTGGGGACTTTGGCCAACCCGGCCAGCTTTCCCGTCTCCACCTCGGACCAGACGCTGACCTTCACCAGCGCGGGCATCGACCTCGCTGCGAGCACCACGTACTTCCTCGTGATCGACATGGGCAGCGCTCATGCTGTCTCGGGTTTGCGCACCACGGCTTCGGACAGCGAGGACAGCGGAGCCTTGGCCGGTTGGAGCATCGGCGACAGCCTTTTGACAAGGGGATTTGCCTCGACAGGCTCATGGACCACCAACGCGCCGTCTTTGAAGGTCGGCTTCGCCGGCGTCGCCACCGAGGCGGGGCCGCCGAATTTTGTCGGCAACCTCGGTCAGGCAGACGGAGCCAGCGCAGCCTTGGGCAATGATTTCGCCCAGGCGTTCACGACGGGCGGCTACAGCTTCGGCTATTACCTGCTCAGCGTCCGCGTGCAGTTCTCCAATATCGCC
>JAPPMP010000026.1:0-65200 GCA_028819005.1 Acidimicrobiaceae bacterium
CACACCGCGCTCTGCCTGGAGATCGACGCCTATGGCGGCGCAGACGGGCCGGTTGTGAGGCACACCGTGATCGGTCCTCTGGGCAGCGATGAACCCGGCCGTCTCGGCTGTCATCGCGTTGGGTCGTTCACCCAACCGGCCACGGATCGTTTGAGCACATCACGCTCCATCCGCAAAGCCGCGTTCTCCTTGCGCAACCGAACCAGCTCCGCCCGCTCATCAGAGCCCAGCCCGCCCGATCGCTCGACGCGATCCCTTCGCACCCAGTTCCCCAGCGTGCCCTCGTTCACACCGAGATCCCGGACCACATGAGCCACCGGCTTGCCGGTCTCGTTCACGACCCGCACAGCCCCATCACCGAACTCCCGATCAAAATTTCTTCGCAGTCTGGACATAGCTCCTCCTTATAGAGCATGCCTCCACAAAAAGGGGGGAACCTCACCGTAATCGTCAATACCGGGTCACAGCCATCACTGACTGCCTTGTCCAGAAATCGCAGTGCGTGTGTAGCGCCTGCGTGCATCAACGCGTTTGCCTCTCGCAGAGAGGTTGTCCGCTGATATTTCCAAGCCCAGTAGAGCAACCACGCCGAGGCCCACATTCGCCACAACGATGGGGATCACCAGCAGCAGCTCCCGCCACCGGCATATTTGACACGCTAATCCGCTTAGCGTGTCAAATGTGCTAACCTTTGGTACGCTAACCGGAGCGGCACCATGGGTAGACACATCTCTCAGCAGTGGCGCGGCAACCCTCATGCGCTGCGGGCAAGCGACCGGCGAGGTGGTCGTTTCAATGCCTACGTCCCTCACATGTTGATGGGCTGGCGACCACGAGTCGAAGCCGATGTCGTCGCGTTCCTGAGTGAGACCGAACGCATCTTGTTGGAAACATCCAGTCGAATGACTCCTAGCGCCGGCGGCGACCTTTGCTTCTGGGCTGAATCGCTCGGTTCTTCCCGCATCGAGGGGGTCATCCCCGACACCAGGTGTGTTGTGCGAGCCTTAGCGAAGCGTCAACACACCGGAGAAGACGTTGCGCGTGGCAACGTGGCCGAGGTCATCGGCAACATAGACGCGACAACACAAGCACAACAGATGCTCGCTAAAGGGCATCCGCTTCAGCTCCAAACCCTGCTAGACGCTCACCGGACCCTCATGGACGCGACCGCCACACCGCGACTTGGTGGTGTTGTGCGAACCGAGCAGAACTGGATAGGCGGAAACGACTGGCACCCGCTCGACGGTGACTTCGTACCGCTGCCGCCTTCAATGTGCCACCCGTTGCTGAACGACTTGATGGCATATCTTCGTTCCGACGGACACCCACCGCTGTTACAAGCGGCGCTGGCTCATGCCCAGTTCGAGACAATCCATCCTTTCGGCGACGGCAACGGACGTGTCGGACGCGCCTTGCTGTACGGCATTCTGAAACGCCATGTCTCCCCTCACTCCACGATGCCTCCCATAAGCCTGGCTCTGTCCCGCAACCGCGACGTGTATCTCGATGCGCTCGCGGAGTTCCAGACCTTCGTCGGAGACGCTGACGATCCGGCTCGCTCCGATGCGACGGTGCGATGGTTGGAGGTTCTGGCGACATCGGTACAGCAGTCGAGCAGATCGGTGCTGCGGTACCAAGAAGCGATTGCTTCGCTTCGGGCAATGTGGCTGGCCGCTTGCGGAGGCCGCAGCAAACGTTCTGTCATAGCGGCAGCCGTTGAGTATCTCCCGACGAACCCCTCGGTGACGCCCAAGACGTTGGCTGAGGCTATTGGCTTCTCGCAGCGGCGATGCGGAGATGCTTTGCGTCGACTCGAAGTGTTGGGCATCGTCAAGAGCCGAACGGTAGGACCATCGCTGCGCGTGTATGACGCCGACAAGGTGTTCGACGCGTTCAACGTGCTGTCGTCAACTGTATGCGACTCAGCCGCTTCCGCCGCCGACTACGCTCCTTTGCTCGCTGATCCACTCATCGACAACAGCCCTGCCCCTAGCGCTTTGTCCGCAGCGGGTTCGTCTACAACGCTGTGTCCACGCAAGGTCAAATCCACAGGACTGCCGTGCGGCCTCGTTCGTGGACACAACGGCTACTGCCGGCACTTGCGCCGACGCAGGAACTGACCTCGCGTCCGACGCTCGAGAGTCGCCTGACAGCAACCGAGGAGTCGCTCATCTGTGGAGTCTCCTTGGTGGTTGGGGCCACGCATCCTGTCTGTGTCGGTGGTGCCGTGGCGAGCCGTGCCGAACAGCCGTCGGGTTCTTGTGTGGCTGATGCTGAGATGGCGCTGAGCGCGGGTGATCCCAACGTAGGCGAGGCGTCGTTCTTCCTCGATCTCTTCGGGGCTGTCGAGAGTCCGGTGGTGCGGGAGCATTCCGTCTTCCATGCCGACGAGATGAACGTCGTGGTTCGGTCGGCTCCAGCGGCGAGTACCATCGCTGCTCCTCCAGCGACATATATTCGTCCTTGTTCGCCGTTCCGGCTCAGTATCGCCGCGAGGTCGTCGAACGCTGCCATCAAATCGCCAGCCGAGAAGTCCCGCATCACACGACCTTCAGCTCGCGTTCGTCGAGCCAGATCCCGTGAACCTCGAACGCAGCCGGAGTCTTGAGAATGATCGAACCGCGCTCAAACTCGAACGGATCGCCCGGCCACCAGAACTGGTCCAAGAACCTGCTCTCTTGCTGTGTCCATTCTGGAACATTGACTCCTGAACGGTAGCACAAGTGCTCAACGTAAGCCCCTAGGAACGCGTCCCAGCGCTCATCGAACAACGGAGGCTCATCAGCGACTACCACTGCTCGCTCAGTCGCGTCGGCATGTTGCCACACCAACCCGAAGTCGTGCAGGACCACACGCAAGCGGAATCTGTCGTCGTATTCGACCAATGCCGGAACGTAGCAAGCCAACCTGTTGGCAATGGTCGCCGCGTCCGCCAGCTCGTACCTAGAGTCATCGACGGGAAGGAAAGCGATCTCGTAGCCGAGCACACCAAGCAGGGCACGAAGGGTCTCCTCGCGGGCATTACCCCCGTTTTCGATGCGGGACAAAGCCTCACGCGAAATGTTGGCTTCTGCGGCAGTTTCCGCTTGGGACATCGAGCGCCGCTGACGCGTGGCGCGCAAGGCCTGACCAACACGAACCGCGTCGGTCAACCCAACGAAGGCCGTTGGGGGTGAAACGGTGGTTGACTCCACCAACAGATCATACCGCGAGACGTGATCTAAAGATCACATCTCGTACCGCCGTTAGAACAGCGGCTGGTAGGTGGGTGTCGGCGGTGGCGTGTCGTCGTCTGAGACTTGAACCGTAGCTGACGAGCCGCGCGTGTAGCCGGTTCCAGTGTTGACGGTGACCGTCACGGTGCCGTGTGGCTCGCTGGTGGTTTGCCGGAAGCGGCCTGCACCCATATAACCGACGATCACCTGGAATGGTCTTGTCACCTCTTCGCAAACCTGTTGTGTCATGGCACGGATCTGTTCGACAGGCGCAAAGAGGTGATGCAACTCTGGTCCGACTACCTGCTGCCCACCGATTCGTCGGCAGGCAGTAGATAGTCGGTGAGCATTTCTGCTTCGACTTGACACCTTGATTGGCGGTGTATCCAGGCTAAGCCGTGTTGCGACGCACCAAGTTGCGCAAACGAAACACCCCACGAGCCAGAGTGTGGCGTGAAGTAACAGCCAGACCGAACAATCCGATCAGCAACAACCATCGAGGTAGGCCGAACGCACCAGGAAGAAGCCCTATCACAAAACAAGGCCACCAAATGTAGACATGCTCACGACGGGGCGTAGCCGTAGCCCAACGAATCAACCTAGTTGCCGCCACTCTGATGCTTTCTTGCAAACCTTGTCAATTGAAGGGAGATTGTAGCCAGAAGCAACAGACCACGCATAACTTGCAGCCTTAGCAGCCGCATTCCGAAGCTGCTCTCCTGCGTTTACGGCCCGCTCGTGTGTTGCGCGTTTGAGTCTCGGATTCGTGCTCAGCGCAGTTTGAGGCGGCGGGCTACTGCACTGGCGATGCGGATTATCGGGCTGCGGTCCAATTCGACGTGGAGTGTCTGGTTGGCCTCGTTGAGTTCGGTGACGGTGTCGTCGAGAACTTCGTTTCTGGCTTCGAGGTCCGCCACTTGCTCCTTCAGCACTTCAGCTTGGCTCGTCAGTCCGATGTTCAGATCGCGCAGCCTCAGTATCTCGGCGCGGAGTTCGGCTGGATCGGTGCTGTCGATCGGGTCCGGCCCTTCGGGAGTCACTGGTTGTTGTGCCACCGCGAAACCCTACGTCAAGTGACGGTTTGTGCGGGGGCGGTGGGCCCCGACCTTGATGGCCGTGTCACGAGGGTCGCAATGATCGCGGGGTTCGGTCGGCTCTAGATGGTCGGCGTTGAGGCGGAAGTTCTCCGGGTCGTCGGGCCGTCGGTATCCGGGGTGGTACCACGGATCGGCCACTTCGCCCCAGCGGTCGATCCATCGGTCCCACTCCCAGTCGAAGATCCTGGCGACTCGGCTGAAGGATTCGCGATGAATGAGGGTCGCCGCGGGCTCGACGATCACCCGGCGTTCCGACCGGCGGATCTTCAGACACAGGTCAACATCGTTGAACGAGAGCGGGAAGTGCGTGGACATCGCGCCCAGAGCCAGCAGCAACGATCGGCGTGACATGAGACAAGCCCCGGTGACCGAGATCACGTCACGGGCGACAGTTCCGCCGTACCGTTGAGAATCCTCGATCGGCCAGCCGACGAACGGATGGAGGGGATGGGCGTTGTCGATGACCATCCCGGCGTGCTGGATCGTGCCGTCGGGGTAGCGCAGCAGCGCGCCCACACCGCCGACCCGTGGATCGCCGAAATGGACGGCCATGGCGTCGATAGCGCCGGGGTCCATCTCCGTATCGTCGTTGAGCAGCAGAACGAGCTCGTTGCGCGCCGCGAGAATGCCCTGGTTGCAGGCAGCCGAAAAGTTGAACTCTCCGGGCGGGCGCCGTTCGAGCCACACCGGCAGCCCGGCACTGGCGATTTGTTCCGGGTCGCCCTGGTATTCCTCGCCTACGAGCAGGATCACTTCGAGGTTCGGGCGGCCGGTCGCGGCGATGCGCGCAAGGCAGCGTTCAACTGCAAGTTCAGTACCGATGCCATCGCCGAGAGCCTTGCCCGCGGTGGGAATCACAATCGATACCGGCGGTTGCTCCGACGGGTCCGGGACCAGTCGGAATCGACCCGCTCGGTCGCCTTCGACAGCGGTTGCGGCGATCCCGATCCTGGCCAGGTGGCTGTCCAAATCAGCGACGTCGGCGCAAGCAGGAGGTCGGGGATGCCTGCTCAGAACTGAAGGCACATGGAGCACGAGCGAGTTGTGCTCGACTAGGCGCAGGCCCAGACCGGGATCGGTCACACTGCAGCCCAGTTCCGCGAGGGTCGTGCACCGCACTGCCACAGGGAGACATGCTCCGGGTTCGTTGAGCAGGCGCGTCGGCGACCACGCGGGGCGGCGCTCTACAACCCCCGAAACCTCGATGTCGCCGTACACCGCGTCGGCGTCGCGGCGTTGGGCCAGGGCGTCGAGTATGGCACGCTCGCCGATTTCGCTGAGCCGTCCCGAACTGCCCAGATATATGGCCGCGCCATCGCAGCTCCGGTCACACGGTGACCCATCGGCAGGCGAGGTGACGACATGAAGCAAGCGCATGGGTTGCGGCGACGATAGCGTGCGCGGCCATGGCCAAGGTTTTCTCGGCTTCTCGACTGCCTGCCTTAGTTGCCGTGGGCATGGTTATTTTTGCCTTCTGGCCTGCGCTTCTGGGTGGGGGGAGTCTGATCGCCGGAGACTTCGTCTACAACTACGCGGCCCCCTTCGACCACTACCAGTCGGACGATTTCTCCCTTGAGACTGGTTCAACGGATCCGATCAACATTCACTCCCATTGGGCCCCGTTGGCCGCAGACGTCCGTTCCGGCGACGTCGGCTGGTGGACGTCGGACCTCGCCGGCGGGCAGCCGACGATGAAGGGCGGCCTGCCGGTGTTCAATCTCGGCTACCTGGTGGCGCCCGGCTGGTTCGCGCCCGGTCTGGTTGCTGCAATCCGTGTTCTGACTGCAATCGGGCTCACGTACGGATTTGTGAGGTCGCTGGGCCTTATGCGGGTGTCCGCGCTGGCGAGCGGAATCGCTTTCGCGTTCAGCGGATTCATGGTGGGTTGGATGAACTGGCCGCAGTCGTCGATTGCCGCGCTCGCGCCGGGACTGTTGTGGGCGGTCGAACGGCTCGTCCGCGACCCCAAGTTGTGGCGGGCGGTTCCGTTGGGCGCGGTTGTTGCCGCGATGGTCTGGTCGAACTTCCCTCAGGTGACGATATACGTGCTGCTGGCCGCGTCGATCTACGCTGTCGTGCGGTTGGCGGCTGAGTTGCATCCATGTGCCGACGACCAGGCCGCCGGCAAGCTGAAATCGCTGATGACCACGGGGCTTGTTGCAGTGCTGTTGGGCGCCCTGCTGGCAGCACCGCACCTGATCGGTTTTGTCGAGTACTTGGACTGGATCGACACGAGCGATCGTGAATGGGGGGACGTCGACTCCTCTGCGGGGGTCAAATACCTGCTCACCGCTGTCGCTCCGGCGATCTGGGGGCATGGGGCGTTCGGCCCGGACTGGTTCGGCGAGGTGAACTGGACCGAGCACAACGCCTATGTCGGCGCTTCGGTGTTGATGCTCGCGGTTGTCGGTCTTGTCACAGGTCTCGCGAACGGTGATCGTCGGCGCCGGTCTGCGTTGGCCGGGTTCGCGGCCATCGCCGCTGCGGGTCTGTTGATCGCCTATATCGGCGGTCCGCTGTCGGTGCCTTTGAGGGAGCTGACGGGTCCGGCGAGCGGAGCGATGACGAGGGGCAAAGTACTGTGGAATCTGGGCATCGCATTGATCGCGGCTTTCGGCGTGGAGCAGATCGTTCGGCAGGCCATGGGATCCGACAGATGGTCGCTTCGAAGGGGAATCGGAGTTTCGATAGCGGCCGCGGCAGTCGTCTTCATCGTGTTCCTGCCGTTCTTGGCCGACTGGTTGGACGCGGCCCGATCCCGCGGTCTGGTTCGAGAAGTGGCGGCGGCGTCGGTCGTCCCGGCGCTGTGCGCTCTCGGTGTGGCCGTGTTGATTCTGGCCCGGCTCCGCTGCTGGTTGGCGGGCGTTGCGGTCGGGTGGGCATTGGTGGCCGTCATCGGGTTCGAACTGTTGAGTTTTGCCATGCCGGTGCCGACGATTGTCGAGCCGGCGGATCAGATCACCGCGACCCCCGCTCACGACGAGGTCAAGGAGCTGCTGGCGCCCGGCGAAAGGCTCAGCGGGGAAGGCTGGACCTTCTTCCCGTCGACCACGGCGTTGTTCGATATCGACGATGCGCGTGGGCAGTTGTTCAAGTCACGGGGCTACACCGCCTTGTTGCGAGCCGAAGTACCCGACGCGATCACCCTCGGCCAAGAACGCGGCTCTGTGACCTGGCCCTACGTACCGTTCGATGCCGACATAGCGTCTCCGGTGTGGGATGCGATGGCTGTCGGCGTGTGGGCGCAGTTCCCCTACAGCACACCCCCTGGCACTCTGATCGAGCCCGCATCGGCGTTTGGAGGCGCCGATCCCGCGGACGGGCCCATCAGGACCACACTGGCTTCGCCGGAAGGTGGATTGCGAGCGGTTCTGATTGAGGTGGTCTCCAGTGTCGGCGGTTCTGTCGACGTTCACATCGAGGCCGGCGGCAAAAAGAGCACCGAGAGACGCGACATATCCCCGCAGCACACGGGCCTGGCGTCGTTCGCAATAGCCGGAGAGGACATGGCTGCGGGAACGCCGGTGTCGATCGAGGTCGCGTCGTCTTCGCCTGAGGGCGTGTTGCTGGTCGGGGTCGACGAGTCCGGGGGACTGGCTGGCGGGATGGTGGCGGGTGACGACGAGTTCCGGCTGGCCCGCACGGGTGACGTCTTGTTGATTGAGCGCCCCGACGCGGCGTTTGTGCGCCTCGCCGACGCGGCCCTGGTCGAGGCCGATCCACAACGGGCCGCCGACGCGGTGGCGATGAGGTCAGTGGGGGAGAGTTCGGTTGTGGTCGATTCCGACCTGGGGCTGCCCGCAACGCCGGCGGCGGGCGCCGATCTCGAAGTTGTGAGCGTGTCGTTGGGCAGGGACCGCGTCGAGACTGTTGTGCGCGGCGACCGGGACGCGGTGGTGGTCGTCTCGGCGTCCGATTATCCCGGATGGTCGGCGACAGTCGACGGTCGACCAGCGGAGATCGTCACCGCAGACGCGGCGTTCATGGGAGTCGCGGTGCCACAGGGCGAGCACACGGTGACCTTGACGTTCCGCCCGCGTCATCTTGGAGTCAGCCTGCTCCTCGCGGGTTCGGGGATTGTGTTGGCGGCGGGGCTGCTCGCAATTGCGTGGTCCAGCCGAAATCTGTGGCCATTCCGCTCGGCTGGAGAACCTCGCTAGCTCGCTAGGCTTTTGGGCGTGCCGAATGACGCGACTGGTGCTCGTGAGTACGTCAAGCGCGTCCAAGCGGACATCACCGAAGAGGCCCGCCGGCGCAGGGCGAGCAACCCGACGCTGATGGTCCAGGAACAGGAGATCAACCAGGCTTGGACTCGGTCGGCGCCGAGTGCGGCTGCGGTGGGCCGCGACGCGGTCTCGCCCGCAGAGGTCACCGAACACGTCGCGCATCTGCTCGGCTGCGTCGATGACCTCTCGTTGATCCATGTGGACGCGCCTGTGGGCAAGCGGCGCGGGGTTCGGCAGGTCAAGGGCGCGATCCGATTGCTGACCCGCTGGTATTTGAGGTACTTGGCCAACCAGATCAGCGCTTTCAACCATTTTCTGGTCGATTTCCTGAGGTCTGCAGAACAGCGCATAGCGCGGCTCGAAGGCGACGCCCGCGCCGCAGAGATCATGGGAGAGTTCGTTGATCCGGTTCCAGAAGCGGACCCTGTCCTGGGTCGAGCTGTAGCCGATCAGCTCTCAGAATGCGAGGGGCCGGTGGCGGTCCTGTCGTGTGGCAGCGGGCAGATCGTATCGGCGTTGGTTGAAGCGGGAGTCACCGCGCATGGCGTCGACGACTCGGTCGATGCGGTCAGCGATGGCGTGGACGAAGGCTTGGACCTTCGGGCAGCGGCGCCGTTGGACCACTTGAGCAGGATCGCCGACGGTTCGCTCTCAGGCGTGGTCTTGACGCGATTCGTGGAGCGCCGCGGGCCCGTCGAACTGACGACGCTGATCGACGAGGCTTTGCGCTGCGTCGCACCGTCGGGCCGCATCGTCGTCGCGGTTGCTGATCTCGGAGCCCGCTCCGGCCCGGAAGCGGAGCTGTTGCGCGGTTTGGGCCTGTCTCCCCAGACATGGGCCCACTTGCTGGGCAAACGAGGTTGTGTTGTCGAAGAGTCCGAGTTGACTGGCGCCCGGGTGACGACTCTGGTCACGGCTCGGCCACAGTGAGCCGAAGACCGGTCGTCCACCAGTTCATACCCTCTCTCGCCAGACGCGACGCGGTCGGCTTCCACACCTTCGCGGTCGACGAGATACTGCGCGGTCTCGGAGCAGAATCAACCATCTATACGGCGCACATCAACTCTGAGACCAAGGACCGTGCGCGCCACTACCGGCAGCACGCCAGGGATCCCAGTCCCGACCTGATCGTCTATCAAGCCTCGATCGGCTCGCCGATGGCCGACTACGTGATGGGCCGCTCGGAGCCGTTGATGTTGAACTATCACAACATGACGCCGCCGGAGTTCTTCTATGGCTGGGACTCAACTCTGGGCGCGGAGCTCGACCGTGGGCGTCGCCAGCTCGCGGGGCTGTGCCACCGGGCGTCGGTTGCGGTCGCCGATTCGGAGTTCAACGCCCGCGACCTCGCAGAGTTGAAGCCGGCGCGGGTCGAAGTGATCCCCGTGCTCACCGACGACGCCCTGTTGCCCGTCGATGGACCGCCGGCCCCCCGAGCAGTTCGGGATCGCTCGGCGCCGACGGTGTTGTTCGTCGGACGCCTGGCGCCCAACAAGTGCCAACACGACCTGTTGGCCGCGATGGCAGTGTTGCGTCAGCGGATACCCGGCGCTGAGCTGGTGCTGGTGGGTTCTTCATCGGCAGAGAGATACGAGCAGTCTCTTCGAGAATTCGCGGCGGAACTGGGGATTGCCGACTCGGTCAGGTTCGAGGGCTCGGTGTCAGCCACGGACTTGGGGTCCTGGTACCGAAGCGCCGATGTGTTCGTGTGCCTGTCAGAGCATGAGGGGTTCTGCGTTCCGATTCTGGAGGCGATGGCATGGGGGTTGCCGGTGATCGCATTCGATGCGGCCGCGGTGCCAGACACCGTTGCCGGTGCGGGTGTGGTTCTCGAAGACAAGTCTGCGGGGGTTGTGGCCTCTGCCATTGAGCGGGTGGTCAGCGACGAATTGCTGCGACAGCATCTGGTCGAACTCGGATCGGCTCGAGCCGAAGAACTGCGAGCCTCGGTTGTGCGGCCGCGGTTTCGGGACTTTTTCTTGGAATTGCTCAAGTCCGGGGAGATCCGGCGATGAGCGACGTCACCTTCGTGGCGCCTCGCTACGGCGCCGATGTTGTGGGAGGGGCAGAGTCGGGTGCCAGGGCTCTGGCGACTCGGCTCAGCGCCGATGGAATGGACGTCTCGGTACTCACCTCAAGAGCGCGTTCCTTCGACACCTGGGCCGACGACTATCCCGAAGGCACGACGGTTGAAGAGGGCGTCTCCGTCTCCAGGTTCAGTGTCGACCACCCCCGTTCACCGAATTTTGCGGCCTCTTGCGATCGGCTCCTGCGTAATCCTGAACAGGCGAGCATGCAGGACGCCTGGCAGTGGATAGACGAACAGGGACCCACCAGCAACGACCTGCTCGAGGCGATCGCTGAGGTCGACCGCGGAGTGCTCGCGTTCACGCCGTACATGTACCATCCCGCCGTTCGGGGTGTGTCTCTGGCCCGCGTGCCGACGGTGCTGCACGCCGCCGCTCATCCCGAACCACCGCTGCGGCTGCCAGTGTTTGACGACCTGTTCAATTCGGCGTCGGCTATCGCGCATTACAGCCGGCTCGAGCAGCGATTGGTGCTTGACCGCTTCCCGGCCACAGTTCTCACACCGCAGGCGGTGACGGGGCTTCCGGTCGAGGCGCCGGAATTCGAGATCGACCCTGTCGAGGCGCGCGGCTTCTTCGGTCTCGCAGACGAACCGTTCGTGTTGTTCCTGGGAAGGGTGCTCCGCAGCAAAGGCGCCCACGAACTGGTCGATTTCTTTGCTGGGGCACGAGAGCGGCGCGGCGACGGGAAACTGGTGATCGCGGGTCCGGTGGTCGACGAGATCCCCAAGAGCAAGGGGGTCGTGTGCGTCGGCCCCGTGAGCGAGCAGCACAAGTTCGGGCTGCTCGCAGCCGCCGATGCGCTGATCAACCCGTCGCCGTTGGAGTCGTTCTCGCTGGTCGTGCTCGAAGCCTGGCTGGCGGGCACGCCTGTGCTGGTCAACGGCTGGTGTGGTCCGACCCGCGATCATTGTGAGCGGTCCGGGGGCGGTCTGTGGTACAGCAACTTCGTCGAGTTCGAGGTGTCTCTCAATCGGCTCCTAGACGACGCCGACCTGCGCGACAACTTGGCCGAGGCAGGCCATGGGTACGTGACGGAGTCTTTCAGCTGGGCCGCGGTGCGCCGCCGCTACCTGAGCCTTGTCTCGCAGGTCCGCTAGCGGATTTCGCCGGGTGACCGGTTGGTTCGGGCTAGGGCGATTCCTCGACGTCGCCTGGAGGGAGCAGTTTCGTCGGACGATTCACCCGCACCACCAGGTCCGCTAGAAGTCCCACCACCAGAACTTGAAGCACAGCGAACCCGAGAAGCAGTGTGTTGGCGGCGGGCCGGAAGTCCTTGTCGACGATGTCGTATCCGAGTTTGGCGCAGAAGACGGCCCCGAGAACCGCGGTGACAGGCAAGGCAACCCGCAGCGGGTCATAGGTCAGGATCATGCGTATGACCTGCAGCACATAGCGGCTGGTATCGCGGAACCAGTGAAATTTCGAGCGTCCGGCCCGTGCTTTGTACGGGATCGGCACGTAGCGGACTTCGTAGCCGTTCATCAGGAAGGCCATGGTGATTGTGGTGACGCATGAGAACCCTGTCGGCAACTGTTGGGTGAACTGGAGGCCCACATCTCGCCGGAAGGCCCGGAAACCCGAGTTGAGGTCGGGGATCTCGGTGCGCGTCAGATAAGAGGCGAGACGGCGGATCGCCCACTTCGCCGGAACTCGAAAGATCTTGAGCGTGCCCTGTTCGGAGGTTCTGGCCCCGACTATGTGGTCGCCGTTGCCGAGTTCCGCGACCAGCTCGGGGATCCGGTCGTTGGGGTAGGTCATGTCCGCGTCGGACCAAACCACGACGCGTCCCCTCGCTGCTTCGGTGCCGATGCGCCGAGCCGCACCGGCGCCTTGGTTTCGCCGAGTCTGCAGCACTCGGACTCTGGGGAGCCCCTTGCAGAGTTCTGCTGATCCGTCGGTGGAGCCGTCGTCCACGACCACAAGCTCCCATGAGTAGGCGGAGCTCTCCATCGAAGTGCTGATTCGGTCCAGTTCGTGGGCCAAGTGGGGCGCCTCGTTGTGAACCGGCAAGACGATGCTGACGTCGAGCTCTGCTGTCGCTGCGGACGGTACCGCAGTCCCGTCGATGTCGTGTGTCGGTTCGGCGGCCACGGTGCGAGTTTACTTCTGAACGTCGCGGTAGACGGCTGCCATCTGCTGCGCCGCGGTTTGCCAAGTCATCGCATTGATGCGGGTCTGAACCGCTGCAGGCACGGTCTCCGGCTCGGTGATCGCGGTGCGGAGCTGTTCGACAAAAGCTCCGTCGTCGCCGGGGGGAGCGAGGCTCACGACGTCGCCTATCAATTCCGGCAACGCCCCCACCGCGGTGGCCACTACGGGAGTGCCCACCGACAGAGCTTCGAGCGGTGGCAGGCCGAACCCCTCGTAGCGGGAAGGAAAAGCCAGCACTGCGGCTCCGCGCAACAGCGACGCCTTCTGCTGGTCGTCGACCACAGGGAGCCTTATGAACCTGCGGTCCCCGGCCGCGGCTCGCAGGGTCGACTCGGAGTTGCCCGGCGGCCCTGCCACAACCAGCGCGACGTCGTTGGGCAGTGAACCCAGATTGTCGGCGACCGCAGCGACGTTCTTGCGATGCTCAACGGCCCCAAGCACGAGTACGTATTTCTCGCAACCGACCAGACGCCGACCGAGCGCCGCGTCGCCCGCGACGATGGGACTGACCCCGTGAGGAACCAGGGCAACCTGTTCTTCGGGCACATCGAAATGGCTGCCCACCTCCTCAGCGATGACGGCTGACGAAACGTGTACCCTCGCCCCCGCAGCGATAGCGACGCTCAGCGGTTCCGCCATGGCGACGACTTCAGGCCGACACCATTGGGGATAGCGGACGAAGGAGAGATCCTGCACCGTTATCACCGACCGGGGCGAGGGTGGCGCGATGAAGTTCGGCCCATGCACAACGTCGACCGGTCCGACAATCAATCGATCCAGCGGGGTGAGGTTGTTTCGCCACAGATGATGGGCAAGCCGAGCGGGGACACGGGACCGGCGCACCGCAACAGTTGTGTCTGGCCGTGTGCCGCGAAAGCTGAGGAGCCAACCTCGGACCTCGATCCCGGGTGTGCGTGTGAGCGCGTCCACCAACCCCCTGGTCGTCTGGTGGATTCCGCCGGGTGCTCCGAGCAGGGCAGTCACGTCGATGCCCACCAGCGTCGGCTCGTCGGTGTTGTCGCCGGGCGCGGTGTTGTCGCCGGGCGTAGCCGGAGCGGTGTTGTCGCCGGGCGTAGCCGGAGCGGTGTTGTTGCCGGGCGTAGCCGGAGCCGTGTTGTTGCCGGGCGCGGTGTTGTCGCCGGGCGTAGCCGGAGCCGTGCCTGCGGGTCGGGCGGGGTCGGTGGGGTCGGCGGGGTCGGCGGGTTTCATGGGACGTAGACGCCGTTGAGCGCAAGGATGGTGAGAACCGTCAGGGCAACGCCAGAAGCTGCGGGCAGCCAGCGCCGCAGCAACGATGCGTGGCTCACGATCCCAGCGGCGAGAACAAGTGGAAAAACGGCCAAGGCGTAACGCTCCATCGAATTCAGATTCTCGGCCGCGAACAGCAACAGCGTTGAAGGAATCGAGTACACCCACAGGTCGGTTGACAACTTGCGCACTGTGACCACCAGCAAGAAGACCAGAACGACCGCGGCGGCCCCATGCAACAACTCACCCGAGTCACCTTGAACGCCGTCGACTAATGCTGTGATGATCCGGGTCACGGGTTCGCGCACGGCGCCACGGAGTTCTTCCTGCGCCTCGATCGGGACGCGCCAACCCCCCTGGGCGCTTTCGGCCCAGACAAGAAAAGTGAGCGTGCCCAAGGGTGCTGAGACCACGGCCAGCCATGCCGGCAAAGAGCTCCGGTCCCGATCACTTGACAGGGCTCTGACGAGTGCCAGAAGGGCCAGCAATCCGCCGACCGGCCGTGTCAAACCGGCCAGGAAACCCAACACCGCTGCTGCTGTCCAGTTGCGGGACCTGGCCGACAGCACGAATCCCAGAGCCAGCGTCAAAAAAAGCGCTTCGCTGTAGCCGAGCACTAGGACGAAGGCCGATGGGAACAGCGAGAAGATCCGCACCGCGTGTCTGGAGACTTCTGGATCGTCGGTTTCCTGCATCGCCAGGCGGTACACCAACACCCCGGCGACCAGAGCGAGCAGGTTGGCTGCAATAACGAGCGCTATGTCGGGTCGGTCGCCGACTGCCCCGAAAAACCGACCCAGCAGGGGCCACAGCGGAAAGAAGCGAATTCCCCCTTCGAGCTCAACAGAGTCGTACCCCTGGCCGGCCAGGTCGCGGTACCAGGTCCCGTCCCAGGGAATCAACCCATCGTCGACTGGGGAGAACGCGGGCTGTGGCTCAAGTCGATCGACGACGGCGAGGGTCGTGATGTACGCGGCCGCAACGTAGATTCTGGCCTCCACCCAGCCGGCCAACGCGGCTTTGAAGTCTGCTCCCAGAGTCGGTGAGAACCTCATCACCGGACCTCGAACCGAGTGAGCAACATCGGTTCGAAGACGTCGCTGGGTGCAAGCAGTCGTTGTGCTTGGCGGGTGCGTCCCAACTCGTTGATCGTCGTTTCGCAACGGTCGCCGAAACTCTTGTAGCCGAATCCGCTGACCAGCCAGACGCTGTGGTTGCCGGCTTCGGCGAGCACCTCGGAGACGAAACCCTCCACCTGCGTGTTTGCGATCGTCTCCGCGTAGTCCTGCCAGTCCACGAAACGTCCGTCTCCGCGCGGGTAGGCGAACGAATTGGGTGGCCGGCTGATCGAGCGAAGAGTCGCCGGCCCCAGTTGGTCAGGGCAGAAGACGACCACATCGCCGGCTTCGAAACCCTCGTTGATCAGTGCTGCGACATCGGCGCCCTGGGTACGGTCGCGCCTGGCCTCATCGACGCTCACCGCGAGTCCGAAGGCCACGACGAGCACCAGCACCACCAGCCGCGGCCGTGTCGGGAGCATGGCGATCCCCCTCGCGGCCAGGACCAGCAGGAAGCCGACCACGACAGCTGAGTAGCGTGCTTCGAACGCGCCCGCCATGGCCAGGGCAGCACCGCCGCCGATACCGAGTGTCAGCAGCACCCCCAGCCAAGCGCGATCGAGGTTCCCTACAGCGAACCGAAGCACGAGCTTGTGCCCGTCCACGCGGTGGGCGAACACGCCCAGGACTGCCAGGACAGCCAGCGCTATCCCCAGGAGCTCACCCTCGAATCGGTTGTTGCCGCCGATCGCTTGAATCGTCTCCACAACTATCTCAGCGGGGCGCGCTCGGTCTGCCCAGGGCGTTCCTGTGGTGCGGAGTTGTTCTGAGAGGACTCTCAGCCAAACCAGCAGCGTGGCACTTCCCGCAAGGATTGCGGCTGCGATGCGCACCGCAAGCCCGCGCGCGTCGCCGTTTCCGGAAGCGGCATTGACCGCCGCGACAACCAGGGCTGCGCCGACCAACCACAGACTCCAGTAGTGGGTGTGGACCATCGCGGCGACGGCGAGCGCCAGAAGCGCCAGCCGCAAGGCAGATGCGCGTTCTATCGCGCGTTCTGCGCAGAGCCATGCGACGCAGCACAGCAGTGTCAGCAGGGCGTACATCCGAGCCTCGGTCCCGTAGCGGATCAGGAATGGGGACGCGGCCACAACCAGCAGCGTCACCTGCGCCGTTGTGGGGCCATGGCGGAGCGAGATTCGGTGGAGCACCAAGACCGTGAGCAGGGAGAACACCGCCGACAACGAGCGAACCGCCATGTCGCTCTCGCCGACGACGTCGATCCACCAACCCAGCAGGAGGTAGTAGAGCGCCGGGTGGCCGTCATGTCGGAGTGCCTCGACCAACTGCTCGAAGTTCAACTGTGCGATGTTGACCGAGAGCGCCTCATCGAGCCACAACGGCGAGGGGGCGACGAAGCGCAGGACGACGCCGGCAGCGACAGCCGTCGCGCCGAGCGTCAGCGCGAAACGGTTCCACTCGAATGGCTCGGGCGCGTGGTCGCAGTCAAGGCCATCAGAGCGGTCGGCTTCGCAAGCGGCGGGGGCCACAGCCGCTGAATCTAGCCGTCGGCGACGATAGCGCCCTATGTGACGGCGGCTCAGGTTCCGGCATGTCTTCAGCCTTACCTGCATTCAGGCCGACAAACCGTGCGACGGACATGTAGCATCTGCCCTTGATGACGACTCGCATGGTGATAATCGGCGGGGGTCCCGCGGGCAACAGTTGCGCTACAACAGCAGCACGGCTGGGTGCAGACGTAGTGCTCGTCGAGCGCGACACGATCGGTGGGGCCGCCCACCTTTGGGACTGCATCCCCTCAAAGGCGATGATTGCAGCAGGCAACGCACGATCCTTCGTGCAGCGATCCATGCGCATGGGTCTTTCTGAGGTTGCCACCGACGTAGATCTCGAGCTGCTTCGGGATCGACTGTTGACCCTTGAACATCGGCTCGAATCCCAGATTCGGAGTCTGCTCGCCAGCCAGCAGGTTCAGTTCGCCCACGGCACCGGCACGATGCTTGACGCCCACACGGTCAGGGCGTCCACCGCGGACGGCGACATCGACTTCGAGGCTGATGTGATCGTCCTGGCAACCGGCAGCCGCCCCCGTGTCGATGACTGGGCCGAGGTCGACGGCGTCCGAGTGCTCACCACCCGGGACGCGTACCCTCCGCCGGAGATGCCCGAACACCTCGTCGTGATCGGCTCGGGCGTCACCGGCGTGGAGTTCGTCCACATGTTCGAGTCGATGGGTTCCGAGGTGACCTTGGTTGTGAGTCGCCAGCAGGTGTTGCCGGCCAAGGACCCTGAGGTGGCGGCTGCTTTGGAGGAGGATTTCCTGCGCCGCGGGGTTCATCTCCTGAAAGGAGCGCGCGCAGTCGGCATCGGCAATGACGGCGAGGAAGTCACTGTCAGCTGCGACGATGGCCGGGTGGTGACTGGATCGCATGCGCTTCTGGCCATCGGCTCGGCCCCCAACAGCGAGAATCTCGGGTTGGACAAAGCCGGTGTGCGCTCAGAGGGCGGTTATGTGCCAGTCGATGTGAACCTGCGCTCCAACGTGAGCCACATCTATGCGGCCGGCGACCTCAGCGGTCGTCTCCCGCTCTCATCGGTGGCGAGCATTCAAGGCCAGAAGATTGCAGAGCACGCTCTCGGCGCGCTCTCTGTTTCCCGGCGCCGTGCCATCGACTACGACAAGGCAGCCTCCGCGATTTTCACCGAACCCGAGATCGCAGACGTGGGGCTCGCCGAGGCCGACGCGTTCGCCGAGGGCCGCAAGGTTCGTGTCACCAAGGTTCCTTTCGCTTCCTCGGCGAAAGCCCAGATCAACGATGATCCTCGAGGCTTCGTGAAGATCGTGTCGGACCCCGCGACGGGTGTTGTGCTGGGCGGGTCGATCGTGGGCCGCCACGCGGCGGAACTGATCTCAGTGTTGGCGGTGGCGGTCAGCAACGGTCTCACGGTCGCTGACATACACGAGAGCGCTCTTGTGCATCCCACTCTCGCTGAAGCCCTTCGCGAAGCAGCCGAATAGTCTCTGCCCGCCCGATGTGCGGGTCGGTTACTCGATAACCGCGACGATGTCGCCACCGCCGACGGAGTCGCCTTCGGCGACGCGGATCTCTTTGACCGTCCCCGCTTTCTCTGCGGTGACGATGTTCTCCATCTTCATTGCTTCCAGGACGACGATGGCGTCGCCGACGTCGATGGCGTCGCCGACCGCAACGAGGACTTTGACGATCGTGCCCTGCATCGGCACGATGACATCGCCGCTGCCGGACCCGCCGCCGGAGGCGCCCCGCCCCGAACGGCGCGCCCTCGGAGCGTGTGCTGCGCTGGGAGTTCCCGCGCTTTCTGGAACCCACATTGACACCGAGAAGCGCTTGCCGTTGACCTCCACGTCGACGTCTCGCTTGACCTTGGGCTCGTCGGCGTCTTCGGCCTCGGCGACGGCCGTCGCGCCGATACCGCTCAGATCGACGACCTCTTCGAGCCACTTGGTGCTGTGGTCGAAGGCAGCGAAGTCCGGGTGCTCGAGGACGGCGATCGCAGCGCTGGCGGTGGTCGCGACGCCTTCAATCGTGGTTTCGTCGAGGGCGCGCAGGGCCCGGGCGATCGCGGTCGGACGATCCTTGCCCCAGACGATGAGCTTCCCGATCAGGTTGTCGTAGAACTGACTGATTTCGTCGCCGGCTTGGTATCCGGTATCGAATCGGGTGCCGAACCCATCGGCGGTCCTGAGTGCGGTGATGGTTCCGGGAGAGGGCAGGAACGCACCCCCGGCCGGATCCTCGGCGTTGATTCGGATCTCGATGGCGTGCCCGGTGATTTCAATGTCGGATTGGCTGAACGGCAGTCTCTCTCCGCCGGCGACGCGGATCTGTTGTTCGACGAGGTCGACGCCGGTGACCAACTCGGTCGCCGGATGCTCGACTTGGAGACGGGTGTTCATTTCCAGATAGTGGAAGCTGCCGTCCTCATACAGGAACTCAACCGTTCCTGCGTTGACGTAATCACAGCCCTTGGCCACTTTGACGGCCGCCTCGCCCATCGCGGCGATGATCTCGGGATCGATGTTCGCCGCTGGTGCTTCTTCGATCAGCTTCTGGTGCCGGCGCTGCACCGAGCAGTCGCGGGTTCCCAGATAGACGCAGTTCCCGTGCTTGTCCGCCAGGATCTGGACTTCGACATGGCGCGGCTTGGTGAGATAGCGCTCCATGTAGCACTCGTCCCGTCCGAAGTACGAGAGGGCTTCGCGTTGGGCAGCGTCGAGTTGTTCGGCCGCCTCCTCGGCGCTGGCAACGACTTTCATGCCGCGTCCGCCGCCGCCGTAGGCAGCTTTTACAGCGACCGGCCAACCCTGTGAGTCGCCGAACTCAATGATCTGGTCGGCGCCCGTTATCGTCTCGGTCGTACCGGGCACTCCGAAGACGCCGACGCTCTCGGCGGCCTCGCGAGCCGAGATCTTGTCGCCCATCACCTCTATCGCTTGTGGATCAGGCCCGATGAAGGCAACGCCGCGTTCGGTGATGGAACGCGCGAAATCGGCGTTCTCAGAAAAGAACCCGTAACCGGGGTGTACAGCGTCGGCGCCGCTGCGTTCGATGACGTCGAGAATCGCGTCGGTATTGAGGTAGGACTCAGCACTGGTCTTGCCGCCGAGGCTGTAGGCCTCATCGGCTAGGCGCACGTGCAGCGCATCGCGATCAAGGTCGGAATAGACCGCGACGGTGGCGATACCGAGCTCACGGCATCCACGGATGATCCGAACCGCTATTTCGCCGCGGTTTGCTATAAGTACTTTGGAAAACACAGGATAATGGTTAGTCGAATGAGCCATGAGGTTGCGACATCAGCGGCAGTTCCGTTTGCGGCTAGCAGCCGCGTGGCCAACGCTACGGGACTAGGACCGCTGCGCCACGTAGAGGTTACCGGGTCGACCAATGCCGACCTCGTCGCCGAAGCACGCGAAGGATTTTGCGGGCCGGCGGTGCTGGTGGCGGACCACCAGAGCGCGGGAAGGGGCCGCCTGGGACGGGAGTGGGACGATGACCGCGGAGACGCGCTGCTGGTGAGCATTCGCGTGCCCGCAGAGCTCGACGGGGTCGGCGGCGTCGTGGCGGCGGTGGGCGCCGCGGCGCGGTTCGCCGCCGATCAGCTGACCACCTCGACGGTGTTGACGAAATGGCCCAACGACTTGGTGGTCGAGGACGGCGCAGCGCCCGGAAAGCTCGGGGGTGTGCTGGCCGAGTACGTGGCCGAAGCGCACGAATCCGTCCCGAACGAGTGTGTGGCGAACGAATCCGTCCCAAACGAGTGTGTCCCAAACGAATCCGTCCCGAACGAATCCGTCCCAAACGAATCCGTCCCGAACGAGTGTGTGATAGTGGGCGTGGGGATCAACGTCAGAGCCATCGAGCGCCAACCCGGCGCCACTTCGATGGCGGAATGCGGAATGGAGCAGAGCGGCAGCCTTGCAGACCGTGATCTGCTGTTGTCCGGCCTGCTGAGCGCGTTGGCGCCGAGGCTTGCCGATCCCGTCGCGGTGTTGGAGGAAATGCGAGCCAACTCGGCGACCCTTGGGGCTCGCGTGAGGGTCGAACTGCCGGGAAACCGGTTTGTCACAGGAGAGGCGGTCGGTCTCAGCGACGAAGGGCATCTCCTCCTTCGCTGCGATGATGCGACGCATCGGACGATCACGGCCGGTGACGTGATCCGCCTTCGGCCCGCGACGTAGCGACTGGTGATATCGCGGTCGTCTTCGGGAGCACTACGCTCGCAGACGGCGCTGCCGGGGTTTCGTGCGTGCGCAGGGTGATATCGCGGTCGCTTTCGGGAGCACTACGCTCGTAGACGGCGCTGCCGGGGTTTCGTGCGTGCGCAGGGTGATATCGCGGTCGTCTTCGGGAGCACTACGCTCGTAGACGGCGCTGCCGGGGTTTCGTGCGTGCGCAGGGTGATATCGCGGTCGTCTTCGGGAGCACTACGCTCCGCAATGTGTCAGAGACGCCGGCGCCTGCAGCTCCCCAGAGAAAAGTTGTGCTTCGGCGTTCCTGGCCGCAACGCATCGTGATGGTCTGCTGCGTCGTGGTGATCGCTGCCGCAGGAGCCGCCGCGTGGGTGATTGGAGACATCTCTGACGCCGTGTCGGGCTTCGGCCGGGTTGAGATCTCTGGCGAGGTGCTTAAGACCGCGACCGCGCCGGGGGAACCGGTCAACTTCTTGTTGATCGGCAACGACAGCGCGCTGGGCGTCGATCCCAACGACCCGATTCACATCGGACGAACCTACGACGCCCGCGGCACGTTCAACGCAGACAGCATCATCGTCCTGCGGGTCGATCCGACCTCCGGCAAGGCATGGGTGCTGTCGATTCCGCGCGACCTGTTGACTGACCACATCCCGGGAGCAGGAAGATACCGGATCAACGCGGCCTTGTTGATCGGCGGTCCCCAGACTCTCGTGGAGACGATCACCTCCCAGTTCGCAATTGAAATCAACCATTACGTGGAGATCGATTTCCTGGGTTTCAGGGAGGTGGTCGATGTTCTCAACGGTGTGCCGGTCTGGTTCGATCACCCCGCCCGTGACCGCAACACCGGACTCAACATCGTTGAGCCCGGCTGTCATGTCCTTGATGGAGCTGCCGCTCTCGCTTATGTGCGATCGCGGTCCCTTGAGCAGTTCATCGACGATCGTTGGGTGTTGGTCGGGAACTCTGACTTCGGACGCATCGAACGTCAACAGGATTTCCTGGTGCTGGCGTTGAGCCGGGCTGTCAGCCGCGGCGCGCGCAACCCGACCTCCTTGACCGGCTTGATCGAATCGGGCGCCGGCAGTGTGGTTCTCGACAGCGAGCTCACTCCAGCGGAGTTGATCGACCTCGGCAAGGCGTTCAGCGACTTCAACCCCGAGAACCTCACGCGTCTGGAACTCCAGGTCACCACGATCCACGACGAGGCGGGTGTGTATGTCGGAGAGCAGCTCGTTCCAGGCGTTCACGATGAGATCCTCGACATTTTCAGGGGGACGGCCGACCAGACGCAGCCGCGTGACGTGACTTTCGATCTCTACGCGACAGAGGAGACCCCGCTGGATCAGGACGGCGACCTTCTGGCCGATCTCGGGTTCAACGTTTCCTCCAGGTACCTCTATGGCGCCGACCAGCCATTCTCGGTGGTCGCCTATCCACCGGGTCGTCGCGCAGAAGCTGAGACGGTGGCGCGCTATCTGATTCCGATCCCAGCGCTTGTAGAGGATGCGGGCGCTGTCGGTCTCCATGTGGTCTTGGGCTCAGGTCATGAGCAGATCTCCTTCCTGTTCCCGCACGACCCCGCGAAGATGAGCGAACAAGTCGCGGCCCACGGGACTGTTCCGGTCCCGGATCTTTCGTCCGCCCTCCTTCGATCGTCGGCCGTCGGACAGGTTGCTCCGACAGCCGCTGTCGATCCGAGTCCCGGCGACGAAGTTGCGGCCGAGCCCGAGCGCGTCATCGGTCGGCCCCCCGAAGGCCGATCATGCGGCTGAGGCGGTGCTTTTGCCGGGCGTAGCCGGAGCCGCGTGGCACGCTGAGATTCTCGGGGCTCCGGTTGTGCCCGGCGATAGCAACGCGTGCCGGGCTACAATAGAGCTTCGCTTATGAGCAGGATCGCGGTGATCGGCACGGGTTACGTCGGGCTGACCACCGGAGCCTGTTTTGCGCACTTGGGCCACGATGTCGTCTGTGCCGACATTGACGTCGGCAAGGTGAAGCGCCTGCAGGCCGGTGATGTGCCGATACACGAAGCCGGTCTGGATGAACTGGTTCGCGAGGGGCTCGAATCCGGGCGTCTGTCGTTCGTGGTGGAGTCTTCCGAAGCCGTGGGTGACGCCGACTTCGTCTACCTCTGTGTTCCGACCCCGCAATCAGAGGACGGTTCGGTTGATCTGAGACACCTCAAGGCTGCCGCAGCCGAGATCAGCGCGCACATCCGGCTCGGCGCGGTCGTGGTAAATAAATCGACGGTTCCGGTGGGTTCGACGCTGCTGGTTGAAGAGGCGATGAATCGGCCCGACATCGCGGTCGTGTCCAACCCGGAGTTTCTGCGGGAAGGCGCCGCAATCGACGACTTTCTCAACCCTGATCGTGTCGTGATCGGAGCGGACCAACAGGCGGCAGCCGATCGGGTGGCAGAGTTGCACCGCGGTATTGGCGCGCCGGTGATGATCACGGACCCGGCGTCGGCGGAGACCATCAAATATGCGGCCAATGCGTTCCTCGCCACCAAGCTCAGCTTCGTCAACACCATCGCCGCGGTCTGTGAAGCAGTCGGAGCAGACGTCGCTGACGTATTGGCAGCAATCGGCTATGACAAGCGCATCGGCGCTGAGTTTCTGGTTCCAGGCCCGGGTTGGGGCGGTTCGTGCTTTCCCAAGGACGCGCGGGCGATCATCTCCATGGCCGAGGATGCCGGTTACGACTTCTCGTTGATGCGGGGAGTCCTCAAAGCCAACGACGAACAGTTCCGGCGTGTTGTGAACAAGGTTGCGTCAGTGGTTGGGTTGAACGGAGCAACCGTCGCCCTGCTCGGCCTCGCCTTCAAAGCCGGGACCGACGACACTCGCAACTCTCCGGCATTGGAGGTGGCGGGCCTGTTGTTGGCCCAGGGGGCCAAGGTTCGGGCTTACGACCCGGCAGTGGCAACCGTCGACATTGATGAGATCACTGTGCTCGACGATCCCTATGCGGCCGCAGACGGAGCGGACGTGCTGGTTGTTGCCACCGAGTGGGACGAGTTCAAGCTGCTCGACCTTGACAAGATCTCAGAAGCGATGGTTTCGCGTCACGTGGTCGACGCCCGCAACATCCTGGACCGGGAGGCGCTTCTGAGCAGGGGCTTCACATATCAGGGAATCGGAAGGAACTAGGGCGTGCGCGTCGTTGTCACAGGCGGTGCGGGGTTCCTCGGTTCGCATCTGTGCGACCATCTGATCGCGCGCGGCGACGATGTCGTTTGTATAGACAATTTCTCGACGGGAACTGTGTCGAACGTTGCGCATCTGCGCGATCACCGCAGCTTCGATCTGGTGCAACACGACGTCTCGATCCATGTGGACGTCGCCGGCGGGGTGGACGCGGTGCTGCACTTCGCAAGTCCGGCATCGCCGGTCGATTATGCGAAGATGCCGATTCAGACCCTGAAGGTGGGCTCGCTGGGCACTCACAACACGCTTGGCCTGGCGAAGGCGAAAGGGGCGACGTACTTGTTGGCGTCGACCTCGGAGGTCTACGGCGACCCGCTGGTCCACCCGCAGGTCGAGCATTACTGGGGCAACGTCAATCACCTGGGACCCCGAGGCGTCTATGACGAGGCAAAGCGATTCGCTGAGGCGATGACCATGGCCTATTGCCGGTATCACGGCCTGGACACGCGGATTGTGCGGATCTTCAACACGTACGGACCGCGTATGCGCCCCGACGACGGGCGGGTCGTGTCGAACTTCATTGTGGCTGCCCTTGCCGGAGAACCGCTCACGGTCTACGGCGACGGCACACAGACGCGCAGTTTCTGTTTCGTTGACGATCAGGTCCGTGGAATCGCCGCTCTGCTCGAGTCCGGCGAACATGATCCGGTCAATATCGGCAGCCCTTCCGAGTTCACGGTCGCGGAGTTGGCCGAGATCGTCCTGGAGGCCACCGGTTCTGATTCTCATGTCCGCTACCTCCCGCTGCCGGTCGACGACCCGAAGCGTCGTCGCCCCGACACCGCGCGTGCTGAAGAACTGCTGGGTTGGAACCCGTCCGTCGCGTTGCGCGAAGGCGTTCAGAGAACCGTCGAGTACTTCGATTCGCTAACTGCGCCGGGCCTCGGCTAGCTCGCGATTGGCCAGGTACCAGCCGATTGTGGCTTCCAGGCCGTCTTTGAAACCGGTTTTGGCGGTGAATCCGAAGAGCTCGCGTGCACGGCCGGCGTCAACGCCGCGTCGGGGCTGGCCGTCGGGTCTGCTGTTGTCCCAGCGGACGCAACCGTCATAGCCAGTCAATTCAACGATGCTCTCGACGAGTTCTTTGATCAACATCTCACGGTCTGCGCCGAGATTGACCGGCTCAGGTCCTTCCCAGCGTTCTGCGGCGAGGACGATACCCTCCGCGGCATCGTCCACATAGAGGAACTCGCGACTGGCGCCGCCGGTTCCCCACACCTCGATTTCTTCGGCGCCGGCCTCTTTGGCCATCACGCACTTGCGGATCAGAGCGGGAATCACATGTGAGACGTCGGGGTGGAACTTGTCACCCGGACCGTACAGATTCGTGGGCATGAGGTAGGCGCTGCGTTGCCCGTACTGATCCCGGTTGGCTTGAAGGTGGACAAGCTGGGCCAACTTGGCGATTCCGTACGGCGCATTGGTCTCTTCGGGGTATCCCATCCACAGCGAGGACTCCGAGAAGGGAACCGGCGTGTGTTTGGGATACGAGCAGATGGTTCCTATCACAAGTGTTTTGGGAACCTCGGCGAGGCGGCATGCCTCGATCAGGTTGGTGCCCAGCATCAGGTTCTCCACGTACAACTGGGCCGGCGCGACCAGGTTGGCGCCGATACCTCCGACTCGAGCGGCGAGATGGATCACCACGTCGGGCGCATGGTCGGCGATCGCGGCGCGGGCTTGGCCCTGGTCGAGGAAATCAACCTCGGAGCTTGTGGGGGCGACCACGTCGGACACCCCGCGCCGGGCCAGCGCGGCTCGGACCGACGTGCCGAGAAACCCGCTTCCGCCGGTGAGGAAGACGCGCTGATGCTCGAATGCCGGCTCGGCGTCGGAGTCGCGGGACATAGCGTGATCGTAGCCGCCCGAAGCGGAGCGACGGCCATCGGTGATCCGTCTATGGGGCCAGCGGATTGGGTCTACAGTCGCCGGCGGTTGATCGATCTCTACCGCAGGGAGGCAATGTGCCGAGTCTTCTTGGTCGCCGGCGGATCGCCAAGGTCGCAGGCCGGGGCGCCGGCGCTCGCTTTCTTGGCAGCCATGCCCGGTCTCGCTTCGGCTGCCGACGGCGCTGTCGGCCTCGAGACCCTGCTCGGGATCCGGGTCTCGGCTCAAGTTGGGCGCTTGGGTCAGGACGCGGGGGGCAAGTTGCGGAACTGGGAATTGAGAGCTATCCCGAATTCGTGCTGGCACCCGGGGAAGGCCGATCCGAATGGTCCGCCGCCACAGCTCGCTCCGTGACCGGACCTTCGGTCTCGGCATGGCTTTCTTGGTTCCAGAATGACATCGGGCGACAGACCCGTGTACGATTGGCGGCGGTTCGGCAATGAGAGCGTCGTCAGTCGCAATCCTGCCAGTCATCAGTCCGCGATACGAGGGAATGGAACCTAATGGAATTATCAAGCGAAAATACGGGTGGAGCGGTAATCGTCAAGGCCGTCGGCCGCGTCGACGGCGCCAACGCTCGTGACTTCCATGAAGGCCTAGAAGCAAGTATCGGCGCTGGTGGCGAGTCGATGGTCCTTGACTTCGAGGGGTTGTCGTATATCAGCAGTGCCGGTCTGCGCGTAGTTCTGCTTGTCGCCAAAACCCTTCAACAGCAGAGCGCCAAACTCGCGGTCTGCTCACTTTCGGACTCGATCCGGGAGGTCTTCGAGATCAGCGGATTCGACAAGATCGTTCCCGTGTACGCCGACGCCGGCGACGCCATGTCCGGTCTCGGGCTCTGATCCCGCCTGAGTTGACGGCTGCTTGAGCCACTCCTCGGAGCAGCGCGCGTCGAAGGTTGATCTGAAGAGTCGGAGCAGAACAGCATGAGCGGCATACAACCCCCGTACAAAATTCTCGTAGTCGACGACGAGCCGGATCTGCAGCCGCTCGTGCAGCAGCGAATGCGTCGCTATGTGCGTTCTGGGCAGTATCAGTTCACGTTCGCACAGAACGGAGTCGAGGCGCTCGAGTGCCTGCGACAAGACGATGAGATAGTCATCGTCCTGTCTGACATCAACATGCCGAAGATGGACGGACTGGCGCTGCTCGACCAGATCCCCAAGGTCAACCCCAATATTCGGTCTGTGATCATCTCCGCGTACGGCGACATGAAGAACATTCGCACGGCGATGAATCGGGGCGCCTTCGATTTCGTCACCAAGCCGGTCGACTTCGACGACTTGAAACTCACCATCGATCGGACATTGCAACAGCTGTTGGAATGGCGCGACGCCCTAGGCGCGCGAGACCGGCTTGTTGCGTTGCAGAACGAGCTCAACGTCGCCTCGCAGATGCAGCAGTCGATCCTTCCGAAGAGTTTCCCGCAAGGTTCCGATTTTGAGATATATGCCAGCATGAAACCGGCGCGTTCGGTAGGGGGAGACTTCTTCGACGTCATGAGACTCGAAGGAGGAGTGCTCGGCTTGGCGGTGGCCGATGTTTCGGACAAGGGTGTGCCCGCCGCTCTGTTCATGATGTCGAGCCGGACCTTGCTGAAGGGAGCTGCGATAGGTCTTGGCAAACCGAGCGAGGTGTTGGCAGAGGTCAACAATCTGCTTTGCGAGGACAACGAGACAGCCATGTTCGTGACACTCGTCTACGCGGTGTACGACCCGTCCAACCGGAAGTTGACCTTTGCGAACGGCGGCCACAACCCCCCTGTTTTGATAGACCGGGACGGCAACGCCACCCGTCTGCCCTTGACCGGGGGTGTGGCTCTGGGTCTGGTGCCTGACCTTGAGTATGAGCAGATGAGCGTGACCCTCTCGCCCGGCGATCACGTCATCTTCTACACCGACGGCGTGACCGAAGCCATGAACGAGGCTGAGGAGGAGTTCGGGATGGACCGTTTGGAGGGCCTCTTCTCGCAGTCCCGTCCATCTGAAGCACGCGTGGTCAACGATGTCATCTTTGATGCAGTCATGGATTTTGCAGGCGACGCCCCGCAGTCCGACGACATCACTTGCATGACGCTGCGAGCAGAGGGATAGAGCCATTAGCACCGTCTTGTCCCTTGAGCTCGAGAACGATCCTTCGGAACTGGAGCGGATGGCCGGCGCCGTCGAGGAATTCGCCGAGCAGCAGGACTGGTCCCCGGAGGTTGTTTTCAAGGTGAACTTGGTGCTTGAAGAGCTGGTCGTCAACGTGATGACGCACGGGAGCCATGAGGGGCTTGCAGAGATCGAGGTGACCGTCACCTCCTCTGAAGACCTTGTCTCGATACGGCTCTCAGACAACGGCATCGCTTTCAACCCGTTGACTGACGCCCCCGACCCCGAAGTGACGGGCTCGGTCGAAGACCGTCACGTGGGAGGGTTGGGCGTGCATCTGGTGCGCACCATGATGGACGAAGTCAGCTATCAGCGCGAGAACGGCAGGAACCTTCTGACAATGACGACCCAGAGAAATTAGCCTGACAGCGCCATGGTGGTCTGGTGATGGAGGAGAGTTGCCGCTCATCAAGACGCATGATCGCAGTCCTGGCTGTGGCGTGGATGCTGGTCGTTGCAAGTTGTTCTTCGTCGGGAGAGAACGGCTCGAGCAACGGCACGCCCACCACTGCGCCGTCGACGGCTGCCACATCGAGTCCCACTGACGACGCTCCGACTCAAGGTGTTCTCAGCGCGGCGCCGGGGGTCTTCGAGGACCGCGTGGTGTTCGGGCAGTCGGCTGCCTTCAGCGGCCCGGCAGAGGACCTCGGAAACGGCATGCGGCTGGGTATTGAGACTGCTTTTGAAGAGGTGAACCAAAGCGGCGGCGTCTATGGACGCCGTCTCGAACTGGTGTCCTTCGACGATGCCTACGAACCCGAAGCCGCCATCGACAACACCCAGCGGCTGATCAACAACGACGATGTGTTCGCCCTGATCGGCGCGGTCGGGACGCCCACCTCGCGATCCGCGGTGCCTGTCGCCACCGCTGCTGAGATTCCGTACCTCGCGCCGTTCACCGGGGCCGCGTTCCTGCGCGATCCGCAGCAGAGCATCGTGTTCAATCTGCGAGCCTCCTACAACCAGGAGACCGAGGAGATGGTGGATCGCCTGGTCTCTGAATTGGGCATCGAACGGATCGCGGTGATGTACCAAGACGACTCCTTCGGCCAAGCCGGATACAACGGCGCGCGGGCGGCTCTCGACCGCCGCGGCATGGAAGCCGTGTCTGTGGGCCTGTACCCGCGTAACACGACCGCCGTGAAGACCGGACTGCTGGATCTCAAACAGGGAGATCCCCAAGGCGTGATCGTGATCGGCGCATACCAACCAGTGGCGTGGCTGATCCGCTGGGCGCGCGAGACAGGCATGAACGCGGTGTTCGTCACGATCTCGTTCGTGGGCAGCAATGCGCTGGCGCAGGAACTGGGGCCCGACGGCGCCGGCGTGTTGACGACCCAGGTTGTGCCTTTCCCGACTGATGCGGACGTCCCGGTGGTGGCCTCCTACCTCGACGCCTTGGGGGCGTACCACCCCGAAGCTGTGCCAGGATTCGTTTCTCTGGAGGGATACCTTGCGGGCCGGTTGGCCATCGCAGCTCTGGAGAGTTGCGGGCGGAGCGTCGACAGGGAGTGCTTCTCGGATCGTTTCGCCTCCTCTGAAACCATCGATATCGACGGATTCGCACTGCACTATGGGGAAGACGACAACCAGGGTTCAGACCAGGTGTTCTGGACCGTGATCGATGAGAACGGCGAGTATCGTCCTCTCAGCAACTGGCAGGACATAGCGCCATGAGAGACTGGCTCAAGCGAATAGCCGAGAGCCGTTTTCGTGTCTCGACCCGCCTGTATTCGGTCATCGGCACGGCTGTCGTGTTGACTGTCGCAGCCAGTCTGGTCGGTTGGTTCTCCATCAATCGGGTCGGAGATGTTCAAGAGCGGGTCAACGAAGGCAGCGTGCCGGCCATGGCGGTTGCTTTCAGTGTCGCCCAGTACAGCGGTGAGCTGATCTCCGCATCGCCTCGCATCGCCGCGGCCACCCCGGAAGACCTTGATTCTGTGGCGGCGAGCATCAACGAGACTTACGCCGCGTTCGATTCGGAACTGGTGGCTCTGGAGTCGGCGGCTATGCGACCCGGCCAGAATCAACTGGTAAGGGGTCTCGGAGTCACGTTCCGCTCGAACATCGAGGAGATCAAGTTCGACCGTCTCGAGCTGTTCCAGCTCGACGACCTGAAGTCCGGCCTTCAAGCACAACTCGACGAATTGCGCGCGGAGATCGACGCCGCTCTGATCCCGGCCCTCGACGATCAGTTCTTCTTCCTGATGACCGGGTACCGGGATCTCGACGAGCCACCCAGTTCTCGTGCTGAGCACCTGTCCGAGGAAGAACTGCGGAAGTTCCGCTTCCTGTCCGAGCTTCAGGCCAACGCCAACATCTCCACCCAACTGCTCGCGAGCGCCTTCGGTTTGTCCGACGCCTCGACTATTGAGCCGTTGCGCGAACGCTTCGAGGCGTCGTCGGCCCGCATCCAGCAGAACATCTCTCAGATGAGGGAGAGCGACCCGCTCTTGGCTGATGAGTTCGATCGGCTGTTCGAAAGGCTGTTTGCGTTGGGCGGGGACCAGGGCGGGTTCGATCTGCGCGAATCCGAACTGCGTTTGCTGCAGTCCCAAGAGGAACTCCTCAATCGCAACCGTACAGTCGCCGCAGATCTCCTCGACAATGTGAACTCGCTGGTCGGAGCCGCCGAGATCAGCGTTCAGGAGGCGACCCAGGCTTCTGAGAACGCGATCTTGACCGGCCAGACCCTGCTGCTGGCGATCAGCGCGATCAGCATCGTCGGTGGTCTGTTGATGATCTATCAGGTTGGACGGGTGCTTCTGCGTCGCCTGGCGCGTCTGTCGGACTGGATGCGCGGCATGGCCAAAGGCAATTTGGAGCTCACGGCCGACGTCGGAGGACGCGACGAGATAGCGGACATGGGCGCGGCCGTCGAGGTGTTCCGCCAGCACGCTCTGGAAGTGCAGAGACTCAACTTGGTCGAACTGTTGGCAGAGGAACTGCAGGAGAAGAACGCCCAGCTCGAAGAAGTGCTGGCCGACCTGCAACGGGCGCAAGATCAGATAGTCATGCGGGAGAAGTTGGCCGCGCTCGGTGAGTTGACGGCGGGTGTGGCACACGAGATCAAGAACCCTCTGAATTTCGTCAAGAACTTCTCGGAGGCGTCGGAGGAACTGATTGAGGAGTTGAACGAGATCCTCGAGGAGATCGGCGACAGCATTTCAGCGGATCAGAAGTCATGGATCGCTGAGATCAAGGGCGACCTCGGCGACAACCTCGAGAGGATTCGCTCCCACGGAGATCGTGCCAACCGGATCGTGACCGACATGCTCTCGATGGGTCGGGACACGGGCGAATGGCAGATGGCAAACATCAACGACCTCCTTGAGGAGCATGCCCGTCTGGCCTATCACTCGGCGCGTGCCACCGACTCAGAGTTCCAGCTCGATCTGCAGCATGACCTCGACGAGTCGGTGGGGGAGATGAGGATCATTCCCCGAGATCTGAGCCGGGTGTTCTTGAACATGGTGGGCAACGCCTGTGACGCCACCGACGAGAAGCGGCGCCAGATCTGGGGCGCTTCAGAGGAGGACGAACCCTACGGAGAGTCGTATTCTCCGACGTTGTGGGTCAGCACCCGACGCACTGAGGATCAAGTCGAGATCCGGATCAAGGACAACGGCAACGGCATCCCCCCCGACGTCGCCGACAAGATCTTCAACCCGTTCTTCACGACCAAGCCCACCGATCGGGGTACTGGGCTGGGTCTTGCCATTTCCAGCGACATTGTGCGCCAACACGGTGGAACGATCAGCGTGGACTCCGAGATCGGCGAGTACACCGAGATGCTCATCACCCTGCCCACCGAGCTGCCAGAAGAACCAACTCCGGCTCCTTCCCAAGAAGTCGACGCGTCCGCGGCCACATAAATGGCCGATGGTCGCGTCGGCGCCATCGTCGAGCAATGCTGGCATCGTGTTCCAGGCGGCACCGCTGTCTCGGCGGTCCTGAGCCTGGCGGCTCTGGCGCGGCACTCCGATTGGGAGGTCGTCGGAATAGCAGCCTCGCATCGCGGTCCTCCCGGCGAGTTGGCGGTTCCGCCCGTCGAGGTGTGTCACATGGGGTTGGGACGTGTGGCTCTGTACGAAGCCTGGCACCGGTTCCGCAGGCCGAGCATCCAGTCGCGTGCCGGACGTCTCGATGTAGTGCACGCGACCGGAGGCGTGATTCCGCCGTCAGGCGACGCGGCGTTGGTGGTCACACTCCATGATCTCGCGTTCCTTCACCATCCCGAGCATTTCAACCGACGAGGCGTTGCTTTCATGAGCCGTGCCTTCGAGTTGGCTAAACGGCATGCGGATGCGGTTCTGGTGCCGTCGGAGCACACGGCGGACGATTGTGCATCCCATGGTCTCTCGGCGGACCGGCTCAGTGTTGTCCCGTGGGGCGTCACTGCGCGGGCGGTGGGCGAGCGGGACCGCTCCGAGGTGCGGTCCCGTTATCGCCTTCCCCCGCGATTCCTGTTGTGGGCCGGCACCATTGAGCCCCGCAAGAATCTCAAGTCTCTGGTCTCAGCGGTGGCGCAGTCCCAGACGCGTCTGCCGCTGCTTCTCGTCGGCCCCGGCGGTTGGGGAGTCGACGCAGCTGGGCTGACCGCCGGTTCCGCTGTGGAGGTGCGCCACCTCGGCTCCGTTCCGGGCGATGATCTCAGAGTGCTGTACGACTTGGCCGATGTGTTCGTCTACCCGAGTCTCATGGAGGGTTTCGGAATGCCCGTGCTGGAGGCGATGGCCCAAGGAACGGCCGTGGTCACCAGCGGCGGCACCGCCACGGGCGAAGTTGCAGGGTCTGCGGGGGTGCTGGTCGATCCGACCAGTGTCGATTCGATCGCCGCAGGCATCGACTCGGTTGCCGGAGACGACGCGCTCCGTGAGGAGCTGGGGACCGCCGGTGCGCAGAGGGCAGGGACCATGACCTGGGAACGCACTGCCGCAGAGATCGCCGTGGTGTACAACGGGGTGCTCAAGTGATCTCGGTTGCGGTCAACCTCGCCTGGCTGGTGCCCGGCGGCGTCGGCGGGAGTGAGGAGTACACGACCCGGCTGCTCGCTTCGGTCGTGCGCAGCGCCCCGGACGATCTTGCACTCGAGATTGTCGCCTCAAAGCGGTTGCAGCAGAGCTGTCCGTGGATGGCGGCGCTGCCGTTCGCCCCGCTTGCGGGTCCTTTGAGCATCCGCGGGTTCCGGATCCTGGCCGAATCGACTCAGGTTCATCGAGCTACGCGCAGCGCCGACGTCGTGCACCATTTCGGCGGGCGCCTGCCGGCTGTCCGAAACCCCCGGGCAGTCCTGACGATTCACGATTTGCAGCCCCTGGACATGCCCGAGAACTTCAGCCGGGCGAAGCGCCGGTATCTGCGGTGGGCTGTGCAACGTTCGGCGTCCGCGGCGTCGTTGATCTGCACTCCGTCGAGATGGGTCGCGGAGTCTGTTGAAGAAACGCTCGGTGTTGGTCCAGACAAGATTCGGGTGGTGTCGTCGACTTGGGATCCAGCACCGGCTGCACATGACGACCCAGAGATCGCTGAACTGGGCGACGGTCCCGTGGTGCTGTATCCAGCTGCCACGCATCCCCACAAGAATCACCTGACATTGCTTCAGGCTGTCGATCGCCTCGCTGATCGCCACCGCGACCTGACTCTGGTGCTCACCGGCGGTGGCGGCAGGGCTGAAGCCGGGGTTGCCTCGAGGGTCGCCAGAGCACGGGTTCGGGTGCGGCGCCTCGGCCGGGTGAGCCCCTCGATGCTGTCGGCACTGATTCGACGAGCTGATGTGCTGGCGTTTCCGTCGCGTTATGAGGGTTTCGGCCTGCCTCTGCTCGAGGCTATGCATTCGGGCACTCCGGTTGTCGCCGGCGACAACAGCGCCATGCCCGAGGTGGTGGCGGACGCCGGGCTCCTGCTCGCCGCAGACGAACCGGCCATGTGGGCCGACGCCATCGACGAGATCGTCACAGACAGCTCATTGGCGAGTCGTCTGAGTGCTGCAGGGAGAGCGCGCGCTGAACGTTACGCCCCGGCTTCTGCGGCTGCACGACTGGTTGATGCGTGGCGGAGCCTCTGATGCGGATTCAGGTCGTCTGTCCCCATTTCGAACCCGATGCAGCTCCGACCGGGGTGGTGATGAGCGAGATCGTCCGCGGGCTCGTGTCACGCGGCCACGAAGTCGACGTTGTGACGTCGCTCCCCTGGTATCCGGAGCATGCGGTGGATGAGGCTTGGAAGGGTCGGATCATTCGCAAAGAGACGACTCGGTGGGGTTCGACAACCCGCGTCTACCCCTTCCCTGCCGACAAGGGCAGTATCGCGGCGCGGGCCTTCGGTTTCGCTGGATTCACCGCATTGGCCTGCCTCTGCTCGTTGAGCAGGCGGCGACGCCCGGAAGTGGTCATGGCGATGTCGCCTCCGTTGACGCTCGGCTTGGCCGCCTGGCTGACAGCGAGGCTGCGCCGAGCACCTTTCGTGTTCAACGTCCAGGATGTTTTCCCCGATGTCGCCGTGGCAGTCGGAGCGATTTCGAATCAACGCGTGATCCGCCTGCTCGAAGGGTTGGAGCGGTTCGTGTACCGCCGTGCCGATGCGGTAACGGTGCTTTCTGAGGATCTCCGCGTCAACGTCGAATCGAAGATCGCCGACCGAACAGCGGGCGATCGCGTCGGCGACAAGGTTCGCATCATCCCGAACTTCGTCGACGTCGAGCGAATCCGACCCCAGGAGCGTGACAATGCCTACCGGTCCGAGTTCGGCTTGGGCGCCCGAACTGTTGTCATGTACGCAGGCAATCTCGGGTTCTCCCAGCCGCTTGAACTGATGGTTGAAGCGGCGCGCTCGTTGGCGGACCGCGATGATGTGGCCTTTGTCATCAACGGCGGCGGTTCGAGGCGACAGGAGCTCGAGGTGCTCGCCCGCGGACTCGACAACCTGTTGTTTGTCGACTACCAGCCGGTGGAACGGCTCGGCGAGGTTCTTGCCGCCGGTGATGTGCATGTCATCGCTCTGCGACGTGGGCTTGGCAGGTCGTCGGTGCCCTCGAAGCTCTATTCGGTCCTGGCGGCCGGACGCGCAGTGCTGGCCTCGGTTGATTCCGGCACTGAGGTGGCGACCGTGGTTTCTTCGCAACGGGCGGGGCTGGTGGTTGCGCCTCAGGATCAGGAGGCCTTCACCGCTGCTGTGCTGGACCTGGTCGACAATGCCGACCTAGCTGCGATGGGTTCTGCGGGGAGGCAGTTCGTGCTGCAATGGGCGTCGCCCGATGGGGTGGCCGAGGCGTACGCAGATCTCTTTGCCGAGTTGACGAGTTGAAACGCGCGCGTTGAGCTGAGATTCGCTGATCGTCACAGGCCCCGACCAGCGAATCGGATGCTGCGCGCCGTTCGTCGTTGCTTCAGCGCTAGCGTAATGGCTCGTGGCAAAGGCAAGTTCGTCAAAAAAGGTTCAACGTGCGGCTCGGGCCGCGGCCTCTTCGAAAGGTGCTTCAGAGCGCCGTCAACTCGGTTTTCCGCTCGTCGTGGCCTTGGTCGTGGTGCTCGGGGTTGTGCTGGTGATTGCCGCCCGCGGTTCGCGTGACCCTGTGACTTCGCCGACGACTGCCGACCATTGGCACTCGGCGTACTCGATTTATGACTGCGGTGTGCTGATGCCGGTCCTCCAAGGCCAGGTCGACCCGGACGGCATCCACAGCCACGGCGACTCGTTGATCCATATTCACCCTTACAACAGTTCGGCGACAGGCGAAGACGCCCGTCTCGGCGTCTTTCTGGAAACCATGAACGCGTCGATCGATGTAGACGGAATCTTCGCTGAGAACGGTGAGTTCGCCCCGATCCTCACCGAGGACGGCTGTGATGGCCGACCGGCGGTTGTCAAGGTCGCCCGCTGGAACATCGGAGCGGCCGGCGGGCCCGAGATCGTAGAGGTGTACGAAGACGACTTCGACGACATTCGCCTGCTTGAAGACGGCGAGGGCTTCACCTTCGCTCTGGTTGCGGAGGGCGAGGACCCCCCTCCTCCGGGCTCGGATGTGATCACATCTCTCGTGGGCGTCGGGTCGGAGATTCAGTGGGAGACCACAGATCCCATCACCGACGACACTCCTGTCGACACGCCGGACGGGAGTGACGGCTAGGGGGGATGCCATGAAGGCCGTGATATTGGTTGGTGGCTTTGGGACAAGGCTCCGGCCCCTTACGGTGACGACCCCGAAACAGATGCTGCCGGTGGTCGACCGGCCGATGATCGAATATGTCGTCAGCACGTTGAAACGCGGCGGCGTCAGCGAGGTGACGCTCGCCCTTGGCTACAAAGAGGACCTGTTCCGCGCCGCGTATCCTGATGCTGTCTGTGACGGCGTATCGCTCAGCTATGCCGTTGAGCCCGAACCTCTGGACACCGCTGGCGCAGTCCGGTTCGCCGCCGATGCGGCGGGGATCGACGAGCCTTTCCTTGCTGTCAACGGCGATGTGCTCACCGACGTCGACGTCGGTTCGCTGTGGGACCGCCACCGCGAGACAGGCGCGCAGGCGACGATCGCTCTCACCAGGGTCGGGGACCCGTCGCGCTACGGCGTCGTCCCCACTGACCCGCGCGGCAAGGTGTTGGGGTTCATCGAGAAACCGAACCGGGACGAAGCTCCCACGAACTGGGTCAATGCCGGCGTCTACGTGCTCGAGCCGGAGATCCTGGGGCGCATCGCCAGTGGACGGCGAGTCTCCATTGAGAGGGAGGTGTTTCCCTCGCTTGTTGCCGAGAAAGGACTTTGGGCTGTGAAGTCCGAGGCTTACTGGATCGATATCGGTACGCCGTCGACCTATGTGCAGGCACAGCTCGATTTGATCGACGGCGTTCGCGGCGCCGCTATGGCCGGGATAGCCGCTGACGCCCGCGTCGATGAAGACGCTGAGGTGGAGAGGTCGGTGGTCATGGAGGGTGCAGCCGTGGCCGCCGGTGCGGTCGCCCGCGACAGCATCATCATGGAGGGCGCGGTGATCGAGAGGGACGCCTTGGTCGACGGTTCGGTCATCGGGCCCGGGGCGCGTATCGGGGAAGGCGCCAAGGTCACCGGTTTGTCGATAGTCGGTGACCGGGTGAGCGTCGGCGCAGGCCTGCTCGTGGACGGATCCAAGATCCCGTCGAGCGCCTGACATGGCTGTTCTGGTCACGGGCGGGGCCGGCTATATCGGCTCGCACACGGCGGTTGCACTCCACGACGCGGGTCATGAAGTCGTGATCGTCGACAACTTCGCAAACTCGTCGCCGGCGGCTGTCGACGCCGTGCGCGCGCTCACCACCGAAGATCTGGCTTTCGTGGAAGCGGACCTGCTCGACGACGATGCCGTGCGGAGGGTCTTCGAGCAGCACGAGATAACCGGAGTGGTGCATTTTGCCGCCCACAAGGCTGTGGCCGAATCGGTCTCCGAACCGAGCCGGTACTACCGGAACAACGTGGGTTCGCTGCTCGGGGTCTTGGACGCAATGCTCGAGCACGGAGTCGACAGGCTTGTTCACTCCTCGTCCTGCACGGTGTACGGACAACCCGAAGTGTTGCCGGTCAGCGAAAGTGCGCCGGTGCGAGCGGCGAGTCCGTATGGTCGGACGAAGTTGGTGAGCGAGCAGATCATCAGCGACGTCTGCGCGGTGCGACCACTGGCCGCGGTCATGCTCCGCTACTTCAATCCGGTGGGTGCGCACGGGTCTGGGACACTCGGTGAGGATCCCAACGGCATTCCGAACAACCTGGTGCCCCTGGTGATGCAGGTGGCCGGCGGAAGCCGTGGGAAACTGCCGGTCTTCGGCGACGACTACGACACGGCCGACGGTTCCGGCGTCCGTGATTACGTGCATGTCGTTGATCTGGCCGACGCACACGTCGCGGCGCTCGAGGTGTTGGCGGGCGGCCACGAAGGCGCGACTGCTGTCAACGTCGGAACCGGTTCGGGCACCAGCGTGCTCGAGTTGATCGAAGCGGCGCGGCGGGTTACCGGCAAGGCCATTCCCTACGAGGTTGTCGAGCGTCGTCCGGGCGATGTCGCCAAGACTTGGGCCGCAGTCGACCTGGCGCACGATTTCCTCGGTTGGCGGGCGAAGCGGGGCATCGAGGAGATGATGCGGGACCACTGGCGCTGGCATTGCGAGAACCCTGGCGGTTACCGTCGTTAGCGGAACAGGTCTTCAGCGGGGGAGCGCACGATCTCGCCGGCAACGCTGCCGGGCCTGAACCACGCTTCGGGAAGTCCCCGGACTATGGCTGCGGCGATTCCGCTGGCCTTGCCCATCACCAGGTCCGCTGCAGCGGCGATCTCGTCGACCGCGGCGACCTCGGTCACCATCAGTTCACGCCCGAAAGTGTCAGTTGAGCCGCGGAGGTCGACGACCGCGGTGATTCCAGCGCATCCGATAGCGACGTCTGTGACGCCCCGCCGCCAAGGGCGTCCGAAGGTGTCGCTGACAACCACGCCCACTTCCACCCCGGCACGCACCTTGAGCCGCTCGCGAATCCCGCGAGCGGAGCGGTCACTGTCGATCGGCAGCAGGGCAGCCCGGCCCTGCTCGACGTTCGACAGGTCGATCCCGGCGTTGGCGCAGACGAATCCGTGAGGGGTCTCGCTGATGATCAGGTCGCCCCGCCTTCTCAGGATGCGCACCGACTCGCGCTCCACGAGGGGCTTATGCGACAACGGGTCGTCAGGATCGACGGCGACGAGCCGGCCCTCGGCTTTGGAGACGACCTTCTGTGTGATCACCAGGCAGTCGCGGTCTCGGAGGTCCGCGCCCGCAGCAAGAATCAGAGCTGCCAGGTCGTCGCCCGGCTTCACCTCGGCGATGCCCTCCACGCCGATGATCTCAAGATCGCTCACCGCGACGCCCCAGCTTGCCCGGCTCGATGGCATGTTTCGGCCAGGGCGCGGGCGATACCCGGCGCCGACATGATCGTCGGCGCGGCGATGACCTGCATTCCCAGGTCTTCGATCTCGTCGGTGTATTCGGAGTCGGCCTCGTCGATCACCAAGGTTGCGGCCAAGTCCTGATAGCGACGGGCGATGCCGACAACCGTTGCCTGTTCCCCCAGTTCGCGCATCATTCTGTCAGCGGGACCCTTGAGTGCCCGGCCACCGATGATCGGCGAGACGGCGACGTTGCGAGAGCGGCGGGACCTCACGGCGGACTCGACGCCCGGCACGCACAGCACTGGTTGAATTGAGACGAGCGGGTTGCTCGGCGCGATCACCAGCGTCTCAGCCGATTCGATGGCCGCCAGGGCAGCAGCCGTGGGCCGCGCCTGTTCCACGCCGAGAAAACGCACCGACGAGACTTCCACAGCGTGGGCCAGTCGAACGAAGTACTCCTGGAAGCCGACCTCTTCGCCTCCAGCGAGCGTGACTCTGGTTTCGATCGGGTCGTCGGATACGGGGAGCAGCGCCGCTCTGATTCCCCATGCCGCGCTGATTTCGGCGGTCACTTCGGTCAATGTTGCGCCCTCCGCGAGGCGCTGGGTGCGATAGAGGTGGGTGCCGAGATCCTGGTCGCCCAGAGAGAACCAGTCGATACCGCCGTAGCGGCCCAGACTGTCCATCGCGTGGAAGCTCTCGTTGAGCAGGCCCCAACCTCGTTGCGGGTCATTCGCGCCGGCGAGGGTGTAGGTGCAGGTGTCGAGATCAGGGCAGACTCGCAACCCGTGGAGCGTCACGTCGTCTGCGACGTTGACGATTGCGGCGACGTCAGCGGGGTCGAAAGCCTCGACTGCACCCTGCAGATATCGTGCCGCGCCGACCCCACCGGCGAGAACGGCGTGCCTCAAGTCAAGCCCCGCAGGCGGCCCTGGAGCAGGTCGAGATCGGCGTCGACCATCAGTCGCACGAGATCGACGAAGGAAGTCTGGGGCGTCCAGCCGAGCCCGGCCTCTGCCTTCTCGGCATTGCCGACGAGCAGGTCCACCTCGGCGGGGCGCATGAACGACTCGTCGATCACCACGTGGTCCTGGTAGCGCAGGCCGACATGGTCGAAAGCGAGCTCGCAGAACTCGCGAACGGAATGCGTCTCCCCCGTGCAGATCACGTAATCCTCCGGTGAGTCTTGTTGCAGCATTCGCCACATCGCATCCACATAGTCGGCTGCATATCCCCAGTCTCGTTTGGCGTCGAGGTTTCCGAGGCGCAGTTCGTCGGTTTGGCCGAGCTTGATCCGAGCCACCGCATGGCTGATCTTGCGGGTGACGAACTCCATGCCACGGCGGGGGCTCTCGTGGTTGAACAGGATGCCCGAGGTGGCGTGCAACCCGTAGCTCTCGCGGTAGTTGACGGTGATCCAGTGTCCGTACACCTTGGCCACGCCGTAGGGGCTGCGAGGGTGGAACGGAGTCTCCTCTGTTTGGGGTACTTCCTGGACCTTTCCGAACATCTCTGAGGAGCTGGCCTGGTAGAAGCGGATCTCAGGATCGACGAGGCGTACGGCGTCGAGCAGGCGGGTCACCCCCAGCGCAGTCGTCTCACCGGTGAGGACCGGTTGTCCGAAGGATGTCTGGACGAACGATTGGGCCGCGAGATTGTAGATTTCCGTCGGCCGGCAGGTTCTCAGGATCTCGATCATCGACACCTCGTCGAGCAGGTCACCGGGAGCGAAACGCACCTGGTCCTGGATGTGGGCGATGCGTTCGAAGTTGACGGTGCTGGAGCGACGCACCATGCCGATCACGTCGTAGCCCTTGGAGAGGAGCAGTTCGGCCAGATATGAACCGTCTTGGCCGGTTATGCCGGTGATGAGCGCGCGTTCAGCCACAGTGATCCTTGCCTCAAATGTGTTGGGGAGTCTCTACGCCGGAGGGGTTCCGGCGCCAGAATTCGAGCAGGTCGCCAAGGGTGGCCTCGATCGGAATGCGCGGTGACCAACCGGTATGGGTCCGAATCTTGGTGTTGTCGCCGCAGAGGACCTTGAGATCGACGGGGCGCAACAAATCCGGATCGAGTTCGAGCGTCATAGGGAATGCAGCCAAGCCTACGAGTTGTTCGGCGATCTGTCGGACTGCGCGGTCTTTGCCGGAGCAGACGTGGTACACCTCGCCCGGAGTGCCGTGTTGCATCAACAGCCGGTAGGCCCGAACGACGTCGCGCACATCGGTGAAGTCGCGGCGAGCTTCGAGATTGCCGACCGGCACCGTCGCGGCGCCGTTGCGTTCGTTGGCCGCGATTCGGCTCGCTATTGCCGAAGCGACGAATCGGTCGGATTGTCCCGGGCCGAGATGATTGAAACTGCGGGCCAGGACGACGTTGAGACCGTGGCCGAGCCATGCCTGGGTGTAGATGATCTCCGCGGCCGCCTTGCTGGCCGCGTAAGGGCTTGTGGGGCGCAATGGCGTTGTCTCGTTCAGCTTTGCGCGGTCGGGTCCGCTCTGGTCCACTCGGCCGTAGACGTCTGCGCTGGTGACGCCGAGCACGCGTCGTGTCCCGGCGAGGCGGGAGGCGTCGCAGACATTGAGGGTGCCTTCCACGTTGACTCGCAGCGTGTCGACCGGGGAGTCCCATGATCCACCCACGTCGGCCTGCGCGGCGAGGTGGTACACCACGTCGGGCCTTGCTGCGGCGACGGTCGCGGTGATCGCCTCGCGGTCCAAGATGTTGGTATCGGACCCGACCACTTCGTCTCCGCAGGAACTCAGATGGGCCACCAGATGAAGTCCCACGAAACCGTTGGCACCGGTTACCAGAGCGCGCATGTCAGGCTTCCAGTCGCATCATTTTGCAGTTGTCCGTCCACCGCTGGTCATCACCGGTCGGCCGTGCATCGTCGTAGACTCTACGCCCGACCGGTCCCGCTCTCAACACGGGTGCTTCAGCGATCACCCGCCACAGCCTCAGCGGCGGTAGCCTCGGGCGATTGTGGCTGATCGAACCGACCAACCGCTGCCGGGTGCATCAACTGCGGCGATGGGAGCCGAGACCGACTCGGAGATTCTTGCGCCGCAAGCCAGGGACACCACACCGTCGGTCTTGGCGGTGATCGTCGCGCATGCGCCCGGCGACTGGTTCGACGAGACCCTGGAGAGTTTCGCCACACAGGACTATCAGCGTCTGGAAGTCATGGTGATCGACGCCGCCGGTGAGCCTTCCTTGGCTGCACGGGTGCAGAGTCACCTGCCCGGAGCCTCGGTCCTCGATGCGTCAGACACTGACGGGTTCTCCGCGGCCGCCAATGCGCTTATCGACACTCATGTCGACCCCGTGTTCTTGATGATCTGCCACGATGACATCGTCTTGGAGCCGGACGCAGCCCGATTGCTCGTAGTTGAGTCTTTGCGCTCGAACGCGGGGATCGTGGGGCCGAAACTGGTGGATTGGGACAATCCCGACCGCCTGCAGCATGTCGCGTACATCGTCGACCGCCTAGCGGTGGCTGCCGACGTCGTAGACCCCGGCGAGATCGACCAGGAGCAGTACGACGCCGTCGTCGATGTCTTCGCGGTTCCCTCGGCCTGCATTCTCATCCGCACCGACCTGTTCCGGGACCTCGACGGGTTTGATCCGGGAATGCCCTATCACTGCGAAGACGTTGATCTCTGCTTCAGGGCGCAGCTTGCAGGGGCGCGGGTGATGGCGGTTCCCGACGCGAGGGTGCGGCATCGACAGGCGCTCTCGACGCGCACCGGGGTCGACGACGGCGATCTGCAGCGCGCCCGCCACCAACTGCGCACTGTGGCGGTCACGTCGAGCTGGCCGTCTCTGTGCTACCTGCTGCCGCTCGCGTTCCTGTTCTCGCTCGGAGAGTCGATGGCCGCCCTGTTCGCTAGGCGGTTCGGGCATTTCCGCGATGTCTGGGGGGCTTGGCTCTGGAATTTGGCTCGTTTGGGGGAGATTCACAGCCGGCGCCAGGCGTTGCGGCATATCAGGAGAACCCGGCACAAAGACGTCCGGGCCCTCCAACAGAGTGGGAGCGTGCGGCTCACGGCACTGTTGAGGGGACGAATCGGTTCCGACAGCGCGCATGCGGTGGGGCGGGAACTGGCATCGGCCATGCGCACGGGCACAGCCCGGATCTCTGCTGTTGTCTGCGGCTTGGTGGGGTTGTTCGCGCTGTTCGGTTCGCGGTCGTTGATCGCCGACGGGATTCCTGCGATCGGGGATTACCTCTCGTTCGGCGGGTCGGGCTGGGACATGATCGGTGATTGGTGGAGCGGTTGGCGCGAGCGCGACATGGGCAGCACCGGCGCTGCCGCGCCTTCGGCGGGTCTGCTGGGCTTGTTGTCGATCCTGCTGGGCAGTTCCACGGGTCTGGCGCGCACGTTGTGGGTGTTGTTGCCGTTGGCGGCGGGTCTGGTGGGAGCTTGGCGGATGCTTCGACCGACTGGCTCGCGGCGAGCCCAGCTCGGCTGTCTGCTCGCCTACGCGGTGATTCCGCTGCCCTGGGCCGCGGTTGCCAATGCCAGCATCGGTGGGATTTATGCGTATGCGCTCTCGCCGTGGCTGCTCGGGGCGATGCTGAGCGCGCAGTCGGCATGGTCGGCCAACAGGGCCGATGATTCCCAACAATCGGTGGGCCGCATTGGTTGGACAATGGGCGCGGCTGTCGGTGTGACTGCGCTTTTCGATCTGTCTGCGGCCCTTATATCCGTTCCGATGATCGCCGGGTTGTTCCTCGCCGCGGTTCTGACGGTCGACTTCAGAGGGGTTCTGCGCCTTTTTGCATGTGTGATTCTGGCGGCGCCGGTTGTCGCTGTCCTGGTCCTGCCGTTTCTGGTGGACCTGCTCGTCGCAGGTCCGAGTTGGGCTCCCCTCGCTGGCGGGCGTGACGGTTCAGCCTCTGCGATCTCGCTGGTAGACATTCTCAGCTTTGATATCGGCCCGAGAGAACCGGGCGCCTTTATCTGGGCTTTCGGATTGTTGATGGCCATTCCGGTGGTCATCGGGCGTTCGTGGCGGTTCGGCCTGGCGGTTCGCGGCTGGTCCGTTGCGATTGCGAGCTGGGGTTTGACCTGGGCTGCGGCTCTGGGTTGGCTGCCTTTCGGCGTGCCCGACAACAGCGTTCTGCTGGCGACCGCCGCTGCGGGTGTGGCGCTGGCCTGCGGGGCGGCGATCGTGGCGTTCGAACATGATCTGTCGACTGCGGGGTTCGGCTGGCGTCAGGCATTGTTGCCGGTGGCAGTGCTCGCGGCTGTGGCCGGTTCCATTCCCGGGCTTGCTCTTGCAGAGACCGGACGCTGGGAGATGCCTCGCGGCGACTATGAGGACGTTCTGCCCTTCGCCGACCCGCTGAGGCACGGAAGTTATCGCGTGTTGTGGATAGGGGTTCCTGAGGCGATCCCGGGCGACGGTCGTTCATTGGTGGCTGATCTTGTGTGGGTCGCGTCGATCGACGGGCCTCCGAGCCTCTCGGACCGCATTCCCGCGGTCGACGCCGGTTCAGCGCCGCTGGTGAACGAGGCGCTGTCGCGAGCGATCAACGGCGACACGATCCGGCTCGGCAGAGAGCTCGGCGGTCTCGGCATCAGGTACGTGGTTCTGCTGGACAGGCTTGCGCCGGCCCCCTTCAGCGATGCCGACGACACGGTTGGGATCCCTGCCGGGTTCCGAGCCTCCATTGCCTCTCAGCTGGACTTGCAACGCCTTGAGGGGATCAACAGCGCCGTGGAGGTGTACGCCAACACGGACTGGACCTCGGTTCGCGCTGCGGCGACTCCGGGCTTCGACAGCGAAGTCAGCGGGATCTCCGACTTGGCGGCCATGCCGATATCCGGAACCGCTGGCGTGATGCCAGGACGCGGCGACAAGGTCTCCGGTTCGATCCCTGACGGCACGGAAGTGTTTGTGGCCCAGACCAGCGACGCCTCCTGGAGGTTCGAGGTTGATGGTTCTCGCGGGGCACAGCGGCGTTCGGTCGGATATGCGACCGCTTTCGCTCCCCAGGCGGGTGGCGCCGGCGAATTGGCCTACTTAACCGCGCCGTGGCGACGATGGGTCTTGATCGTGCAGGTGTCCGCGATCCTGTTTTTGATCGGTGTGATCGCAATTCGCCCAGTGATCGGGCATCGACGGTGAGCTTTCTGCGTGTCGTCGTGGCCGTGCTGCTCGCGGGGATGCTCGCGGTCGCGTTGGCGCTCGACGGTTTCGAGTTCTTTGACGAGTTCGGTGTTTCGGAGACGCTCGAGCGCGACGTCGAACAGCTGGTCGTTCCCAAGAGTTATTCGGTCCCGGTGTCCTCGCGAGAGAACGGAACCTGGTTCTGCCCGGGCGGGTCGTCTCCAGGTGGACGCGCTGACGTCTCCCTTGAGATGATCAATGCGTCCAGCGAGCCGGCGGACGCCATTGTCTCCGGTATCCGCAGCGGGCTCGGCGCCGAGCCGACTGATGCGGTGGTGACGATTGGACCCGGTGAACGCACCCGCGTGCGCTTGGCTGACCTTGTCGCCGACTCGCCGTGGATGGGCGCTGTCGTCGAGGTCGACTCGGCTGATGTGGTTGTGGAGCAGACGTATCTGGGCGCGGCCCAGACCAGCGACCGGGCGTTGTGCCACACGCGAACTTCTGATCAGTGGGTGGTCGCCTCGGGCGCCACTCGGTTCGCGTCACACGGCGAGGAGATGATCCTGCTGTTTCTGAACCCGTTCCCCCATGACGCGGTTCTCAACGTTCGCTTCAACTCTGATGTGGGGGTCGACACTCGCAATGGAGTTGTGGTTCCGGCTCGTCGCGTTGTTGCCCTCGACGTCACCGAGGCGGTGCCTGTAGCGAGCCACCTCAGTGCTGTGATCGATGCAGTGGTTGGCCGTGTTGCGGCTTCGCGTGTGCAGTTGCAGGGTCATGTGCCGTCGTCACCCGACGGCGAGCCTGTCGGGTTGTCGGTTACTCCAGCGACTTCGGGGACAGCACCCGTCTGGCATCTTTCAGACGTCAACAGCGCTGACCGCGACGAGGTGGTGAGCGTGCTCAACCCTTCTCTGACCGAGACGGCTGAAGTCGACCTCGTGATCGTTCCTGATGCGGAGCTGGGCCGTGATCCGATTGAACTGACAATCGGCCCCGGTGCGGCGAGCCAGGTTCGCTTGAGCGATGTGAGCAGGTTGTCGGGCCTGGATTCGTACAGTATTACGGCCGATTCGCTGACAGGCCTTCCGATCGCGGTGATGCTCGAGACCACTGATCTGTCGTTCAGGGGTCGCGACGACGTGTCGGTCGAGGGAGGGTCTGACACTGGCGGGCCGCTTGACTCCGGCCTTGGGCCCGAGAACGTCTCGGTGGCGGCGACGACCGGTTTGGATGTGAGTTCGACGAGGTGGCTGGCGCCGTTGGGAAGCGGTTCGCACAGAGTTGTGATCTTCAACCCTTCGCCGAGGTCGATCGCAACGGTTGAGGTGGCGGTCTCAGAACCCCAGGGTCGAAGGGTCGTGACTGAATTGGAGATCGCTCCGCTGCGGCGTGTCTCGCTGAGCGCTTCGGAGTTCGGGGTTGAGCGCCCGATAGTCGAAGTTGTGTCTGCAGCGCCTGTGGTGGTGAGCCGCGACCTGCGCGGTGTGTCTCAGCACCAGCTGCTCCCTGGAGTGGTGGCGGCTGAACCGTCGCCCCTCATTCGGCGCTGAAGGTCGTTTCGCCCAGGTTGCAGTCCTTGGAGACTGTGCCCGGTTCACGGAGTTCGGCCAACGACGCCCAGAGGTCCGTGGCGGTGACGGGTCCGAGGAATGCCCGCTGGACCGCTCCTGTCTCGTCGGCGATGAGGACCATTGGCACCGAATCGACTCCGTACCGTTCGTGCAGAGCGGCTTCGGAGCGGTGTTCTAGCTCCTGCACGGACACCTGGCCGCTCGCCAGGTGTTTTGCACGCTCCATCACACCTGCACACGTGTCACACGTCGAAGCGGTGAACACCGCGACGAGCCAGGGTCGGGTCGCGCCGTCGAAATCGCGGCGGTTGAGCTGTCGCGGGATCGTGCGGGTGTTGCCTGCGGGTGCCGCATTGCGGATTCGACTCAACAACGCCGCGACTGTTCCAGCTATGGCGACGCCGCCCAAGACCAGAAGCAGGCGGTCCATGTGCAGGGTTACGAGTCGTCGGAAACAGTCACTTCAGCCGGGATCGGCTCGGCGATGCTCGTCTCCGTCTCCGCTTCGGTGCTGGATTCGACGGTGCTGGATTCGACAATTGGTCCTGAACCCGCCAATGCGATCAGGCGCTCGACTTCTTCTCCGGAGATGGTCTCGTGCTCGAGCAGGGCCCGGGCCACGAGGTCGAGAGCTTTGCGGTGTTCGATCAGGAGTTTGCGGCAGCGATCCTCGGACTCTGTCAGAATTCGGCGGATCTCGGTGTCTACGAGCTTGGCTGTGTCGGGGGAGTAGTTCTTCGACTGCATCATGTCGGCGCCGAGGAAGACCGGTCCGTTGTCCGACAAGGACATGGGCCCGACCTCGGCGCTCATTCCCCATTCAGTGACCATGAGACGGGCGATGCCGGTCGCTTGAGCGAGATCATTGGCGGCCCCGGAGGAGAATTCGTCGAACACCAGCGATTCGGCCACTCGGCCGCCCATGGCCATGACCATGCGGGACTCCGCTTCGGCTTTGTCCAGCGTGTGGCGATCTTCGGTCGGGAGCGTCATGGTGACGCCGAGGGCCATGCCGGTGGGAATGATCGTGACTTTGTGGACGGGATCGTGGTTGTCCTGCACGGCTGCGCACAACGCGTGCCCCGCTTCGTGGTAGGCCGTGCGTTCAAGGTTCTCCGGGCTCTGGGCGACCGACAGTCGCTCGATCCCGAGAATCACACGGTCGCGCGCCGAATCGAAGTCGCCGGCGTCGATCTGGTCTCGACCGCGGCGAACCGCGAACAGTGCTGCCTCATTGACGAGGTTCGCGAGATCGGCGCCGCTCATGCCGGGTGCCCCGCGGGCGATGACGTCGACGTCGAGGTTGTCGCTGGTTCGTTTGCCTTTGAGATGGACCGTGAGAATCTTCTTGCGGTCGTCCAGTTCGGGCAGGGGCACGACTACCTGGCGGTCGAAGCGTCCGGGGCGAAGCAGCGCGGGATCGAGAATGTCGGGGCGATTGGTGGCCGCCATCATCACGATTCCGTCGGTCGGTTGGAATCCGTCCATTTCGGCGAGCATCTGGTTGAGCGTTTGTTCGCGTTCGTCGTGCCCGCCGCCGAGACCGGCGCCCCGCTTGCGTCCGATCGAGTCGATTTCGTCGATGAAGATGATGGCTTTGCCCATTTTGCGAGCTGAATCGAAAAGGTCTCGAACCCGGCTGGCGCCGACGCCGACAAACATCTCCATGAAGTCCGAGCCGGTCACCGAGAGGAAGGGCACGCCTGCTTCGCCCGCCACTGCTTTGGCGATGAGGGTCTTGCCGGTGCCCGGGGGACCCACGAGCAGCACGCCCTTGGGAACGCGGGCTCCGATCTCGGCGAAAGGGGCCGGGTGTTTGAGGAACTCGACGATTTCGGTGATCTCCTGTTTGACGCCGTTGTAGCCGGCCACGTCGTCGAAGGTGGTCCCGGGCTGTTCGGTTGAATAGGTCTTGGCCTTGCTGCGACCGACCGACATGATGTTGCCGAGTTGTCCCTGCGCTCTGCGCTGCATCCAGAAGAAGAATCCGATCAGGAGCAGAACCGGAAGCAGGATCGGGAAGATCGACGTGAAGAAGTTGGGTTTGGGCGTGTCGAATTCGAGTCTGGTGTTTTCCCCGATCAGGTCGTGGTCAGCGTCGGGGAGGGGCATGGGGCCGGTGGTTTTGAACTCGCCCAGCTGGGTGGTGAATGCAATGCCGCCGTCGTTGTTGTCGTACTTGGCTTCTTGTACGTCGCCCTCGGCGACCGTTTCCAAGAAGTTGGTGTACGTGACCTGCTCCCTGGAGTCGCCTCCTGTGAAGTAGTTGACCAGCATCACGGCGAGGAGAGTGCCGATGATGATCCACAGGATGTAACGCGACCAGCCCGGTGATTCGCGTCGCGTGCCGCTCTTGTCGTCGGGCTTCCCGCGGTCTCCCGACATGGGCGGCGGCGGAGGCGGTGGAGGGGGGTTGGACGCCATGTGTCAAGCGTAGACCCCGTTGCGGGATATCCCTGTCTCAACTGTCGGCAGAGGGTACGGTGCCCAACGTGAATCGTCGCTGTGCCCGGCCTGGTTGCCGTCATCTTGCTGCCACAACTCTGTCCTTCTTGTATGCGCAACAGATTGTGTGGATCGATGACCTGCATGTTGAGGATTCTCCCGCGAACCATGATTTGTGCACGGTTCACGCTGATCGGACGCGACCGCCGCGGGGCTGGGACCTCGACGACCGGCGCTCTGAGGTGCGATCTTTGGAGGAGCCACCCCTGGGCGCCCCCGTGCTGAGCGACGGGCCGCATCGATTTCGCCGGACTGGCTAGGGCCGACGGTGTCGGTTGAGGATTCAACCCCGACGCCGGGCAGCCGGGTGTTGCTGGCCTTCGCCGCGATGTTCGCGGGGATCGTGGCGTCCGCGTTGGCAGGGGGGATCGTTGTCGGCGCCGCTGGTTGGGATTTCGACGTCCCTTCGGGTCTGGGCGACGATTTCGGCCGTGTAGCGGGGCAGGTGGCAGCCGAGGCTGCTCTCGGCCACAACCGTGTTCCCCTCGTGGCTCGAGTGCTGCTGGCAGTGCCGTTGTGGGCTTGTCTGCTTGGGGTTCCGTGGCTTGCCTCTCGCCGCAAGAAGCTCGATTTGCGTCGGGATTTCGGCTGGGGCGTGACAGGACGCGACGTCGGCGTCGGTCTCTTGGCGGGGATCGGCACGCAGGCTCTGCTCCTTCCTCTGATCTATATGCCGATTCTCCGGTACATGGACAGCGATGCTCTCGAAGCGCCGGCTCGTAATCTCGTCGCCTCGGCCAACTCGTCGTTGGGAGTTTTGGCGCTTGTGGTCCTCACGGTGGTGGGGGCGCCTATTGCTGAGGAGTTCTTGTATCGGGGTCTGCTTCATCGGGGTTTGGCGGACAAGTTCGCCCGTCGTGGACGGATCGGCACGGTGTTGGCGGTCCTTGGATCTTCAACGGTGTTCGCTGCTTCGCATTTTCAACTTCTTCAGTTTCCGGGGTTGTTGGCAGTGGGCATAGTTGCCGCAGCTGGGTTCGAGATCACGGGTCGTTTGGGCACCGCTGTATGGATCCATGTGGGATTCAATGCGACCAGCGTGGTTGTCCTGCTTCGACAACTCGCCTAGCGACAACCGTGGTCTGAGCGGCCGTCGAGAGCAGCGAGTGGGAGCGGGCGACCCGTGGTCTGAGCGGCCGTCGAGAGCAGCGAGTGGGAGCGGGCGATGGAGCGCAGCCAACAAGATGGCACAATGAAGCGCCATGAACGAAGAGTCCGCGCGTCCCTCGCTACTTGCGCGGTCCTCCGAGGCCGGGCGTTCGCTGGTGGCGCGTCTGTCGATCCCGAAACAGTCAGTCGATGTGCAAGCGATATTCACTGCCGCTGTCGTCGGCGGGGTCACTCTGTTCGTTGTCTGGAACCTCTCACCCTGGTTGTGGTTCACAGACACGACTCCGACGGGTGGAGACCTGGGGGCCCACGTCTGGGCGCCTGCCTACCTGCGCGACGAGCTTCTGCCGAATTTTCGGCTGACGGGCTGGTCGCCTGATTGGTATGGGGGATTTCCGGCGTTCACGTTCTACATGGTCGTCCCCTCGCTGTTGATAGTGATCGTCAACGTCGGGTTGGACATATCAATAGACCTGCTCTCGGCAATCGGTGTTGCTCTTGGGGCTTTTCTTGTTTCGGGCAGGTTCTGGGCGGAACGGGCCTCGAAGGCGATTGTGGCACTTGGATTCGGCGTCGGAAGCGCACTATTCGGAGCTGTTGCCGACGGCCGGGTTTTTGCCACCGACTGGTTGGGGTGGTCGCCTCTTGAGCCGGTCGCGTTCAACGACACGTCGGCGGACCTGGCGATAGTTGCGCTGTTGCTTCCCGCCGCGGTCGGCACGGTCGTGTGGTCCCGGGTGGCCTCAGTCGAGCGTTGGCGTGCTCCCATCACCGCGGGCGCGGTTCTCGGGACAGCCCTGGTCGTTCCGGTTCCCTACGGCGTCGCCATGAAGTTGGTGGTGATCGCCGGAATCGTTGCGCTCCCGGCCTCGGCATATTTCGCGGGCCGTTTGAGTGGTTTGGCGTTTCCAGGGCCCGCACTGCTGGCGTTGATGGCCTTGCCGTTCATCTTCGACCGTTCCTTCAACATCTACGGAGGGAACCTGATGTCGACGATGGCCGGCGAGTTCGCTTACAGCCTTGCGTTGTCGGTTTCGCTGCTGTTCATCGGGTACGCGGCGCGGGGATTGAGCACTGGCCAGGACCGCGGCGCGGCCGCGGTGCTGCTGGCCCTGACGGGGCTGCTCCACTTGTTTGCAGCATTCTTTGCTCTCGTGGCGTTGTCTGCAATGCTGCTTGTGCGGCTCGGTCGACGCGAGATCGCTTGGGTGGCGGTCGTGGGTCCGCTCGCCGCGCTGCTGTCGGCGTTCTGGGTGTTGCCCTTTGCGTGGAATGTCCGGTACCTCAACGACATGGGTTGGGGCAAGGAACGTCGCTATGCGGCAGCGCTGTGGCATCGGGGCGACAATCTCGGTGATCAGGATTTCCTGGTCAACGACCTGCCCCTGCAGGTGTTCGTTGTTCTCGCGGTCGCTGGCGCGGTGATCTGTGCGGTGCGCCGGGTTCGCTTCGGGCTCGTGTTGAGCCTCGTGGCTGCGATCTTCGCAGTTGCTTTTGTGCTGCTTCCGGAGAGCCGGCTCTGGAACGTGCGGATTCTGCCGTTCTATTACCTGTCGATCTATCTGCTGGCCGGCGTCTCGGTCGCAGAATTCAGCCGGCTCGGAGTGCGGATGCTCCGACCCGGGCGCGTCGCGTATCCGGCGTATCCGGCGTATCCGGCGTATCCTGCGTCTCTCGAATCTGGGGAATCAGCGGAGCCCGACGCGTCGAACGAGCGCGTGGAGCCTCCGCCGGTCGGGGGTTCCGACCCGACGGTGTGGGCAGCCGTTCCGGCAGGGCTGTTCACGGTGTTGATCCTGGCGGTCCTGGCGTTTCCGCTCAGGTCTGTGCCGTTCGCAACGAACTTCCAGAGGGTCGACGCTTCCGGCGAAGTCGCGAATCTCTATGGTTTCTCGAGCGTGTTCGGGGTCGGGCCTGTGGGCGGATGGGACGGATTCGCCACTGAGCATCTCAATCACGGTCCCGGTTGGGTTAGATACAATTTCACGGGTTACGAGCAGAAGCCTGGAACCGTCGAGTACAACGAACTGGTGTCGACCATGGCCGGGGTCGGCGAGGAGTTCGGGTGCGGGCGGTCGCTCTGGGAGTTCGAGCGCGACCGTCTGGGAACTTACGGCACGACGATGGCCCCGATGCTGTTGCCTCACTGGACCGACGGCTGCATCGGCTCGATGGAGGGACTCTATTTCGAAGCGTCGGCCACCACCCCGTACCACTTCCTGCTCCAGTCGGAGCTCTCCGCGAGTCCGTCGCGAGCCCAACGCGATCTGCCCTACTCGCGACTCGACGTCGGCAAAGGCTTGAGTGGTCTCCAGACGTTGGGCGTGCGCTATTACCTGGCTGTGTCCGAATCGGCGATTGCGCAGGCGCGTGAAATCGATGAGTTCACCGAGATCGCCGGCAGCGGGCCCTGGGTCGTTTTTCTGGTCGAGGGTCAACAGCTTGCGGTTGGCCTAGAGCATCTGCCCGTTGTGATCGAGGGGTTGGACGCGGGTGGCGAGGAGTGGCTGGTGCCGACTGTCGCGGCTTGGGAGACCGCCGAAGACATCCCTTTGATCGCAGCCCGCGGCTCCGATGCTTGGCCGCGAGTGTCGCTTGATGATCTGGCCCGCGAGAACGTTGATCTAGCCTCTGCTGCGCAAAGCGGTGATCGAGTGTCGGAGATGCGCGCATTGGCTGCCGCGCTGCCCGACTGGCTGCCGCGTGAGCCGGTTGAACCGGCGAAGGTCGTCGACCTTGCTGCCGACAATGATTCGATCAGCTTCATTGTCGACAGGGTCGGAACGCCGGTGCTGGTGAGAGCCAGCTATTTCCCGAACTGGACGGCAACCGGCGCCGATGGACCGTTCCGGGTGGCCCCCAATCTGATGGTCGTGGTACCGACGGAATCGTCGGTGGAGTTGAGCTATACCCGCTCGCCTGTGCAATGGGTCGGGTGGTTCGCCACCCTGGTTGGAATCGCCCTGCTTGTGGTCGTGGTCCGTCGGAGGCGGGGACGCTCCGGTGAGGGCGCTGCTCCCTACTGGGATTTAGCGCGCTCGGAAATAGGCAGTCCTTCGAGTTGCAACCCGTTGTTCCCCGAACTTGGCTCGCTTCGCTCCACCCCCAGCTCTTGTTCGCTGCGCTCACCGGCCGCTCGGGCGCAGGCGGGCCGCTCGGGCCACGGCCCCGCAGATCAAGCCGTTCCCGCTCGGGAATCCTCTGCCTGTTCGCAGGGACTCTTGGGCGGCTCTAGCGCGGCGGGATCCACGGCGTCGAGCACCTGCGAAGACGCGACGGATCAGATGGAGATGACGGCGGCTGAGGCTGATTCCGCGGGTGGTTTGCGGTTGTCTGTTGTGGTGCCTGCGTATTGCGAGGCGCAACGGATCGCATCGACGATTTCTGAGATTCGTGCACAGTTGGCCCCTCTTTGCGAAACGGGAGATCTGGAGATAGTGGTGGTCGACGATGGGTCGACGGACGGAACTGCCCGCGCCGCTCGTGACGGCGGCGCGGACCTCGTAGTCGAGTTGCCGATGAATCGTGGCAAGGGCGCGGCGGTGAGGGCCGGGGTGCTGGCGAGCAGGGGCCGCACGGTGGCTTTCACCGACGCTGATCTCGCCTACTCCCCAGGCCAGCTGTTGTCGATGCTCGCCGCTGTCGAGGCTGGTTGTGACGTTGTGATCGGCAATCGCTACGCGGAGGGCTCCGTCGCCCACGGCGGAGTATCGGGTGTGCGCCGCCTGGGCAGCCGGACAGTGAACGTGTTTGCTCGGATCCTTCTGTCGGTTAGTCATCGGGACACCCAGTGCGGTTGCAAGGCGTTTCGATCCGATGCGGCTAGGGCTCTCATGGGGTCCGGGCGGATCGATGGATTCGCTTTCGACATTGAAGTGCTCTTCCTTGCTGAGCGTTACGGGTTTTCGATAGCTGAAACTCCGGTGACGGTGGTCAACAGCGACTCGTCGACGGTTCGGACTTGGAGCGACGGATTCAAGGTCGCCCGCGACATCGCTTTGATCCGGCGACTCGGCAGGCGCGGAGCGTACCGCTCGGCGTGGCGGCCCGACGAGCGGTCGACGCCGACGACGTAGCAGGAGCGGAGTGTGCCCCCTGTCCCTGAACGCCTGCGGCGCCCGCCAGTGTCGTGCGGGTCGCGGGGGTGGACGGCGCGGAGTGTGCCTCCTGTCCCTGAACGCCTGCGGCGCCCGCCAGTGTCGTGCGGGTCGCGGGGGTGGACGGCGAGTTCACCCGACAGCGTCCAGCGGCTAGCCTGCATGTAGATGAAGACGAAGGAATACGACCGTGAACTGGCTCGTCTGCAGGAGGAGCTTGTGCGGTTGCAGCGCTGGATCCGTCACAAGGGCCTCAAGGTGGTGGTCATCTTCGAAGGCCGCGACGCGGCAGGCAAGGGCGGGGTGATCAAGCGGATCACCGAACGGCTCAACCCCCGGGTGGTCCGGGTGGTGGCCCTCGGCACGCCGAGCGATCGCGAGAGGACCCAGTGGTGGTTCCAGCGGTACGTGGCGGAACTGCCCGCGGCGGGGGAGATGGTGCTGTTCGACCGGAGTTGGTACAACCGCGGCCTTGTCGAGCCGGTCATGGGATTCTGCACCGACGAGGAGTACAGGGAGTTCCTTCGCTCATGTCCCGGGTTCGAGCGCATGTTGGTGCGGTCGGGGATCGTCTTGATCAAGTACTGGTTCTCGGTTAGCGACGCCGAACAGGAGCGTCGGTTTCAGAGCCGGATCTCTGATCCGGTCAGGCGCTGGAAGTTGTCGCCGGTCGACCTTGAGGGCCGAGCCCGCTGGGTCGACTTCTCGAGGGCCAAGGACACCCTGTTCGAGCACACTGACATCAAGCAGGCCCCCTGGTATGTGGTCAATGCCGACTCCAAGAAGAAGGCTCGCTTGAACTGCATCTCGCATCTGCTGTCACAGATCCCCTACGAGGCGGTCCCCTGGGAGGACGTCGAACTGCCCGAGCGACAATCGGCGGCGGGTTACGTGAGACCGCCGATCTCGGATCAGACTTTCGTGCCCGAGAGGTACTGAGCGCAGCCGTTCACTCCGATGCGCTCGCGTAGCCGCGCATGTTCTAGATTGCGCTGGATGGGCTCGGATTTAGACGCGATCTTCAAGGCTTACGACGTCCGCGGCACTGTCCCGGACCAGTTCGACGCAGACGGCGCGAAAGCGATCGGCGGGGCGTTCGCCCGGTTCGTTCGGGCCAGGGGGGATCGGTCGATTCTGGTCGGCCGCGACATGCGGCCCGAGGGTGAAGAGTTGGCGGCGGCCTTCGCAGCCGGAGCGATGGACCACGGAGTCGATGTGGTCGACGTCGGGTTGTGCGCCACCGACATGATGTATTACGGGTCGGGTCACCTGGGCATTCCAGGAGCGGTTCTCACGGCCTCGCACAACCCGGCGGGCTACAACGGAATCAAGATGTGCCTTGCCCATGCCGCGCCCATCGGCGAGGACGGTGGGCTCGGAGATATCAAGCAGATGGCGATTTCCGGCCCTGACCCTGCAGGCAGGCCTGGCACTGGCTCCGAACTCGACATCCTCGAGGGGTATGTCGCCCATGTGCGCTCCTTCGTCGACCTTGACGCTCTCAAGCCGCTGCGAGTGGTGGCCGATACGGCCAACGGGATGGGAGGTTTGGTCGTCCCGCCGGTATTTGCGGGACTGCCGTTTGAACTCGACCACATGTACCCGGAGCTCGACGGCACATTCCCGAACCATCCGGCTGATCCCATTCAGCCCGAGAACTGCGAGGATCTCGCAGAAATGGTGCTGCTGAACGGGGCGGACATCGGACTGGCCTTCGACGGTGATGCGGATCGGGTGTTCCTCATCGACGAGAACGCCCGGGCTGTGTCGGGGTCGTTGACGACCGCCATGGTCGCGCGCTCGATTCTGGCTCGTGAACCGGGCGCGCTCATTGTCCACAACCTGATCTGCTCCAAGACCGTGCCCGAGGTCATCGCCGAGGGGAACGGCACGGCTGTGCGGACACGAGTCGGCCATTCGTTCATCAAGCAGGTGATGCTCGAGACTGGGGCCGCTTTCGGCGGCGAGCACTCGGGTCACTACTACTTCCGCGACAACTTCGGAGCCGACAGCGGATTGATCGCCGCATTGGTGGTGCTTGAAGCGTTGAGTGGGCATTCGGCCGGTCTTTCCGATCTTGTCTCGGAGCTGGATCGCTATGCAGTTTCCGGCGAGATCAACACGAAGGTGGATGATCCGGCTGCGGTGATCGACAGAGTGGCCGGTGCTTTCTCCGGAGCCGACCAAGATCGTATGGACGGCCTCACGGTCGACCTCGGAGATTGGTGGTTCAACTTGCGTCCGTCCAACACTGAGCCGCTGCTTCGTCTCAACCTGGAAGCGGGAACCCAAGAAGATGTTGATCTCCGCGTGCAGGAAGTTCTGGCCCTGTTCGCCTAGGCGCCCGTCAGCGCTCGGTTTCTGGTTGACTGGGACGCATGACCCTCGACATTCGCCTCCTTGAGATTCTGGCCTGTCCCATCGACCGTGGGCCGCTGCTCTATTTCGCCGACGAAGAAATGCTCTACAACCCGCGTCTTCAGAAGCAATACCGCATTCATGAAGGCGACATACCGGTGATGCTGCCCGAGGAGGCAAGCGATGTGGGCGCCGAGGAACATTCACGTCTGCTGGCCAAAGCCGAGGCGGAGGGCGTCGCTTCGACGCCTGGGAGCTGACCGCTGCCATGCCCTCTCCAGGATTGCTTGAGGCTGTGGCGCGTTTGCCTGGCCAGGTGCGCGACATGGCTGTCGCGGCCTCCTGTGCCCGTGGCCTTCCCGATCGGTGTACGACGGTGCCGGCTGAATGGTGATCGGCTCGCTGGCATGGTGCTGATCGATGGTGCGCTAAAGAACTACGACTGGGGCTCGGTCACGGCGATCCCTGAGTTGCTGGGAAGGGGGGCGACCGGTGAACCCGTGGCTGAGCTGTGGTTCGGGGCTCATCCCTCTGGGCCGGCCGTGGTTCGCGCATCGGACATTCCGCTCGATGAACACATAGAGGCTGACCCGGTTGCCGCTCTCGGCGCCGCGGTTGCCGATGAATTCGGTTCGCTTCCCTTCTTGTTGAAGGTGTTGGCCGCGGGGTCCCCGTTGTCGTTGCAAGCGCATCCGTCCACCGCGCAGGCTTGCGCGGGTTTCGAGCGCGAGGAGTCGCTGGGCATTGACCGCAACGGCGAGAATCGCTGTTTTCGTGACAGGCGGCACAAACCGGAGTTGATCTGCGCTCTGAGCGAGTTCAGCGCTCTTTGCGGTTTCCGCGAGCCCGCAGAGTCGCTTGGGCTGTTGGCCACGATTCCGACTGAGGCTCTTGATCCGGTCAGGGCTCGGCTCACCGCCGAGCCGTCGTCTGAAGGCGTCCGCGGTCTCCTGCAATGGTTGCTGTCGCACAGCAGAGAGTCCGCCGCTGATCTGGTCGAGTCGGTAGTGTCGGCTTGTCTGGGCGAGTCCTCGCTGCCGTTCGCGGCTGAGCGGGAGATGGTGGTGGAATTGGGCCGCAGGTATCGCGGCGATCCGGCAGTGGTGGTCGCACTGCTGTTGAACCTGGTGACGCTGCAGCCGGGCGAGACGATCTTCTTCGGGCCGGGCAACCTGCACGCCTATCTGCGGGGCACGGGCGTGGAACTCATGGCCAACTCCGACAATGTCGTGCGGGCCGGTCTGACGACCAAGCACGTAGATGTGGCAACGCTGCTCGACATCGTTGACACGACGCCGATGGCTGTTGATGTGCAGCGGCCGTCGGCCGTCGACGGCGTGGTCAGCTATCGAAGCCCCGTTCCGGAGTTCTCACTCCAGCGGATTGATCTGAATGGTGTAATCCAGATTGAACCGGGGCCGGCGATTCTGCTGTGTGCCTCGGGTCGCGCGCATATTGAAGGCGAAGCCGCCCGACAACCCTTGCCCCGCGGCTCAGCCGCTTGGATGCCTGCCTCTGACGGACCGGCGCACTTGAACGGCACCGCAACCCTGTTCCGCGCAGGTCTCGGCCCCGCTTAGATTTTCGGCCCATAGGATGGGGCGCGGGCACAGCAGGGATGGTGCCAGTCGACCCGTGCCCGCTCGTTTCCGTCTTTTAGGCACGTCGTTGTATAGGAGTGTTGTTCGGTGTCCCATAGCCCTGACTACAAAGTCGCGGATCTGGATTTGGCAGAGTTCGGCCGCAAAGAGATCCGTTTGGCCGAGCACGAGATGCCGGGTTTGATGGCCCTGCGCGGCAAGTATGCAGACGAAGCCCCGCTGGCGGGAGCCCGTATCGCCGGCTCGTTGCACATGACCGTGCAGACAGCGGTGCTGATTGAGACTCTCACTGCTTTGGGAGCCGAGGTGCGCTGGGTGAGCTGCAACATCTTCTCTACCCAGGATCATGCCGCCGCCGCTGCTGTGGTCGGCACGGACGGCACACCCGACGACTGCCGCGGCACTCCCGTCTTTGCTTGGAAGGGTGAAACCCTCGAAGAGTATTGGTGGGCGACTGAGCAGTTGTTCGTGTGGCCCGACGGTGAGGGCCCCAACCTGATTCTCGACGACGGCGGCGATGCCACCATGCTGGTTCACAAGGGTCTGGAGTTCGAGAACTCCGGCGTGATTCCGGATGCATCCGAAGACGACTCAGAGGAATGGGCGGTATTCCTGGATCGCCTTCGTGACATTGCCGCACGCGACCCGCGATTCTTCTCCCGAATCGCACCCCAGATCCGCGGTGTCTCCGAAGAGACGACCACGGGCGTCAATCGTCTCTACCAGATGTTGGAAAGGGGTGAACTGCTCTTCCCGGCGATCAACGTCAACGACTCGGTCACGAAGTCCAAGTTCGACAATCTCTACGGCGTGCGCCACAGCTTGGTCGACGGCATCAACCGAGCCACCGACGTGATGATCGGCGGCAAGGTTGCGGTCGTCTGCGGCTTCGGTGACGTGGGCAAGGGGTGCGCGGAGTCGCTCGCCGGCCAGGGCGCACGGGTGATCGTCGCCGAAGTCGACCCCATCTGCGCCTTGCAGGCGGCCATGTCCGGTTACGAAGTCAACACCCTTGAAGCTGTGATCGAAAAAGGCGACATCTTCATCTCGGCTACCGGCAACAAGGACGTCATCTTGGCCGGCCATATGGCGAGAATGAAGCATCAGGCCATCGTCGGCAACATCGGGCACTTCGACAACGAGATCGACATCGCCGGGTTGAAAAAGATGTCCGACGTGCGCAAGATCAACATCAAACCGCAGGTCGACGAGTACCTGTTCCCTGACGGACATTCTGTCATCGTGTTGAGCGAGGGTCGACTCCTGAACCTGGGGAACGCCACCGGCCATCCGAGCTTCGTGATGAGCTGCTCGTTCACCAATCAGGTGCTGGCTCAGCTGGAATTGCATGCCAACGCTGACACGATTGAGCTGGGTGTGCATGTGCTGCCCAGGGCGCTCGATGAAGAGGTGGCCCGACTCCATCTCGATGCACTGGGTGTGAAGCTGACAACGATGAGCCAGGACCAAGCCGACTATCTGGGAGTGCCCGTCGGCGGTCCCTTCAAGCCCGATCACTACCGCTACTAGTTGTCAGTTCTTGTCAGTCCACTTTGGGATCTTCGTTGATCTTGATTCAAGGATCTGGAGACGAACAGGCGAGGTTGTTGTGTCCCTGCCATATTTCAACATCATGTTGTGTTCGCACATATGCCGATTCGTGGTCGGCTGCGATATAGAGTTCCCTCCCTCGGTTGAACAGTCCGGTGTGTATCGCATCTGGTGGCAGTTCTACGAGGGTTGAATTGGTTCTCTCGTACCATAGATCGAGCGCATCGGATTGTTTGTACGAAGCGAGCACCCCCGTTGTCGTGAGTCCTAGGCGGATAGAGAGACGGTTGCCGGGCTCGCATCGCAACTCGAACATGATCGCAAACGGGACGCAAGCGCCGGTGCTGTCCTGCCACATAGAGGCATAGTGAACATCCTCGATGTCTTCCTCACATGCGGATCTCACCCTGGTTTCTTCGGAGCAGCTCATGGCGGTGAGGGCCAATCCAAGGCACAACGCGCATTGCAGGAACCGGAGGCCGCTATTCGAAGACATGGCCGGGACCGTTGGATGTGTCCGCAGGACCGGGAACGATCGGGTTTGCCGGGGTCAGCGTACCGGCGTCTTCACTGGTGACGGCAATAGCGCCTCGGAGCTCAGAGAGCGTCGCGTGTCCGAAAGCAGTGCTGGCACTCCCGGCTTCGTCGTTGACGAGCACCACCAGCGGCGAGTTCTGGCTGTCGCTCGGTGAGTTCTGGCTGTCGCTCTCAAGCACTATTCCAGCCTCGCCGGTCGCTAGGTACACGTGCGGCACCGAGAACCCGTTCAATGTCTCCCTCGGATCCTCAATGAACAGCATGGCGTTGGGTTGCCTATTGGTGTCTGAATATCAGTATCGATTGTTCACATGGGCGATATCGTGCAAACTCAGGGTCTTGCTTGATCGACCGGCCCTTTCGGTCTTCATGCATGACGTATCGTTGGTTGTGTGTTTGAGTCCGACGGTGTGGCCGACTTCATGGCAGCCGAGTTCTTGCACTTCCGACGTCGTCATGCGGTTCATGCTGGCAATGTTGAACAGCACGTACCATCGTTTGCAGCGGTTGCCGAGTCCGAACAGGCCCGACGCCCGATTGCAGTGGGCAAGACCGTTATGTGTCGCCCACCACGACACAGACTGTATCCATGGAGTTGTCGTGTAGTCTGCATCGTAGAAACAAATGTCTGTGTTGCTTTTGCAGGTGCCGTCATTGAAGGTTGACATATCAGTCCTCGAGTTGAGTTCGGCGACGCCCCAGTTCGCTGCTGTTATCCCGTCAGTCGTCAGGTTGACGCGTGCGAAATAGTGATCAGCGTTGTCTGCGTAGTAGCTGTCGAAGTTGCTGGCATGGGCCGAACCCGCGAACGATAATGAGAGGGCCACTACGGCAATGACTCCGACTACGACATGCTAACTGGTCCGCTTGGGGGTCATGGGCCATCGTCGGATGGCATGTTGATCACTGTTCATGCTGCTTTGCTCCATTCCTGTGAACCACCGGTTAGCTGCAAGCGACATCAAACTCGGTCGCCTCGTCGCGTTCTCGTGTCTGACTCAGGTCTCAGGGTACGCGGCCACGTGTGCTACGATCTGCCAAACTCGGGGCGTTGTCTGTCAACTTCGCGGCAGGGTTTAGCAGGTTGAGTCAGGGAGGTCCATGATGGATGTTGAGTCAACCGGAACGTCGGACGATCGGCCGCGTGCTCTGGTGCGCGTAGCTTGTGGGCGTATCGCCGGGTACGCGAATGCGATTCTTGAGACGCACGAGCTAGGTGTAACCGAAGGCCCTCACGAGTTACTTTGGAGTGCCGAATACCAGCGGGAGGCCGTTCGAGTCTGCGCAGCCTCTCTGCCAACTCCGTACCAAATCTGCGTCGGAGAACTCTTCCGTTACAGCTCAGAGCTCATGGCAGACGAGACGATCCCGGGGCACCTCGCGGAGGATTGGATGATCATAATGAGCTACATGAACTCGGTGAGTGCTGCCGTGTCGGAACACTATGCGGTTGCGGGATCCCAAATGCTGAAACCCGACGTTCCGCTCCCGGAAGGGATTGCTGTCGGCGAGTCCTTGCCGATGGCAATCCGATTCGACCTGTTGGCTCGGTTGAGCACCAGCGAAGGTGCGCGGCGACTGGAGCGTGCAGCGATCGCCGTTCGAGAGCAGATGGAGACCCCACTACTAGTGCTTGAAGACGCGGAGCGTCATATGTTGACTCGGCTGACGAACGGGATGGCAATCGTGGACATTGCCGCAGAGATGGGCTACTCGGAGCGTTCCATGTACCGATCCCTCGCGCGCCTGTGGGAAAAGCTTGGCGTGCCAGGTCGTAAGGAAGGTATTCGCAGAGCAGCCGAGGGAGGCTTTCTCGACTGAGCGCGAGCGTAAGAAGGATCATTCTGGTCGGTAGCGCTGCTCGTAACTTCGCCCCCGTTCAAGCGCGGGTCAATTAGATTGACGCCATGACTTCATGTGACAGAGGTGTCTGGTTCGCCCCGGAGGGGCTGACGGGTTCGCAAGTAGCTGACTTCGGTCTGCGGGTCGAAGAACTGGGTTACTCGACGCTCTGGGTGGGGGAGACTTTCGGACGCGACCCGTTTGCCCAGCTGGCCGCGATCGGCGCGGCGACTTCGTCTCTGAACCTGGCCTCAGGTATCGCCAATGTCTACAACCGGCATCCGGGGGTGATGCTGCAGGGCGCCAACACCGTGGCCGAGCAGACCGGCGGCCGCATGATCTTGGGGCTGGGGGTTTCGAGTCCGGCGATCGTGCAGCGGGTCCGAGGAATCGAATACGACAGGCCTCTTTCGTTCATGCGCGGCTATCTCGATGCGATGGACTCAGCGCTCTACACCTCCGTGAGTCCGCCTCAAGAGGTGCCCCGTGTGCTCGCTGCGCTCGGCCCGAGGATGCTTGAACTTGCAGCCCAGCGCTGTGCGGGCGCGCATCCCTACAACACCACGCCGGAGCACACCGCCTGGGCCCGTGGAATTATCGGTCCGGAATCGGGGCTCTATGTTGAGCAGAAGGTGATGCTCACCAGCGACCCGGCCGTGGCCCGTGAGACTGGCGCAAAAGTTCTGAAGTTCTATTCCCGGGCGCCGGGATACCGCAATGCCTGGTTGAAGATGGGTTTCTCCGAACAAGACATCGACGATCTCAGCGCCAAGCTTGTCGACGGTTTGGTGGCTTGGGGCGACGTTGCGGACATCGAGGCTCGTCTCGCCGAACACGCCGAGGCGGGAGCGTCCCACGTTTGTGTTCATCCGCTTCATCCCGGTTCTGGTCAGGGCGCCGTCGATGACGCCGTCTTGGCTGCACTGGCGCCGATGCCGGAGTCGCCGACCTGAAAGCGAGCACGGAATCATGGACGAGTTGAACGGCAAGGTTGCCGTGGTCACTGGCGGCGCCAGTGGTATCGGCAGGGCTGTGGCTCTGGCGCTTGCGGCTGAGTCGATGAAGGTGGTGGTTGCCGATATTGAGCAACCACCGCTTGATTCAACCGTTGTCGAGATCGAACGGGCCGGGGGCGTGGCTGCGGGCGTGCTCTGCGACGTTTCGGAGTGGGAATCCGTGGACGCGTTGAGAGCTCAGTGCGAGTCGCTGTTCGGGCCTGCGGATGTGGTGATGAACAATGCGGGCGTCGCCGGTGGCGGTTCCATTTCCATGCTTGATCTGAGGGCTTGGGAGTGGACGCTGGCAGTCAATCTCTGGGGTGTCATCCATGGCGTGAAAGCCTTCCTGCCTGCGATGATCGAGCGAGGGTCGGGCCATGTGACCAACACCGCCTCGATTGCCGGCCACCTAACGTCCACAGGCATGGGCGCCTACAACGCCAGCAAGCATGCGGTGGTCGCCTTCAGCGAGACGCTGCAACAGGAGATGCTCGAGGGCGGCACCGGCGTCGGGGTGACCTGTCTGTGTCCTGGATTCGTTGCGACCAACATCATCAACAGCGAAAGGAACCGTCAGGAGCGGTACCTCGAACCAGGCTCGGGCCTGGGCCCCGATGTGGGGGGAGATCTGGACGGCACGAGGCTGGGAGACGCCGGTTCTGCGATCGCGGACCTGTATGCGGCGCAGATGGAGCCGGCCAGGGTCGCGGAGCGGGTCGTTGCCGCTATCCGGGCGAACCAGTTCTGGCTTTTCACCGATGATCTGGCGGACGGTATGATCCGAGAACGCCACGCGGACATTGAACGCAAGGCAACGCCATCGAAGCGTTCGCATCTTGTGGAGCTGATGCTCAAAGGAGACTCATGAAGGTTCTGGTGACGGGAGCGACGGGTTACTTGGGAAGCATCGTGACCCGGCGCCTGGTCTCGGATGGTCACGACGTGCGACTCTTGGTCAGAGCTCCGGCCAAGGTTGATCCGTTGATGGGCAAGCTCGCTGTCGACGCCTCGGTTCTTGAGGTTGTGGAAGGTGACATAACCGACGCTTCCTCTGTGACCGGCGCTGTGCGGGGTTGCGAGGCTGTGGTGCATTGTGCGGCAATCGTGGCGACCGACCCGGCCCAGGCGAAAGCAATGGACGAGACGAATCTGGCCGGCACACAGAACGTGCTGGGGGCCGCGGTCGCGGCGGGCTGTGATCCGATCATGCACATTTCGTCGGCTGCCGCGCTGTTCCCCTTCCAGACCGATCCGGTGACCGCAGATCATCCGGTGATGGGCAACGACGAAGCTTATGGTCGCAGCAAAGCAGCCTGTGAGCGCTACGCCCGCAGTCTTCAAGATTCCGGCAAACCGGTGGTGACCGTGTACCCGTCTGGAATCATCGGTCCGGACGACTGGACAGAATCGATCAATTTGTCGTCTGCGATCATGTGGTTCGAGAAGGGTTTCCCGATCGCCAAGGGCCTGAGCGGCAACTATGTCGATGTTCGCGATGTGGCGGCGGTCGTCTCGGCTTCGTTGAAACCCGGCCAGGGTCCGAAGCGGCTGCTGGCGTTCGGTACCCATGTGGATGCCAGAGAACACGTTGCGGCGCTCACCGAAGCGACTGGCGCCAAGATCAAGACCTTCCCGACTCCGCGTTGGCTCATGTGGACTTGGGGGCGTCTCGGCGACATCGCCAGGCGCTTCGACAAGGACATAGTGATGACCAGTGACGGTTACGACTATCTGTTCAACTGCAAACCGGGGGATGATTCTGCGACCGAAGCCTCGACCGGCGTGACGTTCCGTCCGGTGGTGGAGACTTTTCGCGACATGGCTCGTTGGATGTATGAGTCCGGTCGCCTGAAGGGCGAGAAAGTCGGCGTTCTCGCAGACGACTGATTACTTTCCCGCGCCCGGTGCAGGCGGCTTTCCGGG
>JAPPMP010000026.1:65300-126361 GCA_028819005.1 Acidimicrobiaceae bacterium
GGTTCCGGCTGTGCCCGGCGGCGACTGTGTGCCCGGTGCAGGCGGCTTTCCGGGGTTCCGGCTGTGCCCGGCGGCGACTGTGTGCCCGGTGCAGGCGGCTTTCCGGGGCTCCGGTTGCGCCCGGCGACAGCACTGTCACAGGCCGTGTTTAGGGTGCGCCTCATGTCAATCGACGATTCGCTCCATGAACTGATCTCGGTGTGGCCCCACGCCGGCCGCGCGGCGGAGTTGGTGTGCAGCTTGAAGTACGGCAGGGACACCACAGCTGTTTCCGAATTGGCCCGAGCGATGGCGGACGCGGCCCCCGAGGCAGATCTCGTCACGTGGGTCCCGGCCTCTCCTTCGCGTCGTCGGCAGCGAGGGTTTGACCAAGGCGAGCTGCTTGCCCGGGCGTTGGCGCGTCGTCGGCGTGTCCGCATCAGGCGGTTGCTTCGGCGGTCCGATGACGATCCCCAGACCGGTCGAGATCGCGAGGGTCGGGTCGCGGGGCCTTCACTCAAATCGTGTGGGCCGGTCTTGCGGTCGAGCCCGACTGTGTTGGTGGTCGACGATGTGTCGACAACGGGTACGACTCTGAGGTGTTCTGCGGCGGTGCTGCGATCAATGGGAGCAGGCACGGTGTACGGCCTAGTGGCCACGCAGGCCCTGTCGATGTGAGCGCTGCACCGTGAAAACCCTCCGAGCTGACTCCTTTCGAATTTCTCCGAGAACCCGTCTGGAATTATTCGGCCGGCATGTCGCCCACTTTCTGCTCCGTCTCCTAACATCGGCTTGCAACAGAGGCCCTCCGTCGATCTACTATCGGAGGACGCCACAATCAGGAGGTAGGGCATGGACGTCTCCATCAGCGCTCGGCATGTAAATGTCACGCCGCGACTGGAGGAGGTGATCCACGAGAAGATCGGCCAGCTAGATCGGTACCTTGACGCGCTCGACTATGCGTCCGTTCATTTCGACGAAGCTCGAAATCCTCGGATCGCAGACAAGGAGTTCTGCGAGATCGTCTTGAAAGGCCGGGGTCATCATCTTCGTTGCAAGGTGCGGGCTCCTGATCCCTTCACGGCCATTGACCTGGCTGAGGACAAGCTGTTGCGGCAGATCCGCAAGCTTCGAACGAAGCTTCGCCGTCGGCATCATGGAACTGGAGCGACCATCCGCTCGGGCGTTGACGCACAGTTCGGCAATTTCGCCCTCGTCGATCAGATGGCGGATCTCGACGAGGCTGAGGAGCGGATTCCCCGGATCGTCAAGACGAAAAGGTTTCATCTCGGTCCGTTGACCCCCGATGAAGCGGTCGAGAAGATGGAGAATATGGACCACGGCTTCTTTTTCTTCATCAACAAGGAGACTGCGCGCAGCGCGGTGGTCTACCGCCGCGACGACGGCGACGTCGGCTTGATCGACGAAGCCGGATAGCAACCGCAAGTCTGCGGACTCCGTCCCATCTGCGGACTCCGTCCCAATTGTGGGGCTAGTCCTCGGTAGAGTCTTGGGCAGCTATGAGTGTATTTAAGCGGGTTCTTCGCAGCGGCGAGGGCCGCAAACTCAAGGCCCTCGAGGCCCTGGTCCCGGACGTCAACGCCCTTGAACCCTCCACGGAGGCGCTGTCCGACGACGCGCTGAGAGCCAGGACAACGGAGTTCAGAACCAGGCTGGACAACGGCGAGAGCCCCAACGACCTGCTGATCGAAGCCTTTGCCGTGGTTCGCGAGACGGCGCGGCGGGTTCTGGGTCAGCGGCACTACGACGTGCAGCTCGTAGGCGGCGCGGCGCTGCACCTCGGCGGTGTTGCGGAGATGAAGACCGGGGAAGGCAAGACCCTCACATCGACGCTTCCGATCTATCTCAACGGGTTGACCGGCCAGGGAGTTCATATCGTCACTGTCAACGATTATCTGGCCCGCCGCGACTCGGAGTGGATGGGTCAGATTTATCGTTGGCTGGGTCTCGAAGTCGGGCTGATCGTCCCGGGCAACCGGGATTCCGATTTCAAGCGGGCCCAATACGCAGCAGACGTCACCTACGGAACCAACAATGAGTTCGGATTCGATTATCTGCGTGACAACATGGCGACGAGCCGAGCGCGTCAGGTTCAGCGGGGTCATCACTATTGCATCGTCGACGAGATCGACTCGATCCTGATCGACGAGGCACGCACCCCGCTGATCATCTCCGGTCGCGTGGCTGACGCAGCCAAGCTCTACGCCAAGTTCGCCGCTATCGCCCGAGGTCTGCGCCGTGATCTCCACTACGAAGTGGATGAGGAGAAGCGCACGGTCGCCCCTCTCGAAGAGGGGGTTCATGCCGTCGAGAGGGCTTTGGGGATCGACAATCTCTACGACCAGGTGTCGGCCAACCTGGTGCATCAGCTCCAAGCGGCACTGAGGGCGAAAGAGCTGTACAAGAGGGACAAGGAGTACATCATCGAGAAGGGCGCGGTGAAGATCGTCGACGAGTTCACCGGCCGGATCCTCGACGGGCGCCGCTGGTCCGATGGCCTGCACCAGGCGGTCGAGGCGAAGGAAGGCGTCGCGATCAAAGAGGAGAACCAGACCCTCGCCACGATCACGCTTCAGAACTACTACAGGCTGTATGAGCGCCTCGCGGGAATGACCGGCACCGCCCAGACGGAGGCAGCTGAGTTCGTCAGCACCTACGGGTTGCAGGTGGTCCCGATTCCCACGCATCGCCCCATCGCCCGAGACGATGAGGCCGATTTGATCTACAAGAGCGAGGACGGCAAGTTCTCAGCCTGCGTCGAAGATCTGGCAGCTCGGTATGAGTCGGGTCAGCCTGTGCTGGTCGGCACGATCTCAGTCGAGAAGTCCGAGAAGCTCTCCCGCGAGCTGTCCAGGCGGGGGATACCCCATGAGGTGCTCAACGCCAAGCAACACGACCGGGAGGCCGAAATCGTCGCTCAGGCCGGGCGGCTCGGCGCGATAACGGTCGCTACCAACATGGCCGGTCGTGGAGTCGATGTGCTCTTGGGCGGCAACCCGGAGGGACTCGCCGACCGCGATACGAGGGCCAAGGGCTACGACCTCCGAACAGAGGAGGGCCAGGCCTTCTACGCTGAGCGGTTGGCGGCGCATACCGAGAAGACCGAGCGTGAGCGTCAGGAGGTCATCGACCTCGGTGGACTCTACGTGCTCGGCACTGAAAGGCATGAGAGCCGTCGCATCGACAACCAGCTTCGAGGCCGTTCGGGCCGCCAGGGGGATCCGGGGCAGAGCAGGTTCTACCTGTCGCTGGAGGACGATCTGATGCGACTGTTCGCCACGGGTGCAATGAACTGGGTCATGGATCGTGCCCTTCCGGAGGACCAGCCGATCGAAGCGAACATGGTCACCAAGGCCATTGAGCGTGCCCAGAACACCGTCGAGCAGCGCAACGCCGAAACGCGCAAGAACGTGCTCAAATACGACGAGGTGATGAACGAGCAACGCAAGGTGATCTACAAGCGCCGCTCGCAGATCCTAGACGGCGCCGACCTTCGCGCCGAGGCGCTCGAGTGCATTCAACTGGCCGTCGAGGGCGTGGTCGACGCCTACTGCGAGTCCGAGCTCTTCGAGGAATGGGATCTCGAAGGGTTGATCACCGAAGTCTCCTCCCTGTGGCCGACCAAGATCACCAAGTTGTCTCTCAGCAGCGTCCGCGACAGCAATGAGCTGTTCGAACTGGTCTACGGCGATGCCATCGAGATCTACGAAGCTCGGGAATCAGAGCTCACAGCAGAGGTTCTTCGGCAAGTCGAGAGGCAGGTGATGCTTCTGGTCATCGACCAACGTTGGCGCCAGCACCTCTCAGAGATGGATCTGTTGCGGGAGGGCATCCACCTCCGTGCCATGGGTCAAAAAGACCCGGCAATGGAGTGGCAGCGTGAAGGATTCGAGATGTTCGCCAAAATGATGACGGGCATCTCAGTTGATTTCGTCAGGTACGTCATGCATGTGCAGATGGCCAAGGAGACCGATGAGCAGGCGTCCGAAGAATCCGGCGGCCAACAGCTTGTCGGCGTGACCGAGCAGAAGCAGGCCGCTGCGGCGGGGACCCCCAGCGCTCAGATCCCGTCGGCGGCAGCGCCCCTCGCGAAGCCGAACCAAGCTCCTGCGCGGACTCCTGTGGTCAAGAGCGAACTCGAGAAAGTCGGCCGCAATGAACCCTGTCCATGTGGCAGTGGCAAGAAGTTCAAGATGTGTCATGGCCGAACAGCAGCGAGGGCAACGCTGTAACGCTGACGATGCGGGATTTGTAACGATGCAGGACTTCACCGATCAACTCGCAGCGATCCGAAGTCGAGTCGAGGACGCGTCCGGATACCTGAGAATCACCGATCTGGAGGCTCGCCTCCCCCAACTGGAGGCGGAGGCGTCGCGTGCGGACCTCTGGGATGACCCGGATCTGGCACGCAGGGTCACCTCGGAGTTCGCGTCCGTGAACGAAGACCTTACCCTCTTCAGCCGCCTGTGCGCTGATCTCGACGATGTGGAGACACTGCACGAACTCGCCCGCGAGGAGGGAGAGGACATCCTCAGTGCCGAGATCGCGCAAGCGTCGGCGGACCTTGTTGCCAAGCTCGACGACCTGGAGGTGCGCTCCCTGTTCACCGGCGATTTCGATGAGGGCGACGCGGTTTGCCAGATCAAGTCGGGTGAGGGAGGCACGGACGCTCAGGACTGGGCTGAGATGCTGATGCGGATGTACAACCGCTGGGCCGATCGACGAGGTTTCGAAGTTGAGATCACTGCTGTCTCAGAAGGCGCCGAGGCTGGTCTGTCCAGCGTCGAGTTCATTCTCAAGGGGCGACACGCCTACGGACTGATGCAGGCTGAGCATGGCGTTCACCGGCTGGTTCGGATCTCGCCGTTCAACAACGAGGGCAAGCGCCAGACGGCCTTTTCGGCGGTGCAGGTCGCTCCTTTCTTCGAGGAGGTGGCAAATGAGATCGACATCGACGAGAAGGAGCTTCGGATCGACACATATCGCTCTTCCGGCGCCGGTGGCCAGCATGTCAACGTCACTGATTCGGCGGTGCGCATCACCCATCTTCCGACGGGTCTGGTGACGAGTTGCCAGAACGAGCGCAGCCAGCACCAGAACAAGGACCGTGCCATTCAGATGATGGCTGCCAAACTCCTCGACCTTGAACGCAAGAAGCGCGAGGCCGAAATCGCCGGGATCACCGGCGCGCAGGACAACGTCGGTTTCGGCAGTCAGATCCGCAGCTATGTGATGCAGCCGTACCAGATGGTCAAGGATCTGCGCACCGACCACGAGACTTCCCAGATCGAAGGCGTGCTCAACGGCGAGATCGAAGTGTTCATGGAAGCCTGGCTTCGCTGGACCAGAGCGCGGAACTCCGCGGATTGACTCGGATTGGCCCCCGCCCGCTGGTAGTGTCCCGCGGTCGGCTGATGTGAGTTGCGCGGACGTGGGGCACACTGACACGACAGCAATGCCGAAGACGGGATCGAGATGATCAAACTCAACAACGTGACCAAGGTTTACAAGGGCGCCGTTGTTGCGGTCCGCGACGTCACCGTGGACATCGCCAAGGGCGAATTCGTTTTCCTCGTCGGCCCTTCGGGATCAGGCAAGTCGACGTTCATCCGACTGCTGAATCGTGAGGAGCTCCCCGAGCACGGGACGATCTATGTGGCCGGCAAAGACATCGGCACGCTCGGAGCCTGGCGGGTGCCCTTCCTGCGGCGCAACATCGGTTTCATTTTTCAGGACTTCAAACTGCTTCCCAAGAAGACCGTGGCGGAGAACGTCGCCTTCGCGCTCGAGGTGATCGGCAAACCACGCCACGTGGTGCGCAAGCAGGTTCCTGCAATCCTTGAACTTGTCGGCCTGGCCGCGAAGATGGACAACTTCCCCCACGAACTGTCGGGTGGCGAGCAGCAGCGGGTGTCGGTGGCGCGGGCGTTCGTGAACCGTCCCCCGATCTTGCTGGCAGACGAGCCCACGGGCAACCTCGATCCCCAGACCTCGGTTGGGATCATGAAGCTTCTTGATCGGATCAATCGCACCGGCACGACTGTGGTGATGGCCACCCATGATCGCAGCATTGTCGACACGATGCGTCGCCGGGTCATCGAGCTTGATCGGGGTGTGGTCGTTCGCGATCAAGCCCGCGGCGTCTACGAGTAGGCTCCATGGCGCTCAGTCCGAGATATGTCCTTCGCGAGACCGGCCAGAACCTGTGGCGCAACGTCTTGTCGTCGGCCGCCGCGATCATCACGATCGGAGTTTCGCTGTGGCTCTTCGGCGGCTTCTTTCTGTTCAACTATGCAGTCGACAACGCCACTGCCAGATGGGAGGGCGGTATCGAGTTCGTGGTTTGGATGCAGCCCGAAGCGACCGCGGAACAGGACGCGAACATTCGCAACAGCATCGAAGGCTCTCCTGCTGTCAAGGAATGGGCGTACGTCGACCAGAACCAGGCGTATGAAGAGTTCCGGGAGATTTTCTCCGACACTCCGGAATTGATCGAGGTTGTTTCTCCCGATGTTCTGCCTCCGTCGTATCGGATTGTCCCGGAGAATCCCGACGCTGATGTCGTCGCCGAACTGTCGGATCAATTCGTCGGGCGCCCCGGCGTGGAAGAGGTGGTTTCGGCTGATCAGACGATCCGCGACATTCAACGCCTTGCCGACAAGGTGACCAGGGTCTTCCTGGTGGGTTCAGTGATTCTGCTCACCGCGGCAACACTGCTGATCCTGACCAATATCGTGAGCGCGATCCGCAGCCGCGGCGCCGAGATCGAGATCATGAAGGTGGTCGGCGCAACCAACTGGTTCATCCGCGTGCCGTTCATGCTCGAGGGTCTGGTCCAAGCGGTGTTGGGAGCTATGGGGGCTTGGGTCGGCCTGCGAATCCTCGACGACACGGTCATCCGGGGGCTGAGCGAACCCGACAGTCTGCAGCTCATGCAGGGCTTCAGGGTCGATCAGGGTGAGTTCTACTCCACCAGCCTGCTTGTGTTGGCGATCGCGATTGTGGTGTCGGGCATCGGCTCGGCTGTTGCGGTGGCTCGCTATCTGGATGTCTGAGGGAGCGTTTGTGGCGATTGATTTCACGCTGAGTCCGGAGCATGAAGAGATCCGCGGCCGAGTTCGTGAATTCATCAATGAGGCGGTGAAACCCGCGGAGGCAGAAATCGAAGGCCGCGGCGACGCCCCGCCGCTGGAGGGCGGGCAGCGGGTCGAGCGGTTGATCAGTCTGCGTAAACAGGCCCACAAACGGGGTCTCTGGCTGCCGCACATGCCAGTCGAGTGGGGTGGGATGGGTCTGGGCCATGTGGCGTTGGCGATGGTGCAAGCCGAGGCGGCCAAGTCGTATTACGGCCCGTGGGTGCTCAATTGCCAGGCTCCTGACGAGGGCAACATGCACACTCTGTTGCATTGGGCCACTCCCGCGCAGGCGGAGAAATATTTGAAGCCGTTGTGTCAGGGGACCGTCTGGTCGTGTTTCGCGATGACCGAACCGGAGGTGGCCGGCTCCGACCCGACCCTGATCCGCAGCAACGGCTACCAGGACGGCGAGGAGTGGGTTCTCAACGGTCACAAGTGGTTCATCTCCAACGCGCATCGCGCCGATTTCGCGATCCTCATCGTCCGGACCGAAGACGACCCCGATCTCCCTCAGGCAGCGAACACAGCGTTCATCGTCGACCTTCCTGCTCCCGGTTGGACTGAGGTCCGGCAGATCGAGACGATGCACGGCGGCACCGGACATTCCGAGATCCTCATCGAAGACCTGCGTCTGCATGAGAGTCAGATGCTCGGCGGGCCCGGACAGGGCCATCTGCTCGGCCAGTACCGTCTCGGCCCGGCCCGCCTGGCTCATTGCATGCGTTGGATCGCCCAAGCCGAAACAGCGCTGGACATGATGGTGGACCGCTCGCTCGATCGTTACAGCCACGGTTCGATTCTGGCTGAGAAGCAGGGTATTCAGTGGATGATCGCCGATTCGGCGATGGAGTTGTACCAGTGCAAATTGATGGTGCTGCACGCTGCTTCAAAGATCGACGCCAATGAGGATTTCAAGTCTGAAGTGTCGATGGCGAAGCACTTTGTGGCGAATTCGTTGAACCGGATCATCGATCGCGCCATCCAGGTACACGGCGCTCTGGGCTACTCGACCGACACCCCTCTGGCGCACATGTTCCAGCACGCCCGCTGGGCGAGGTTTGCCGATGGGGCTGATGAGGTCCATCAGATGCGGATCGCCCAGCGCACCATCGCGGCCTACAAGGACCATGGCACAACCAAGTCCGCCACAGGCGACCTTCCGATCTAGGACGCGCTGACTGTTCTGGCAGCTTCAGCGACCGTGGTGGAGGCGAAAGAAGTCGGCCGGCAGTCGATGGGAACCTTCTATCTGGAGGAGCGCGATGCCCGTGGACAATGGGGTCGCGGCAAAGACAACAACCGCCGATACTGGACTCGCCAAGAGGCGTTGGTGGCTGGGAGGCTCTTGTATGGATGCGAGCCATCCAACTAGGGACAACGACGTCATCCCGTTGCGGCATTGAGGGACAGGAAGTTGTCCGACTTCCGCCGGTTTTTGGACAACTTCACCGCGATTTGCAATTAGATGTCCATATGGGCTGGTATGAGCCTCGCGCATGGGATGAGCACTCGCGGCAGTCGCTTCTGAGGTCTGAGATCGCGGCCTGATGCGCTCTCAGACCTCACCCATTCGTTCAGGTGGTTTCCACGGGTCGGTAGCTCAACATGGTAGAGCAGCGGACTTTTAATCCGTTTGTTGAGGGCAGCAGACTCATCTCGGTCCTCAACGTATTCGATGCTCCCTCAAAGAAACGGGGAACGGATCAACAACCGTTCATGTAACACGGGCGGTGTATCCCAGGTATACTCGTATGTATGACATCGGAGTCTGTCGCTCTTGCGTCCCTAGGAGGTTTTAGGCGGTTCGTTATTCGCGAACGCCGTCATCGAGGCTCTACGCAAGCTCAGCTAGCTCAGCGCGTTGGGCGTTCTCAACAGTGGGTGTCCAAGCTCGAAAGCGGGGGCCTTGAGCCGACGATAGGTGACGTGCTGTCGGTGTTACAGGCGCTCGGTGTGACCGTCACTTTGCGGGCAATAGGGGAGACACGCCGAGATGTCTAACTCGCCGCATGATCTCTACGTGTTTCTTCACGGCGAGCGAGTGGGCAGGCTCGTGTTGCTGCGACGTGGAGCAGTCCATCTCTACTACGACTTCGATGCCTCAAAGTCGTCTGTACCGCTGTCGTTGTCTTTGCGGCCCGGTCGTCAAGGCCGCTCAGACGTGTCGAGTTGGATCGACGGGTTGTTGCCCGAGAACCCGCGCATCCGGTCTCGTTGGGCTCGGGAACTGGGCGCTCGCTCCGCGGCCCCGTTCGATCTGCTCTGTACCGAGGCGGGGCTTGAAAGCAGCGGCGCGATCCAGTTCTGTTCGCAGCCGGTGCTGCCAGATCCAGAGTCGGGGACTCTCACGAAGCTGACGGATGCCGAGTTGGGTGCGAAGTTACGGCTCGTATCCCAAGACGCTGAGAGCGACCCGGCTGAAGGTCTGTCATATCTGCGGTTGTCGCTGCCCGGCGCCCAACCAAAAATAGCGCTGAGACGCACCAGCGATGGCTGGCATCTCCCCAGCGGCTCGCTTGCCACTACCCACATCCTCAAACCACAGAAAGGCCATCTCAACCCTGCCGTCAGAGATTCGATTGCCGTGAACGAGCATCTATGCCAAGTGGCTGCTTCAGAGCTTGACCTGAACGCTGCGCACACATCGCTGGAGGTAATCGACGGAGAGACAGCGCTCGTAGTGGAGCGCTTCGACCGGGAGCTAATCGACGGAAGCGTGCGAAGGCTTCATTTCGAGGACCTGTGCCAAGCGATGGGTTTGCCTACGGCAATCAAATACCAAGAAGACGGAGGGCCTGGCCCAGAGACCGTCATTGAGTTCCTGCGCGGAGAGTCAGGGCGGGCCAGCGTGAGCGAGTTCTTCTCGGCGATGTTCTACAACTGGCTGATCGGTAATCCTGACGGCCACATCAAGAATTACGGCCTGCTTCTGGACGGATCGCATCCCAAGCTGGCCCCACTCTTCGATGTGAGTTCCTTGTCGCCGTATGCTGGCACTGGGAATCGGGCGATGCCGACTGCTATGAGGTTCGCCGGGGCCCCGCCCTCAACACTGGACGACTGGGCTCAGATCGCGAACCGGCTCAAGACCGGAGTTACCGCCTTCACGCTTCGGGACATAGCTGATGGCCTGCCCGATGCTTTCGCGTATGCCGCATCCCAATGTCCGTCATGGGCAACTGAAACGGCGAGTGCTGTCTGTGAAAGCATCGTAGCCCACGCGGGTCAAAAGATTCAGGGCGCTGAAGATACGTTCGACATCGGACCACGCCCCGACGCATCCAGGCCAACCCACGACAAGAGGTGCGGACGGAGAGTCCGCCGCACAGGCAAACCCTGTTTGCTCCGATCAGACCACCGAGGCAATTGTAGGTCTGTGCTGTGAGCCGGAACCCTCTGATCGAGACGTCTGCCGACCTCGGAGCGGTGGTTAAGCAGACCCGGAGGGCTGCGGGGATCACGCAGCAGAGTCTCGCGGAATTGGTCGGTTCTAGCAGGCAGTGGGTTATCCGTCTGGAGCAAGGCCATCACAGAATGGCGATGGGTACCGTGATTGAGGTGCTACGGGTTCTCGGCTTGGAGCTAGCTGCGCAAACGGACCACGCGACCTAAGCCTGGATTCACCGGTGGATCCAGGCTAAGCGCACGCGAATAGGCAGGCCTTCGAGTTGCAGCCCGTTGTTCCCCGCTCTTGGTTCGCTTCGCTCCACCCCCGCTCTTGTTCGCTGCGCTCACCGGCCGCTCGGGCCACGCCCCCGCAACCAAGCCGTTCGCGCTCGGAAATCCTCTGCCTATTTGCGGGGCCTCTTATGCGGGTTATGCGGGAGCTTGTTGTGTGCCGACTTTGAGCTCTTTGAACGGGACGCCTTTGTCGACGCTTATATCGCGAGGCAGTCCCAGCACTCGGTCGCCGATGATGTTGCGCTGTATCTCGTTGGTTCCTCCGGCGATTCCGCCTTGCAGGCTCGTCAGCGCCCCGCGTTGCCAGCGGCCATCGGATTCGCCTTCCCAGGCAACACCGCCGACGCCGACGATTTCCATGGAGACGTCGCGTACCTGGTCCATGATGACGGTGGTGGCGAGTTTGCTGATGGAACCGCCGGGTCCAGGGGTTTTGCCGGCCTTCATCTCGGCGCGGGTACGCATCGAGACGAGTGACTGGCAGGTTTCCATGGTGTAGATCCGCATGAGTTTCTGGCGCAGCACCGGGTCGTCGATGACTCCGCGTTCGGCGGCCTCTTCGATGAGCTGGTCGGCGCGATCATGGCGGATTCCGCCAGTGGCGCCGGTGCCGATGGCGACGCGTTCGTACATCAGCATCGCGGTGGCCATGTTCCAGCCGTTGTTGAGATCGCCGAGGAGGTTGTCCGCGGGGATCTCAACATCGGTGAAGAACACCTCGTTGAAGTGGGTGCCGCCGTCGATCTGGTGAATGGGGCGAACCTCGACTCCGGGGGCGTCCATCGGCACGATGAACATGGAGATGCCGGCGTGTTTGGGAACGCTCGGATCGGTGCGGGCGATGATCACGCCGTAGTCGCTGACGTGGGCGAGGGTGGTCCATACTTTCTGGCCGTTGATGATCCAGGCGTCACCGTCGCGTTCTGCCCTTGTTTGAAGGCTGGCCACGTCGGATCCTGCTCCTGGTTCTGAGAACATCTGGCACCAGAGGGTGCGTCCGCTGATGTTGTCCGCCAAGAATCTGGCCTTTTGTTCGTGGGTGCCGTATTCGGCCAGCATCGGCAGGCACATACCGTGGGAGATTGTGAGCTCGAAGCTCATGTTCGGGTATTCGGCGTAGACGTCGCGCCAGACTCGGTCGTGTGCTCGGGTGAGTCCGGCTCCTCCGTATTCGGCCGGATAGACGATGCCGGCGAGGCCGGCTTCGGACAGCGCTTGCTGGAACTCTTTGTTGGCGGCGAGTCGTCTGACTCCGCGAGGATCGGGGGTGCCGTCGGAGTGCATCCCGACTGCGTGTTCGTCGAGGAATGCCCGGCAGCGCTCGGCAAACTGGGTTAGTTCTTCTTCGGCGACGGCGTCCGCAGACATTTGTTCTCCCCAAGTGAGCGGTTCGCGACCAAACTATCTGCCATAGGCGTTCGCTGCGATTCGGCGGTTGGTTGTCCGGAGGGGCCACTGGGTCGCCTCACTAACGCAGAACTCGGGCGTGCGACCCCATGATCCGGCTTGTTCCGAATCGGTCATTGACGGGTGGTCGCGATAATGTGGCGAGCCATGAACGGATGGATCGTCGATCCGATAGGCGGGGTGCTAGGCGCTCGAGTCTCGGGCATTGATTTGCGGGCGCGGTTGAGTGACAGCGAGCGCTCCGGACTGTATGGGCTGCTGCTTGAGCATCTCGTGCTGGTGTTTCCGGGGCAGTCGATCGAAGACGCCCACCAGATGGATCTGCTGGCCGCGTGGGGTCGCCCGTATATTCACCCGATCGCCCGAACCTCCGGGGTGACCGAAGCCAAGGTCGAGCGCATTGTCGATGATGAAGACCGACCTCCCTACCAGGACAAATGGCATACCGATGTCACCTGGGACCCCGATGCTCCGATCATCGGGTCGCTGCGAGCTATTGAGATGCCCACCCGAGGCGGGGACACGATCTTCGCGAGCATGTACGCGGCTTACGACGGCCTTTCGGAGTCGTTGCAGGAACGGCTCGTGGGTATGACCGCTTGGCACGACATGGGGCCAGGTCAGTCGTTCATCTCCAAAGCCGGCGGGGAGTTGGTGGAGCGCACCCGTGCGCAGTTTCCCGGCGCCGAGCGACCGGTGGTCGCCGCTCATCCCGACTCGGGCCGCCGTTACCTCAACGTCAACAAGAACTTCACCAGCCATTTGGCGGGGTTTCACCGAGATGAGAGTGACGCTCTGCTCAACTTCCTGTATGACCACGCGACCCAGCCGAACTACACGATCCGTTACGAATGGTCCGAGGGTGACCTGATCGTTTGGGACGAGCGTTGCACTCAGCATTTCGCGGTTGCCGATCATTACCCTCAACGCCGCGAGATGGCCCGCCTCACCGTTGCTGCTGCGGGCTGAGGTGTTTGCTGGGGGATAGAGAATTCTCGTCGAGGTCGCAGCGCTGGTATTCTCGGCGCCGTGGATCCCCGCCACATCGTTTTTGCGCTTGCCTTGCTGATCGCTGTTGGCTGCGTGTCATCGTCTGAGGCGCCGTCGGCTGAGGCTCCGTCGGCTGAGGCGACTCCGACCACGGCTTCGTCGGCTGAATCGGCAACGACATCGGCTCCGTCGACCACATCTGCGGCGACTCCGACCACGACCACGTCGTCTGAGGCGACTCCGACCACGGCTTCGTCAGCTGAATCGGCAACGACATCGGCTCCGTCGACCACATCTGCGGCGACTCCGAGCACGGCTTCGTCGGCTGAGGCGACTCCGACCACGACAGCACTGGCAGCGGCGGCTGCAACCATACCGCCTCAAGCTGCTCCGCAAGGAGACGATGAACCCGTTGAACCCGCCGCGGATCAAAGCGACCGCGAACAGGTTGAGAACAGTGGTTCAGTCGGCGATGTGGCAGTGGCGGATGTCCCTCAATCCGCGGTTGCGATATTGCAGAGCCGACTTGAGGCGTTGGCGGTTCAGCCGGAGCGGCGTTCAGGCTATGACCGCGACCTGTTCGATCATTGGGTTGATGCGGATGGAGACGGTTGCGATGCTCGCCGCGAGGTGCTGATCGCCGAAGCGGTGGAGACTCCGCGTGTCGGAACCTCCTGTTCTCTGTCAGGGGGGCTGTGGTACAGCGTCTATGACGGAGCCACCGAGCAGGGTTCGGGACGAGGTTTCGATGTGGATCATCTGGTGCCGCTGGCAGAGGCTTGGGATTCAGGCGCTTACGCGTGGGACAGCGGCACTCGTCGTCGTTATGCGAACGACTTGGGTTATGCGCACTCGTTGGTGGCGGTGTCGGCTTCGTCGAATCGCCGAAAGGGCGCCGGAGATCCAGCTGACTGGTTGCCGCCGTTGCGCTCGGCGCGGTGTTGGTATGCCGAAGCGTGGATCGCGGTGAAGACCCGTTGGGAGTTGTCGGTCGATGCAGCCGAGTTGCAGGTGTTGCGTTCTGTGGTTTCGCAATGCGAGGACTGGCAGCTCGGCAGTGGCCCGGTCCAAGCTTCGCCGGTCTCAGCCGCACCGACGACGGACTCAACGCCGACCACTACGACGACTCTCGCGGTGGCGGACGATCTGTGCCACCCCGCCTACATTCCGTGTCTGCCCAACCTGCCGGGCGACGCCTTGAACTGTGGTGACCTGTCGAGTGCCCAGAAACCCGTTCAGGTCCGCACCATCGGTGTTGATCCCTACCGCCTGGACCGAGACCGAAACGGCTTCGGCTGCACCAGCTGAAACTGCTGGTAGCATCCTCGCCCGCGGATTCGGCGACTGGGCGTCTGCTAGTTCAATTGGAGATGAGTGACGTCTGCTAGTTCATTGGAGATGAGTGATGAGTTTCTCGGAGCCTGAACGCCGACGAGAGTTGGCGGCGGAGGTGTTCTCTCGCTGCTATCTGACCGGTGAGTTCACGTTGAGGTCTGGCCGGAGCGCCGACCGCTACTTCGACAAGTACCAGTTTGAGAGCGACCCTGAGTTGCTGGCGGCGTTGGCCGCCGAGATGGCGGCGCTGGTTCCCGACGATGTTGAGTTGCTGGCGGGTTTGGAGATGGGGGGAATCCCGGTTGTCACAGCGCTCGCTGCGGCGACGGGCATCCCCGCGGCCTTCGTCCGCAAGGCCGCCAAAGAGTATGGGACGGCTCGACTGGCGGAGGGGCCGTCGGTTGCGGGCAAGCGAGTGTTGATTGTGGAGGATGTGGTGACGTCGGGAGGCCAGATTCGGCTGTCGGCCTCCGATCTGGCGAACCTCGGCGCTGTCATTGTCGGGGCGATCTGTGTGATCGACCGTGAAGAGGGCGGTTCTGAGATTCTCGCTGAGGACGGAATTGCATTGTCGAGTCTGTTCGGGGGCGCGGAGTTGGAAGCCGCGGGCGCTGCGGTTCCACCTTCGTCGGGGTAGGTTCATGGGCTATGCCGGGCGACTCAGCAGCTACTGATGAATCAGAGGCCGAGCAGCCGATCGGCCTGATCGAGGCGTACTCGGTCCAGAGCCCCGACGACAATCGTGTGCTGTATGCGAAATGGGCCGAAACCTACGAGTCGGAGTTCACCGTCCCCCGGCGCTACATCTATCCTCGCACGGCGGCCGAACTGTTCTATGAGGGCTTTCCGGGCTCGGGGCCGGTGCTCGACGCCGGCTGCGGCACCGGGCTCGCCGGCGAACAACTCCGACTGCTCGGTATCGAGGTGGTCGACGGGTTCGACATATCAACCGAGATGCTGGCCAAGGCTCGCTCCAAGATCGCGGCCGACGGCAGCCCGGTCTACCGCGCCACCGTCGAGGTCGACCTCACCGCCCCGATCGACGTCGCCGGCGACGCCTATTCCGGCATCGTCAGCACCGGCACGTTCACGCACGGCCACGTCGGGCCCGACAGCATTGCCGAGCTCTTGCGAATAGCGCGGCCCGGCGCCTTCTGCGTGATGGGCGTCAACGCCTCGATCTTCGAGTCGAACGGTTTCAAGGATCGCTTCGAACTGCACGAGGCGCAGGGCCTGATAGACGGACTTGAGGTGCAGTACCGCCAAGTCTACGAGGGCGCCGACGGCAGCGACCTCAACCACATGGCTCAGATCGCGCTGTTCACGGTCGCCTGATCGTTGTCCAACACCTCAGGCAGGATCACCTCAGACACGTCGGGGATGTTGGCTGTGTTCACAGTATCCAATAGCACTGTTGGCGGTGCATGGGTGTGTGAGTGGAGCTGGAGGGAATCGAACCCTCGTCCGTCGGGTGGTTGCACGCCGTGCTACGACCATTCCCGTGCAAGTGGCTCATGGCTGCCACGCTCCCGGGTGAGTTGGGCCTCAAGGGCCTGCCACCAAGGCTTTCCTTGGAGTCAGCGGTCTTTCCCGTCTGTCAGCGGTCTCTCCCTGCTGTCCACCGCCGCTTCTGGTGCCAGGCTGCGGCGGTCAGGCCCCGCGTGCCATTGCTGGTCGCGATGATTCTCTGCCCACTGATGAATCAGGCGGCGAGAACGAGATCGTCCGTATCGGCGTCTCTGTTGGTGCCCCGTTTTTGGAGTCTGAGCAACTCCGGCCGCACGTCGTGGCATCCTGGTTCCAACGTCGAAACCGATCAGCCCCTTGTGCTTGTCGTCGATTGTCAAAGTGCGTTCCCAGAAGGGTTCCTTTCAGGGTAGCCCAGCGTTGTGGCGCCTGTCGGCCGAATTCGCCGGACAAAAGACCAGCGCACGGGTCAACAAAATTGTGTCGGATGCGTTACCGTTTGCTCATGTCCGAGCGCCCGCCAGTCACGGACTGGACCACCGACTACGACATCAGCGATCCCGCCTACATCGAAGATCCTGTGCCGATCTGGCGCGAGATGCGTGAGAAGTGCCCGATAGCCCACACCGAGCGGCTGGAGGGATCCTGGAACCCGACTCGCTTCGACGACATCCGGGCACTGGCGAAAATGGTGCCTGAGCTGTCGTCGCGGGCGCCGTTGGTGATGCCTCCTCCGCCGGATTTCCCCGAGCAGTCGCTCTACGAACAACAGATAGCCGCGGCGCCGATCACGGCTGATCCGCCGATCCACACATGGACCCGTCGGATGATCCTCCCGGCGTTTTCGCCCAAGACGGTGAACCGTTACACGGACTACACCGAGGAGTTGGCGCATTCGTTGATCGACGGCTTCATCGAGAACGGTGAATGCGACGCTGCTGTGGATTACTCCCAGCAGATTCCGCCGCGGGTGATCGCCCATCTGTTGGGTGTGGACCCCGAGATGTCGGACACGTTCGTGGGTTGGGTCAACGATCTTCTGGGTGAGGGCCTGTTGGATCCCTTCAAGAGAATGGCGGCTCGTGACGCGCTTCTCAGCTTTCTTGGCGTGGAGGTCCAGCAGCGGGTTCAGAACCCTCAAGATGATCTGCTCACCGAATTGCTCCACATGGAACCCATCGACGAGGACGCCGAGATCACTCCGGAAGTGGTTATCGGAATCGCCAACCTCCTAGTGGTGGCGGGCATCGACACGACTTGGAGCTCCATCGGATCGGCCCTGTGGCATCTTGGCACCAACCCCGACGATCTCGCCCGTCTCAACGCGGAGCCTGATCTGCTCCCGACCGCAGTGGAAGAGTTCCTGCGCTATTACGCACCGGTCACGATGGCCCGAGTCGCTGACGAGGATGTTTCCTATGGCGGCGTCGAGATAGAGAAGGGCGACAAAGTCCTCATGAACTTCCCGGCGGCCTGCCATGATCCCGAGCATTTCGAGAACCCCGACGAGTTCATCATCGACCGTCAACGAAATCGCCACGTGGCCTTCGGATCCGGCATCCACCGGTGTGCGGGCTCGAACCTGGCCCGTCTTGAGATGAACGTTGCCTTGCGTGTCTGGCTCGAACGGATTCCGGAGTTCCGCGTGAGCGATCTGGACTCGATGAAGTGGGCAGGCGGGCAGGTGCGGGGCCCGAGAATCATGGAAGTCTCGTTCCCGCCGGGTTCGCCCCGCAGCTAGCTGGGCTGACGCGTAGGGATCGACTGGCGCCATAGGGGGACGGACAGATGGCCGAGGCCTTCACCGTGAGATGGACAGAGATGGCCGACGGCGCCGCCGAGGACTACGTGCAGCTCGAGAAGCTGTACCGTGACCACACCACCGAGATGCTCGTCACGCATCTGTCGACCGCGTTCAGACTGCTCGAGGGACCGACGCTGGGCTATCAGATCGACCGGGCCCGCCACAGCCGGCAGTCCGCCACCAGGGCTCTGCGCAACGGCGAATCCGACGAGTTCGTGGCGGCTGCCCTGCTGCACGACATCGGCGACGTCCTCGCTCCGGAGAACCACAGCCGGGTGGCAGCGGCGATCCTCGAGCCCTACGTGAGCGACGAGACCGTCTGGGTGGTGCGCCATCACGGATTGTTCCAGGGGTACTACTACCAACATCACCTCGGCGGCGACCGAGATGCGCGCGAACGCTACGCCGACTCGCCGTACTACGACCGCTGTGTCGACTTCTGCGCTTCCTACGACCAGAACTGTTTCGACCCGGATTACGACGACCTGCCCCTGGAAGATTTCGCTCCGCTGCTGTCGGAGGTCTTCGCCCGACCTCCTCGGCACTGGGCCTGAGCGTCTCCGGCCCTGAGTGTCGCCGGGTGGCCGGGCCTGAGTCAGCCCCGCAGGGTGTTCGGGTCGCGGCGGTTGCGGCTCATTGCTCTTTGAGCCTCCCGGTCGGCGTCGCGTTCGGCGATGTCTTGTCGACGGTCGGCCCTGGTCCGACCGCGGGCCAGAGCCAATTTGAGCTTCGCCCGGCCCTTGAGGAAGTAGAGCGCCAGGGGCACGAGCGTGAGGTTCTCGCGTTCAACCCTTGACCCCCAGCGGTCGATCTCGCTGCGGTGGGCGAGGAGCTTGCGCCGCCGGTCGGGTTCGTGAGCGAAAGCGTTGGCGGAATGCGAGTAGGCCGAGATGTGCAGGCCGATGAGCCAGAGCTCTCCCGCTTGGACGATGGCGTAGCTGTCCGCTAGCTGCACTTTGCTTTCGCGTAGAGCTTTCACCTCGCTGCCGCGGAGCTGGATTCCGACCTCCAAGGAGTCCAGGATCGTGTAGTCGCGACGCGCCACGCGGTTGGTGGCCACCGCTGTGGATCCGGGGGGAAGATCGCGTGGTTTGTTTGATCGCGCCATCACGGCAACGCTAATACTGAGAAGTGTCGGTCGCGCTACCCTTGGCGCTCGTGCTGGAGATCCCCGCCTCGGTTCATGCGCAGATGCTCGGCCATGCGATCGCGGGGTTGCCCGACGAGGCCTGTGGCCTCTTTGCGGGCGAGTTCGGGGGTGATCGCGTCGAGCGCTTCTTCCCGATGAGCAATACGGCCTGTTCGAGCCGGATCTACCAACTTGACAGCGCCGAGATCATGGGCGTCGAACGCGTTGCCGATGACAGCGGGCTGGCAGTAATCGGAGTCATGCACTCCCATACCCACACGACCAACTATCCGTCGCCGACCGATGTCGCCGACGCCGCCCGGTTCGACCCGTTCGGAGTGTGGCGCTTCATCATCGTGTCCCTCAAGCATGCGGATCCGTCGTTGCGCTGCTACAGGATCCTGGGTGACGCGGTTGCCGAGGAACCGGTGGTGTTGATCCGCGGCAGAGCCGGCATCAGCAGCGGAGCCGTCGAGTGACGGTCTATCCATCCGTGATCGACATGATCGGCAACACCCCGATCATCGATGTCAGCTCGCTGAGTCCCAACGCGCAAGCACGGATCCTGCTGAAACTCGAAGGCGAGAACCCTGCCGGATCGGTGAAGGACCGGATCGCGAGATCAATGGTGTTGGCAGCCGAGGCCGACGGCGCCCTCACGCCCGGAGCGACCATCATCGAGCCGTCATCGGGGAACACGGGGATTGCCTTGGCAATGATCGCCCGCACCCGCGGTTATCGAGCGAAGATCGTCCTGCCGGACAACGTGTCGGTCGAACGAAGGCAGATGCTTGAGGTTTTCGGTGCAGAGATCATTGATTCGCCTGGTGCGCAGGGCAGCAACGGCGCGGTGGCCCTTGCCCGAGATCTCGCTCAGCAGAACCCGGAGTGGGTCTTCCTCTATCAGTATGAGAACGAGGCAAACCCGCGTGCGCACTATGAGACGACAGGGCCTGAAATCTGGTCAGAGGTTCCCGAGATCACTCATTTCGTGGCGGGGTTGGGCACGAGCGGCACGCTCATGGGGGTTGGCCGTTTCCTCAAAGAGCAGAATCCCAGTATCGAGGTGCTCGCCGTGGAACCGCCCGCGGGTGAGCTTGTCGAGGGGCTCCGCAACCTCGACGAAGGCTATATCCCGCCGGTGTTTGAACGGTGGGACGGTCTCGGGCTGCTCGACGGCAAGCGCATCGTGCGCCCGCGTGAGTCTTTGGAGTGGACCCGCCGGCTGGCCGGGGTGGGCATTTTCGCAGGCGTCTCGACGGGAGCGGCGATGGCCGGAGCGGCACGTACCGCCCACAGGATCGACCGGGGCACGATCGTCGCGATCGCCGCCGATGGCGGCTGGAAGTATCTGTCGCTGGGCGCTTGGACCGATGATCTTGACGATGTGGTCGAAAGAGCCAAGCACACGATCTACTTCTGATCTGGGCGAACTCGTGCTCAGGCGAGCACGACGGCTCTCGCGGTCCGTTGCAGCGTAACTTGTTTGAGGTCGCCCAGCGCGGGGGCCATCACCAACTGGATGTCGAGTTGCAGGGTCACGGCAATCGCGAATCCGTTGATTTCGACGTCGACCACCCGCGCGTCCGGGAGAGGACCGAGTGCTACCGCCTGAGCGACGATCCTGTGCGCAACGCCCTCGTCGATCACAGCTGCGCCCGTGGCTCTCAAGGTCGCGATGTCGAGGGCTGCGAGCGAATCATTGGCCGCCGAGGCCGCCACTGCTCGGAGTTCGCGCCCGCGGACCGTCGTGTAGCCGACGTCAATGACAATCGCTCCCAGGACAACCATGACCAGCAGCGCAGCGGGGAACATCAACAGCACCGTGCCCCGGCTGCCCCGGTGTTCTCTGCTGCCTCGGTGTTCTCTGCTGCCTCGGTGTTCTCTGCTGTCTCGGTTCGGTGGAGGCGGGCCGAGCCGATTCGGAGCCTGTTGACAGCTCAGCATCGTGTCTCACCGGCGAGGCGGTCGCGGTAGGGATCGACGAGTTCCGTGAACGAAGAGGTCACCTGTTGAGAGCTTCCAAAACCGCCGATAAAGGGAACGGCGATCGCCGGCACCTCGTAGCTCACCGTGATCGTCACCCGCGCGCAACGCCGAAAATCCGACAAGATCGGCACGTTTACAACCGCACGGCTACCGCCCCGGCCGTATGCGGCGAGTGTCTCTGAGGCGCGAGCGCTCGCGGCGAAGCGGGCGCTGGGCTCATCGTCTGACTCGCTGTAGGCCCTCGCTGCCTCGCGTGCTGCTGAGGTGACCGCGAGCTTGGCGTCGACCACTCCCCAGACGTTGACGAACAGCAGCGAGACGCTGACGAAGAGCAGGAACCCGAAGGGCAGCACTTCGATACCGCCGACCTGCCCGGAGACGCCGCGCAGCCGCCCGCGAGCCGGTGGTCCGCGGAGCGCCGCGGTCATCGGCGGGCCTCGGTTCGAATCTCGATTGTGCGGTCGAGGCTCGTGAGCGACGACAACCCGGCGAACCGTGCCGGCAGGATCGTCGGGTGTTCGGCCAGGACCCTGACCCTCACAACGTCGGGGTTGTTGCAGGTCCACTGCAGAGTGGCATGTCCGGCTGCGGCGTATTCGCCGAGTGAACGGGTGAACGCCGCTTCAGCGGACGCCACCGCAGCGCAACGATTGCCCGCGGTGCCGACGGCGTCGATGCTTGCAACCTCACGCGCGGCGTCGTGTGCCGCCGCGGTGACCATGGAAGTGGCATACAGGTTGAACAGGATCTGCACCGCCGCGAGCATCATCAACATGAACACCAGGAACCCGGCGCTGGTCCCGATCAACCCCGCGCCGCGCTCCATGTCTGTCAGGGGACGGCACTGGTCTGTCCGGGCACGGTGCCGGTTTGTCAGGGGACGGCACTGGTCTGTCCGGGCACGGCGCCGCCCTTCCCGGTTCAACGGCCCCGCCTCAGGGCTTTCCGATGTTGTTGACTTGATCGGTGATGTTGCTTTCTGCGCCTTTCCAGATGGTGTTGAACCCGACCCACATGGCCGCGCCCAGGAAAGCCGTGATCAAGACTGCGATCGCGGTGCTGATCACCCCTTCTCCGCGGTCTCCGACCAGCCGGCCGGTGCGCTTGTTGGCGTAGCTGACGAGCATCTGGAGTTGCATCCAGGCAAAGGCGTACATGTTCATAGTTGTTGTTCCTTGAGTGGTAGCTGCAGTTTGCAGGGCTGTTCGATGGACCTGTGATCAGGTCTGTTGACCAACGGATTGGTTCGCTGCGGTGTGGTCACGACGCCCGCAGCGTCCGGGTTACGCTGTGGAGAAGAGGCTGAGGGCGTCTAGGAATGGGATGCCCATGAGCAGGAGGCCGGGGACCAGAGTGGCGGCTGTCACCGGAATCCAGACCTGTTGGGTGCGCTTCTCGATGGCCTCGATCAACTCACGCTGGTTCTCGCGGCGGATGGAGCGCGCTTCGGTGGAAATCAGACGTCCGAGATCGGCAGTCTCGCGGTTCAAGGCCAGAATCGATATCAAGCGCTCCAGGGCCTCAACTTGAGCGAGGTCAGTCCACTCTTGCAGGGCCTCTGCCTCTGTGAGGCCCTGGCGCACCCGCTGGACCACTCGTTTCAGGTCCTTCGAACAGTTTCCACTGCCCCGTTCGGCGACCCGGTTGAGAGCGGCGCTCAGAGACCATCCTGCCGACATCAGCATGCCGAGCTGCTCGGCCACCACTGGCAGTTCCACCGACAGCCGCCGCTGCCAGGCCGCCGAGGCCCCCACAACCTGCTGTTCCAGCAGCAAGAAGCTGAGGATCGGTGCACCCAGAACCACCAGGACCGCGAACACTGCCGGCAGTCGGAGAGCGACAGCCCCCAGCGTTCCAACCATGAACGTCGTGCTCGCCCAGCCGATCTGGCGCACCCGGAAGGTGGTGGCGTCCAAAGGAGAATGGATGCGACGCAGACGGACTCCCAGTTCCTCGCTGATCCCGAAGACGCGCGCGATCCGTTCACCGACGACCTGGGACAACGGTGCGACGACCTCGCGAAAAGATGCCACGGACAACAGACTCGCCTTGCTCACCGCGGCGAAACCGGGCGCATATGGAGCCAGCCGATCGGTGAGCTTCGGCCGGTTGATCCAGCGCTGCTCGGACAGCAGCAGAGCCATGCCGAAGAACGCGAGCAGAGACAAGACAGCCAGTGCGCGCACGAGTCAGTCCTTGAAGACCCGTTGTTGGTCGGGCAGGCGCATCACTCGGCCGGCCCAGATCCAGCAGCAGACGATCATCGCGATCGCGACCATCACAATGATCTGACCTGTGCTGCTGCGATAGGCGGCGCGGCCATTGCCGATCGATATCCCCGCGAGGGTCATTCCCGCGGGTACCGCGAAAACGAAGAGCCGGGCGAACCTTGCTCCTGCCTGGCGGCTGTATGCGTCCTTGCGACCCTGCACATCGCTCTGGCGGTCTTCGGCCAGCGCTTCGAGCCGGCCGTCGAGATCGGCGCCGCCGAGTTCGTGGGCGGTCAGGAGAGTCTCACATGCCATGTCAGCGGTCGGGTCGGCCAGTCGGTGCTTCAAAACGGTGATCGTGCGGGTCAGGTCGGTGGTCAGCAACCACTCGCGATGAGCCGCTTCAAATCCAGGCCGCAGCTCCTCCGGGCCGCGCCTCCCGACTTCGAACAGCGCCTGTGGTATGGAACGCCCCAGCGAAGCGGTCTGAATGCGTATCTCCTCGATCATCCGCGGCCATGCCTCCTGGGCTCTCTGTCGCCGCTTCTTTCTGCGCAGTCGATACGAAGCGATGGGAAACGATCCCGCGAAGGCACCGACAGCCAGGGCCGGAAGAAGGCCGCCGAACGCTGCGTAGGAGAGCAGGAAGCCTGAGACGGACAGCATCGCGACGACCGCCGCGAACTCTCGTTTGTCGATCCCGTCGAGCCCGGCCTGCTGCAACCAGAGGTCGACGTCCAAAGCCCTGAGACGCGACCGGGAACGATCTGAAGCACCGACGGAGGGTCCGAACCCCAGCCCCCGCCAGTTCAGAGAAACAGCCGAAAAAATATAAAACACACCCATACCTGCACTGATTGCCACAGCAAGCGGGATCATCGCGAGGCTCCCGTTGGGTCGAGCACCGAACGCAGGTCGAGTCCGTTCGCTGCGAAGGCCTGGTCCAGGCGGGCCGGCACCAGCCCCGACCAGCGAAGGGGATCGGCAAGGCTGTCGCGAACAAACACGTCAGTAGCGGTGAAGGTCGTGCCGTCGGCCGTCGCGGCCAGATCCTCGACCGCGATGATCGACCCGATTCGGGGACCATCGTCGGTTCGAACGCAGTGAACGACGAGATCGATCGCTTCGCTCACGAGGCTGTTGAGGGCGCTCATCGGCAACTCGTTGCTGGTATCGGCGAGCTGACAGATGAAGCGGAGACGCGTGAGCGCCTGACGCGCGGAGCCCGCGTGGATGGTGGTGTAACCCTTCACCCCCGAGGAGAGTGTGAGCAACAGCGGGAGTGCTTCCCGGTCCCGCACTTCGCCGACGATCGCAACATCTGGCGCCATGCGCAGGAAGCCCGCTACAAGCCGGCGGAGGTTGACCTCGGGACGGTCCGAGCGAGCAGCTCGAGTCTGCATGCTGGCAACGTTCGGCAGAGGAATGTCCGCTTCGAAAACCTCCTCGGCGACAACCACCCGAAGCGAGGGGTTCAGTTCGGCCACGCAACAGTTGAGCATGGTGGTCTTGCCCGCCCCGGGAGCGCCGGCGAAGACCATTGTCTGTTTCGCGTCGACGCAGCAGCGCAAGAAGTTGGCCACCGCAACCGAGAGCATCTCCCGTTCCACGAGTTCGTCGAGGTTGCGGAAAGTGATGCCGGTGAATTTGCGGACGTTGACCATTGTGTGCCCGCCGCGCGCCACGTCACCGTGAACGATATGGAGCCGGGCTCCGCTGTCGAGTTGGGCGTCTTGAAGGCCCTCGCTGGGGTCGAGTTTGCGATGCGCGCTCGAAGCGTCGTCAAGAACTTTGGTGAGCGTGCGGGTGACGTGCTCGTCGTTGTGGAACACCTCGTCGTGGTAGCCGCTTGGGCCACGATGCCGCTTCACGAATATGGCGTCAGGTGCGTTGATCATGATCTCCCAGACGTCGTCGTCGTGCAGCAACGGCCCCAGCGGGCCGTAGCCGGTGAGGTTGCGAAGCGCGCGTTCAGAGACGATCTCCGGGTAGTTGAGCGGAAAGGGGCGCAGGCCACGGCGATGATCGTCGTTCCAGTGGCGGATCTCCTCAGCCACCAGCACGGAGAGGGCTTCGACGCTCTGAACCGCGTTCAGGTCGAGCGCTTCGTTCTTGGCGCGCTCTTTGACTCTCATCTCGATCTCGGCCAGCGGCGTCAGCTCGTCGATCGTGGTCATGCTTCGTCGCTCCAGTGTCCGAGCGATCCCGGCCCTATCGGGACCGGCAAGACGGTGCTGGGGAGCGGGTTGGCGGATCCGCCGCGATCAGAACGTGAAGCCAGCCGGCCCGCGAGTTGGGCGTGCAAGGACTTGCCGACGTTGTTGGGCAACCGGACGCCGTCGCGCAGTGCAATCTCGATGTCTGCCCGCTCACTGACGAAGATCGGGCAGCCGATGTCTCCGACGCCTCGGTCACGAGCCAGCAGCGATGCCAGGGCGTCTGCAGCGTCTGCCTGGCGACGGGGATTGCGAGTCGTGCGGTTCAGGACTGCGACGATTCGCCCCGATTCGACTTCCACGGCTGCAAGCTCGCGGATGGTGCGAGTCAGGGAGTGTATTCCCTTGGTTGTTGCGACCCCCACGACGACTACGAGGTCAGCAGCGGCAGCAACCGTTCTCGCCATGTGGTTGCGATCCTGGACGTCGCGCGATCCGGTGTCCTTCTCCCCTTCGAAGTCATGGTCGATGTCTGCGACGACCAAGCGATATGAACGGAGCATTCCGTCGAGCGACGATTCGAAGGATCGCGGGCGAATCGCAGTCCAGTCCCGATGGTGTCGAAGTCCCAAGAGCAGGTGATAGCCGCGTCCGACGGCTTCGAATACGAGCGAACGCATCTGTTCGATCGGCACTTTCGCCGTTCGATGGGCGTCAACGAATTCCTGTATTCCGGGGATCACTTCGCGTGCGTCATGCAGCATTCCCTGCTCGGCGTTGAGGGCCAGGTCGGCCAGCAGCACCATCGAGTTGTTGCTCGACTCGCTCGCAAACGACTGAGCCGTCGCCATCGCGACGACTGAAGACCCGGCCCCGCCCGGCCCGGTCACGGCGATGAGTTGACCACGCCAGGTCGACTCGCGCTCGATCGGCGAGTCGCGGACCGCTGCAGACACCTGCGCGACGGGCGGGGCGTGGTCAGTGAGAGCGCCCAGCAGATCTGAGCGCTCGAACTCTTCAGGAAGGAGCGCGGCGACGCCGAGCTCGCCCCAACTTCGCTCAACCGCCGAACCCACGACGATGACTGTTGCCCCGGAGATGCGAACGCTGTCGATCAGGTCGCGGTCGAGCCCGGAGACGTCTCCGCCTACGAGCAGCGCCGAGTACTGCCTCCCGCCGTTCAGCCGGGCCAGAACCTCCTCGCTCGACACGCATTTGATGAAGTCCACCGGGACCGCTGCGGCCGTGGACCAGCGTGACAGCCTGCTGAACCATTCGACTCTCGGATGGGCGAGTCCGAGAACTACCCAACGGTCATCGCTCATCGAGGATCCCTCCGATTTCACTCAGGTGATCGGCTCGAACCGGCCCGCCGTAGTGCTCGGGGAAGGCGTCTTGGGCGGCTCGTGTCGTCAACACCACCGTCAGTTCGAGAAAAGACAGATGAACGCCGCGCAGGACCCGCCCGGGATCGCTCAGCCCCAGGGTGAGACGACCATCCGAACTCGCACCGATGCGGTCGCTTCCAGAATGGAACTCCAGCACCAAGGCGTCCTCGAAAGCGACCCAGGTGTCCTGGTCCCGCGAATCGTGGGCAAGAACTGTGACTCGGTCGCCGCGGGTCAGGAGTTCAGGCGTTCGATCAAGGGGCACCGGGAGTGTCAGCTCATGGAGGCTGGTCGATTCCAAGTCGGCGATCGGGGCCATGTCGCGCACGTCAGGGGCCAACAGCAGCCCGCCGGCGTGCAGGAAACGCAAGGCGGTGGCGCCATCGACGGCGCCGGCCGATTCCGCGCTCGCTGCCTCGAAGGCGATGTCGGACAGCTGCGGGCTGAGGGTCATGGGTTCAAACGCCAGATCCGCGGCGCTGATTGAATCACCGGCTTCGACGTCTCGCAGCAGCACTAGATATTCGGTGTTCGGCCCGTCGGCGCCGCCGTTGGCGAACACGAACGCGCCGACAGCGGCGACCGTCACCAGCAGCGCGCCGACGACCGCTCGTCCGTTGGGGAGGCTGCGACGCGAGACGATCGACCGCTTGGTCCCCGCCGAGCCGGCCGCGTCAGCGCCGTCGGTCCCTGTATCTGTCATCGCCGTTGTTCTCCTCCGCCGTATCACCTGCGCCGCCGAGACGCTCGCCGTATCGAGCCGACCAGACAGTTCCGCCTGCGGTCGGCTCGCCCAGAGACGCTAACAGGAGAAAAACGAGACTTCCAGCACTAATTTCGGCGTTGATCCCCCACAACCGATGTCATCGGCTCAAAAACCCTGTAAATTAGCGGGAACGATGAAGAGAAATCTCTTCCGAAAGGGAGGTAAAATGCCCGAGCAACCAGCAGATGACGTGGTTTGGTTGTCGACACCGGCAGCTGCTGACCGTCTGGGCATCACACCGCGGACTTTGTATCGGTTTATTGATGAGGGTCAAATTCCGGCTTACAAGTTCGGTCGCGTGATTCGACTCAAACGAGATGACGTAGACAGCTTCATTGAGACCTGTCGGGTGGAGCCCGGGACGATGGCGCATCTGTATCCGTCAACCGCCGGCTAGCCGGCGAATATTCGAGACCGCGGATCCGAGAGCCGCTCGGAACTCCCACCCACACGGACTGAGTGGTCCCAGCCGCGCCGCCTGCGATGCCCGCGACGCCGGTGCGAATCGAGCGGGTGAGGAGAATCGAACTCCCATCATCAGCTTGGAAGGCTGAGGTTCTGGCCGTTGAACTACACCCGCGGCGGATTCGAGGCTAGCGGCTGGTGCTGAAATTGAACTGCATGGCCATTGAAGTCGTTGTGCCCGCGGTTTGGCCATCTGCGTCGTTCGCCTAGACCGTTAGGCTTTGTCGAGTGAGCAACAACGGAACTACGAGCAGTATCGAAATCCTCGACGGCAACAAGGTCAAGCTGACGGTTGAGGTTGACGAGGAGGAATTCGACTCTGCGGTTGATGCGGCCTTCAAGCGCATCGCCAAGCAGGTTCGAATACCCGGCTTTCGGCCTGGACGGGTTCCGCGTCGAATCCTCGAGGTCCAGCTCGGCCATGAGTACGGTCGCGCCGAGGCCCTTCGTGAAGCGCTTCCGGGCTACTACCAGCGCGCGGTGCTCCAACACGATGTGGATGTGATCGATGCGCCTGACATCGAGATCCTGGAGGGTCAGGAGCGGGGAGCGGTGGTCTTCGACGCCACAGTTGAGATCCGGCCCGTGATCGAAGTGGCCGGCTACAAAGGCCTGCGCATCGAGGTCCCCAGTCCGGAGCCCTTGGATGAAGAAGTCGACTCCGAGGTCGACCGGTTGCGCGCTGAGCACGCCGAGTTCCAAACGGTCCAACGGCCCGCACAGGACGGTGATCATGTCAACATCGACATCGTCGGCAGTCATGGCGGCGAGGAGATGCCCGCTCTGTCAGCCGGCGACTATGACTACGAAGTGGGAACCGGCGCCGTGGTGGCCGAGATCGACGAGAACCTTCGGGGCGCCGGCGCGGGCGATGTGTTGACGTTCGAAGCCGACCATCCCGACCCGGAGACCGAGGAACCGCTCCAATTCGAAATCTCCGTCCTGGCTGTGAAGGAAGCGGTGTTGCCTGATCCGGACGACGCCTGGGCTGCCCAGGCGACTGAATTCGAGACGCTTGGCGAACTGCGGGCGGACATCAGCGAGCGTTTGGCTTCGATGAAGCTGATGATGGCTCGCCGGACCGCGGACGCCAAGATCGCCGAGGCCCTCGCCGCACTGGTGACCCACGAGATCCCCGAGGTCATGGTTGCCGACGAGGTCAACGGACGTCTCCATGAGGTGTTCGGGGATCTGCGGCATTCGGGCTTCGATCCAGCTGAGTACCTGGAGCAGACTGGTCAGGACATGGACCAGCTGCGGGCACAGTTCTCTGACGCAGCCGCCGAAGCGGTCAAGGTTGATCTGGCGCTGCGGGCCATCGCCACCGCTGAGGGGCTCACCCCTGATGATGAACAGCTTGTGGAGACGATCAACGAGATGGCCCAACGTGCGGGAACCGATGGCGCTGCACACATGGATTGGCTCAGGGAGTCGGGGCAGCTTCCATCGCTGCGCGCCGATATCTCCAAGTCCAAGGCCCTAGAGTGGCTTCTCGACAACGTCGAGCTTGTCGACGAAGCAGGTGTTGCGGTCGACCTGAGAACACCGGAGTCATCCCGAGATGGCGTCGGCGACCAAGATGATCCAGAGGCAGACGACTCAGAGGACGGAGAGCCACAATGACCGATATCAACCCGCGCAACTATCTCGTGCCGACCGTTGTCGAGCAGACGAATCGGGGAGAGCGGGCGTTCGATCTCTACAGCCGCCTGCTGAAAGAGAACATCATCTTCATCGGCACGCCGATCGACGACGCCATCGCCAACCTGACCTGTGCTCAACTCCTGCACCTCGAGTCAGAGAACCCGGACAAGGATGTCAACCTCTACATCAATTCACCGGGCGGCGATATCAATGCCTTGTTCGCCATCTACGACACGATGTGCTACATCAAGCCCGACATCACGACGATCTGTTTCGGTCAGGCAGCGTCGGCTGCAGCGGTGCTGCTGGCGGCAGGCGCCCCGGGCAAGCGCCTGGCGTTGCCGCACGCCCGGATCCTCATTCATCAGCCGTACGCGGGGGCCCGCGGGCAAGCCAGCGACATCGAGTTGATAGCCGCCGAGGTCCAGCGAATGAAGGGCTCGCTGGAGCAGGTTCTGGCTCAGCACACTGGTCAAACCGTCGAGAAGATCGCGGCCGACACAGACCGAGACTTCGTAATGACCGCGCTTCAGGCCAAGGAGTACGGCATAATCGATGAGGTGATCGAGACGCGCAATACTGTTGAGGGCAGTGGCGCTATTGCAGTGATCGGCTGAAAGCCCAAGGGCAGGGAAGGAAACCAGTGGCCAAATTCGGCGAAGGCGGAGAGCTTCTGAAGTGTTCGTTCTGCGGCAAGTCGCAGAAGCAGGTCATGAAGCTGATTGCGGGCCCTGGGGTTTACATCTGCGACGAGTGCATCGGTCTTTGCAACGAGATCATCAAAGAAGAGCTGGCCGAAGGCTCAGAGAACAGTTTGGGCGTGCTTCCCTCGCCACGCGAGATATACGAGTTCCTCAACGACTACGTCGTCGGGCAGGAGAACGCCAAGCGGATCCTCTCGGTCGCGGTCTACAACCATTACAAGCGGGTGGAGTTGGGATCCCAACTCGATTCCGAAGTCGAGCTGTCGAAGTCCAACATCTTGTTGATCGGCCCGACGGGGTGCGGCAAGACGCTGATGGCCCAGACGTTGGCCCGCATGCTCAACGTGCCTTTCGCCATCGCCGACGCCACCGCCCTCACAGAGGCCGGATACGTCGGCGAGGATGTGGAGAACATCTTGTTGAAGCTGATCCAGGCGGCTGACTACGACATCAAGAAGGCTGAGACGGGGATCATCTATATCGACGAGATCGACAAGGTGGCCCGGAAGAGCGAGAACCCGTCGATCACCCGTGACGTGTCCGGCGAAGGAGTCCAGCAGGCGTTGTTGAAGATTCTCGAGGGAACCACCGCGGCGGTTCCGCCTCAAGGTGGGCGCAAACATCCTCATCAAGAGTTCATCCAGATCGACACCTCCAATGTGCTGTTCATCTGCGGAGGCGCTTTCGCGGGCATCGAGAAGATCGTCGAGAATCGGATCGGCACCCGCGGCGTCGGCTTCGGCGCTGATATCCGGCGCCCCGAGGACAAGGACCTTGGAGCCATCTTCGACGAGGTGCTCCCCGAAGACCTTGTCAAGTTCGGTTTGATCCCAGAATTCATCGGACGACTTCCGGTGCAGGGCTCGGTCGGGCATCTTGAGGTGGAAGCGCTGGTCGAGATTCTCACCGAACCCCGCAACGCCCTCGTCAAGCAGTACCAGAAGATCTTCGAATTCGAGAATGTCGGTTTGGAGTTCACCCCGTCTGCTCTGCTGGCCATCGCCGAGGAGGCGATCAAGCGGTCGTCCGGAGCGCGTGGGCTGCGGGCGATCCTCGAAGAGGTGCTTCTCGACGTCATGTACGATCTTCCCGGCCGCGACGACGTCGGCCATGTGGTCATCGACGGAGACACCGTCCTCGAGAGGGTTCCGCCAGTGCTGGTTGATCGCGCAGAGGACTTGCGCGCCAGTTGAGAGGCGAGCCGCGGAAATCTGAGTCTTGGACTATCTGGAAGCTCTCGATCATCTTGACGGGTTGATCAACTATGAAGTCCAGCCGCGTGCGGGCGCCGTCAAGGGCTTGTCGTTGGACAAGATGCAGCAGGTCATGGAGATTCTGGGCGATCCCCAGCACTCCTGTCCGGCGATCCACATAACCGGAACCAACGGCAAGGGCTCGACCGCGCGGATGATCGAGTCGCTGCTGACCTCGAAGGGTCTGCGAGTCGGGCTCTACACGAGTCCGCACGTCTCCTCTCCGTGTGAACGGATCCGGGTCGGCGCGGCCGAACTCGACCAGCCGGCGTTCGGTCAGGCCGTCGGCGACATAGCACGTCTCGTGGAGGCCGCGGATCTGGAGCCGCTCAGCTGGTTCGAGACGGTCACGGCGGCGGCTTTGCTGCATTTTGCCAACGAGGCTGTCGAGGTGGCGGTGGTCGAAGTCGGCATGCTCGGGAGGTTCGACGCCACCAATGTGGTTGACGGCCAGGTCGCGGTTGTCACCAACGTTGGACGCGACCACACAGACGGCGCGCCCGGTTGGTGGCAGCGGATCGCCGAGGAGAAGGTCGGGATTGTCAAGCCCGGCGCGAGGGTCGTGTTGGGCGAGACGACTCCAGAGCTGTTGGATCTGGTCGCGGCCCAGTCGCCAGAAGTCATAAACACCCTCACAACCACCCCCGCGTCCTCTGATCGGGGCTCCGGCGATATTTCTGCGTCCAGCGATCGGGGCTCCGGCTACGCCCGGCAACAAAAAAGTGAACACACCCTGTTGAGCAACGAAGTGGCGGTGGGGGGTCGGCTGCTCAGTGTGCAGACGCCGCGCGCCACCTATTCGGAAGTGTTTGTCGGGTTGCATGGTGCTCATCAGGGGCACAACGCCGCGGTGGCGATCGCTGCGGTGGAGGAGTTCTTCGACGCGCCGCTCAATTCAGAGGTGTTGCAGGAAGCACTCGCCTCAGTCGAAGCGCCGGGTCGACTGGAGGTGGTCCATCGATCGCCGTTGATGTTGCTCGACGCTGCCCACAATCCACCCGGTGCTGAGGTGCTGGCGAAATCACTCGATGAGGATTTTGCGGGGGTCGACCGTCGCTTTCTGGTCTTCGGAATGCAGGACGGCCGGGATCCGGCAGAGGTTCTCGAGGCTCTCGATCTGGCTTCAATCGACTTGGTGGTCGCCTGCACGGCGCCGACAGCGCGCGGGGTGGAAGCGACCGCACTGTGCGACGCCGCTCTTTCGTCGGGGGCCCGCGCTGAGGCAATTGCAGACATTGCGACAGCGATCGACTACGTGCTCGACCAAGCCGGCGACGAGGATCTGATCGTGGTCGCAGGTTCGGTGACCGTGCTCGAAGTTGCCAGGGAGTTGGCCGCGGAACTGTGAGAGCCGGACCGGGAGCGTTTACGCGAGATCGAACGCTAGCCTTCCAGCACATGGATCGGACTCTCATCATCTGCAAGCCGGACGCGGTCGAGCGCGGCCTTGTGGGAGAAATACTCGGGCGGTTCGAGCGCAAGGGGCTCGTGTTCGCCGCTGCCGAACTGAGGATTCTCGATAAAGAAACTCTCGCCCGCCACTACGAGGAGCATCAGGGCAAAGCGTTCTATGACGACCTGGTCGCGTTCATGACTCGGGGCCCCGCGCTGGTAGCGGTGATCGAGGGAGTGCCCGACACATGGCGAGTCGTTCGTCAGATGGTTGGAGCGACCGATCCGCTGCAAGCTGCGCCGGGAACGGTTCGAGGAGATCTGGGCCTTCAGTTCACTGAGAACCTGATTCACGGGAGCGATTCCGCCGAGTCGGCGGAACGCGAGATCAGTATTTTCTTTCCCGATCTGAACCGGACCGGCCAACCATGACGAAGTGCCCGCACGCCCAGTTGGCCCCGAGGCCCGCTGTTGTCAGCCACTCTTGGCATCGAGACAGCATTTCTGCCTACACTGGGGCATGGGGGAGCAGCGCTTTGCGTGCTGCGGACTCCACGGCCAACTTCGCCAACCGGAACGAGGCATCGAGCTGATGGCTGCAGACTCATTCATGAACATTTTGGGTGGTGGATTGCGGGCCGCTATGGGGCGGGACATGGCCGTCGATCTCGGAACCGCAAACACGCTGGTCTATGTCCGTGGCGAAGGCGTCGTGCTCGACGAACCGTCCGTTGTCGCGATCGACACGACCGACAACCGTCCGCTGGCGGTCGGATCCGAAGCGAAGCGGATGATCGGGCGAACCCCAGCCAATATCCGGGCTATCCGGCCGCTCAAGGACGGTGTGATCGCCGACTTTGAGATCTGCGAGAAGATGCTCCGTTATTTCATCCGCAAGGTGCATCAGCGCAAGTGGGTCCGGCCGCGGATGGTCATCGCAGTTCCTTCAGGGATCACCGGCGTCGAGCAGCGGGCTGTCCAGGAAGCGGCCGAATACGCGGGCGCCAGCAAACCGGCGTACATCATCGAGGAGCCTATGGCTGCCGCAATCGGGGCGGGTCTTCCCGTGCAGGAGCCCACCGGGAACATGATCGTCGATATCGGCGGCGGGACGACCGAAGTAGCGGTCATCTCGCTGGGCGGGGTTGTGGCGAGTCAGTCGGTCCGCGTGGGCGGCGATGAGCTCGACGATGCGATCGCGCAGCACGTCAAGAAGGAGCATGGTCTGGCTCTGGGCGAGCGCACCGCTGAGGAAGTGAAGGTTCAGATCGGGTCGGCGGCTCCGTTGCAGCGGGAACTCTGCGCTGAGATCCGTGGGCGAGACCTGGTGACTGGGTTGCCTCGCAGCATCGTTGTCAGCACTCAGGACATTCGCCTTGCGCTCGAAGAGCCGATCGTGGCGATTTGTGATGCGGTCAAGTCGACTCTCGACCAGACCCCGCCAGATCTGGCCGCGGACATCATGGAGCGCGGGATCACCCTCGCGGGTGGGGGAGTTCTGTTGCGAAGCATCGATCAGCGACTAGCCGATGAGACCGGGATGCCCGTTCGGATCGCCAGAAATCCTCTCTACGCTGTTGCCATCGGATCGGGACAAGTTCTTGAGGAGTTCGAAGCCTTAAGGGATGTAGTCTTCAGCTCCGGCGAGCTGTAAACCGCAAGTCGGTTTCATGGCGCCGGCTCAGCGGACAGGGCGGGCTAGGCACCGCCTGATCCTCCTCACGCTCGTCGCCATAACTCTGCTGACCGTCGACCTCCGCGGTTTCGAGGCCGCGAGGGTGGCTCAGGGCTATGTCCGAGACCTCCTTCATCCCGTCAACTCTCTGGTTTCGTCGATCTTCTCACCGGTCGGCGACATATGGAATTCGATTTTCCAGTACGACGACCTCGAAGCCGAGAACGCGGAATTGCAGCAGCAGTTGGATGCGTTGAGCGGCGCGGCGATTCAGGCCGAAGCCGACAACGCGGCATACCGACAGCTTCTCGATTCGCTGGATCTGCCTTACGCATTGGACCTCGAGACCGTGGCCGCTCGTGTCGAGAGGGGTCCGGTAGGGAATTTTGCGAGTGATGTAGTGACTATCAACAAAGGAAACAGGCACGGGTTGGCCGAGGGCATGACTGTGGTGACCGGGGCGGGTCTGGTCGGTCGTGTGGATCGAGTCGACGGCGTGACGTCGACGGTCCAGTTGCTCAGTGATCCCTCTCTGTTGGTCGGCGTGCGGCTTGTATCGACGAACGATGTGGGCCTTGGCCATGCGGTTCCGGGTGAGCCTGGTGTGTTCATCATCAATCAAGGACCGAACTGGCCGCAGATCTCGGAGGCCGAACTGCTTCCGGAGATCGGCTCGGCTGTGGTCACTGATGCGGACTCGCGCTACACCGCCGATGTGCCCATCGGGCGGGTGATCGAAGTGCGCCCCGCGTCCGATGAGCTGTCTTTGGAAGTTCTTGTGCAGTTGGCCAACGATGTCGAAGATCTCGCATTCGTGTCGGTCCTGATCACCGAACAACGAGACGAGCTTCCGTTGCTGCCGGTCGTGCCGAACACCAGCGTTCCGCTCGATCTGGATCCGGACCTGCTCAACGATCCCAACTCGGTCGAGCAGGGATCGGACGGTGAGGTCTCCCAATGAGCACACTGAGGTCTGCTGCGCTGATTCTTGTTGCCCTCGTCGTGCAGGTGACTGTGTTCGCCGACGTCAGGATTTCGGGTGTGGCCCCGGAACTGCTTGTGCTGCTGGCGGTGATGCTCGGGTATTGGGCCGGTCCCAGACGCGGTCCGACGGTGGCGTTCGTCATCGGCCTGCTCTGGGACGTCTACCTTCCCACTCCTCTGGGTCTTTCGGCGATCGTGTTCGCCATGGTCGCTTTCGCTGTCGGTACGGGCGGGGCAGAGCTGTTTCGGGATTCGAGGGTCCAGTTGGCCGCAATCGCCGCGGTCGGGACGTTCGGCGCGGTGGCCGGCTATGCGCTGCTGGGCGAGGTGATGGGGCAACGCGGTCTGGTGGATCTGGAGATGCTGCGTGTGGCGCTGATCGCGGGCTTGGTCAACGCCCTGCTGGCCCCGATGACCAGAGCTCTCGTGGCCTGGGTGCTCGGACCCGCGTTCGGTTTCAGCGACGCGGGCGACGTCCGATGACTGCTCCGGACTGAGAGGATGCCGATGGACGATGAACAGACGAAGCTGCGGCTGCGAATCTTCGCATTCGTGGCCCTGATTCTGTTCGGCGCCCTGGTTGCTCGTTTGTGGTTCCTGCAGGGGATTGAGCACGAGGTGTTGAGCGACGAGGCGCTCTTCAATGTGCTCGAACCTGTGTACACCGAGGCGCCGCGGGGACGCATCCTTGATCGCAATGGTCGAGTTCTTGTCGACAACAAGGTCGTCCAGGTGGTGACGGTCGACCGCAGGGTGCTCGAGGCTCTCGACGAAGCGGAGGCTTTCGAGGTGCTGAAGAACCTCGCTCTGGCGATCAGCCGCTCAGGACGGCCGATGAAAGTTTCGACGATTTCGGCGGAGATCGCCGATCCTCGATACGGGCCCTTCGATCGGATTCCCATTGCGGTGGACGCGAACTCCAAGCTCATGGTCTATCTCGGAGAACGCCTGGATCAGTTCCCGGGCGTCCGGGTGGAGCAGCGCACGATCCGCAGTTATCCCTATGGCAGCCTCGCGGCCCATCTGCTCGGCTACGTGGGTCCGGTCACCAGGGCTGAGCAGGAAGCGGCGAACGCCAATCTCGATCCCGAGGCGGAGGATGACAAGACCTATCAGCTCAACAGCCAGATTGGGAAGACCGGCATCGAACGGATTTTCGAACCCGAGCTCCGCGGTGTGCCCGGTGTTCGCTGGTTGGAGGTGAACAATCTCGGCGAGGTCATTCGCGAGCATTCCAATTCCGCTCCCAGACGCGGCAACGATGTGTGGTTGACGATTGACATAGATCTGCAGGCGCGGGCTGAGGAACAACTGGCTTTCGGGTTGGCAAGGACCCGTGCCGAAGCCGACGCTCCGGAGGTGCTGGCTCCGGCGGGTTCGGTGGTCGCCATAGATCCTCGCAACGGCGACGTCTTGACGATGGCGTCATTTCCGACCTACGACCCGTCGCAGTTCGCCAACGGAATCTCCACCGAGGAGTTTGAGCTGCTGACTTCCGACGACAACTATTGGCCGATTCTGAACCGCGCCATCCAGGGCTCCTACGCCCCGGGCTCCACCTGGAAACTCGTTACTTCGGTAGCTGCCATCGAGCACGGCGTGCTCGGAGAGCTCTACGGCGGAACCGATGAGTTCATCATTGACTCGGGCAGTTACATCTATCCGAATTGCGAGACGGGGACTGAACTGGAAGGCACCTGCACTTTCGAGAGCCCCTTCGCGGGTTCTCGCCGCGTCGACCTGGCCGACGCGTTGACCGTGTCGAGCGACGTCTACTTCTATCGGCTCGGCGGTGAGGGATTCTTCATCCGTGAGCGGGGTCCGCAGGGAGATGAGGGGATTCAGACGACCGCCGAAGCCATGGGCTTCGGTTCCTCAACCGGGGTGCAGCTTCCTTACGAACGCACCGGCGTCGTCCCGGACCGCGACTATTTCGATCTCAAGTTCTCCCAGGGCGTGTTCATCCGAGACGGAAATCAGTGGTTCGCCGGAGACACCATCCTGTTGTCGATCGGCCAGGGAGACCTCTTGGCAACGCCCATCCAGCTCGCCAATGCCTATGCCACGTTCGCCAACGGGGGTTTGCTCCATCAGCCGAACGTTGCTTTGAGAGTCAACGGTGCAGACGGCGAGACGCTCATTGAATTCGGGCCGCGGGTGCTGCGCGACCTTGATTTCGCTCCTGAGGTGACTGAGCCGATCGTCAGAGGGTTGTTGGGAGTTCCCCGATTCGGCGGTGTCAGAGGCACTGCGGCGGGGGCATTTCAGGGCGGCGCCTTTCCGATCGACCTGTGGCCGATAGCGGGCAAGACCGGCACTGCGGAGGTTGACGACAAGGCCGACACGAGTCTGTTCGTGGCGTGGGGCCCCAACGACCACCCTGAACTCGGAGTCGATGTCCCGGGGCCTCCCGAGATCGCTATCGCAGTGGTGATGGAGGAGTCCGGTTTCGGCAGCGTCGCCGCTGCCCCGGTCGCAGCCGCGATACTTGAACCCATCGCACGAAACAATATGCCGACAGCGCTCACGCTTGATGATCGAGAACTTGAACGGGATGGGCGCATTGAAGCGTTGCTGGCAGCCCGCGATGCTGAGAATACGGGCGATCAGACAACCGCTCCAGGGGACGGAGAAACGCAATGACGGCTTCTGGCGCCTTCGCTTCACGCCCTCGGTTGCTGACCACCGATGACGATCAGCGCTGGTGGTTCGTGCTCGACCCGGTGCTCATCGCCTCGGTGTGCCTGATCACCGCGCTCGGCGCGCTGCTAGTCTTTTCTGCAACCCGCGGCCCGGCGTCACGGCTGGGCCCGCTCGACTATTCGTTCCTTGAGCGTCAGGTCGCGTTCGCGGTGTTCGGCCTGATCCTCGCCGTGTTCGCAGCCCATGTGGACGTCCGCCGAATTCGCCAGTTGCTGCCCTCGGCTTATCTGACGCTGATCGCGCTGTTGGGCGGCTTGTTGGTGTTCGGGTCCAACGTGAGGGGCGCACGAGCCTGGTACACGGCCGGCGGGTTCAGTTTCCAGCCGTCGGAGCCGGGCAAGGTCATATTGATTGTCGTTCTCGCCGCCGCTCTTTCGGTTGAGGAGGTGAGGACCAAGCGGCTGTCGGTGGCTCTGGGCCTGGCCGCACTGCCCGTGCTTTTGATTCTGTGGCAGCCCGATGTCGGGACGATCCTGGTGTACGTCGTCATTGTTGCGGCAATGATCGCGATGAGTGGAGCCCAACTCCGCTATATCGTCTCGCTTGCAGTGGTCGGAATCCTGGTAGTCGTCGGGATTTTCGAGTCCGACCTGCTTGCTGAGTATCAAGAAGACCGGCTTCAGGTCTTCGTGTTGGACGAGGAGGCTCTTGTCGAACTTGGCCCCGAAGCGGCTCGTGCTGCGTTCAATGTGGACCAGTCTCAGATAGCGATCGGGAACGGCGGGCTGTTGGGTCAGGGACTGTTTCAAGGCACACAGACCCGCTCGAACCTGGTTCCGGAGCAACAGACCGACTTCATCTTCTCGGTCGCCGGCGAGGAGCTGGGGTTCCGAGGCGCAGGCTTGCTGTTGGGACTGTATGCGCTGATGCTCTTTCGGATCTGGAGGGTCGCGGTGCGCGCGACCGACTCGTTTGATCGCCTGCTCGCGATCGGGGTGATGGCGATGTTCCTGTTCCAAGTGTTCCAGAGCGCTGGGATGACGATGGGCATGATGCCGGTGACGGGTATTCCGCTTCCCCTTGTCTCCTATGGCGGATCTTCAATGCTCACATCGATGGTCGCATTGGGCCTGGTTATGGGCGTCTATCGACGTCGGTTCGACTTCGCGGAGCGGAGCTGATCTGACGACAACGACCCGGCAGAGCGCGGAGTTGAGCTGAGCTGACGATAACGACCCGGCAGAGCGCAACTCGGGGCGCACCTACTGTGCCCGGCAGCCGAATAGTCGGGTCTGGCAGGTAACCTCAATGAGTGTCTGTATCGCTGTGGCCCCGCCTTGAGAACCTGCTCCCGCAGGTCCAGAAGCCGGCCCGTTACATCGGTTGTGAGCAGGGAGCGCAGACCCCGGCCCACGGCGATGGGGTCGTCAGCTGGCTGTTGACGTACCCGGACGCCTACGAGATCGGTCTGCCGAATCAGGGTCTGCAGATCCTCTACGAGATTATCAATGAGCGTGACGATGCAGCGGCAGAACGTGCCTATTGCCCCTGGACCGACCTGGAAGCGTTGTTGAAGCGAGAGCAGATCCCGCTGTTCTCGGTAGACACTCATCGCCCGGCCGGCGCCTTCGATGTGATCGCGTTCAACCTCAGCGCTGAGCTGACATACACGAACCTGCTCAATTGCATCGACCTCGCAGGCGTTCCGATCCACTCGGTCTCCCGCGCCGACTCCGATCCGCTGATCGGGGTGGGAGGCCACTGCACCTACAACCCCGAGCCCATCGCTGATTTCGTCGATTTCGTCGTCCTGGGCGACGGTGAGGAAGTTGTCGGTGAGATCACCGAACTTGTGCGCGAATGGAAGGGCACTGGCCGCTCCGACGGCTCTCGCAGAGCGCTGCTGAGGGAGTTGTCGAAGGTCGCCGGGGTCTATGTCCCCTCGATGTATCGAGTGACCTACGACGGCGCGTTCATTGCAGAGGTGACGCCTCGCCACGCCGACGTGCCCGCCACGGTGGAGAAGCGCACGGTTGCCGATCTCGCAAAATGGCCGTATCCCAAACAACAACTCGTGCCGTTGACCGAGGTTGTGCATGACCGACTCTCAGTAGAGGTTTTCAGAGGGTGTACTCGCGGATGCCGGTTCTGCCAGGCGGGAATGATCACCCGACCGGTCCGGGAGCGGCCCGCTGAGCAGGTTCGCACAATGATCAGCGACGGTCTGGCCCGGACCGGATACGACGAAGTGGCGTTGACTTCGCTTTCGACCGCCGATTTCAGCGGGATACAGCAGGTCATCGGCGAGACGATCTCCGACGCGGGTTGTGATCAGGTGAGCGTTGCACTGCCCAGCTTGCGGGTGGACGCGTTCACGGTCGGCATTGCCGCGGAGATCCAGCGCGCTCGGCGCACCGGCTTGACGTTTGCGCCGGAGGCCGGTTCATGGCGGATGCGCCAGGTCATCAACAAGCTCATCCGCGAAGAAGACCTGTACGGGGCTGTGGAGAGCGCCTACAGCCAGGGTTGGCGGCGCATGAAGCTGTACTTCCTTACGGGCCTTCCCACCGAGACAGACGAGGACACGCTCGGAATCGCCGAACTCGCCCGAAACTGTGCGGCGCTCGGCAGGCGTCACCACTCCTCGCCTTCGGTGACCGTCTCTGTGGGAGGTTTCGTGCCGAAGCCGTTCACTCCGTTCCAGTGGTTCGGTCAGAACACGGTGGTGGAGCTTTCACGCAAGATCGGGTTGCTGCGTGAGGACCTGCGATACAGCAAGGGCGTGCAACTCAAATGGCACGACCCCAAGGCGACGCTGGCGGAGGGGATAGCCAGTCGCGGGGACCGCCGTCTGGGTTCGGTCATCGAGTATGTCTGGCGCAAGGGCGGCACGTTCCAGGAGTGGTCGGAGCATTTCAACTACGACCTTTGGCTCGAGGCGATGGCAGCGAGCGGTTGCGACGTCGACTGGTACGTTCACCGCCATCGGACAGATGACGAAGTGCTTCCGTGGGATCACCTGTCCGCAGGCCTCCACAAGGACTTCCTGTGGCAGGACTGGCGGGACTCGCTCAATGAGCTGGGCCTCGAGGACTGCCGCTGGACCCCGTGTTACGACTGCGGGGCCTGCACCGGTTATGGAATCGAACACGTTGTGGCGTCGGCCTCACCGCCCGCGGGCGGAAGTCAGGGCACAGGCGTCGATCTGTCCCGAGGCGGAGCGGTGCCCGTGGTGCTCGGCGAGCGGCCGCGTGCTGCCTCCAGCGGCGATGGTCCGCAGTCCCGTCCGTTGGTCGGGGTGGGATCATGAGGATTCGGATTCGTTTCACGAAGCACGGCAAGGTGCGCTTCACCTCACATCGCGATGTTGCTCGGATATTCCAACGCGCTCTGAGGCGCGCCGGGCTCCCGGTTGCGTACAGCCAGGGGTTCTCGCCGCGTCCGAAGATCGCCTTCGGTCTCGCTTTGTCGACAGGACATGAGTCCGAAGCGGAGTATCTTGATATAGATCTTGATCCCGAACGAACCGCTGGACTTGAAATGGGCGATCTGCCGGCCCGATTGTCAAATGAACTTCCCGAGGGAATGGCAGTCACTGCTGCAGTGATCATCGATCGGCGGACTGTGTCGCTGCAGCAAGCAGTCACCAGTTGTACCTGGCAGATAGACGTCGTCGACGTCGACGCCAATACCGTGGCCGGCGCCGTGGCTCGAGCGCTCGCCGCAGAATCTCTCGTCGTCACCAGAGAGCGCAAGGGACGCGAGGTCACCGACGACCTGCGTCCCGGCGTCCTGAGTCTCGATGTTGAAGGGCCTGTCGAAGCTGAAGAACATGGGGGTTCTCGAGTGCGGCTCTTGGCTGAACTCGCTACGCAACCCCGTGCGCTGAGAGTGTCTGAACTTCTGGGCGCTCTCGATCCACCGCTCGTCGAGCACCGGGTGCTGAGGCTTCACCAATGGACAACGAACGAAACCGACGCGCGGCAGCGAAGCAGCCCTCTGCACGCTGCCGCGTCCGCACTGGTGGGGGCGACATGAACGTTCGCCTTCCAGTGCCATCAACGAAGGAACGAAACCATGGCCGAATCACAGGCCGACAACCGCGACGCCTCTCGTCGCTCCCCCAAACCTCCTCCTGGAGAAGCAAAAAAGCCGAAAATTGGTGACACGCGCCCAGCGCCGCCGCCGAACCAGGCTCCGCGCATAGGAGACACACGGCCGGCGCCGCCCAGCAACGGCGGCGCCAAGTCGGGCGGTCCCGGAAGTTCGACTCCGAGACAGGGACAGGGCTCCGGCTCGCGCCGAGGTCGGGGCCCGAAACAGGAACAGGCATCCCGATCCGGCCAGGGCGCCAGACAGGGCCAGGGCGCCAAGCAGGAGCAACGAGCGAAACAGGGCGGGCGTGTCAAGCAAACCCAGCCGGACTCTTCGAGTCCGGGTTCTTCAGAGGCGGGTCAGGACGAACGAGACTCTCAAAGCCGTGTAGCAAGCGAGGGCGGACCCAAGCGCCGCCGTCGCAAACGCGGCGGAAGGGGTCGAGGCGCCCGGTCCGCAGCTGACCAGCCGGCGGTTGGCAATCGTCAGCAGTCCACAGGTTCCCAGACTCGTCGAGGTTCCGGTCGCGCCGACAGGTCGCACCGTCCGGTCACCTCGATCGTCGACGACGCGGTCGAGCTTGACGAGAAGACGCTGAGGCAACGCCGGGGGCGTACGCGCAAGGGCCAGGCGGTGGGCCGCTACATGATGTGCGTTTCTGTAGGTCGGAAGGCGACGCAGATAGCAACACTTGAAGGGCGCAAGCTCGTCGAGCATCAGGTGTCACGCCCGGCTGATGACGTGAGCCAGATTCATGGGAACATCTACGTGGGTCGAGTGCAGAACGTCCTGCCGGGGATGGAAGCCGCTTTCGTTGATATCGGGACGCCGAAGAACGCGGTGCTGTACCGCGGCGATGTGCAGTACGACCCCGAGGACGTCGAAGGTGGACGTGCCGAACAGCCCCGTATCGAGGAACTCCTGAAGGCCCGCCAGACGATCGTGTGCCAGGTTACGAAGAATCCGATTGCCCACAAGGGCGCCCGGCTCACCCAGGAGGTGTCGCTGCCGGGTCGGTTCGTCGTGCTGGTGCCCAACACCTCCACCTACGGGATCTCGAAGCGTCTTCCGGATGGCGAACGTGCTCGGCTGCGCAACATACTCGACAAGGCGAAGCCAAAACGCCATGGGGTGATTGTGCGTACCGCGGCTGAGAACGTCACAGCCGAAGAGATCGAGCGCGATGTGGCTCGGCTCGTAGCGCAATGGAAAGAGATCGAAACGCTTGCCAAGAAAACGAGCGCGCCGGCGCTCGTGTACCGCGAGCCTGAAGCTGCCGTGCGGATCATCCGCGAGGAGTTCACCAAGGACTTCCGCGGAATCATCATCGACAACCGCAAGCTCTACGACGAGGTGAGGGCTTACGTGTCGAGCATCACGCCCGCTCTGGCGGAACGGGTCGAATATTACAATCCAAAAGTTGAGAAGCTGCCGCTCTTTGAGCGCCACCACGTCCACGAGCAGCTGCGCAAGGCGCTCGACCGCAAGGTCTGGCTGCCCTCCGGCGGCTCGTTGATCATCGAGGCCACCGAGGCTCTGACCGTCATCGACGTCAACACGGGCAAGAATGTGGGCAGTTCGAGCCTTGAGGAGACCGTTTTCCGCAACAACCTCGAGGCCGCCGAGGAGGTCGCGAACCAGCTGCGCCTGCGTGACATCGGCGGGATAATCGTGATCGATTTCGTCGACATGGAGATCGCCAAGAATCGATCTGAGGTGATGAAGGTCTTCAGAGCCGCGCTGGCCCGCGACAAGACCCGTACGCAGGTATTCGATATTTCGGGCCTTGGGCTGGTCGAGATGACCCGGAAGCGGATCGGCGAGGGGTTGCTGGAGTCCGTCTCTGATCTTTGCGGGACCTGTGAAGGCGATGGACATGTCCTGATTGATGGTCTGATCGGTTGATCTGCCCGTTAGAATCCTCGGCCTATGTACGCAGTAGTGAAGACCGGCGGCAAGCAGTACCGCGTGGAGCAGGGCCAGACCCTCTCGGTGGAGCGTTTGGGCGATCCCGGAGCCGATGTCGAGCTCGCTCCGGTGATGCTGGTCGACGGCGACACCGTTCTCGCCACGCCCGACCAATTGAAGAACGCCTCGGTGACCGCTCGGATAATCGAGGAGCGCAAGGGCCCGAAGATCAACGGGTTCCTCTACAAGAACAAGTCGAACAACCGCAAGCGGTGGGGCCATCGTCAGACTTTGGCTCTCATCGAGATCACCGCAATATCGAAGGGTTGATTTTCAAATGTCCAAGACCAAAGGCGGCGGTTCGACCCGCAACGGCCGCGATTCCAACGCCCAGCGCCTCGGCGTGAAGGTTTATGACGGTGGCCAGGTTCTTGCCGGCGCGATCATCGTCCGTCAACGGGGCACCAAGTTTCATCCCGGCAACAACGTCATGAGAGGTGGGGACGACACCCTTTTCGCCACCTCCGACGGCACGGTCAAGTTCGGTCGGCGCCGCGGCCGCAAACTTGTTGACGTGATCCCCGCCTAGGGGCCGGGGAATCCCGTACGTTCGCTCCGCAGGGTTTCACAGCGCAGACATAGCAGACAGCGCTGTCTCGGTCTGAACCGTCGCTGTCCGGGTATGCAGAGTGTCCAGGCTGGCACTGTCTAGGCTGGCAAAGTGTCCACTTTCATCGATGAGTGCAACCTGCATGTCTCCGCTGGTGACGGCGGTGCGGGCTGTGTCGCGTTCAGGCGTGAGGCCCATGTGTCCAAGGGCGGGCCCGACGGCGGCGACGGCGGCGACGGCGGGTCGATCTGGTTGGTGGCGGACCGCAACGCGGCTTCGTTGCTGGCCTTCCGCGACCATCCCCATCGCAAGGCTTCCAACGGCGCCCATGGCCGAGGATCCAAGCGTCACGGGGCCCGAGGCCCGGATCTCGACGTGGCAGTGCCGATGGGGACCGTCGTGTTGGACCATGACACTCGTGAGCCGCTCGCCGATCTGGTCGACAGCGGCGACCGTTGGCTGGCGGCGCAGGCCGGTGAGGGCGGACGAGGGAACGCCCGGTTCCTGTCGAACCGTAGACGGGCGCCTGCTTTCGCCGAGCAGGGTGAGCACGGCGAACAGCGCTGGTTGCGACTCGAGCTCAAACTTCTCGCCGACGTCGCGATCATAGGTTTTCCCAACGTCGGGAAATCAACGCTGATCAGCCGTATTTCAGCGGCAAAACCCAAGATCGCCGACTACCCGTTCACCACTCTCGAACCCAACCTCGGAGTCGTCCGCACCGATGACGGTTTCGAGATGGTTCTTGCGGACATCCCCGGCTTGATAGAAGGAGCGAGCGAAGGCAGGGGACTGGGGCATCGATTTCTGCGCCATGTCGAACGGGCACAGGTGCTGCTGGTGCTGCTTGACCTGGCTCCGTGGGACGGGGTGTCGCCGCACGAGCAACTGCAGGTGCTGCTCCGCGAGCTGGGCTCCTACCGGCCAGATTTGCTGGAGCGGCCGCGTCTGGTGGTCGGAAGCCGCGCCGACATGGCGCCCGGACACGGCTACGACGGCCTCGTGATCTCCTCGGTGACCGGCGCGGGGATCTCTGAGCTGACGGGCGAGCTTGCCGGCCTGGTATCGGCGAGCAGGGCCGAAGAGCCCGAAGCGATCACGCCCAGGATCCATCGACCTGCTTCCAATGAGATCCAGCTCAGACGCCATGGCGACGGTTCCTGGGAGGTGCTGGGTCGAGCGGCTCGGCGAGCGGTCGCGCTCAGTGATCTGACCGACTCTCAGGCGTTGGCTTATGCGGCGGAACGGCTTCAGCAGCTCGGCGTCAACACGGCGTTGGCGCGAGCGGGGCTGCGCAGCGGCGACGAGGTCCGCATCGGCGACTTCAGCTTTGTGTACGAAGAGGATCTATGAGTCTCACCGACACGGTTGTGGTGAAGATCGGAACGTCTTCGATCACCGACAATGAAGGCGTCGTGCAGCGCTCCCGCATCGCCAAGTTGTGCGCCGAAGTGGCTGATCTGCGCGCTGACGGCTACGGGGTCGTGGTGGTGACGTCGGGCGCCATTGCTGCGGGTCTGCCCGAGCTGGGAATGGGCGGAGGCAAGCGTCCAAAGGACATTCGGACGCTGCAGGCCGTCGCGACGGTCGGGCAGAGTGCGCTGATGGCGGTCTATCGCGAGGAGTTCGCTTCACGCGGTCTCATTGCCGGCCAGGTCCTGCTGATCCCCCTCGATTTCATCGTGCGATCTCAGTACCTGCACGCCCGCCAGACCCTGGAGCGGCTGCTGGAGCTCGGCGTGGTCCCGGTGGTGAACGAGAACGATGCCATCGCAGACGATGAGATCCGTTTCGGCGACAACGATCGGATCGCCGCATTGGTTGCGAATCTGGTTGATGCGGTCCGTTTGGTCCTGTTGACAGATGCGCCAGGCGTGCTGACCGCGGATCCTCGCACCGACTCGGATGCGTCGTTGATCTCCGAAATCGTGCGGATCGACCATCAGACCGAGGCGCTTGTGGGCGGGGCGGGGTCGGAGCGGGGCAGTGGCGGCATGGCTTCCAAACTCAACGCCGCGAAGATCGCCGCATGGTCAGGAGTGTCTTCGGTGATCGCGGACGCTCATCGTGATCAGGTGCTGCGTGACGCGGTTGCGGGAGTCGCCGGCAGCGGCACGATGGTGCATGCTCGAGAAAGCCGCCTCCCAGCGAGAAAGCTCTGGATCGCGTTCGCGGTCGGAGCTCAGGGGACGATCACCGTCGACGGCGGTGCTCGCAAGGCCCTCGAACGGGGCAAGTCGCTGCTGGCGGCCGGCGTGCGCGGAGTCGATGGGTCGTTCGCTGCGGGGTCGCCGGTTGAGGTGGTCGATGATGACGCAGTCGTCTTTGCCAAGGGACTGACTCGTCACGGCTCTGATGATCTGCGAGCCGTAGCGGGTCGTCGGAGCGGCGATCTTCCCCCGGGCGCTCTGCATCTGGTCATTCACGCCGATGACTTGGTGACTGTGCCGGCCTGAGGCTGTGTCTATCCGACGACGGCCCGTCTAGGGGCTGTCGGGGTTGCCGGTCGACTCGGCTATCGCGTCGGGTGTTCCGGGTGCTTCGATTCCGAGGTTGGTGCGGATCGCGTCGAGCCGCGACTGTGCCTCGATCTTGCGAGCCGCTTTCTCGACTTCGTGCATCTGGGCTTCAACGCTGCCTTCGGTGAGCTCAGCGGTGGCTTTGGCCTTGGCATAGCGGGCCTCGATCTTGTCTCGGACCTGGTCGAAGGTCGGAACGTCCTCGCCCACTGCTTCGGACAGTGTGCGCATCGCCGAGTTGACGGTCTCCTGCATCTTTGCCTGGTCGAGTTGGCTCAACAACGCTTGGCGCTGCCCGAGCTTCTTCTGCAGCAGGGCTGCGTTCTGCTCAACCGCCGCTTTGGCTTGATCAGCAGCGTCAGAGGCTTGGAAGTAGAGGCTCTTGAGGCTCTCGATCTCCTCTTCGAGAGTGATGAGCCGGTTGGCGAACTGCTCGGCGGCATCGGTGTAGCGCTCCATGCTCTCGCGGTTCCCGGCGCGAGCGGCGTCATCGGCCATCTTCACGGCCTGGCGGGCGTTGCCGTTGATGCGCTCCAATTCTTCAATCGCGCGGTTGAGCCGCAGCTCGGTCTGCTTCTGGTTGGCTATGACGTTGGCTGCCTGTCCGCGAAGTCGAGTGTGTTGGTCCTTGGCTTCGTTGATGGCTTGTTCCAGCTGGACTTTCGGGTCAGCGGACTGCTCGAAATCTTCGTTTCGTTTCGCGAGGAAGTAGTTCCAACGCTTCTTCAGATACTGCAGCATGTGTCAATCGTAGTGTCTCGGCGTGCTCATAGTCAGCCACGGCGTGGGAAGACCTTGCGGAGAGGGTCCACCAAGAGGCGGGTTTCCTGCACCCCGACACGAGAGCCGATGGCCACATAGCTGATCAATGCGACCGCGATCACGACAGGCGCGGTGATCAGCAGGGGAAGATCCACTAGGAGCAGCCTGAGCGCGGCGGTGACCAAGAAAGCGCCGGCGGCGGCCATCGCGGGCTTGCAGAGCGAACGGAGAGGGTTGGCCATGCGTGGAAGATGACCGCGGCACAGCAGCGACAGGAGTATCAGCTCGACCCAGGCGCCGAGTGCCGAAGCGCCGGACAGGCCTACTGCACCGAGGCGAACCGGACCTTCGACGTCCCGCAGATTCTCAGCCAGCGGTGCAAGCGAGAACCAGTCTCCGGCTGTTGTCAGACCGCTGGTTGTGACGATCACCCGGTCCAGGGGGAACATGATCAGCAGCGCGACCGCGGCTGAGACCATCACTCGGACAGCGGCGATTCGGGCCGGTCCACGGGTGTCGCCGAATGCGTAGCAGGTGTTCTGAAGCAGACGGCCGGCTCCGATTGCGGGCAGTCCGATTGCATAAGCGCCGAGCACGAACCACACCAGGATCGCGTCGTTGCGATCGAACTGGCCGCCTTCGAACAGGATCCGGACGATCAGGTCACCCGCCACGAGCGACACGAACGAGGCCAGCAGCATCCAGAATGCGATCTGTTGGAGGCCTCTTTGGAAGCGTTGCCCGAGTTGTTCGCTATCCTTTAGCAGCCGTGACAATTCGGGGAGCTCCGCCGCGGCGACGCTCATGGCGAAAAGGCTCACCGGCAGCGTGTAGAGGAGTTGCGCCTTGGTCAACGCGGCGATCGCGCCGGTGGCGAGGAGAGTGGCGAGCATGAGGTCCAGATAGGCCGAGACCTGCACGACGCCGCGCCCGAGTACCGCAGGCACGAAACGACGGCGAACTTCTCGCACGGCCGGGTCTTTTGCGTCGGGTCGAAATCGTATTCCGCGGGCGAGCCGCAGGACTGTCGGCAGTTGGACCAGCAGTTGCAGCAGCCCACCGATCGTGACTGCGAGGGCGAGGCCCCGGGCTGCGTCGACGAGGTCCCAGTCCCTGGCCCACATCAGGTACAGCGCAAGGATCTGGCAGGCGTTCCAGATGACCGGTGCGACATAGGGCAGAAAGAAGCGGCGGTGGCTGTTGAGAACGCCGAGGCACCACGCCGACATAACCAGGAATCCCATTCCCAGCGCCATGATCTGAACCAGATCGACGACGATCTCGAACTTCCGACCGCTCAGGCCGAACGCCAGCACAGAGGTGATCGGCCGGGCTGCGAGAACGAACACGCCCACGCAGACGCCGGTCACAGCCAGCAGCAGGGCACCGACCGCACCGGCAACACGGCTTGACTCCTTCGGGTCCTCTTCGTCGAGGAGCTTGCTGTAGACGGGCACGAACGAGGCAGAGAGGACCCCTTCGCCGAGCAGGTTCTGCAGCAGGTTGGGGATCTGGGAAGCGGCTGAGAAGGCGTCAGCCGCGAGTCCGAGTCCGAACACCCGGCCGGCAACGAGCTCGCGCAGCAGTCCCGACGCCCTCGACAGGGCGATCCCCAAAGCGACTAGCACAGACCCGCTTCGTTTCGGCGCCGACACTGATTGTGGTCCTTTCACCGATCGAGGGGCCTTGACTTCTGTCAAGACTACTGCGCCAGTCCGGTACGCTGAGGAAGTGACCGGTCATACCACTCCCGTAGCTGAACTCGCGGCCCGTGCCAAAGCTGCTTCACGAGCTGTGGCCGTGGCCGGCACTGAAGAAAAGGACACGGCTCTGTTGGCGGCTGCTGATCTGCTCGTTGTCAACGCCGATGCGGTGCTGGAAGCCAACGCTGTTGATGTGGCACGAGCCAGCGCCGAGGGCATGGCGACCCCTCTGGTTGATCGGCTGCGGCTCGATCGGCAACGCATCGAAGCGATGGCCGACGGGCTTCGCAAGGTCGCAGCTTTAGAGGATCCGGTTGCCCGGATCAGCGGTGGCTGGGTGCGCCCCAACGGCCTTCGCATTGAGAGGGTGCATGTGCCGTTGGGCGTCGTGGCGATCATCTATGAGAGTCGCCCCAATGTGACAAGCGATGCGTTCGGTCTCTGCCTCAAGTCGGGGAATGCGGCCTTCCTGCGCGGTTCTTCCTCAGCGATCAATTCCAATCTGGCGATATCGGCGGTGTTGCGTGAAGCGCTTGAGAAGGCAGGGCTTCCCGCCGATGCGTTGGTGGTTGTCGACGATACGCGCCGTGAAGCGGCCGTCGAGTTCATGCAACAGGACGACTGCATCGACTGCCTCATTCCCCGGGGCGGGCCTTCCTTGATCCAGTCGATCCTCGACAACGCCACAGTTCCCTACGTCATCGACGGCGCCGGCAACTGCCATGTCTACGTGGACGCCGCGGCCGATCTCGACATGGCTATCGACGTCGTCTTCAACGCGAAGACTCAGCGGACCGGCGTCTGCAACGCGGCTGAATCGCTCGTGGTCCATCGCGGCGTCGCCGGCGAGTTCTTGCCGCGGATGGTGGCGGCCCTCGAGGGTGTTGAATTGGTGGGCGATGAGGCCTCGCGTCAGATCTCCCCGACGATCAGCGCCGCTGTGCCGACAGATTTTGCAGCCGAGTTCCTCGACATGAAGATGAGCGTCAAGGTGGTCGAAGACCTCGACGAGGCGATCAGCCATATTGCAGAGACTTCCACCGGGCACAGCGAGGCGATTGTCACCAGCGACGTTCGCGCCGCAGATCGTTTCGCGCGTGAGGTCGACGCCGCGGCGGTGCTGGTCAATGCCTCGACTCGCTTTGTCGACGGGGAAGAGTTCGGCTTCGGCGCTGAGATCGGTATTTCAACCCAGAAGCTGCACGCCCGCGGCCCGATGGGGCTTGAACAGTTGACTACCTGCAAGTTCGTTGTACGCGGCGACGGCCACGTTCGCCCTTGACGGAGCGCGCTCGCTGGGGGGCGTGGCCGGTAACGCAGGCGCACAACGGGCGCTAGCCTTGGACGTCTATGTCATTTCGATTCGAAGACGCCGAGTCTCTCAGAGACGGCCTACAGCAGGTCGACTATCTGTCTGATGAGGGCATCGCCGGCGTCGTCTACCTCGCTGATCGACTGCAGAAGCCGGTTCTTGTCGAGGGACCGGCCGGCACCGGCAAGACGCAGTTGGCCAAGAGCGTCGCGGAAGTCCTCCGGACGCGGCTGATCCGCCTGCAGTGCTACGAGGGTCTTGACGAGGCCAAAGCGCTGTACGAGTGGAATTACAAGAAGCAGCTCCTGCGCATTCAGAGCGACCGCAGCGACGAGCATGACTGGGCGGGGGTCTCAGAAGACGTCTTCTCCGAAGATTTCTTGCTCACACGGCCCCTGCTGGAGGCGATCAGCGCTGCCGACCCGGTGGTGCTGCTGATCGACGAGGTAGACCGCGTCGAGGTGGAGACCGAGGCGCTGCTGCTTGAGATTCTGTCCGACTATCAGGTTTCTATTCCTGAACTCGGCACGATCGAAGCCAAACAGATCCCGCTGGTGTTTCTCACCTCCAACAACACCCGCGAGCTCTCTGAGGCTCTGAAGCGACGTTGTCTGTACCTTCACGTCGATTATCCGGACCTTGAGCGGGAAAAGGAGATCGTGCTCACCAAGGTGCCCGGCATCACCGAGAATCTGGCCGATCAGGTTGCCCGGGTGGTGCGGTCGATTCGCCAGATCGACTTGAAGAAGGCGCCGTCGGTGTCTGAGACGATCGACTGGGCCAAGACGCTGGTGCTGCTGGGCGTCGAGAAGATCGAGGAGCAGACTGCGACCGACACGCTCAACATTCTTCTCAAGTACCAGAGCGACATACGCAAGGCGGCGAAGGAGTTGGCGACCGCCGACGGTGTGAGCGTCTGATTCTGCGATGACGGCGATCGGCGCCCCTGAAGGGAACGGACGCACGGCCGAGGCGGTTCCTTCGGCGTTGGGCGATGCTTTCTTGGAACTGCTCAACGGCTTCATCGTCGAGTTGCGCGCGGTGGGGCTTCCGGTCAGCCTCACCGAGAATCTCGATGCGTTGGAGGCATTGAAACACGTTTCGATCGGCGACCGCGAGTCCTTCAAGTACGCCTTGGGCGCCACATTGGTGAAGCACTACAACCACTGGAAGGCCTTCGAAACCGTCTTCGAGGTGTATTTCTCGTTGCGGGGCAAAGAATACGCCATCGATGGGGACGGCGAACTCCTCGACTTCACCGACGACGAACTCGAAGGCGCCCAAGCCGGAGATCAGCAGGGTGCTGGAGGCGGAGGGGAGAACCTGAGCCCCGAGGAACTCGCTGAGATGCTGTTCCAGTCGCTGATGCGCGGCGATTCGCAGATGATGAAGGGAGTGGCCCGCCAGGCGGTTCGCCGGTTCGCCGGGATGGAGCCGGGGAGGCCGGTCGGGGGCACGTACTACCTGTACCGGACGCTGCGCAATCTCGACCTCGACGGGGTCTTGGAGCGACTCCTGCAGCAGGCCCAGGACACGCAGGGCGAGGCATCGGAACTGGACCAGCGCCTCTGGCGCGACGAGTATCAGCACAGGATCGACCAACTCCAAAAGGAGATCGAAGCGGAGATCCGGAGGCGCCTGGTGGCCGACCGCGGCGTCGAGGCGATGGCCAAGACCCTCCGCAAGCCGCTGCCTGAAGACGTCGACTTCATGCACGCTTCGCGCGAGGAAATGGCGAACCTGCGCAGAGCGATCTACCCGTTGACGCGCAAGCTCGCAGCCCGGCTGCAACGCAAGCGCCGCCGCGGACGCCGGGGACCGCTCGACTTCCGTCGTACCGTGCGCGCCTCGTTGAGCTACGGCGGAGTTCCGGTCGAGCCGAAGTTCCGCAACCCGAATCCGCACAAGCCAGAGATCTTCGTCATCGCCGACGTCTCCGGCTCGGTCGCGGCTTTCGCCCGGTTCACCCTGCACCTCGTCTACGCGATCTCAGGGCAGTTCTCCAAGGTGAGGTCCTTCGTTTTCATCGACGGGCTCGACGAGGTGACCGCGTACTTCGAGGGGGTCGAGGACATCAACGAAGCGGTGCACCGGGTCAACGCCGAAGCCGATGTGGTGTGGGTCGACGGGCATTCCGACTACGGTCACGCGCTGGGCGTGTTCTGGCAGAAATACGGCCCCGACGTCGGACCCCGGACGTCGGTGATGATCCTTGGCGACGCTCGCAACAACTACCACGCCGCGGAGAGCTGGATCGTCAAGGAGATGCAGGACAAGGCGCGCCATGTCTATTGGCTGAATCCGGAGCCAAGGAGTTACTGGGACACGGGCGACTCGATCGTCGGCGAGTACGCCCAGCATTGCGACGGCAGTTTCGAGGTTCGAAACCTCCGCCAACTCGAAGCCTTCGTGGAGAACCTGGTTTAGCGCGTGGTGGATCCGGTTAACGCCCGGGCGTCGGCGTGACGTTGGTCCGCAGGAGTTCAGCAACCCGAAATGCCAGATCGACGGATTGGCGGCCGTTCAGGCGAGGGTCGCACATGGTCTCATAGGCCCGTTCCAGGTCGTCGTCGGCAAGATCATCTGATCCGCCGAGGCACTCGGTAACCGGATCGCCGGTCAACTCGACGTGGACCCCTCCGGGATGGGTGCCCTCGGATTCGTGTGCGGCGAAGAAGCTGACGATCTCGCCGAGCACGTCGTCGAAATGGCGGGTCTTGCGACCGCCTTCAGAGGTGTAGGTGTTGCCGTGCATCGGATCACATGCCCAAACGACCGGATGGCCCGCTTCGCGCACGGCTGCGAGCAGCGCGGGGAGAGCGTCGGCGATCTTGCCGGCGCCCATGCGGCTGATGAGGGTGAGCTTGCCGGGTGCACGATCGGGGTTGAGAGCCTCGCACAGCCCCAGCACCTCGTCGGTTGTGGTCGTGGGCCCGAGCTTGCAGCCGAGCGGATTGCCGACGCCGCGCAGAAACTCCACGTGGGCGCCGTCCAGTTCGCGGGTGCGCTCGCCGACCCAGAGCATGTGCGCGGAACAGTCGTACCAGTCGCCGGTGAGGGAGTCGCGCCGGGTCAGCGCCTCCTCGTAGTTGAGAAGCAGAGCTTCGTGGCTGGTGAAGAGGTCGACTTCGTGAAGGGCGGGAACGGTGGTGGAGTCGAGTCCGCAAGCTGCCATGAAACGCAGCGCACGGTCGATTTCGTCTGCCATCTGGGCGTAGCGCTCGCCTGCCGGCGAGGAGGCAACGAAGTCCCGATTCCAGTTGGACACCTGGTGCAGGTCCGCGTATCCGCCGCGTGTGAACGCGCGCAGCAGGTTCAGGGTCGCAGCGGCTCGGTGGTAGGCCGTGAGCAGGCGTTGCGGGTCTGGACGGCGTTCATCGACAGTGAACCCGACGTCGTTGACGATCTGGCCGAGGAACGACGGCAGTTCGGTCTCCCCCTGGGTTTCAGTCGGGTTGGAGCGCGGCTTGGCGAACTGCCCCGCGATCCGGCCGACTTTCACGAGGGGAGTGCCGCCCGAGTAGGTGAGCACGATTGCCATTTGAAGGATGACGCGGAGCTTGTCCCGGATCGAATCGGTCGAGCTGTCGAATGACTCCGCGCAGTCGCCGGCCTGGAGCAGAAAGGCGTTGCCCTCGACGACCCTTGCGAGCTGGCTCGTCAGGTTGCGGGCTTCACCGGCGAACACGAGCGGCGGCTGGTCCGCGAGGATTTTCTGTACTTGTTCGAGTTCGGAGTCGTCAGGCCAGTCGGGCTGATGCTTGGCGGGGAATTTTCGCCAACTAGCGGGATTCCAGTTGTTGTTCACGTGACAAGTTTGCTGTAGTCGATTGGCGAGTTCCAACCAATTTCGCATGCACGGCGACGATCCGTTGAAACTCTCAAAACAAACCGGGGCTCCCGCCGATCGGCGAGAGCCCCAGTGGGTTGTTGGGTTGTGAAGACAGGATACTACGCCACGCCTACCGCGTCTACACTATTGTGGGCGTGTTCCCGCACGGAGTTGATGGCCCGCTTGACGAGTCGGCGGGCTGCTTCGGCGGTGACGCCGAGGTCTTCGCCGACTTCTCGGTACGAGCGTTTGCGCCCATCGCCGAGTCCGAAGCGCTGTTCGACGGCGTATTTTGCACGCTCGTCGAGAATGTCGAGCAGTCCAGTGACCATCTCTTCCTCGGCCTTGGCCATAACTTCGATCTCAGGGCCGGGGTTCGAGTCGGGGAGAAGGTCGACGAGTTCGTTGGAGTCGTCGTCGCCAATGGTGCGGTCGAGGCTGGTGGGGGTGGTCAGGCGATGGAGGCGGGCGTGCTCATCGTCGAGTTCGTCGCCGTCGCCGGACACCGCACGCAGGGCGGCGCGCAAACTGGCGGAACGGTCGCCGGGAAGGCGGACCAAGCTGGCCTTCTGATCGAGCGCACGGCCGATGGCCTGGCGGATCCAGAAGGTCGCGTATGTTGAGAACTTGAAACCCTTGCGCCAGTCGAACTTGTCGACCGCATGCTCGAGGCCGAGGTTTCCTTCTTGGATGAGGTCGAGCAACTCCATGCCGGGAGGCAGTGGATAGCGGCGGGCTACGCTCACCACGAGACGGAGGTTCGCTCGGATGAAGCGGTCCTTTGCAGCGGCAGCTTTGCGAATGGCTCGGTCGAGCTCTGCGCCTGTTTCACCGTCGTCTTTGCGAGCTTGGGCCTCGGTGCCCTTCTCTATGGTCTGGGAGAGCTGGCGCTCTTCTTGCGCATTGAGCAGTCCTACTGCGCCGATTTCGTTTAGATATTGTCCTACGGAGTCACTCATGAATCTCATTCGGTGGGAGCGGCGCACGCGCTTTTCCCGGTTGTGCAGGCCAAAGGCCTGGGGGCTGTATTGGGGGCGGGCTGAGGTGCCGATTGCTCGCGATTGTCTTGAATTCGCGTCAGCGTTCCGGCCTAGCCGTAGGCTATTAGACACCATTCTGATCGAGATGTCACGAAGTTCCGGTATGACTTCTGTCACGTCTACTATAGCGCGCAGTTGGGCGGCTCGGCTGTGGTCAGCGGGCTCGCAACCCTAGACTCTCGCGTGTGCCTAGACTCCCGGGCGTAGACCGCGCGACGCCTCAGCGAATCGGAGTGTTCGGCGGAACGTTCGACCCGCTTCACCTCGGCCACCTGGCGATTGCTTTTGAAGTGCGGTATCAACTGGAACTGGATCGTATGTTGTTGGTGGTGGCCAACGACCCGTGGCAGAAGACTGTTTTCACCTCTGTGACTCCGGCGAGTGTCCGTTTTGAGATGCTTGAGGCCGCGGTTGCCGCTGCGAACGAGTCGGCCGGCTCGACCGCTCTGGAGGCGAGTGATCTCGAGATTCGACGGGGCGGCGAAACCTACACGGCTGACACGCTCGCATCGCTGGCCTCCGAGACAGACGGTGCTGAACTGTTCGTTGTGGTCGGCTCCGATATCGCTGCGAGCCTCGACACCTGGGAGCGCCCCGACGAGGTCCGCAAACTGGCAACCACGGTTGTGGCAGAACGCGCCGGGAGCAGCGGTGGCCGTCCGCCTCAGGGCTGGGACCATGTGGTGGTTGCGGTGCCGGCCTTGGAGATCTCCTCCACTGACGTTCGCAATCGTTTCAGGAACGTCCGTCCGACCGAGGCACTGGTTCCGCCTTCGGTAATCGAATACGTGAGGTCGCACGGGCTCTATGGGAGCACTCGGTGAGCTCGGCCGCTCAGACCGCGAATCCGAAACCGCATCTCCGCGACTTGGACGACAACTACGGAAACGACGACAACCACAGAAACGAGGACAACCACAGAAACGAGGCCCCGGTGGTTCGTGGCAAGCGCAAGCGACCGGCGCCGAGTCCACACCCTTTCTGGGGTCTGCTCTTTCCGTTCTTGGTGGTTGCTGCGGCTGCACTGGTGTTCGCGGTCTGGCGTGATGGAACCAGACTGGTTCTCGAGTCCAACGACGGTGAGCGGGTCGAGACGATCACTGACGCGACCGCGCCGGGATATCGGGCGTTCGTCGACCCCACCCCGACCATGCTGATCGCTCATACAACCGATGCCGGCGAACTGGTCGGGATCACAGTTTTGGCTCAGACAGCGTTGGATCAGGGCGGCACGGCAGTGCTGATGAGCGCTGAGCTGCTTTTGGAGCCGACCGACGATCCTGCCGACGCCGTCTTCGTGCGGGAGCTCCACGGAGCGGAGGGCTTGGAGGGTCTGAGTCGGGGAGTGGGTGATCTCCTCGGTTTCGGCTTCCGGGAGACTCTGGAGGTCACAACCTCCGAGCTGGCCGGCTGGTTGCGCCTCGTGGAACCGCTTCCGGTGGCGCTCAACGACGATCTCGTGACCGTCGATGCGTCCGGACTTGTGGAAGTTGAGTATTCGTCCGGAACCCGTGCCTTGACTGGAGCTGATGCAGCCGACGTCTACGGTTGGCTCAACGACGGCGAATTCGACTCGAACCGCACCCAGCGCCAGGTCGAACTGTGGGAACTGTGGCTTTCTCTGGTCGGCCGTGCCGACGATCTGGACGCGGCCACATTGCCGTTCGAGGACGGGTTGTCGCCCTATCTGCGGTCTCTTGGCGCCGGCGCCCGCCAGTTGGAGGTGATGCCTCTGGTCGCGGTGTCGTTCGGAGGCGATGATCCACCGTTCTATGCCCAGACCGACGAACAGAAGGAGCAGCTCGAAAACCTTGCGCGCGAAATGGTGCCGCTTCCGATCGGGTCGCATCTGGGGGCTCGTCCGACAGTGAGTCTGCTTGACGGCACTGGTACCGGTGCTGCGCGCGATGCGATGCTTCCGGTTCTCGTCGATGCGGGTGCTGAAGTCAAAGTCTTCGGCAACGCTCAAGCCTTCGGGGTCGCTGAGACGACGGTCGCCTATCACGTGCCTGATCGCCAACAGGCCGCGATTGCGCTGGCTGATGCGATTGGAGCCTCGGCGAGGTTTGCTGAGGACTCCGATCAGCCGGTCGACCTCACCGTCGTCGTCGGTTTGGACAGGGTCGGCTCGTGAGCGAGGGGGCCGAGGATCATCTCAAGTGGGTGCGGCGCGCAGCGGTCGCTGCGGACGACAAGAAGGCGATCGACACTCTGATCATCGATGTGGGCGATGTGCTGACGGTCACGGACCATTTCGTGATCACCAGCGCAGCCAACTCACGGCAGGTCAATGCTGTTTGCGATGCTGTCGAGGAGGAGATCCGCGTAGCCGGCGGACCCTCTCCGGTACGTGTCGAAGGCCTCCAGGAGCGTGAATGGGTGCTGATGGATTACGGCGCTTTCGTCGTGCACGTGTTCCGCTCGGACCAGCGCGAGTTCTACCAGCTTGAACGTCTCTGGGGTGATCGTCCCCGCGTTGACTGGACCGCCCCGATCCCATCGGGACCCGAGTGAACAGGTTACGCCGATCGATCCCGAAACTGCCGAGACAGAAACCTCTGAGGCCTCCGCAACGGACAACGAAGGCTCGGGCGCGGATACGACAGTCTTTGCGAACGAGATGGCGGCCGATCAGCGGGGAAGCGCCGGATGCGCTCGTTGAAGCAGCCGACAACACGGGTTAACTGCGGCTTCCGGAGATGATCTCGGGCTCTTTGGGGCCTGGCAAGTATTCAGTTGGATATGTCGTCCGCTACGACACCGGTCTCGGCGTCGTAGCGTTCGACGAACATCGAGGCCGCATCAAGATACTGACCGAACCAAGCCAGGAACCGTTCATCAGCCTCACGCGAGTGCGCCGGGTGAGCCAACTTCGACACCTCAGCCAGCCCCAGACGACCCATCGCGACGCTGGCGATCATGTAGCGCCGGACCCGATCCGCGCTGAGATACTCGTCAGCGAGCGTCGTCGAGCCGTAATCGACCACAGTGCGCCACTTCGTGAACTCCAGATGCTTGCCCGCAACCGGCTCCTCGAGCGGCAGCTCCGACACTCTCAGCGGCGCAAGGATCTCCGAAACCAACGCCTTCACTCGATCGTCACGCAGCACATCGCGAAACGCCGCCAACTGGTGGAACAGCTCCCGGCCCACACGAGGCGAGTCCGTCACCGCCCCAAGCGCCGCCAAACCATGCTCCAAAGCCATGTCCGCCGACTGCAACGTCAACATCCACCTGTTGCTGCGCCTGATCTCCACCGCGGCCTGATCGCCTTCGGCGATCATTCTTGACTCATACGCGCTCTGCAACGCCACCTTCTCCATCGACTCCAGACTGCGTTCCATCCTCCGCAGTTCAACCACTGCCAGTTCCGCCCTGGACGCCATCGTTATCGTTTGTCCTCTCCTCGATGCCAACTCCGGGCGCTCTAAGCGCACCAGATCCACAGCCTCGCCTTCCAAGTGCGCTTCAAGGCTCGAAGCCAGACCCGTCCTGGCCAACCACTCCGCCGTGTCACTGAGCACCACATCAACCCGACAACCACTCGCGGCCACAGCCGCGTCGACCATCTTGTTCGCGAGCCGGTCGCGGTTCTCATAGTCGATCTCGTCGCACACCACCAGATAGTCGATATCGCTCGCAGCGTCGGCGCTGCCCCGAGCCACCGACCCGAACACCGCCACTCGCCAAACACCGACAAAAGACTCCAGCGCCTCAGCACCACGGCGCACCGCCATCGCACCAGGCGCTACCCGCGTCTTTGTACCAGCATCCGTCGGCACCTCAGCCCCCTTTCAACGCTCGAAGACCCGAGGCGTGTCGAGTATCTGCGGAACTCGTCTGCCTTGAGCAGGTCGACCCAGACGGCATCGGGATAGCGCTGCCGCAGCAGCGTGCTCTTGCCTGCTTGGCGCGGCCCCCACAAGAAGAGCGTCTCTGTTCCCGGTTCGGGTAGCGACAGTTCTCGTTGAAACATCTGCTTTAGAATATCATGACAATCAAAACCATCAATTACGTAAAATCGTCAATTGCGACGCATGACGATCTTGCGGCCGAGGCCGTGATGTTGCGCGTGCTGCCCCAGTCTCACAGTGTTCCGCTAGGAGTCGCCGACCGTTCCGCTAGAGGGGGCGTGCCGCGTTCGTCGAGGCGCTCGAAGCTCGGAGCGATGTCCGGCGGGTATTTCTTCGGGCGTGCCGCGTTCGTCGAGGCGCTCGCTGTGGCGGGCGCTGGCAGCCCCCATTTCGGAGCCCATTGACGGGTTCGACACGGCAGCCCTTATACTTGGCTACACTTGACAAAATCGAGAGGAAGCGGGCGACAGATCCATGTCTACGCCGAAGTTCACCCCACTCACACGGGCATTCGGAATGTCAGGCATTCGCCGGGCGATCCTCGCGCCGGCGCTTGCTGTGCTGGCGCTCTCCGGCTTGGCATTCGCTGATTCCGGGCACAAGCGCGCTGGAGCGACGACGACAGCAACTGACGCGCTTGTCGTCTCGGTGGACTGCGAGGCGTTGGACGACCTGATCAACTGCAGGCTGATCTCCGCCCGTGAACTCGATCTGGACGAAGGCGTAGAGTTCGTGGTCACGGTCAACGGCGACGCCCGGACCATCGTCGCCACCCACCAGACCGAATGCGGCGACGGCGGTGATGGTGACGGCGGTGACGGCGAGGATGAGGACGTTGACGGCGAGGACGGTGACGGCGGCGACGGCGGTGATGGTGACGGCGAGGATGAGGACGGTGACGGCGGCGACGGCGGTGATGGTGACGGCGAGGATGAGGACGGTGACGGCGAGGACGGTGGCTCGGTAGCTGGTGATTCGGTGACCGGCGAGGACGGTGGTTGCGACGCCCAGACCGAAACTGACGACGCCGATGCCGACGGTGATACCGAGACCGCCGAAGTCGATGCCCAGACCGCCGAAGTCGATGCCCAGACCGAAACCGGCGACGCCGAAGTCGATACCGACGGGGAGACAGGCGACGCCGAAGTCGATGCCGACGGGGAGACAGGCGACGCCGAAGTCGATGCCGACGGGGAGACAGGCGACGC
>JAPPMP010000026.1:126461-128990 GCA_028819005.1 Acidimicrobiaceae bacterium
CACAGCCGATACCGACGGCGAAACCCAGGCCGGCGAAGGCGACGCCGAAGCCGACAACGGCGACATCAGGGTTGTCTTGCGAGCCAGTTCGTCCTGCGGCGACAGCGGCGGCGTCTGCTACGATTTCTCGTTCTCACCGCAGCGGCCTGACAGCGATGAGGTCCAGGACGATCAGAGCGAAGTCCAGTCTGATCAGAACGGCGGCGAAACCCAGACAGAACCCAGGACGGTCGAGTTGAAGGGTCCGACGGCGGTGCAGGTCAGCGAAGTCGTGGTGATCCCCGTGTCCACATCGCAGCTAGCTGACACCCCTTCCGAACCCGGCCAACCCTCCGTGACCGCTGAGGACGCGGGCTCGGTGCCGCAGTTGACGCCCGCGGAGATCGCTCGGCGGCAACGCGAGCACGAGCGGCTAATGGCTGAAGCCGAGCAGCATGTGCGTGACGCCAACGCTGAGATTCGGAAGCGGCAGGAGGAAGGCGATTGGCCGGAGCGCGATCCCGACACGCCGGAGGACGTGCTGTCAGACGCCGAACTCGAGGCGGAGTTGAAGGTCTATGAGGAACTGCACCAGCAGCGGCAGGCGGAACAGCAAGCGCAGCGAGAGAATCGCTTCCCCTCACATCCCGGCGAAGACAGTGACACCGTGGTGCTGGACTTCCCCACCGAGGATGCCGACGGCAACCTCCCGCCGGGGGCGTTCCAGGAGTGGACGGTTGATCTGCACGAGCTGCTCGACGCCGGGGAGCCGTTCCTCGTCTGCGACCACAACGAAGTTGGTCCCGACGGCGGCCCGCTTTGCACTTGGGAGAACAACTAGTCGATAGCCCCCTCCGCCTGTGGTACCCTTTTGTGGTCTGTCGTGTGGTAGCCTGTGGTAGCCTTTTGTGGTCTGCCCGAAGCGATATAGGGGATATTTCGTCATGTTCTTCTCAACCACTTCCTCACTCCTCCTTCTCTCTCGGCTCTGGGGTTTGTTCGTGAGGCGTGTGTGGGGACCGCTGTTCGCTTTGGCGTTGTTGCTGCCGTTGTTGGCGCTGGCGCCGGCGTCGCCGGCCGGCGCGCAGGCGCCTTTTCTGGTGAGCAATTCTGGCCAGGCGAATGGCGGTACGGGCAATTTCGTGCAGCATGATCATGCTCAGGCGTTCACGACGGGTTCCAATGCCGGCGGGTACACGCTGACTGGCGTCGATTTCTCGTTTCCGCAGGTCAACGACGGCAATCTGGCTGGGAAGCTGGTTGCTGAGATCAGGAGCGACAGCAGCGGAGCGCCGGGCGCGCTTGTCGCGACTTTGACCAAGCCGGGCACGATCTCTGCGGGCACGAACAGTTTCACGCATGAGGGTGTGGCGCTCGATGCGTCCACTACGTATTGGGTGGTGCTCGACGTCAACTTGGTTTTGTTGCCGGGTGCGAACACGATCCAGAACACTGGGTCGGATGCTGAGGACGCCGGCGGCGCGGACGGGTTCACTATTGCCGATGAGGGCCATTTTCGGACTTGGAACACCTCGGGCGGGTGGACTTCGTTCGCTCAGTCTCGCAAGATCACCATCCACGGCACGCCCGTCGAGACCGTCGAGACGGAGACTTTCGTCGCCAACACCGGCCAGGGATCCCCAGGCACGGGATCCCTGAACAACGATTACCACCAGGCGTTCACCACCGGCGGCAGCAGCTTCGGCTACAGCCTGCACAGCGTCGACGTGGAGTTCGAAACAATCCACAGCGGTTTCAGTTCTTCGGCCCTCACCGCCAGCATCTACTCCGACTCCAGCGGGTCTCCGGGCAGCTCGCTGGGCGCCCTGACCAACCCCGCCAGCTTTCCCGTCTCCAGCTCGGACCAGACGCTGACCTTCACCAGCGCGGGCATCGACCTTGCGGCCAACACCACGTACTTCCTCGTGATCGACATGAACGCTGACCAGGGTGCCTCGCGCCTACGCACCACGGGTTCGGACAACGAGGACAGCGGAGCTCTGGCCGGTTGGAGCATCGGCGACACATCTTCCTTCAAGGCATATAACTCAGCAGGCTCATCGAGCACCAACGCGGCATCACTGAGCATCAGCCTCGACGGTGTCAGCAAGCCGCGGCCGCCGTGGGTCAGCATCACCGGCGGCGGCGCTGTGACCGAGGGCGCCTCCGCGGTTTTCACGTTGACCGCGTCCCCTGCGCCGGAGGCCGATCTGGTGGTGGACGTGACGGTGACCACGTCCGGCGACTTCGGCTTCGGGGCGCTTCCGACGAGTGTCACGATCCCGACGTCGGGCACCGCGACTTTGACGGTGAGCACCACCAGCGACGATGTGGACGAGGCCCACGGGTCGGTGACGGTGACGGTGGCGGACGGGTCGGATTACGACTTGGCGACGTCGCCGGAGACGGCGACGGTGGCGGTGCGCGACGACGACCCGCCGCTGGTGAGCAACCGGGGCCAGCACAGTGGCTTGGTGCAGGGCCTGCATGCGGATCTGGCGCAGGGTTTCGACACCGGCTCCAACCCGTCGGGGTACATCCTGACCAGCG
>JAPPMP010000031.1 GCA_028819005.1 Acidimicrobiaceae bacterium
CGGCCTGGACCGCGGCCTCGACCCGGGCGAGCCCGAGGAGCGCAACATCTACGACGCCATGAAGGAGGGCAAGCAGGTCAAGAAGATCCCGCTCACCCTGGGAGAGGCGCTCGAGGCGTTCGACAACGACGAAGTGGTCCGCTCAGCGCTCCCCGGCGAGATGTACAACGTGTTCATGCACTACAAGACCGACGAATGGGAGCGTTTCCTGCACACCGTCTCGGACTGGGACGTCGAGGAGTATCTCGACATCCTGCCCTGATCCGGCTGCTTCAACGGTCCCCGCTCAAAGAGCAACCAAGACAACACAGAACCCCGACCAACTAGACCCGACCAACTAGGGAGGCAACACAATGTGCGGTATCGCAGGAGTGATCCACCGCGACGGCACAGCCGACATCGGCGCGGAATTGACAGCAATGCTGCAGGCGATGAAGCACCGCGGGCCGGACTCTACCGGCTACGCGGTGTACGGACCTGCCGACGATCTCGTCGTGATCCGGTTCGTGCTCGCTGAACCGAACCACAGCACCGGCTTCGGCATGGAGGAACGACTGGCGCGCAACCGAATGGAGGTCGAAGCCCGGCTCGCCAAGATCGGCGCCGAGGTGGCGACGGTCACCAACGACACCGGTTACGCCTTCAGAGCCACCGTTCGCTACAGCGGCGAACTCAAGCCGCTGGCCGACTATCTGGAGGATGTTCCGGGCTGTGAGGTGCTGTCGCTGGGCAGCTCGCTGGAGATCATCAAGGACATGGGCGACGCTTCGACCGTGAGCGAGCAGTACGGCCTGGGCTCGTTCCGGGGGACTCACGGAGTCGGGCACGTGCGCATGGCGACCGAGTCCGAAGTCGACCTGGCCAGCGCCCACCCTTACTGGGCCTACCCGTTCGCCGATGTGGCGGTGGTCCACAACGGGCAGCTGACCAACTACCACCAATGGCGCCGCCGTCTCGAACAGTCCGGTCACCGCTTCCAGAGCGAATGCGACTCGGAGATCATCGCGGTGTATCTGGCCGAGAAGATGTCTGGCGGGCTGTCGCTGGAGACGTCGATGAAGGACAGCCTCGACGACCTCGACGGCGTGTTCACCTACGTGTGCGTCACCGGCAACGAGTTGGGCATCGCCAAAGACGAGATGGCCGCCAAGCCGCTGGTGCTGTTCGAATCCGACGAACTGGTCGCTGTGGCCACCGAGGAAGTGTCGATCCGGACCCTGGTCAAGCGCGAGGTCGAGACTCGCGATCCCTACGAGCGGGAGGTGCTGGTATGGCAGGTGTAGGTTCGCGCAGCGGGGTCTCCTACGACGCTCGGGGGCTGGTCGAGCCCCATGCCGAGATGCCCGACAACATCGAGGTCGACGGAGGAAGGGCGCGTTTCGACGCCGCCGACCTCACCATCCGCCAGATCAACATGGCCCTGCGGAAACTGATCTACAACGACGGCATCGTCGATGTGACGGTGCTCAACCCGTCGTCCAAGCATTCGCTGGCGGTCGGGATCTTGAAGCGCTGCCGGATCCATTTCGAGGGCAGCCCCGGCTGGTTCGCCTGCGGTCTGATCGACGGGCCCGAAGTGACGATCAACGGACGCGTGGGCTGGTCGCTCGGCGAGAACATGATGTCAGGCGTGGTCGTGGTGGAGCGCGGCGGCGGCTCGCTGACCGGAGCCGCGATCCGCGGCGGCGACCTGATCGTGAAGGGCGATGTGGGCGCCCGCACCGGCATCGACCAGAAGGGCGGCACGATCATCGTGATGGGCGATGTGGGGATCAACACCGGGTTCATGATGCAGCGGGGCCGCCAGATCATCTGCGGCAACGCCGGTGCGAACCTCGGCGATTCGATGTACGACGGCCAGATCTACGTGGCGGGCAGGGTGAGCTCTCTGGGAGTCGACTGCGTGCCCGGCGAATGGACCGACGCAGACGCCGAGTTGATCGAACGCAAGTTCCGTGTCCACGGGCTGGGCAAGCCGCCTCAGTTCGAGAAGTTCGTCTGCGGCAAGCAACTGCACAACTACGACTCGCTTGAGCCGTCCGAGCGCAAGCTCGTGATCTGAGCCGGGCCGCAATCGAGAGAACCGCATCGAAAGAAGACAAGGAGACGACGATGAGCGAAGTGAACAAGAGCACCGATGTGCTGGGGCAGAGCCGGATCTTCACCCGCGAGGTGATCAACGACATCCATGTGAAGTCCGAACTGGGCCGTTACCGGATGCGCGGCTTCTCGATCTTCAAGAAGATCCCGCACTGGGACGAGCTGGTGTTTCTGCCGGGGACCCTCACCCGTTTCGTGATCGAGGGCTACCGCGAGAAGTGCGAGACGAAGACAGTGCTCGGGTCCCGGTTCGCGGCCAAGCCTCTGGAGCTCGACATTCCGGTGTACATCACCGGTATGAGCTTCGGTGCCCTGTCGCTGGAGGCCAAGATGGCTCTCGCCAAGGGCGCCTCCATGGCCGGCACCGCCACCTGCTCGGGCGAGGGCGGCATGATCCCCCCGGAACGGGATCTGTCGACCAAGTGGTTCTACCAGATCATCCAGAGCCGCTACGGCTTCAACCCCCATCACCTGATGCTGGCCGACGCGGTGGAGTTCTTCATCGGCCAAGGCTGCAAGGTCGGCCTCGGCGGCCACCTGATGGGCCAGAAGGTCACCGAACAGGTTGCTGAGATGCGGTCATTGCCGGCTGGGATCGACCAGCGCTCACCGGCGCGCCATCCCGACTGGCTCGGCCCTGACGACCTTTCGTTGAAGATCCAGGAGGTGCGCGAGGCGACCGACTATCAGATCCCGATCCAGTTGAAGCTGGGGTCTGCTCGGGTATACGACGATGTGCGCATGGCCGCCAAGTGCGGTCCCGACGTGATCTATCTCGATGGCGCTGAGGGCGGCACCGGCGCCGGGCCGCATCTAGCGACCGAGGAGACCGGCATCCCGTTGATGGCGGCCATCCCCGAGGCCCGTCGGGCGCTCGAGGACGTGGGCCTCGCCGACGACATCGACCTCGTCGTCGCAGGCGGCATCCGCAACGGAGGCGACGTGGCGAAGTGCCTGGCGCTCGGCGCCGACGCCATCGCCATCGGCAGCGCTGCGCTGATGGCTCTCAACTGCAACAAGGAGATCCCCGGAGTAACCGACTATGAGGGCACCATCGGTGTGCCGGCCGGGGAGTGCTACCACTGCCACACGGGCCGTTGCCCGGTCGGCGTCGCCACTCAGGATGTGGAGTTGCGCAAGCGCCTCGACGTCGACGAGGCGGCGCTGCGGGTCTACAACTTCCTGATCACGCTCACTATGGAAGTGCAGATGCTGGCCCGGGCGTGCGGCAAGACCGATATTCATTCGCTGGAGCCCGAAGACCTCGCAGCTCTCACCTATGAGGCTGCGGCCATGGCCAAGGTGCCGTTGGCCGGCACTGCCTACATTCCGGGAGTCACCGAGGAGAACGCTCTGTCGGAGATCCGGGAACTGTTCGACAAACACGTGATCGATGGAGGCAACTGAGATGGCCGGATCGGCAAGCAAGGGCGAGAGCCCGTCGGAAATCCGCACTGTGGCGATCGACGCCGAGGTGTTGGCCGGCAAGCGTTTCCCCTATCAAGAGGACATATCGCTTGTGGCCGACATCGATCTGCTGGCTGCCACGCCCGGGCCGGACATCAATTGGCTCGAGGACGTCACTCTGTTGGAGGAGGACGGCGTGCCGGCAGTGTTCGACCGTTATTCCAACTCGTTCCTCAAGATCTATTTCGACATCCCGGAGGGCTCCGAGGACGACATCGCCCGCAAGGTGCTGATCAAGCATCTTGTGGACGGGAACTCCTACGGCATCACATTGAAGGACGTCCACTGCAAGTTCCCGCAGGTGGAGCTGGGGCCGTGGGTCGCCGAGTCGCGCATTGTGGGAGAGAACTGGAAGCCGACCGAGCTCGAGGGTTGGACTGCGCCGCAGGCGCATTGAGGCCCTAGTCAAGCCGAGAGCCCTAATCGGGCAAGGAGCAAAGGAGCAGCAGTGAGTCTTCCCCGTAGTTCTCGCTATGTGATCATCGGCGCCGGCATCCACGGGTTGTCCACGGCTTGGAACCTGGCCCGCGATCTGCGTTCGTCGGGGCGCGGTTCAGGCGCCGATGTGGTCGTGATCGACAAAGCCGGTGTGGGCGCCGGTGCTTCCGGAATTGCCTGCGGGGTGATCCGCAACAACTATTTCCAGCCGGCGATGCGCGAGCTGATGGCGCATTCGGTGGACGTGTGGGAGAGCGACCCGGAGGCGTTCTCGTATCATCCGGTGGGGTATCTGCAGATCAGCCATGAGGCGATGCGTGAGGACGTCGCTTCGATTCATGCTCAGCAGAAGGCCATCGGGTATGCGTCGACTTTTGTGGAGGGCGCCGAGGATTCCCGCCTCCACATGCTGGGGATTTTCGACGACTGGCAGGCACAGGGCATCACCAGCGTTCTGCAGGAGCATCGCGGCGGGTACGCCAACAACATGGCGTCGCTCAAGGGCCTGCTGGGCAAGGCCGAGGCTGAGGGCGTGACCGTGGTGGGAGGCGTGGGCGTGACCGGCTTCGAGCGCGATGCTGCGGGGGCTGTGACCGGCGTCGTCACCGATCACGGCAGCGTCGACTGCGACCAGGTGGTCGTGGCGGTGGGGCCGTGGGTGCAGAAGATCTGGGGAATGCTCGACCTGCCGACCGTCACCGACGTGCTCGGCCCGGACGGTCAGACGCATCGGCGCACGACCTGGACCTACATGTGTTTGCAGGAGGGCACCCTGGAAGTCGACCCGGGTTATCTCACAGACAATGCCGGCAACATGTGCCCGGTGGTGCATATCGACACCGACGCGCCGCTGTACGACGCAGACGGCCTGGTGACCGAGGGTCCGTGGGGCGTCTATTACAAGCCCGACTTCAATTTCGGCGGGGTGCAGGGCGGTTACATGCCCTACGTGGTGGACAAGCCTTCAGACGAGGTGGCCGTCGATCCCTACGGACCTGAATCGCCCGACTTCGTGGTGGGCGAGGACTTCTACCGCACCTGGTCCGCTGCTTTGGCCCACTGCCAGAAGCGGTTCGAGGGCAAGGGCCATCTGATGAGCCGTGAGCCGTCCGGCGGCATCGGCAGCTTCTCCCCGGACAATTTCCCGGTGTTCGACATGTTCTGCGACAACGTGTATTTCATCGCCGACTCCAACCACGGATACAAGATGATCGGGGTCGGCGCGCTCGTGGCCAAGGAGCTGCTGGGCGATCCTCAGGCTCTGCTGGCGCCGTTCTGCTGGTCGCGCTATGCGAGCGGGGATCTGCATCCGGTCAGCAACTCGCCTTATCCGTGGAGCTGAGATGGCCGGCACCGGTCGTTGTGCGTGCGGCGCGGTGCAGTTCACGTTGAGCGGACCGCTTCGGCTTGTCGTCAACTGCCATTGTTCGCGCTGTCGGCGCTGGACGGGCCATTTCATGGCCGCGACGAATACCGATGTGCATGACCTGTCGTTCGATCGCGGCGAGGATTCGGTGAAATGGTGGACTCCTGACGAGGAGCCGGCGGTCGCCTACGGGTTCTGTGCTCATTGCGGCGGCGGCCTATTCTGGCGCTCGAACACCAGACCCGGGAGAGTTTCGGTGACTGCCGGGACTCTCGACCCGCCCACTGGCCTGTCGACTGTTCATGCCCTGTTCGTGGCCGAGGCCAGCGACTATCACGAGATTGATCCCGACCTGCCCCACCACCTTCACGATTCCGGCGACGACGGCGTCCGGATCGAAGGCGGCTGGTAACCCACACCCCTATTGCGGCGGTGGCGTTCAGGCGCGGGCGCTGGGGCCGTAGGCGCAGAACATGTGGTCGTTCTCTGCGAAACGGGTGGGGCGCAACGGGTGAGGGTCGAAGGGCGGTTCATGGCCGAGCACTATGGCCGCGATGATCTCGCCGATCGCTGGTGACAGTTTCAGTCCGTGGCCCGAGAAGCCCAGTGCCAGACACAGGCCGGCCATTTCTGGGACCCAGCCGAGGAGCGGGTGGTAGTCGGGGGTGACGTCGTAGGCGCCGCTGATGTGGTTCAGCGGCACGGCCCCGCGCAGGGCGGGCATCCGGGCCGCCAACGCTGTGTCGATTCGCTCCAGATGCGCGCTCTGGTCGTCTTCGTCGCCCATCAGCAGCGGGTCGTCGACGAGGGGCATCTCTGAGGGATAGGCGGCGGCGAGGAAGCGGCGGCCCATGTCGGGGCGCAGCACGATGTTGGAGTTGCCGTCGGTGACGCAGGAGTGCATCTGAGGCTGACCCGGCCGGGTCTGCAGCATGGTCATCTCGAGCCGGCGGCGCTGCACGGGCACATGGACGCCGATCGGGTCGAGCAGGTCGCAGGCCCAGGCCCCGGTTGCCGCGACCACGATGGGGGCGTCGATTTCGCCTGCGTCGGTGGACACTCCGCTGATGCGTCCGCCGCTGGTTCGCAGTGCGGTGACTTTGACCCCGCTGACGACCTCAGCGCCATGGGACTGAGCCGCGGCCAGCCAGCTCAGCACCATCTTGGTGACGTCGATGTAGCCGCCGTCGGGTTCGTAGGCTCCGCCGGCCAGGTCATCGGTGGCCAGCAGAGGTTCCAGGGCGGCGATCTCTGCGGCGCCCACGAAGCGGGTGTCGACGCCGCAGGATTGCCCGAGGTCGATGTTGCGGTGCAGGGCGTCGAGTTGGTCCTCGATGACCAGCAGCAGGTACCCGAGCCGCACGTATCCAGGGTCGCCGACTCCCACCTCGGTCCCCCAGTTCTTGATCACGTTGAATCCGTGCCGGGCCATCCGGACCAGCAGTTCGTTGGAGTAGTGCTGGCGTATCTGGCCGAAGGTCCGCCCGGAGATCCCGCCCACGGGCGGGCGTTCGTCGACGACCACCACCCGGGCGTCGGATTGGGCGGCGAGCTGGTGGGCGACGCCGGCGCCCATGACGCCCGCGCCGACGACAACGACGTCCGCTGTGGCCGGGATCGGCTTCATAGGCCTAGGGGCCCGAGCGGCCCAGGCCCACAGCCCGAGCGGCCCGGTGAGCGCAGCGAACCGACAGCGGGGATGGAGCGCAGCAAACCGACAGCGGGGGTGGAGCGCAGCGAACCGACAGCGGGATACAACGCCGTCAGGAGTCGGTGGCCAGGAAGGACTCGAGCGAGTCGTCCATGGCGTCGACCCAGTCGGTGTGGTGTGCCGGGGCGACTATTCCGGTCATCGGTGACGTGTGGCCGTTGTCGCGGTAGCCGATGATCGACTTCTTCTTGTGCCCCTTCCAGTCCTTGAACATCGCCGACACCAGCGGGGTGTTGAAGTCCGGGTAGTCGCTCTGTTCAAGCAGATCCTGGGTGTACGCGCCCTGGTAGTCGATGAGACCGTAATCGTCTTCGATGAGATCCTCGATGGCCTGCTCCTCGGCGATCGAGCGGGCCTGCTCTTCGGCCGAGGGCAGCTCGATGCGCCCGAGGATGACGTCGCGGGCGTACCAGGCCTGCACGTCGAACATGTTGAACGTGTACCACTGGTCCTGCATCCCCAGATACATGACGCCGTTGTCGGGCTGGAAGACAACCCCGCGGTACAACATCGATGAGGCCAGCCGGTTGGTGGTGACGAGACGCAGGTCGTCGGCCATATACGGGAAGTGGTGCAGATAGCCCGTGCAGGAGACGATGGCGTCGATCTCAGCGGACGTGCCGTCGACGAAGTACACGGTGCGGCCGTCGACATGGCTGAGAATCGGCTTCTCGGTGATTCCGTCGGGCCAGTCGAACCCCATCGGTCCGCTGCGCGACGAGCACACCACCGAGCGCGCCCCGTATTTCCAGCATTGCGAGGCGATGTCCTCAGCGGAGTAGCTCGATCCGATGATCATCACGTTCTGGTCTGCGAACTGCACGGCGTCGCGGAAGTCGTGGGCGTGCATCAGGGTGCCGCCGAAGGTTTCGTAGCCGGGGTATTGCGGCATGTTGGGCGTGGAGAAGTGCCCGCTGGCCACGACCACGCAGTCGAACTCCTCGGTGCTGGTCGTGTCGCTCTCGTGATTGTGTGCGCTCAGCACGAACCGGCCCGTTTCAGGTGAGCGGCTGACGTTGCGCACCGCATGGTTGAAACGGATGTATTGGCGGATGCCGCTGCGGGTGGCGCGTCCGACGATGTAGTCGTAGAGCACCTCTCGTGGCGGGAAGGAGCCGATGGGCCTGCCGAAGTGCTCTTCGAAGGTGTAGTCGGCGAACTCCAGGCATTCCTTGGGGCCGTTGGACCACAGGTAGCGGTACATGCTCCCGTGACACGGCTCGCCGTGTTCGTCCAAGCCGGTGCGCCAGGTGTAGTTCCAGAGCCCACCCCAGTCGCTCTGTTTCTCGTAGCAGACCAGTTCGGGCATTTCTGCTCCGTCGGCTGCTTTGTCGCTGGCGAATGCGTGCAACTGCGCTAGCCCGCAAGGTCCAGCGCCGATTATGGCTACTCGTGTCATTACCCCAAATCCCCCCTGTGATTGGGTCTACCTCTAACGAGAGTAAAACTAGCACGCTCTCTTGGAGCAGGCGAGAGCCACAGCGTCCCGATACGTTGTTTCCCGCTCTTGTCCGCTGCACGGCATTTCCCGCTCTTGTTCGCTGCGCTCACCGGGCCGCTCGGGCCGCGGGCGGGCCGCTCGGGCCGCGGGCGGGCCGCTCGGGCCGCGGGCCGCAAATCAAGCCGTTCGTGCTCGGATCCTTCGCTGATTTGCGGGGCCTCTCGGCGCACTCTCGTGACTGTTGCAGGGGAACTGGAACCGGCTTGAAAAAGCTCTATACCAGCAACTCGTCGAGGGCGGCGAGCAGCAGCGCGACGTTGCGGGGACGGGCCGTGTGGCCCATGCAACCGATGCGCCAGCAGTTGCCGGCGAAGGCCCCGAGGCCCCCGCCGATCTCGATTCCGTAGCGGCTGAGGAGCTCCTTGCGGATATCGGCTTCGCCCACTGAATTCGGGAGCCGGGACTCGGGCACCCGCACCGATGTGAGTTGCGGCAGGCGGTTGGAGGCCGGTGCCACCAGTTCGAAGCCCCTGGCCTCGAGCCCGGCTTGAAGCAGGTCGCCGCATTGCTGGTGACGGGCATGGGCGGCATCGAGACCTTCGTCGAGCACTGCTCCCAGACCGGCATGCAGGGCGTAGATCATCGAGATCGGCGCGGTGTGGTGGTAGGCGCGGGCGCCGCTTCCGGTGACGTAGCCGGCGATCATCTGCAGGTCGAAGTACCACGACGTCGGTCGCTTGAGCAGCCGGTCCACGGCGCGGGGTGAGACGCTGAGCGGCGAGAGGCCCGGTGGCACGCCGAGGCATTTCTGGGTGCCGCTGTAGGCGATGTCCACCCCCCAGTCGTCGAGCCTCACGTCGATGCCGGCGAGCGAGGTGACGCAGTCCGCCAACAGGAGCGCGGCGCCCTTGCCGGCTCCCAGTTCGGCGAGGTCGTTGCGCACGCCGGTGGAGGTTTCAGCGTGGACGACCGCTATCAGCGTCGGGTCGGGGTGCGCGTCGAGGAGGCGTTGCGGGTCGATCGGGGTCCCCCACTCGGCTTCGACGGCAACCACCGCGGCACCACAGCGGGCCGCCACATCGCACATGCGTTGACCGAAAACTCCGTTCACTCCCACGACCACGGCGTCGCCTTCTGAAACCGTGTTCACGAAGGCTGCTTCCATGCCTGCCGAGCCGGTCCCCGACACAGGGAAGGTGAGGGCGTTGTCGGTGCGAAAGACAGTGCGCAGGCGTTCGCACGTTTCGTCGAGCAGCGCAATGAAATCACCGTCGAGATGACCGAGCAGCGGACGGGTGAACGCCTGGGTCACTTCCGGGTAGGGGTTTGAGGGACCCGGACCCATAAGAACTCGATCAGACAGAGGCCGTTCAGAAGAAATTTGATCAAAAATTGCCATAAACCTTCCTTGATATTAGTGGAACACCCCCTGAGAGTAGTGATAATGTCCGCTTCTCTCACCGAAATTCTGCTCAAAGTTGCGTTTCGGCGATCTGATTCCGCCGGTCGAACCAACAACCGAATGGACAACAAATGAGCCACCATCAAATTGCCGAGGCGACCCGACGCTTGCATCGCAGCGAGTTGGCCGTGCCAGGCTCAAGTCCCGCCTTTTTCGAGAAGGCGGCAGCGAGCCGAGCCGACTATGTGTTCCTGGACTTGGAGGACGCAGTCGCACCCGACGACAAGGAGACGGCCCGCCGCAACGTGATCGAGGCACTGGCCGACATCGACTGGCGGGGATCCAACAAGACCGTCTCGGTTCGGATCAACGGGCTCGACACTCATTACATGTACCGCGATGTGATAGACGTGGTCGAGCAGGCGGGCGCACACGTCGATACGATTCTGATCCCCAAGGCAGGCGTGCCGGGCGACATCTACATGGTGGACGCCCTAGTCACCCAGATCGAACAGGGCATGGGTCTCGATCACCGCATCGGTTTGGAGGCCCTGGTCGAGACCGCCTTGGGCATGGCCAACGTCGAAGCCCTGGCCGCGGCGAGCCCGCGGCTCGAAGCGCTCCATTTCGGGGTGGCCGACTACGCAGCCTCGCTTCGGGCCCGGACGATCACGATCGGCGGCCTCAACCCCGATTATCCGGGCGACCAGTGGCATTCGGCTCTGTCGCGGATGCTGGTGGCCTGCCGGGCAAATGGGTTGCGCGCCATCGACGGCCCGTTCGGCGATTTCGGCGACCCCGAAGGGTTCACTGCCGGGGCCCGTCGGGCCGCGGCTCTCGGATATGAGGGCAAGTGGGCCATCCATCCGTCGCAGATCGAGCTGGCCAACGAGGTGTTCACCCCGCCCGCGAGCGAGGTGGCGCAGGCTCGGCGCGTGCTCGAAGCCTTGGCCGAGGCGGCCGCAGCCGGCCGCGGCGCGGCTCAGATCGACGGGCGCATGATTGATGCAGCGTCTGCCCGGATGGCCCGCAATGTGGTCGAGACTGCCGACGCGATTGGCGTCGGCTGAAGTTTTCCGCTCGAAACACAACCGAATCTGAGAAGTTCAAGGAAGGCACTTCATGGAGATTCATGAGTATCAGGCCAAGGCCATACTCGCCGACTACGGAGTGGCAATTCCCGACGGCGGGTTGGCGTACAGCCCGGAGCAGGCGGCATACCGCGCTTCGGAGATCGGCGGCGAGCAGTGGGTGGTGAAGGCCCAGATCCACTCGGGAGCCCGCGGGAAGGCCGGGGGCGTCAAGCTCTGCGGCCATGAGCGCGAAGTCGCAGAGGCAGCCGACGAGCTGTTGGGCAAGCGCCTGGTGACGGCGCAGACCGGTGAGCGCGGCAAGGGCGTCTACCGACTCTACGTGGAGGCGGCCGTGGCCGGCGAGAGCGAGATATATCTCGGCTTCGTGCTCGACCGTTCCGCTGAGCGGGTGACGATAGTGGCCTCCGCGTCCGGTGGAATGGACATCGAGGAGATCGTCGCCTCCGACCCCGGCTCGATCGTGCGGATCAACGTGGAGCCCGCGGTCGGCCTGCAGGCGTTCGAGGCACGCGAGATCGCTTTCGCGGTCGGCCTCGACGCGAGCCTCGTGCCGCAGGCCGTGCAGCTGATGACCTCCTGCTATCGGGCGATCCTCGACCTCGACGCCACGATGCTGGAGATCAACCCTCTGACGGTGACTGCCGACGGGCGGCTGCTGGCGCTCGACGCCAAGATGATCTTCGACGACAATGCGCTGTTCCGCCACCAGGACGTGTCGGAGCTGCGGGACAAGTCCCAGGAGGACCCCCGCGAGCGGACCGCGGTCGACCGCGGCCTCAGCTATGTGGGGCTCGAGGGTGACATCGGCTGCATCATCAACGGCGCCGGGTTGGCCATGGCCACGATGGACATGATCAAGCATGCGGGCGGCGAGCCGGCCAACTTCTTGGACATCGGTGGAGGCGCCTCGCCGGAACGGGTGCTGAAGGCGTTCCGCCTGGTGTTGTCGGACGACAAGGTCAAGGCAGTGCTGGTCAACATCTTCGCCGGGATCAACCGCTGTGACTGGGTGGCCGAAGGCGTGGTGCAGGCCCTGCGCCAGCTGGAGGTGCCGGTGCCGGTGGTGGTGCGGTTGTCGGGCACCAACGTGGAGGAGGGCCGACAGATCCTCAAAGAGGCCGATGTGCCGGTTATCACCGCTGAGTCGCTGGCCGAGGCGGGCACGAAGGCAGTGGAGTCCGTCACCGGGAGGGCAGCCTGATGAGCATCATCCTCGACGAGACGACGCCGGTGATCGTTCAGGGCGTCACCGGGCGCATCGCCACGTTCCACACCACCGATATGGCCGAATACGGCACCAATGTCGTGGGTGGCGTCACGCCGGGCAAGGGCGGCGCCAAACACTGCGGCATCGATGTGTTCGACACTGTGAAGCAGGCCGTGGCGGCCACTGAGGCAACCGCCAGCATCGTTTTCGTGCCGCCTCCCTTCGCGGCCGACGCGATCATGGAAGCGGCCGACGCCGGGATCGAGAACTGCGTGTGCATAACCGAGGGCATCCCGGTGCAGGACATGATCAAGGTGAAGCGCTATCTGCGGCGCTACCAGCACGCCAAGCGGATGTGTCTGATCGGCCCCAACTGCGCGGGTGTGATCAGTCCCGGCAAAGCGATGATGGGCATCATGCCTTCGCACATATACCAACGGGGCCCGGTCGGCATTGTCAGCAGATCGGGAACGCTCGGCTATGAAGCTGCGTCTCAGCTGAAGGCGGTGGGCATCGGGGTCAGCACCAGCGTCGGCATCGGCGGCGATCCCATCAACGGGAGTTCGTTCCTCGACCACCTGAAGCGGTTCGAGAACGACAACGAGACCGAGGCCGTGGTGATGATCGGTGAGATCGGCGGGCTGCAGGAGGCACAGGCGGCGGTCTATGCCCGCGAGCACATGCACAAGCCGGTGGTGGGTTACATCGCCGGGCTCACCGCGCCCAAGGGGCGCACGATGGGCCATGCGGGCGCCATCGTCTCCACCGTCGGCGAGTCGGCCGCTGAGAAGGTCCAGATCATGCGTGAATGCGGCGTGACGATCGTGAAGCTGCCGTCGGACTTCGGCAAGATCGTCCCCAAGGTCCTCCGCCGCTGAGGCCGATTCAGAGGGCAGGCACGTCGCGGACTCGGGATTTGGTGGGGTCGTAGAACGGGAACTGGACGACCGTGGCGGGGATGCGCTTCTGGTGGCCGTCGATCTTGCCGACCTCGACTTGCGTTCCGATCTCCGAGTATTCGACGGACATGCGACACAGCGCCACGTTCTTGCGCAGGGTCGGGGAGATCGTGCCGCTGGTTATCGAGCCCACCTGCGCCCGGCCGACATAGACGCCGTCGTCGAGCGCTCCCGGTTCCCCGCCTTGAAGTTCGAGGCCGACAAGTCGCCGCTGCGGGTTGTCCCGGCGCTTCAGCAGCGCCTCGCGTCCGATGAAGTCGTCCTCTTTGGTCTTGAGCGGGACGGTGAAGCCGATGCCTGCTTCGTAGGGGTCTGTCTGGTCGCAGAACTCGTAGCCGGCGAAGATCAGGCCCGCTTCGATGCGCAGGACGTCGAGCGCGTCGAGGCCCATCGGCACGAGACCGTGGTCGGCGCCGGCTTCGAAGACCGCGTCCCAGAGTTCGGTTGCGTTCCTGGGGTGGCAGAAGATCTCGAATCCGAGTTCGCCGGTGTAGCCGGTGCGCGAGACGATCAGGGGTATGCCGTTGTGGTCGCCGATGCGGGCGATGGCGAAGCGGAACCATCCGAGTTCGCCGACGGTGGGCTGGTCGGGACGCGACCAGATGATCTGTTCTAGGATCCTGCGACTGTTGGGGCCTTGGACCTGCAGGTTGTGGAGTTGGTCGGTGGAATCCTTGACCCAGGCTCGCAGGCCGCGCTCTTTAGCCTGTTGGCGTATCCACAGGCCGCTGGCGTCGCTGCCTCCGATCCAGCGGAAGTTCTCACGGCCCAGACGGAAGACGGTGCCGTCGTCGATCATGCCGCCGGTCTCGTAGCACATGGCCGTGTAGACGACCTGGCCGTCGGAGAGCTTGCGGACGTTGCGGGTGACGCAGGTCTGCATCAGCAGTTCGGCGTCGGGGCCGGCGACTTCGTATTTGCGCAGCGGGGAGAGGTCGATGGCGGCAGCGGCTTGACGGCACGCCCAGTATTCTTCGGTGGCGCCGTGGTCGCGGAATGAGTTGGCGAGCCAGTAGCCGTTGTATTCGCTGAAGTTGCGGGTGAGGCCGGCGGTGCGGGGATGGAATCCCGTGTCTTTGGTGAGTTCGGCTTCTGAGTCGGCGGTCATGCGGAACGCGGTCGCTTTCTTGAACATGTTGTTCGCGGGGTAGACGCGAACTTGGATATCGGTCGGGCGCCAGCCGTTGGCTGCGTCGATGTCACAGGGACAGGCGGTCGACACGCACACGAGGTCTTCCAGTGCGCGCAACAGCACGTAGTCGCCGGGTCGTGACCAGGGCTCGTCGAAGTAGATCTGGTTGTCGTCGTCGACGTGGGTGTTGTAGAAGAAGTTGATCGCCTCCCAGCCTCGGCGGGCCGCCACTCCGTAGGGAGCCCAGACGCTGTTCATGTTGTCGGTGCAGTTGACGTGGCCGGGGAAGCCCATCTCGTCGTAATAGCGGGGGTTGCAGGCGGTGTTGAACGTGTCGTGTCGCCCAACGGTGTCCTGCACGACTTCGACGAGGGGTTGCATGTCAGCGCTGTAGAACTTGGCGTAGAGCCCGGGGCCCGGGCAGGTGGCGCCCATCAGCGTGCGGGTGATGGCGCCGTCGAGGCAGTCGGCTTTGCCCTGCTCGAGGTCGCTGACGGCGAAGCACTGGAAGTCCGAGCATTGGCGACCTTCGACGTCGACTACCTGGAAGTAGTCGCCTTTGCGGACTTCGTAGGCGTTTGCGGTCGAGGCTTCGATGGTGAAGTCGTTCATCGGGTCGGCGAGCGGGGCGGGAAGATGGATTTCGCCGGGTTCGGGCAGCGAGGCGCGGTAGATGTAGACGATGAGGTCGGTCGGCGGGTTCTGGTCCCAGGGGTTCATCGGCCCGCCGGGGGCGGCCACGACCACCGCGATCGGCGCCGTGGCGGTGAATGCGGCTGTGCTGTCCGGCGGCGAGTCGGCTTCGAATACGAGGACGGGGCGGGCTTGGCCGAGATCTATGCCTTGGCGCTCGAGTCCGGCGCGGACCCGGCGCGCGTCGGTCAACGGGGCGGAGAGGATCGTGCGGGTTCCGTTGCCTGAGCCCGTCTCGGCTGTGGTTGCTCCCAGCAGGCCCGGATCGCTCCTCCCGTCGGCGTCGAAAGCGCTGAGCTCGCATTGTTGGCGGCCTTCGGGGTCGATGATCTCGATCCGGTCCCCGGCGTCGAGCGCCAGCGCGGTGGCGCCTCCACCGGTGACTCGATATCGCTCGGTTCCCGGGTCGAGGAGCCACAGCCCTGGTTCGAGCACTCGCGGCAGTACGGGGCTAATGCTCATCTTCGGAGGGTGCGGAGGCCGACACGGCGGCGAACAGGTCCCACAGCATCAGCGCTGCCGCAGCGAGCGAAAAGAGCGCTACGACTACTGGACCGAGACCGACGTCGGGGGGTCCGCTGTCGGCGAGGTCGAGTATGGCTCGCCCGCTGACTGCTACGACGAAACCCGCTCCGGTCCATGCGGGCCGGAACTTGACCTGGATCAGGACGAGCGTGATGAGCAGGGCTAGGAAGGTGACTTGCCCGTCGTCGACGGCTAAGCCGTTCGACGTCTCAGCGACGCCGGCCTCCCAGGGGAGGAGCAGGGAGACTGCGGCGATCGCCAAGCAGAGCCGGGCCCAGTTGAGACGTGCAGACCTCACGATTCGGCCTAGCCGGGAGAAAGGGTTTGCAGGGGGCACATCAACGCGACTGTACCCCCTGCCCCTCTGTGGCGTCAGGCGCCTCCGACGACTTGGATACAGATGACGGCGAAGACGATGCAGACGATGGAGAAGATGACAACTGCCCTCTCCACGCCCTTGTCGTGCCCTTGCATCTCGTCGAATTCAATTTGCTTTCCGGCCATGTTCAGCCCTCCTTGCCTGAGTTGTACTTGCCAGCAAGACGTTCTGCGGACTCGTTGAGCAGGGCGTTCTCACGCCTGGTCACCATGACCGCTGAATACACCGAGATGACAATGCCGATGAGCGTGATGAGCACCGTGGCGAAGTTGCCGCCAGGCCCAAATGTGAAATAGCCCGTGGTTCCGTCAGCGGCCTCCAGTGCCGCATCCCAACTGTCGTAGGGAAAAGTGTTCATGTAGTTCTTCTCCTTAGGTATTTGAACTTTGTATTAGGTCGTGTTGTCTTGGGTCGTGCGATCCTGAAGCTTCTGTGCCCTCCGCTTGCGCATGCCCCAGTACCCGGCGGTGGCAACCACCAAGTACATGAGCGCAATCGCTGCGAGGAACTGAAGCCATGAACCGGACACTTCCCGTTACTTGAGATCGGCGTAGGCCGCTCGCAACACAGCGTCGGACGGCTCTTCGGAACCGTCGGCGTTGACGATCGGCTCTACGGCACGGCCGAACTCCGGATAGAAGTCGGTTTCGAATTCGGCCATGTCGAGGCCCTCGATCTCTACTTCGGGCGGGACCCTCAGCAGGTTCATCTTCTTGAGGATTCCAGAGCCGATGTAGCCGGTGAGGAATGCCAACGGGAAGAGGGTTGCGACGCCTACGAGCTGCCCGAGGAGCGAGGTCTCGACGCCCGCCGCGCCTGTCGGGTAGCCGGCGGCGAAGACTCCTACGAGGAGCACACCCCACATGCCCATCACACCGTGGACTGCCACTGCGCCGACTGCGTCGTCAATGCGGGCCTTCTGCTCGATCCAGTTGCCTGCATGATAGGCGAGCCCCGCCGAGAAGAACGCCAGGATCAACACCAGCGACGGGTTGTAGACGTCGGCGCCGGCCGAAACGGCCACAACACCAGCGAGTCCACCGGACAGAGTCCAGAAGGGGTCACCCTTGGCGAAGATGTATCCGCCGGCGAAGCCGCCCGCGAATCCCATCGTGATCGTGAACGTGATCGCCGACAGCGTCGCTGGGCTGAAGTAGATGTTGGCCCAACCCGGCGTGGTGTCGGCGGTGATGGCCAGACAGGCCGCGTAGAAGGCGTAGAAGGCCGTGAAGATTATCATCAGCCCCATCAACGTCAGATGGAGGTTGTGCGGCTTGAACGCTCGCGTGCCTCCGTTCTTGTCGTATCTGCCGATTCTGGGACCTAGATTGAACAACACCCCTAGGGCGAAGATTCCGGCGATGCCGTGAACCACGCCTGAAGCGGCGAAGTCGTGGTAGCCGAAGTGGATTGGGAGCCATCCTCCGTAGCTCCATCCCCAGGCTGCGGCGATCACCCAGACCAGACCACCCATGAGAGCGGTGAGCCACAGGTAGGCCGAGATGCGGATGCGTTCCAGCACCGAGCCCGACATGATCGAGCCTGTCGTCCAGGAGAACAGCACGAATGCGGCCCAGAAGACCCCGCTGATGTTGTCGCCGAGGTTGGGTCCCATCGTGCCGTCCCACGGTACGCCGTAGCCGTCACCGCAGAAATACGCGCCTTCTCCGGCGTTTCCAGCTCCGTCGGGCGTGGTCGTCGGCGCGAAGCCTTCCTGCATGCAGAAGTAGACCCACCACCCGAGGTAGTAGAACGTCGGTGTGACCACCGCGATTGTCATGATGTTCTTCATCGCCGTGGACATGATGTTCTTGCGGCGGCATACGCCGGCCTCGTAGGTCATGAAACCCACATGCAGCAACCACATGATCGCGACGGTGAAGAAGTAATAGGCCTCTGTGAACACTATCGACGTGTCCATAGGCACACCCCCAATTCTTCGTGCAATTCCGACCTTCTGGCCGGATATCGGCTCCGACCTTCTGGCCGGATATCGGCGACGTTAGCACAAGGGGGGCAGAGTGTCGAATGTCGCTTGTGCTCTTTGTGGCACCCTTGGTCGCGTGGCTAGCTGTCCGGTTCGCCGACGTCGACCTCGATGACCTCGCCGGTGTCGGCATCGACCCTGACGGTCGCGTGATTGAGGAATTCGGTGCGTGAGCCGTCGGGGTCTGCGACGGTGAACACCACGACCCACACCGCCCTTGTGGGTATCCCCTGGCGCAACACCCGCGATTCGACTTTCTCCGGCTCGAAATAGTCTTCGTCGCCCTCGAAGGCGGCTGTGGCGATGGCCTCGGCTTCCTCTCGGCTGACGTCGACGCCCGAGCAGCCACGCACCATGAACACGACCACCAGGAGTCCGGCGACGATGAAGAGCGCCTTGCGGGGGGTCATGAAGCTCTTGAGCTTGTCGATCCAGTTGCTCATCGGCTGGTCACTTCGAGCCTTTTTGTGGCGAACGCACCAAACGCAAGACTACATACCCGATCACATGGGTGATCGCGACGAAGCTCACCCACCAGAGGGTGACCTTGAGCCGGTAGCCGCGCTCGCGGCATTCCCACAGCGTCAACAGCACAGCCGCTACTAGGAACACCCACAGCATCACGCTCTGGGCCGCATCGTCACCGATCAAGATCATCAGCCCCATGGTTCTCGAGCCTAAACCACATGGGCGCGGGCAGCCAGACCAACAAAAGTCCCGATGCCAGCCGGGGGCTGACCGCCGGTGCGTATGCTGCGGGATGCCTGAGATCATGATGGGGCCTCGAATCCGAAAATCGCCTTTCTTCGAGGCGACGGTCGCGGCCGGGGTCAGCGCCTTCACGGTCTACAACCACATGTACATGCCGACCTCCTACGGCGATCCGGCTGAGGAATATCGGCGGCTGACCGAACGGGTGGCGCTTTGGGACGTGGCCGGCCAACGCCAGGTCGAGATCGCCGGTCCCGACGCTGCGAGCCTCGTCCAGTACCTCTCTGCTCGCAGCCTCTCGGGTCTGAAGGGCGGTCGGGCCCGGTACGCTCCGATCTGCGACCACGACGGGTACCTGATCAACGACCCGGTCGTGCTGTGCTTGGCCGACGACCGGTTCTGGCTCTCGATCGCCGACAGCGACCTGGGGCTGTGGGCCAAGGCCGTGGCCGCCGAGCGGGGCGACGATGTGCGGGTCTTCGAACCCGATGTTTCGCCGTTGGCGATTCAGGGGCCGCTGGCGGAGGAGCTTGCGATCGACCTGTTCGGCGCCGAGGTGGTCGGTTCGCTGGGGTTCTTCCATCATGTCGGCGCGGAGATCGACGGGATCCCTCTGGTGCTTTGCCGTTCCGGTTGGAGCAAGCAGAACGGCTTCGAGCTTTTCTTGACTGACGGTTCGCGTGGTGTGGAACTGTGGGACCGGGTGATGGAGTCCGGCGCCCGTTTCGGTATCGGGCCTGGCACCCCGAACGCGTCCGAGCGGATCGAGAGCGGCCTGCTGTCGTTCGGGTCTGACAACGGTCCGCGGACCGATCCGTTCGAAACGGGGCTGGGGGCCTGGGTGAACCTCGACGGCGAATACGACTTCATCGGCAAGGCGGCTCTGCTGGCGCGGGTCGAGCGCGGCGTCGAGCGTGCTCTGGTCAACGTTTCTTTCGTCGACGATTCGGGCCCGGTCGAGTCGCTGCCGCTCGAGCATCCCCGTGCAGCGCTGTTGAACGGGCAGGTGGTGGGCGAGCTTCGCAACGCAGTGTGGTCTCCCCGTTTAGGTCACGCAATAGGCATCGGTCTGGTGCAACGCTCGGCGGGCACACCCGGCACCCGCCTCACAGTCGATATCGACGGCGTTGAGTGCTCGGTGGTCGTGGCCTCCGAACCTTTCGGCACTCCACGCCGGCTTTTCTCGGCAACCTGAGTTCCGGTCGGTGGCAATTGTGAGGGTTTTGGGGTAGAACCAATGGTGTGTTGATCGTTGTTTCTCCGGCGAAGTCGCTGGACTATGAGTCGAAACTGGCCACCAAGAAACGGAGCGGACCGCGGTTGTTGGATCGCAGCCGGGAACTGGTGGAGGTGATGGCTCAGAAGTCGCCGCAGGAGCTCAGCACGTTGATGTCGATCTCGCCCGCGCTCGGCGAGCTCAACCATGAGCGCTTCCAGGACTGGGGCACTCCGTTCACGCCGGAGAATTCTCGGCCGGCGGTGCTTGCATTCAACGGCGACGTGTATCTGGGCATGGAGCCGCAGACATTCAGCGAACGTGATTTCACGCACGCCCAGAAGACGCTGCGGATCCTGTCGGGTCTTTACGGGGTGCTTCGTCCGCTTGATCTGATGCAGCCCTATCGGCTGGAGATGGGCAGCAGGGTTGCTACGGCTCGGGGCAAGGATCTGTACGGGTTCTGGGGCGATTCGATCACCGATGTGCTCAATGCCGATATTGAGGCGAGTCCTGGTGCGAATGCTCTGATCAACCTGGCTTCGAACGAGTACTTCGGTGCTGTCAACACCCGCCGGCTCGAAGCTCGTCTGGTCAGCCCGGTGTTTTTGGACTCGAAGAACGGCGCCGAGCCGAGGATCGTGAGTTTCTTCGCCAAGCGGGCGCGGGGGTCGATGGCGGGTTGGATCATCCGCAATCGGGTGAGCTCTGTTCGGGCTCTGGCCGGCTTCGCTGAGGACGGGTACGAATACGACCCGGACCGTTCAGACGCCAACCGCCCCGTTTTCGTCCGCTACAACCACTCGTAACTGCTCGCAGGTGCCGTCGGTGTGACGCGCGCATGTCAATGCACCTTCGGTTGATGCATCAATTTATGTCCGTTATGAGGCCGAGCGAATTGATCCCAAACACGGTTCCGAACAGCGAGGCCGTGGCCCGAGCGGCCCGTGAGCGCAGCGAACAAGAGCGGGGAACAACAGGCATCAGCGCAATGACTTTTTCAATCCGCGCACGCTCTATGTATAATTTTCAGTGTTTGTACTATCGGTTTCAAATACTACATAACTGATATGCATAGCGGGTCACTGGGAGGGGTGGGGGTGTTCTTGGGGTTCTAGGTGGAGAGCGGCGCCGGTGTAGGGGTTGGCGCGGGCGACTTCTTCGTTGAGCTCTGCGCCGAGGCCGGGGGCCGCGGGTGGGATGACGTAACCGTCGTGCCATTCGATGGGCCTGGTGAGCAGATCGGCGTAGAAGCCGTCGAAGGTCTGGATCGATTCGAGGATCAAGAAATTGGGTGTGCAGGTGGCCAGAGCGATGTTGGCGAGGGCTTCGATCGGGCCGCAGTAGAGGTGCGGGGCGATCTGGACGTGATGGGTTTCGGCTATGGCCGCGATCTTCTTGGTTTCGAGGATTCCTCCGGATCGACCGAGGGCCGGTTGGAGGATGGCAGCGGCTTGGGCTGCGACCGCCCGAGCGAATTCGTACTTGGTGGTGAGGCGTTCGCCGGTGGCGATCGGTATAGACGTCTGGCGGGCGACTCTGGCCATCTCCTCGATGTTGTCGGGCGGTACGGGTTCTTCGAGCCACATCGGATCGAAGGGTTCGAGGACCTGGGCGAGGCGGATGGCTCCGGCTGCGGTGAATTGGCCGTGGGTGCCGAAGAGGAGGTCGGCTTTGGTCCCCACCGCTTCGCGGATTGCCGACACGAAGGCGCGGCTGCGTTCGATTGCTTCGAGGCTCGGCATGTGTCCGTCGTAGACGGTGTAGGGGCCGGCGGGATCGAATTTGACAGCGGTGAAGCCTCGTTCCATTTCCTCTGCGGCTCGTTGGGCGGCGAGCTGCGGGTCGCTGTAGACGCGGTTCTCGGTGTAGGGGTCGGGGCCGTCGGCCGCTGACGGGTAGAGGTAGGTGTAGCTGCGGAGCCGTTCGTGGACCTGGCCGCCGAGCAGTTCGTAGACGGGTTTGTCGACTGCCTTGCCGATGAGATCCCAACAGGCGATCTCGATTCCGCTGAGGACGCTGATGAGGGAGACATCGGGGCGGGCTGTGTAGCCGCGCCCGTAGACGTTGCGCCAGAGGGCCTCGATGTGGAACGGGTCGTGTCCGATGACGTGGTGTTCGCAGACGTCTGCGATCATTCGGGCTACGACGTGGGGGTTGAAGGTGGCGGTGTAGACCTCGCCGTAGCCGACGGTACCGTCGTCGGCCACGAGTTTCACGAAGATGAAATAGCGGCCGCCGAACGAGGGCGGCGGATTGCCGACGACAAAGGTTTCGAACGTCTCGATCTTCACCCCGTTCACCTCCCGGGCTGTTGTGGTCAAGCGGTCAAGTGGTTCACAAGGTGTCTAGCACCGCCGGAGAGAGGGGTCTAACGGGTTCTGACTGGGTGGGGCGGGTATCTTGGGGGCGTGTCGTGGGGGGTGTGTTTGGAGCGGGTGAAGGAGCAGTGGCCTGGGCTCGGAGCTGCGGGAGCGACGCTGTTGCTGGGACTGTGGCGGCTCGACGTGCCGACTCCGCATTTCGACGAGCCGCTGTATGTGGCGGTCGGGCGGCGCTACCTGGACGGCGACCTGAACCACACTTTGGAACATCCGCCGATCGCGACTTACGCGTTCGGGGTTGCTCAGTTGTTGTTCGGGGAGGGGATTCCCTCGGCCCGGCTGGCTTCGCTGGCGGCCGGTGTGGTGACCACGTTTCTGGTCTGGTTGCTGGCGTCGCGTCTGGTGAGCCGCAATATCGCCGGCTTTGCTGCGCTGGCATGGGCCTGTCTGCCCCAGTCGTTGAGTGCGGGTGAGGTGGCGACGATCATCGAGCGGCCCGAGACGGTGGCGTTCCTCGAGTCGATCACGACGATGTTCATGGTGGCGGCAGTTTGGGCCGGTGTCAGGGCTTTGTCCGATGAGCGGTGGCGCTGGTTGGTCGCGGTGGGCGTTTTTGTGGGCTTGGCGACGGCTACCAAGTTGACGGGTGCTCTGGTCGGGCCGCCGATAGTGGTCGCTCTCTGGTTGACCCGGCGTTCGCGGCTCAGTCTGTATCAGGGGGCCGCGGCGGCGGGCATATCGTTGGTCGCTTGGGCTTTCGCCTATGCACCGTATGGGCGCGCCGCTAATGAAGCCTGGGTGGCGTTGTGGGATGCGACCGTCGCTCATATGGAGGCGGGTCATCGGCAGTATGTGGCCGGCGCGGTGTACGACAATCCGCCCTGGTGGACTCCGTTCTGGCATCATCTCGACGCCGACGGCCTGCTGCTCAGCGCGGTGTTGGCGGGTCTGGTTCTGTTGTCGACGCCGCGTTGGCGACAACCGGAGGTGGCGCTGGTGGCGGGTTCGGCGGCGGTGGTTGTTGCGGCCCTCTGCCTGTCGTCGATCCAACTCCGGCATTACCGGTTGGTGGTGTTGCCGTTGCTGTTCGTGTTGGCGGTGGTGGGGGCGCAGGGGTTGTGGTCGAGACGGGAGCGGGCGGCTCGGGCGGCAGCGGTTCTGGCGTTCGGGGCGGTGGGTTTGTTCGCCGCTGATGCTGTTGTCGACCGGCTCACTCTGCAGCCGGCGGGCTATGCGGCGGTCGGAGGGGTTCTCGAGGATGAGGGGTTGGGTGATCGGGCTGTTTACGTGTTCGGGTCGCCGCATCTGCAGCGCTACTACTTGGGGGATCGGGTGATCGGGGGTGCGACTGGTGAGCCGATCCCTGTTGGTGCGGTGGTTGTGACCGAACAGAATTGGGAGTTGCGTTTCCCGGTCCAGCGTGACGGGATCGTGTTGTGGGGTCCCGGTGGTGAGCAGTTGCCGTTGTCTGAGGCGCGTGGCGGTCGTCAACTGGGGCCGGTGACCCTCTGGTTGCCTTAGGTATTGAGTATTCAGGGCCTTGACCGGCTGAGGGTGCCCGTCGTTGTCATACGGGCGTTGTAGTTTGGAGGCATGAGTGGAGGTGGCTTGCGTTTAGTGGCGCGCGGTGTTGTGGGCTGTCTGCCGAGGGCTGGCGGGTCATTAGCGGGTCACATCGCCTCCGTATTTCGCTGGCAAGGAGTATGAGGAGGCGCTGGGCGAGGGGCATGTTCCTGCCGACTATCTGGCATATTTGGACATGCTGGAAGACGTGTTCGCCGAGTGTGTGCGCAAGTTGGAGCCCGGTGGGCGGATCGCGGTGAACGTCGCCAATCTCGGGCGCCGTCCGTACCGTTCATTGTCGGCCGATGTGGTGCAGATCCTGCAGGATCGGTAGCAAAACACGTACCAAAACATGTACCAGAGACCATTCGCATTGCGGTTTGCAGGTTGGGGTCGCACTTACTGGCTCAGCGTGTTTGTGGCAGTTGTGAAACCAAATTTTCAGCGAGTTCGTCGCCCAAGACTTCTGTCAACTTTCGATAAAGTCTGAAACACCTGATCTCCGTCACTGTTACATAACTTCGGGGCCAGCAGACCGGTCTCAGCAATGCCATCAGGGTGTCCGCTTCTTCTTGGCCGAACACCTTGACCAAGCTTCGGTACATGTCAAGGAGCCTGGTCTCGGTGGGTGCCACGATCGTTTGTCCCTTCTGGCTGCTGCTTCGCTGCTGTGTGTACTATATCACTAATTATCGTCAAAAGTTACAACCTGTCTCAAATTTCCCACGAAGTGATCGGAATGGGATAAGATCAGGGAACTGTGACGGTGTCGCCGGATTGGGTGCTGGTGTCGTAGCTGGACAGCACTTCGAAGGTGCAGCCGATGGCGTTGCAAGCACTGACCTTGGCGACATAGGTGCCCGAGGCTAGGCCGGTGACTATGTGGGTGTGGGTGCCGACGTCGACGTCTGTTGTGCCGTTGGTGCCGGGGGCACCGACGGTGGCGGGGCTGACGGGTTTGCCGTTGGGTGTGGGTGTGAGTGTGAGTGTGCCTTCGCCGAAGGCGTTGATGGCGGTGATCCAGACGTAATATGCGACGGGATTGGCGGCTGTGGTGTTCTGCAGGCTGGCGATGGTGTGGCTGCGCAGAGTCGGGTCGTCGATCATGTGCTCGAAGGGTTTGGCTTGCCGGTTGGCGGTCCATTGGACGAGGTAGCCGGTGATGTCGCTGCCGCCGTCGTCGGTCGGCGGTTCCCAGGTGAGGTTGAGTTCCATGTTGCCGGGTTGTCGTTGAAGGCGGAGGAGTCTTCGGGGACGTCGGTGAACGGTGCGTCGACGATTTCTGCTGGAGTTCCGGTGACTTGGCGGTAGGTGCGCGCCATGAACGCGGCCATTTCTTCGCGGGTGACTTCGTCCTTCGTGCTGTAGCGGTTGTAGTAGATCAACTCAATATTGTCCCAATTGCATCTCGTGTTACAGACGCCGTGATTGAGCAGGAGGAGACAACAACATTACTGTTCTCAGGATTGTCGAAGCACCCCACGAAAAGTGTGGGACAGATTGGGGGACAGAATGTCTAATCTCACCGCCGCCAAAGTCAAGAAAGCTGGACCTGGAAAATCTCACGATGGAAAGGGTCTTCACCTGCGAGTGACCGATGCCGGGTCGAAATCTTGGTTCCTGCGGCTCACGGTTAGCGGTCGTCGCCGCGATATCGGTTTGGGAAGCTGGCCCGAAGTGAGTTTGGCCGATGCCCGTCGGAAGGCTTTTGAACTCCGATCAGCCGTTGCCGATGGCCGTGATCCTCTTGCCGAAAAACGCCGGGCAGCTATTCCTGTGTTCAAAGATGCTGCCCGGGCCGTGTACGACGCGAACCGGCCGCGTTGGCGAAGCGAGCGGCATGCTGCCAACTGGTGGGGGTCGCTGGAGAAGCACGCCTTCCCTGCAATCGGTTGTATGAGGGTGGATCGCATCACTCAGTCCGATGTCCTTGGTGTTCTGACTCCGATCTGGACTACCCGGCCGGAGGTGGCAAGGAAGACGCGCCAGCGCATCCGCACGATTTTGCGATGGGCGATGGCACACGAATTTGTTCAGCTCAACATGGCGGGTGAGGTGATCGACGGTGCTTTGCCACCGATGCCGAGGGTGCAGTCCCATTTCCGCTCGCTGCCATATGGGGAGGTGGCCGATGCTCTTGTCACTGTGGATCAGACCAGGTCGTCGCCGTCGGCAAAGCTGTGTCTGCGGTTCGCAGTGTTGACTGCGGCCCGCTCCGGCGAGGCTCGCAACGCAACGTGGGACGAGATCGACTTCGGGGCCCGCGAGTGGAAGATACCCGCGGACAAGATGAAGGCTGCTTCTGAGCACCGAGTGCCGCTCAGCGACGCGGCTCTCGAAGTGCTGGACCGGGCCAAGGACCGCCACGACGGTTCCGATCTGGTGTTCCCGTCGCCGCTCAAGCCGGGCAGGCCGATGTCGGACATGACGCTCACCAAGATGCTGCGCGATGCCGGGCTGGCCGCCCGGGCCACTGTTCACGGTTTTCGGGCCAGCTTCAGGACGTGGGCGCTGGAGGAGACAGACGCTCCCTGGGCAGTGGCCGAGGCGGCTTTGGCCCACAGCCTGGGCGACGCGGTGCAACAGGCGTACATCCGGGGAGACGCCTTCGCGAAGCGCCGCGACCTCATGGACCAGTGGGCGGAGTACTTGGATCGGCAGCAGGGTGCCGGCGGTCCAGTCACTTGATCGCAGCGCCCGCGGTGCAGTCGGACTCCTGCCAGTCGACTGCAAGCGCGTGGTATTGCACGGCGATGCTGGTGTGGGACATATTATGGGACGAGAAACCGAATTCGGTTTCTTTGGGCGGTTGATCTGGGGAAACGACAAGGGTTCGAGGCCCGGTGAAGGTGCCGAACCGATCGATTCGGTTGAGTGCGCTTCGCTTTGTGCGCA
>JAPPMP010000015.1:0-12175 GCA_028819005.1 Acidimicrobiaceae bacterium
GCACCAAACCGCGGACCCTCAGACCACGCCGGACACACAAAATTTCTGACAGACCTCTCTACCCGGCGTTGCAACCAGCCCTCGTGGTTCAGGAGCGTAAGATGAAGTCGGGAGTTGTTCCTAGAGACGGCGGTTTCCGGTAGCGTCTGCTGAGTGACGACCGTTGATGAAGCAAAAGCTGTCCTAGAAGAAGCTGGGGTCTCGGTTGTTGAGGAGAAGGAAATTCCACACGGAACGCAGCTTCACGGTGACGGTGGTCAGATCATCAACGTCTTCAACACCGGCAATACCTCATTGCAGGGAAGAAACACTGAAACCTTAAGGGACAAGTTCAGTGCGACCTCAGGTACACACGGCTCTGTACCGTCAACAGCGTCTGCGCCCATGAACGTGTTCATTGTCTACGGGCATAACGCGGCTGCAAAGAACGAAACCGAACGCATGCTCCGAAAGTGGGGCCTCAACCCAATCATGCTCGACCAAATCCCAGCCGAGGGGTTGACCCTAATAGAGAAACTGGAGAAGCACATTCAACAAGCACCGTTTGCCGTCGTGCTCGCGACTGCCGACGATGTTTACCTCACTGATTCGGATGACAATACACAGAAGGAATTCCGAGCACGTCAGAACGTCGTTCTCGAACTAGGAATGATGCTCGTTCATCTCGGTCGTTCCAATGTCGCGATCCTATTTGAGGATAAAGTGGGGATGAAGAAACCATCGGACATCGACGGTCTGGAATACCTACCTTTCAAGGAGGACGTGGCCGAAACACGAATTAGCTTGGCCCAGATGATGGCAAACCGGGGATACAGTATCAACATCGGTAACCTATGATTCTTGTTTCTGCATTAACTCCGACCGCGGAACCATCGATCACAATCCCAATCCAAGCGAACTGACATCGCTCGCCGAGGTTGGCCTCCAACGTTGCACGGGAACGAGGCGAAAATACATGGCTCCCCGGTTGGTAGGTCCGCGGCATACGCGCCATGAGCAACTGCCCATTAGAAGACAGACGACGCTACTAGCGCTCTGTAGCAATCCCTACGTTGGCTAATGATCCAGATACCGCCGAACGAACCGACCAGAGAACGCCTGCGACAGGATTGAGCGACGGAGGGCCGCCGATCTGGCTCGACATCGGTTCAGAGAAACAGCCGTTGACACGATTGCATGTCTTGCCTCCTCGACAACTCGCACCAGTCGACGTTGGATGTCAAGCGGCGGGACGGGAAACTCGACGGCGCCGATCATCGATTGATTGACCTTGTAGATTCCAGCTGTCGTCCGAGCCTGCGATTCAAGTTGAAGCCGCACCTGGCGACTGTGCCAAACCAGGCTCAGGTATCTCGGACTCAGGCGAGATTCGTCTACGCGCGCTCGGATCATTGTGTCGGGAAATGCTACGGCGGGGGCACCCTCGGCTACGAGGCCTCCGCGCCCAACAAGATGCAGAGAACCGTTACCCCGTGAGATCAGAAAGTCATCGGGAGAGATCGCGAAACGGCGGGGGTCCGTTTCGCCGAAGTCACCTTGCTTCGTCTCGGCCGGGTCGATGAACCCGTCCTTGACCGCAGTCAACCGCAGCACCGGATCGCCATCGTCCGCTGCCGTCCGGTACGAGCGACCGTTCGTCAGGCGTTCCGTCAAGAATTCACGCAACGGATGGCTCTGGGCATCCGCCAGGTGGAGCTGATCATCGACGACACGCTGTTGAAGCTGGGTTGTTTGGAGGATCGCCGAAGCCAGTCCGGCATCGATGGTGTCGAGGCGGGAGAAGTGCTCTTCGATGGCGGCGACGATTCGTTGCTGGTCAGCGAGCGGAGGAACAGGGATGCGGTGTTCCCTGAGTCGCGCGCCCGTAATCGCATCAAACGTACTTCCAGTAGACTGTTCCACTAGCCGATTCTCGGTAGCGCGAATCGCCCAGAGCACGAACTGCGGAGCGACCGGGCCCCGAGGCTCAAGTACAGCGAGTCCGCGACCGATCGCGCAGTCGACGGGTGCCAAGTTGGTGGGACCCACAGGAGCCCTGACGGAAACGAGCACCGACTCTGCCGATGCCTGCTTCTTCGGTTGTGTCGTCCACTTTCGAATGGAAGGGTATGTCGTGCCGAATTCAGCCTTGCCTTGGAAGAACGGGATTCCCTGACCGATGTCGTTATAGCTGGAGCCGGGAGGTGATTGCCCGAGCGTGACCTCGCACAGATCGTCAACCCTCATCCATTCCCAGGCGGAGGGAAGCTCGGTGGTCATGCGGGAAGCGGGTCGATGAGGACACGGCCGCCAGTGCGTACCTCGATCCGCAACTCGTGGCCTTCGAGCAAGGCCATGCCTACGAGCGGCGTGGTCTCGGCTTCATCCACGAGCACAGCGATGGCCTGACCGTTCCAGAAAAGCTCGGCATCGTAGACATCAAAAGCGATCTCACTGCCATCCGCCAATCTGGCACTGCCTCGGTGCTTGCGGGTCAGGCCAAGCTCGCCCACCCGGTCTGCCGGCAGGGTGAGAAACTCGCTGTAACCGGTGTCAACTACAGCCTCAATGGTACGCGTCCGTCCTCCAGGCCGTTGGACATCGAGGTACAAGGTCGCTTCGAGTCGTGCGTTGACACGGCCTTCGATCACTCAGAGCCCCGCAGCGGGCGGCCACCGAGGTTGATCAAAGTGCGGTGACCGACGCGCAACATCCACACGTCCCGTGCGCCCGGCCACCGTTCGTATAGTTCATCGATGGAAGCACGCCGCGTTTCGGCAATCGTCCAGCAGCCAGTGTCCACGTCGATGGAGACATAGTGACCATGCTTGCTGTCGTCCAGCGCAGGTTTGATGTCGCGTTCGTAGATCTCTTCACCACGCCGACGTGTTTCTTGGCGATCATTCTGAGTCCGAATTGCCACGGCTGTCGCCTCCCTTAACTTGCACCCGCCGACTTCATCCTAACTTGGGCCGTCAATCAACTCCAAGGAATTTTAGTTAATTTTCAGCACTATCCACTCAGATACCCCAAAGCAGTCGGTCATGCGGCGAGGGCTGACGTGAGTTCGTTGAGCAGGTTGTCGAGTTCGGCGCCGAAGAGTTGGCGGGCTTTGCCGAGGCCGCCTTGGGTGCTGAAGGGGGGTGCTGTCAATTCGGCTGGCGAGATGCCGAGGTTGGTGGCGATGCGGTCCTTGACGAGCTCCAAGTACGCCTTCTGTTCTTCCGTGTACGAGCGGCTGGCGTTGGACTGCTGCAGCAACCATGCTTCGAAGCGCTCGTCGAACAGATCAGGGTATGACACCAACTCCTCGGTTTCGCCGAGCGTGTAGCGGACGAGGCTGACTAGGTCGGCGTTGACGCGATGACCAGATCCTCGAACTTTGGAGGCGTCGAGAGTCTCATACGCATCCCACAACGTCTCTGGAGTCCAGCGATGCGGCGGCCGCGAAATCGCGTTCGCCAGTTCCTTGATGTCGTCGTAGCTGAGACCCCCACCGTACGGCTGGCTGTACAGCACCTGCAGCGCTGTGATCTCATCTTTGTTGTCCTCGATGAACTGCTCCCACGACTCAACCTGAGCGCGGGCGCGGTCGGCGGCCTCCAGCGAGAACCGACCGGAGATCACCTGGTCCTTCGACGCTGTGTCGATCACCTGCTCGTAACTGCGTCTGACGTCGATCAGCTTCTCCCGCAGGGCAGAGTTGCCTGACAGAGGCTTCAACGCCTCACCGATCATCGCCTTGCCAGTGGCTTTGACCTGATCGGGTGTGGGATCACCCCCGGCCTCGGCTGCGGCCACTCCGTACTGGCGGTCGACGTCGAGCGCGTCCACCATGGCACGCACCAAGTCAGTCAGCCCGACTTCTGCCACCTGTTCCAACTCAGCGCGATCCTCTGCCGTTATCCGCCGGTTCAGCCGGGCGAGCCGCGACGCCACCGACGACACCACATCGGGATCAGTCGACCCCAGACCGATCTGATTCAGCAGCTTGTCGAAGCTGACGGTCCGCCGGCGCTCCATCGGAACGGTGTCGTGCAACTCCGCCTCGGTCACGCCGACAGCATCCACGATCACAAAACGATCCTTGGCAGAGGCATCGGGTGTGACCGTGCGCAGCACATCGCTGTCGATCACCCGCACGCCCCGTCCCTTCATCTGCTCGAAGAAGTTGCGGCTGCGCACCATGCGCATGAACACAACGCACTCAATAGGCTTCACATCGGTGCCGGTGGCGATCATGTCCACAGTCACCGCGATACGGGTCGGGTAACTGGTGCGGAACTTCTGCAGCAGATCCTCTGGTTTGTCGCCGGATTCACCGGAACGGTAAGTGATCTTCACAGCACCCTCGTTGCCGAGGCCGAACTCCTGCCGGACAACCTGCACGATGTCATCGGCATGACTGTCGTCCTTGGCGAAGATCAACGTCTTGGGAATGTGCTGCAACCAACCGTCATCTCGGCGCTTACGGTCGGGGAACATATCGGGCAGCGAATCGCGCAGAGTACGCACGACCGTGCGGATCTGATCAGGGGCCACCACCTTGCGATCCAACTCTGAGGCGTTGTAGTCGATCTCCTCGTCAACCCTCTCCAAACGAAGCTGTCGGGTCTCGCGGTCGCGGAACTCGGTCACGAACTCGGCAGGGACCGTACCGCCGGACTCTGTTATCTCCGTTCGTATCCGGAACACGTCGAAGTCCACATTCACCCGATCGGCCACAGCCTGGGCATGCCCGTACTCCATAACGAGGTTCTGGTCGAAGAACCCGAACGTCTGAATCCCCGGCGTGGCCGTCAACCCCACCAAGAACGCGTCGAAGTACTCGAGCACCTGCCGCCATACGCCGTAGATCGAGCGATGGCACTCGTCGATGATGATCAAGTCATAGGACTCGATCGGCACCGCCGAGTTGTAGGCCACTTCAACTGGCACGGTCGGAGCGGTCTCGAAACCGCTCTTCTCGTCGAGCGCTTCGTCGTACTCATCCTCACCTCGCAGGATCGAGTACAGCCTTTGGATCGTGCAGATGTGAACCTTCGTGGCCGTCTCACTCGCCATATCAAGCCGTGACGACGCTAGATGACGGACGTTGTAGAACTCAGTGAACTTGCGTCCGTCATCTGGCGTGGCAAACCCCTGGAACTCCCGCAGCGCCTGACGACCCAGGTTCGCCCGGTCAACAAGAAAGAGAACCCGCGAAGCACCTGAGTGCCTCAACAGGCGATAGCACACATTCGCCGCTGTGAAAGTCTTGCCCGAACCCGTGGCCATCTGAATCAGGGTCCGAGGACGGCTCTCCTTCAAAGACTGCTCCAGCTTGCGAATCGCTTCGACCTGCGCCGGCCACAATCGATTGCGCTTCGGACGCCAAATCCGGCAGCAACTGCAAACCGGCGCGCAAACCAGCACCGCTGCCGTTGATGAAGTCCTCGCGCCAGCGGGCCGGTGTCTCAGGCCGATGAAAGCTGAATACGCGGCGACTGGCTGACACAGGATCCAGCGCGCTGGTGAACCGGGTCTCTGAGCCAGTCGACTCGTAGCCGAACGGCAGTGCACCATCGACCTCGAACGCCGGCAGTTCATCGGGATAGGCGCTTTGATACTTGCGGGTCTGGAACTCAACTCCGGTCAGCGTGCTGCCCGCCTTCTTGGCCTCAATGACACCGACCGCCTGTCCGTCGATATAGAGCACGTAATCGGCCGGACCCGATGCGGTAGGGACCTCACGAACCGCCACGCCTTCCGCAGCGGCCACTGCGGCGCTCCTGTAGTCCTGCACCTGCCACCCACACGCCGCGAGTTGCTCATCAATCCGCATCCGAGCCTGAGCTTCAGGCGTCAGATACTCAGACGAACCGGGAGTTGGCATTCAAAGATGTTACGTGCCGGACGAGCCTGCGTGGAAGCTGCTGAGTTCGGGTTTGGTTCAGCCCGGTAGCGCCGGCCGCGGCGCACCTCGACGCCACCTGCGTGGAAGCTGCTGAGTTCGGGTTTGGTTCAGCTCTTTGCGAGAGCCTCGACTCGGCAGGGGAGGTTGGGAGCGTTTGCGAGCTTTCTGTCTGCGGTGACCAGCGGGGCATCCAGTAACTCTGCGAGGGCCACGTAGACCGCGTCGTAGACGGTCACGTTGGCGCGCAACTCCCAGCAGCGTTCCATCAGGAGGCGATGCGTGACGCGCTGCACGGGCAGGTCGCGCAGGTCAGAGCGAGCCAACGACGCTCGCCTCGCATCAAGAAGGCCGGCGGCCTCGTGCCGCCGCCAAGCCGAGACGACCTCGACGTCGAGCAGTTCGGGCGCCAAGAGCAACTCCCCGCTGAGACGCTGACGAGCGGCATCACCTGCCGGTCCGTCGTCACCTAGGGCCAGTACCACCGTGCTGGCATCGCAGACGATCAACGCGAGTCGCGCTCGGCGCGCACCGCGGCCACGGCCTCAGCCGCGCCGATGTTGCCGCCGGCCCGACCTCCGGCCCGTTCCAGCACTTCACCAAGGGTGGGCGTCCGGGCCTGCTCACTAAGCAGGTGAAGCAAGTACTCCTGCAACGACTGTCCCGCTCCGACAGCTCGCCGTCTCAGGGTCTGATGAACATCGCTGGGCACATTCTTCACTTGAATGCTCGCCATCCCGCGATTGTAGCGCCAATTCACAAGCCAAGCATGTGTTATAGCGCCAATTCGTCGGTTTCTTCAGTGAAGGGCAAGGCGTCTTCACTTCGGTCGCACGAAACGAAAGGATCAGGCGGGATAGGGTGAACGATATGGAGCCGGTTCGAGCGCTGCAACAGGCGATTCACTACCTTGACCGCGAACTGGCGCCCGCACAGAAGATTCGCGCCTTCCAGAACGCGATCGAGGTCGTGGAGCAGGTCGGGGCCACTGAGATCGCCGAACGCGCCGACGCCGGCACGCTCACCGACCTGGGTGGCATCGGCAAGTCGACCGCAACCGTGATCGTCGAAGCGCTCAACGACGAAGCCGACGGATACCTGGCCCGACTCGAGGAGCGCAGCCGGGTCCCGATGCGCGAAGGGGGCGAGGTGATGGCCGCGATCCGCGGCGACTGCCACACCCACACCACCGCCTCTGACGGGGGCGCAACGCTTCGTGAAATGGCCGAGGCGGCAATCGCCTTGGGACACGAGTGGATGGCCATCACCGATCACAGTGCCCGCCTCACCATCGCCCACGGCCTCAACGAAGAGCGCCTGGCCCGACAGCTCACCGAGATCGAAGCGCTCAACACCGAATTAGCGCCGTTTCGGGTGCTGACCGGAATGGAAGTCGACATATTCGAAGACGGCGCACTCGACCTGTCCGACGAGATGCTCTGCCGCTTGGATCTGGTCGTCGCCAGCGTGCATTCGAAGATGCGGCTGCCCGCCGATCAGATGACTAGGCGCATGGTCACCGCTATCGCCAATCCCCACACCGATGTGCTGGGCCACCTCACCAACCGGAAACTGGTCGGCTCGGGCCGCCCGCCCAGCGACTTCGACCCGGAAATCGTCTTCGCAGCGTGCGCCCAGTTCGACACCGCCGTGGAGATCAACTGCCGTCCCGAACGTCAAGATCCTCCCGAGGAACTGCTCGACATCGCCCTGCAGTGGGAATGCAAAATCGCCATCGACAGCGACGCTCATGCGACCGGGCAACTGGAATGGCAACCCTACGGAGCCGACAAGGCCGCGCGTTGCGGCGTGCCGACCGACGACATCATCAACACCTGGCACTGCGACGACCTGCTCGTCTGGACGGCAAGCCACTCTGCCGCCTGATCGCCCGAGTCAGGCTCCGAGGCCGAGCGGATTGATCCCGAATCGGCTGCGCCGGAGCGAGGCCGTGGCCCGAGCGGCCCGGTGAGCGCAGCGAACAAGAGCGGGAAACAACGGATGCCGGAGCAACGAGTTCAACCCGCGCATGGTCTCAGATTCCGCCGATAACCTGACCGCCATGTCCAAGCGCACCCAGAAGAAGAAGGCCAAGGCCCGGCGCACCAAGGCGAACCACGGTCGCAAACCCAACGTCGGCCGCAACTAGGTTCTTGTTGAACAGGCACTCGTGAGCGACACTGACAGCGTGCTTGTTTTTGACGGTGACTGCGGATTCTGCACAGCTTCAGCTCGCTGGATTGAGGAGCGCGGGGCACAGGTGAAGGCCTGGCAGACACTGGATCTGGCCGAATTGCACCTGACCGTTGCCGACGTTGACGAAGCGGCCTGGTGGATCGATCAAACCGGCAAAAAGTACCGCGGTCACCTGGCAATCGGACACGCACTCAAGGAAGCGGGCGGGGGCTGGGGATTCATCGGCACTGTGCTGGTGCGTCCGCCTGTCTCTTGGGTCGCCAAACCCGTTTACGCCTTGATCGCGAGAAACCGCGACAAGCTTCCCGGCAGCACCTGCGAACTGAAGCGCTGAGAAACCAGCTCGATTGGTTCGGTTGCGATGAACGCTACGTCTTCAGGTGTGAGCGCATTCAGTGCGCCGATGAGGCTCGCGAAGTAGCCGGAGGAGTTCGAGGCGTCCGGGAAGGCCTCTCGCGTGAGGTGCATGGACACGTGCGTGTGGGTCTCGACGAAGCCTGGATGAGCGATGCCGCCCTGCGCATCAATGGTCTTGTCGGGCGTCCACTGCGTTCAATATCTCCTGCTCGGGACCAACAGCGCTAATTCGGCCACCGGTGATTGCGACTGCGCCGGGCGAATGGGTCTGACGTTCCGAATCCACCATCCAGACGGTGGCGTTGCGAATGAGGAGGTCGCATTGCTGGCGCTCCATTGCGCCTACTCTCTTTCAATTGCAGGACTCGGCTCGGGCAACTCGACAAGAGCGATAGTGGCCCGGTCGACCATATCACCAACAGGTGGTAAGTCATCCACGTCTGCAAAATCCGGGCCAGGACGTGCCTCGACCTCGATTCGTTTGCCATCGCCCCAAGAAGTGTCGAAATCGAGGCGCCACGAGTGGAGGAAGGTGCGGTGGACACCATTATCTTTGGCGAAGAGGGGATCGCCCATGATCGGGTGACCAATCCATGCAAGGTGGACGCGAATCTGATGGCGCCGACCGGTGACTGGTCGCACGAGCAATAGTGTGTGGCGCCGTCCCTCCCATAGTCGCACGAAGAGGCTCACGGATGGGTAGCTGCGCTTGTTGTCGAACACCTCCGAACGGGGTACGGACCAGGTATGGGACGACGTGTCGGCCACGATGCGTTCTCGAGGTGCCGCGACTCGTACACGTTTCTTGCGCCCCTCGCTCAGAGGGAGGTCGATGATCCCGCTCTCGGGCAGACCCACCGTGCGCGTGATGGCCAGATATCCCTTGTCGACGGTCCGCCTGTTGAACTGGCGGGTCAGGCCGCCATGAGCCTCGATCGTCTTGGCAAAAAGGACAGCACCGGACGTGACCTTGTCGATGCGGTGCGCTGGCATAATCCACTCACCCGCCGCATCAGCAAGCGACACGATATCCCAACCGTGGCGCTCGCCGGTCACCGAGATGCCAGCCAGTTTGTTCAGGACCAGAGCGTGGTCGTTCTCGAAGATCACGTGGCGGTCGCGGATCTCGGACCAGCGCTCGGAAGGGGCCTGTGTCTCATCGTGCGAAGACATCGGGATCCTCGTGCTCAAGGTCTGCGATCTGGAGGCGGTATGGGAGAAGCTTGGCGTAGTGTTCCTGGCAGTACTCCACGATGTCACGGTACCGCTGGGGAGTCTCGGGGATGACACCGTGGCAGCCACACCCGCCGAACGTGCTCGCGAACAAAGCGGCGACGAGCCAGATTGAGCGGCCTTGCGGTTGGTCGTTGCGGTGTTGGTTGCGGCGTGGAGGAACTCACTCGATTTGTTCTCGTCGCGATGAGCCCAGCGACGCTCGTGGTATACCCAACACCGTGAGCGTGACCTTGTCAGAAGCCGAATCGAGACGCCTGGTCTCCGAGCATGGAGTCGTTGTCTCCGGCTTCGTCACCGGCGAAACCACCGAGACGATCCTCGATGCTCTCAAGACCGACAAATCCGTCACCTATCCGCTCGTAGTCAAGCTGTGCGGACGCCAGATCGCCCACAAGAGCGAGCGAGGTCTCCTGCGACTTCAGATCAACGATCAACAGAGCCTGCAATCGGCATGCGATGAGCTGCTGGCGGCAGCAAAACCAAGCGACGGGAACGTAGAACTGCTGGTCTCGTCGATGGTCAAGGGCAACCGTGAGTTGATCTGTGGCCTCCACAACGATCCGCAGTTCGGGCTTGTTGTGATGCTCGGTGTCGGCGGGGTGCTGGCCGAGGCCATCCGCGACGTGGCCTTTCGCCTCGCCCCGATCACCGAGACCGACGCTGCAGAGATGATCGCTGACCTCGGCGCCCAGCGGTTGCTCGGTGAGTTCCGCGGCGAACCCGCACTGCGCCGCCGAGATCTGATCGACGTACTCATGGCGCTCTGCTCGCTGGGCGCCGCCCACCCCGAGGTTCATTCGGTTGACTTGAACCCGTTGATCATCGTCGACGGCCGACCAGTGGCCGTGGACGCGCTTGTGGAGTTGACACAATGACCCGTGACCTGTCGGCCCTGTTCGACCCTCGCGGCATCATCGTCACCGGTGTCTCGAACCACCCGGGAAAATTCGGTTTTGTGTGCCTTCACAATCTCTTGGCAGCCGGTTACCGCGGTGAGATCTTCCCGGTAGGCCGCGAACCAGGCGAAGTCCTGGGCCGAAGCGTGCTGGGGTCAATCGACGAAGTACCTGTCGGCAGGGCCGACATGTTGTTCATCTGCACACCACCGCCGTTGAACGAACACCTGCTGCGCGCCGCCGCGGCCAAGGGAGTGAAGGCCGCGTTCATCGCTGCGGCCGGCTACCGCGAAGCCGGGCCCGACGGTATCGACGCAGAGCAAAGCCTCGTTGCGGTGGCTGACGAACTCCAGGTCGTGATGGCAGGACCGAACGGGCAAGGCGTTGTCTCAACTCCGTCAAGCATGTGTGCCCAGATCGTGGCACCCTATGCACCGGCGGGCAACATAGCCGTCGTCAGCCAGTCCGGGAATTTCGTATCGTCGTTGTTGAACATGGCTCACCTGAGCGGAGTCGGCATATCACGCGCGGTCTCCGCCGGCAACGCCGCACAACTGGGGGTCGCTGACTATCTCGAATGGTTCGCCCAAGATCCTGAGACTGCGGTGAGCCTCGTCTACATGGAGTCGGTGGACGACGGCCGCGCCATGTTCGAACGACTTCGCGCCATCTCGGGAACCCAACCGATCGTGGTGGTCAAAGGAGGCGCCTCCACCGCCGGCGCTCGAGCAGCTGCAAGCCACACCGGCGCTCTGGCCACCGACGACGCGGTGTTCGACGGTATGAGCCGCCAAGCAGGGCTGATCCGCGCCCGCGACCTCGAAGAGGGATTTGAAGCCGCAGCGACTCTCGCCACACAGCCGTTGCCCACCGGAAACCGAGTCGTTGTGGTGACAACCGTCGGCGGATGGGGCGTGGCGGCTGTTGACGCCATGGCCGGCACTCTGCTCGACCCAATCCCGCTACCCGAAAATCTGAAAGCAGAAATCAACGAGTTGCTTCCGCCGCGTTGGAGCAAGAACAACCCGATCGACATGGCAGGGGGCGAAACCCGTGACACAGTGCCGAGGATTCTTGAGATGGTCGCCGGCCACAGCGAAGTCGACGCCGTGCTGTTCCTCGGACTGGGCATCCAATCCAACATCGCCGCCATGATGCGCGACGGTCCTTTCTTCCCAGACCACGGGTTGGAGCGAATCGTCAACTTTCACGAAACCCAAGACGCGCGCTATGCCGAAGCCGCCGCCGCTATCGCCGAACGCACGAACACTCCAGTGCTGGTAGCCACAGAATTAACAAACACGCGGCCCGAAACATCCGGCCCCGCCACAATGAGGGCTGCTGGTCGAATGTGCCACGCCTCCGCGGCCAGGGCGATCCGCTCCCTCGACCTGATGGTGCGCCACGCCCGCTGGAGACAGGCCCGAGGAATCCACCGCCTCGAGCCGGGCGCCTAACCAAGCACAACACACGAACTAGGAGCGCGCGGCAAATAGGCAAGCCTTCGAATTGCAACCCGTTGTTCCCCGCTCTTGTTCGCTACACTCACCGACCGCTCGGACGCGGGCGGACCCTCGTCCGGGAAGCCACCGGGGAAGTCGACGACTCACCGACCGCT
>JAPPMP010000015.1:12275-28267 GCA_028819005.1 Acidimicrobiaceae bacterium
CGGACGCAGGCGGACCCTCGTCCGGGAAGCCACCGGGGAAGTCGACGACTCACCGACCGCTCGGACGCAGGCGGACCCTCGTCCGGGAAGCCACCGGGGAAGTCGACGACTCACCGGCCGCTCGGCCGCTGGCGGCCGCTCGGGCCAAGGCCCCGCAGATCAAGCCGTTCGCGCTCGGGAAATCCGTGCTGAGCGACCGCACGGGCCTGTCCGTCGAGGATCAAGCCGTTCGCGCTCGGGAAATCCTCTGCCTATTTGCGAGACCTCCAAGCGTCAGGCCGCAGTTCGCGATACTGTCATCGGCGATATCCAGTTTTCTACTCGGACCCTGGAGGGACCAATGCGCAAACTAATGCTCTTACTGAGCATCTTCTTGTCATTCACGCTCATCGCCGCATCTTGCGGTGACGATGACTCAACCGACGTCAGCACCGACACCGGGGCCGAAGACGGGGACGACATGGCCGAAGAAGACGGCGACGACATGGCCGAAGAAGACATGGCCGACGATAGCGGCATGGCCGAGGAGCCAATTCACGTCGGCCTTGTGTTCGATATCGGCGGTGAAGGCGACCAGTCATTCAACGATTCGGCAGCCGCCGGGTTGGCCCGAGCAGAACAGACCTTCAATATCACTACCACCAAGGTCTCACCCAACGACGACGGGAGCAACCGCGCCGAACTGCTTCAACTCCAAGCCGACACCAGCGATATCGTCCTCGCCGTCGGCTTCCTGTTCGCAGATGACGCGGCAGCAGTAGGCGGCGCCAACAGCGACACCAGCTTCGCGGTCATCGACGATTCGATGCTCGACTTCGAGCAGGACCCGCCGGCGCCACGCGCCGACAACATCGCCGGCCTCGTCTTCTCAGAGGAGCAGGGCTCATTCCTTGTCGGCGTCGCCGCGGCCCTCACCAGCGAGACCGGAACCGTCGGTTTCATCGGCGGTGTCTGCTGCTTCGGCCTCATCGAGAAGTTCGAGGCGGGATTCCGTGCCGGAGCGCTCCACGTCAACCCGGATATCGAGATCATCTCCCAATACATCACTGAGTTCCCCGACTTCGACGGCTTCAACGCACCCGACCGCGGCCGTGAAACAGCGCTGGCAATCTTCGAGTCCGGTGCAGACGTGATCTATCATGCCGCCGGCGGCACTGGCGCCGGTTTGTTCGCCGCAGCGAAAGAACACAGCGAATCCACCGGCTCCAAGGTCTGGGGAATCGGCGTAGACTCCGATCAGTACCACACCGTCGACGAAGAGGTGCGCGAGTACGTGCTCACCTCGATGTTGAAGCGGGTCGACGTGGCGATCTTCGAGATCATCAAAGCCCACCTCGAGGGCACCTTCGCTCCTGGCGAGACCCGCTACGACCTCTCTATCGACGGCGTCGGCTACTCGACGTCAGGCGACTTCCTGCACCCGGATCACATCGTTTCGCTGGAGGCGCTGAAAGGCCTGATCATCGACGGCACGATCGCGGTCCCGACCGATCCAACCGAAGTCGGCGGCTAACGGCGGTCCACAACATCCCCACGTTTCGCCGGTAGGCGCAAACGTAGTCATATGAAGTAGAAGCAGGGCTGGGATATACTCCCGGCCCTGCTTACTTTTTCTCCCTGAACCAGGGTTTTTCTGGTCCGTTCGAATCGAGGGGACGCGCTTTGACGCTCGCTATTGAGCTAACCGGCATCACCAAACGCTTTCCGGGCGTCGTGGCCAACGACAACGTGAACCTCTCGGTCGAAACAGGGGAGATCCACGCGGTCTGCGGAGAGAACGGCGCAGGCAAGTCAACGTTGATGAAGATCCTCTTCGGCATGCAGAGTCCCGATGAGGGCACCATGCGCATCCACGGTGAAGAGGTCCGGTTCTCGTCGCCGGCCGAAGCGATCGACCGGGGCATCGGCATGGTCCACCAGCACTTCATGCTCGCGGCCCAACTCACCGTGCTCGAGAACGTGATCCTCGGCGCCGAGCCGGTGGCGAGGCTGGGCCGAATCGACTTCAAAGCCGCAGAGGCGCACCTGCTCGAGGTGGGTGAGGCGTACGGGCTCGACATCGACCCCCACGACCTCATCGAGAGTCTCGAGGTGGGCGAGCGCCAACGAGTCGAGATCATCAAGGTCCTCTACCGAGGCGCCCGCATCCTGATTCTCGACGAACCCACCGCGGTGCTCGTCCCCCACGAGGTGGACGAGCTGTTCCGCAACATGCGAGAACTCAAAGCCGCCGGTGAGACGATCCTTTTCATCGACCACAAACTCGAAGAAGTATTGCAGATTGCCGACACGATCACCGTGCTGCGCCAAGGCCGCGCGGTTGCGACCGTCAAACCCGATGAGGTCGGCACCGGAGATCTAGCCGAGATGATGGTCGGCTCTGAGCTCCCGACCCCGCAGACCTCCAGGTCGACCGTCACCGACGAGACAGCACTCTCGATCAAGGGTCTGACCGTGCTCGACGAGGACGAACGGGCAGTTCTCGACTCGGTCAGCCTCGACGTGCACAGAGGCGAAGTGGTCGGGCTCGCAGGCGTCGAGGGGAACGGTCAGAACGAATTCGTGGGCGCCATCATCGGCACTGAGAACGTACAGTCCGGCTCGATCCGGTTGTTCGGCGAGGAGATCGTCCACAGCACAGTCAGGCACCGACGGAACTCCGGGATCGGCTATGTGCCTCAAGACCGTCAACAGGAGGGGCTCCTGCTGTTCGCTCCTCTCTGGGAGAACGCGGCGCTCGGTCACCAGACGAGGCCGCCGTTCGCCAATGGCCGATGGTTCGACCGGTTCGGCGCACGCGAGCGGACCGAAGCGATCCGCGGCTGGTTCGATGTGCGCACCCCCGATATCGAAGTCACTGCGAACTCGCTCTCGGGCGGGAACCAGCAGAAGCTGATCGTCGGGCGGGAAATGGCCGCCGAACCACGGGTGCTGATCGCTGCTCACCCGACCCGAGGGATCGACGTCGGCGCTCAAGCAGCTGTGTGGGACGACATTCGCGCGGCCCGCTCCGACGGCATGGGAACCCTGTTGATATCGGCTGACCTTGACGAACTGATCGGCCTGTCCGACACCATTGTGGTGATCCACAAAGGACGACTGACAGCCACCCTCGACCCAGCCGACATCACTCCGCGCCAACTCGGCAGTTACATGACCGGTTCCGAAGGCGACGCCGCCGAACCTGCCGACGGTTCGGCTGTCGAGGATGCAGCCGAGGACTCCGGCGAGCTGCAATGACCGACACGACCGTCGCCGAGGAGCCCGAGGACGCTCCCGACACGAGGCCGCCCAGAGCCGCTGCCGAATCACGTCTGCGCCAAGCTTTGATATCGATGGCCGCGCCGCTCGGCGCCTTCCTGTTCTCGCTGGTCGCCAGCGCCGTCGTCTTGATCGCAGCGGGCAGCAACCCCATCGAAGCCAGCCGCGACATGCTCGAACACGCCAGCAAACTCGAGGTGCAGGTCTCGATGATCAATCGGGCCACTCCCCTCTACATTTCCGGAGTAGCAGCGGCAATCGGTTTCAAGATGAACCTGTTCAACATCGGGGTCGAGGGCCAGTACCGCATGGCGGCTATCTTCGCGGCTTTCGTCGGAGGTGCAGTCGCGCTGCCGTCGGTGCTGCATATCGGACTGATCTTGGTCACGGCCATGGTCGTAGGCGGTCTCTGGGGTGGGTTGGCCGGTGTTCTCTACACCCACCGAGGCCTCAACGAAGTGATCGGCACGATCATGTTGAACGGCGTGGCCCTGGGAGTGATCGCCTGGCTCGTGCGGCGCTGGCAGGCCGAAGGCAACATCGTCCAGGTCGGCGTGGGCACCGAGCCCATCGACGAGTCAGGTCTTCTGCCGAACCTCAACTTCATCCCTGAACTCTTCGGCGACCTGCGGGCCAACGAAGAACTGACCGGCGTGCTGGTGATCGCCATCATCGTCGGTGTCGTGTACTACCTGCTGTTGAATCGCACAGTCTTCGGATACGACCTGCGAGCCAGCGGCCTCAACCCGCTGGCGGCGCGAGCAGGAGGCGTGCCGCCCCGCAAGATGGCGCTCGCCGCAATGTGCATGTCTGGCGCGGTGGGAGGACTCGTCGGCATAGCCGAGATCTTCGACAAGGCCAGGTACGACCCCAACTTTGTCGGCTTCCTGGGATTCAACGGCATCGCCGTGGCACTGTTGGGGCGCAACAACCCGGCCGGGATCGCAGTCGGCGCGCTGCTGTGGGCCTTCCTCGACGCCACCTCGGACATCTTGCAGGTCACGCAGACTGCGCCCAAGGAGATCATCGACATAATGCGCGGCGTGATCCTGCTCACGGTTGTGATCGGGTACGAAGTGGTCAGACGCATGCGCGAGCGCACTGAAGCGGCCAGGACCGCAGCCCGACTCGCGGAGGCGGCCTCATGAGCCTGCTGAGCCGGATCAACAGCCTGTCGACCCCGGTCCGCTGGATGATCTACGCCGCTCTGGGGATCTTGGGGCTAGTGATCGTCCAGTCGTTCACCGACGCCTCGAAGCTGACCACGACAACGACATCTGGCGCCATGCTGCGTTGGACGGTCCCGGTGATGCTCGCCGGACTCGGTGGGATGTTCTCCGAACGGGCCGGTGTGGTCAACATCGCGCTGGACGGGATCATGGTTCTCGGCATGTGGTTCGGAGCTTGGGGCACGATCAACTACGGACCGTGGGCGGGATTGCTGATCGGTCTTCTCGGCGGCGCGCTGGGCGGTTTGGTCCATGCTGTCGCAACGGTCAGTTTCGGCGTGGACCACATCATCTCCGGAGTGGCGATCCTGATCGCCGCACCGGGGATCGCCCGCTTCTTGTCCCTGGAGATTATGGCGGGGCATGACGGAGGGTCGATCACCCAATCACCGCGATTGTCAGGCGCCGGGAAGTTCACCCTGCCGTTCTTGGCCGGAGGCAGGATCGGCGACTGGCGAAGTCCGGACATTCTCGGTTGGTTCACCGACAAGGACTGGTGGTACATCTCCGATTTGACCGGATTCGCGCGCGGTTTCGTGTTCAACCTCAGCATCTTCACGATCATCGCTTTCTCGTTGGTGCCGCTGTCCGCCTGGCTCCTGTGGCGCACCCGGTTCGGTCTGCGGCTGCGGATCTGCGGCGAACACCCCACCGCAGGAGAGTCGCAGGGCATCAACATCTACGTCTACAAGTACATCGGCGTCATACTCAGCGGAGTTCTGGCAGGTTTCGCCGGCGCTTTCATCGCCACGCCGGAGCTGAACGGAATCTACCTCGAGGGCTCGGTCAACCAGCGGGGGTTCATCGGCTTGGCCGCGTTGATAATCGGCAACTGGAGACCCGCCGGAGTCATGGCCGGCGCGATGCTCTTCGGCTACCCGTTCGCTCTCGGGCTGCGGGACCTAGACGGCAGCAATACGCATGCGTTGCTGCTGGTGGCAGCGGGAGTGCTGGCTGTCGTCTCAATCAACAACTTCCGGCACGGAAACCGCACCGACGCATTCCTCGGGGGCCTGATCAGCGTGTTGGCCTTCGTCTGGTTCATGGGATCGGAGACCGTGCCCGACTGGTTCATCAACATCCTTCCGCAGTTGATCGTGCTGCTGGTGTTGACGTTCTTCTCGCAGCGGCTGCGCATGCCGGCAGCCGACGGTCAGCCCTACCGCCGAGGCAAAACTTAAGGGGGTCACCGATGCCGATACTCAGTGACGCTCAGCTATCAGCCTGGGATCGGGACGGTTGCATCGTGTTGCCCGATTTCGTGGATCCGAAAGACTGCGACGCCCTCAAGGACCACGTCATGGATCTGCTGCGCAACGCTGATCCCCGAGTAGACGGTGGTCTCACAGTCTTCGACACGAACGCCCAGAATCATGCCCAGGACGAGTACTTCCTCACCAGCGGTGACACCATCCGCTGGTTCTTGGAGGACGGCGCTGTGGTAGACGGCGAGCTCACGCGGCCTCTGGAGTTGGCCGTCAACAAGTTGGGCCACGCGATGCACGATCTCGACCCGCATTTCGACCGTTTCTCGAGGACGCCCGAACTTGCCGCGTTGGCGGCCGATCTGGGAATCGTGCAGCCACGCCTGCTGCAGTCGATGTACATCTTCAAACAGCCCGGGATCGGCGGTGAGGTCACCTGCCACTGCGACCACACGTTTCTGTGGACCGAACCTCAATCAGTGATCGGCTTCTGGTTCGCCATCGAGGACGCCACCTTGGAGAACGGCTGCATGTGGGTGGCGCCCGGACACCATCGCACACCTGCGCGCACCCGCTTCCGGCGAACTGCACCTGGAGCGGACAGCACCACCATCGATGTGCTCGATCCCGAACCATGGCCCACCGAGGACCTTGTGCCGATGCCGGTCGACAGGGGAACGCTCATCGCCTTGCACGGCACACTCCCCCACTGGAGCGCTCCGAACACCTCGCCGGTCAGTCGTCACGCCTACACCCTGCACCTGATCGACGCCCAGGCCGAATATCTGGCCGACAACTGGCTCCAGCGAGGACCAGAAATGCCCCTGCGCGGATTCTAGGCCTGTCCAACATGCGCGGATTGAACAGGTCGTCGCGCCGACACCTGTCGTTTCCCGCTCTGGTTGCCGCGCTTACGGGCCACTCGGACCACAGTCTCGCTCGGTCCCGGCCAAATTCGATATCAAACCGCTCAGCCTCTACATCAATCTACAATTATCGGTTATGATAAGCATATGGTCGAACTGAGCGCTACCTTACATCAGGTGCTGGCATCGGCCGCGCGTCTGCAATCGGTCGTCCCCGACGCTGTTATGGTAGGGGGCTCGGCTGCAGCGTTGCATGTCGGTCACCGTGACTCCTTTGATCACGACCATGTTCTCGCCGATCTGGTAGACCGCTACGAGAAGGTCTTGGACGCTGTGGAGGCAACAGAGGGTTGGGCGACATCGGTCCGCGCCTCGAAGCCGCCGTTCACCATCATGGGCAGCCTAGACGGAGTTGAGGCCGGGCTCAGGCAGATGCGTCGGACCCGGCCTCTTGAGACTATTGAGATCACGGTGGGCCCCGATGCCACTGTCGTGGCTCCCACCGAGGCAGAGGCCTTGCGGGTCAAGGCTTTTCTGGTCGTCCAGCGCAACGTGGTGCGCGATTATCTCGATGTTGTCGCTCTCACTGACCACATCGGCGAGGAAGAGTCCACAACGCTGCTCGCCGGCATCGACGCCTATTACGCCGATCGGTCCAAAGATCCCTCGTCAGTGTTGACCTCACTGATGATTGCACTCGCAGATCCCTCACCACGCGACACCGATGTGATCAGCGAACTCCCCCGCTACAAGGGCCTCGACCAGCGTTGGCACCACTGGCCCGATGTGGTCGACGCATGCCAGAGTCTGGCCCTGCGGCTCAGCGGCGCGACATGAGCGCCCACGGCATGCCCCGTCGGCGTCGAGTAGCCCGCCGCCCGAATCGAGGCGCGACATGAGCGGGCTGCAGTTCCGCAACGTCGATGCGGAGCCGGACGACGACATTGCGACTTGGCCCTATGAGGCACTCGTGACCGCCATCGACCGGGGCCTAGTCCCCGATTGGCGGCCCGTCTTCGCGGAGATCCGGCGGTCACCGTGGGGACCGGTGGCCCGGCGGGTCGAGCGCTACCTCAGCTACCGCGACCCCGACGGCGTGAGCACGCTTTTCGCACTGGCTGTCGCACGGGCCCGCAAGGACATCGAACGCGCCGACCGGGCCGAAGTGGTTGCCCGCGTTCGAGCCGCCGTCAAACGATCAGGAGTGACCCAAGCTGAGTTCGCGGCATCGGTGGGCACCAGCGCTTCACGGCTCAGCACCTATCTGAGCGGTAGAGTCACGCCCTCAGCAGCGATGCTCATCCGCATCGAGCGCACTGCCTACTCCAAGGTCGGCTTCACTCCGGACTATTCCAGCTTCGATCAGACGCGGACTCGGCGAATAGCGCATACGACCCTTTAGCAATCGAACGTGGTCCTTAGAGTCGGCTGAATAGCACATACGACCTGATAAGTTGGAGTCGTGGGCAGATATGTCGAAGCCGAAGGATGGTTGGCCAGCCGAACGGGTTATGGACGACGATCCTACCGCGCCTACGTACCACACAAGCTAGAAGGCTGGATCCCGACCTTGGACGCGGATTCGGTCAACGCGATAACCGCCGCCGAGCGCGCTCTCTCAGCAGCCGCTGAAGGAGCCCACACCACTCTGGGTGACAGCCTGATGGACTGGATGATGGCTCGTGACGAGTCCATCCGCTCGAGCGTCATTGAAGGCGTAACGGCCACAGTGTCCGGCCTCGAATGGGCGCGCTACGCAGACCAAGCGGGCAGGCCAGTCTCCGACGACAACGACGCGCTCACTCTGGGCGCGGTGAAACAGCTTGCAGCCGCCGTGGAACTCGGACACAGGATTCGCACCGGGTACAGCGCCACGCTCGATGACGTCTCGGAGATCCACAACCGCCTGTTCGAAGGGACTCCAGATCGAGCCATCGGCGGTCTGCTGCGGACCGAGCCGATATGGATCGGCTCTCCTGGATCCCTTGTGGACGATGCCTCGTTCGTTCCGCCGCCTGCCGAGCATGTCAGCGAATTAATGCACGACCTGGTCGAATATCTCAACACCAGCGACCACCCCACGGCGCTGCGCGCTGTTGTCGTTCACTCCCAATTCGAGACAATCCATCCCTTCGACGACGGGAACGGGCGCACAGGCCGCGCTCTCATCCATACGGTCTTGATCGCGGCTGGACTCACGGACTCCGCGGTTCCGATCAGTGCTGCTCTGAGCCGTGACCGCCGCGCCTATTACGACGCGCTCAACGCGACACGCTCGGTATGCGAACCTGACAACTCCGCGGCCCGAAGCATGGCTTTGCGCATCTGGCTGGATGTGTTCAGCTACTCGTGTGAAGAAGCCCACCGACAAGCCACAGCGCTGAGGACGACCGTCGAACGCATGGTTGACAGATGGCAGGCCACTGCGAAGTTCCGCCGTGGGAGCGCAGCAGCGGCTCTGTTGGAGGCCCTGCCGTCGATGCCGGTGCTTGACGCCCCGATGGTGGCTGAGCGACTCGGAGTGTCCACTCGAGTGGCGCGAACGGCACTTTCGTCGCTTGAAGCCGCGGGCATCCTCACTCCTGCGGGCGGCCGCCGCAACCGCAGGTTCTTTTCTCCGGATCTCGTCGGAGTCCTTCGACAGGTGACACCCGACCGCGGACGGGCTTATCCGAGCATCTCAGAATTCGACTCGACAGCGAGCGCACACTCGCGACTGCCGATTGCCAACCCCTCACTGACCCAATGCAGCCATCGCGGCCCGCGATCACGCGAACGCTGTCGTCTTCCGCAGGGGCACAGAGGCCAACATCGTTACAGCTAGACTCCAACGATGACGACACTCGACGTCGGTGCGCCCACGCTCGAACGGATCAAGCGAGCGCCCAAGGTCCTGCTCCACGATCATCTCGACGGCGGGCTCAGGCCTGAGACGATCATCGAGCTCGCCGATGAACTGGGCTACCGCGACCTGCCCGCCACCGAGCCGGGGGCCCTCACCGATCAGATGATGAAAGGCGCCAATCGCAAAGACCTCACGCTGTACCTCGAGACCTTCGCCCACACCGTCGCTGTTATGCAGACGCCCCACAGCATCGAGAGGGTGGCCCGCGAATGCGCTGAAGACCTGGCCGCCGACGGCGTCGTCTACGCCGAAGTTCGGTTCGCTCCCGAACTCCACACTCAGCGGGGTTTGCGGCTCGACGACGCTGTCGAAGCGGTGCTGTCCGGTTTCGCCGCCGGTTCGTCGGGCACGGACCTGACGATCCGTGCCATCTGCTCGGCTATGCGCAACGCCGACAACTCGTTGGCGGTGGCCGAAGCCGCTGTGCGGTGGCGCGATCAGGGCGTGGTGGCGTTCGACATCGCCGGAGCTGAGGACGGCTTCCCGCCCGACGACCACATCAGGGCCTTCCAGTTCTGCCAGCGCGAGAACTTCCACATCACCGTTCACGCAGGCGAGGCCTACGGTCCCCGCTCGATCTGGAAGGCCGTGCAGTACTGCGGCTCGGAACGGCTCGGCCATGGAATCCGGATCATCGAAGACATCCAACATGAGGAGAACGGCGAACCCGCACTCGGCCGCCTCGCGCATTTTCTTCGGGATCGACGGATCCCGCTGGAGATCTGCCCAACCTCCAATGTCAACACCGGAGTCGTCGACAGCATTGCCGAGCACCCGATCGACCAACTGATCGACCTGCGGTTCCGGGTGACCCTCAACACCGACAACCGGCTGATGTCGGGCGTGTCGATGACTTCGGAGATGGCCGCACTGGTCGACGCGTTCGACTACGGCTGGGATCGGCTCCGCTGGCTCACGGTCAACGGGATGAAGTCGAGCTTCCTGCCCTTCCGCGAACGGCTGCAGATCATCGAGCAGGTGATAAAGCCCCGTTACGCGCCCCTTGAGGCATGGTCCCAAGAGCCTCCGATCTGAGGCTCAAAGCAGCTTTAAGGCAACTTCTCCAAACACTAGAATCGCTTGGTGATCAGACCCGGTTCTCGTCGTCGACAGTTGCTCCGCAACGGCGCCGTGCTGTTCGTCACAATCTTGATCGCTGTCGCCTGCGCCTCGAACAGCACCATCGACGAGATGCGCTCCGAGGCCGCCTCCAGAGCCTCGACAACTACCCTCGCACCACAGTACGAGCCTGACGGCGGCGATGGTTCCCATGAGGCCGACGGGACGGCGCTCCCACCCGTCACCGCACCGGACCCCGATCCGACGCCGCTGCCCATCGACCGCGACTACCGCATCGGCACGCTCGACAACGGTCTCACCTACTTGTTGCGTTCAAACGACTCGCCGGGTTCAAATCTCGAGATCCGACTGCTCGTCAACGCCGGTTCGGCACAGCAAGTCGACGGCAGCGACGGCAGCGCCCACTTCTTAGAACACATGCTGTTCAACGGCACCGAGAAGTACCCGGGGAACGAACTGACGGCGCAACTCCAGCGACTCGGGATTGAGTTCGGGCCCGAAGTCAACGCCTACACGAGTCTCGACGAGACCGTCTACATCCTGTCGGCTGAGACCGCCGATGACGGCGCCGTTGAAGCAGCGTTCGATGTGCTGGCCCAGTGGGCTTCTGCGGCGACTCTCGAACCGTCTGCAGTCGACGAAGAAAAGGGCGTGCTGCGCGACGAACTCCGCCAACGACTGGAATCCGTTGACGGCATTATCGCCAACGAGTTCAACAAGGTCTACGTGGCAGGGACCCCGTACGAGGGCCACCTCGTGATCGGAGATGCGGACAAGGTCGAAGCCACCACACCCGATTTGCTGCGGTCTTTCTACGACGACTGGTACCGACCAGACAACATGGCCGTCGTGGTAGTCGGAGACCTTCCGCTCGACGAACTCGAAGCGAAAGTCACCGAGTATTTCAGCGAACTTGAAGCGCGGACCGATACGCCGAGCGCGCGTGAGCCGATCACAGTTGAGATATCGGCCCAACCTCAGGCACATGTCGTCACCCACCCCGACAACTCCCTCGACAACCTGTCGCTGGACTTTCCGATACCCGCTTGGGACACCGGCACCGTTGGCGGTTCTCGCCTGGTGCTCGCCGAACGCGCCATCGCCATCATGTTGACGAATCGGCTCAACGACGCTTACCAACGCGGCGATCTCATACTCGAAGAACCGCCTTTCTTCGGCGAGTTCGAGGTGAGCCGCGAGCTCCGATACTTCGGGACCAACCTCAAAGCCGCCGACTTGGCGGTCGGACTCGAGGACTACATGTCCTATCTGCTCGCGGCTGCGGGCGGATTCAGCGAGGACGACATGGAGCGAATGCGCGACACGATGATCGCGAATTTCAACCAACAACTCGCGGGCCTGAACACCACCCAAGACAGTCAGTACGCCAACCTGCTGTCGAGATACTGGCTCGGCGGCGCAGACATCGACAAAGCCCAAACACGTATCGTCCGCCAGAGAACGGCCGTCGAATCATTCACCGCTGCTGGACTCACCAATCACTGGAGGTGGCTCCTGAGCATCAGCGGGCCGATCGTGATCGCTGTCGGCGCCGACGAATCAACGCTGCCGACAACCGACGACCTGCTGGACGCGCTGGCCAATCTCATGCCGGCAGAATCCGGAGGCGGAGCGGGGCAGATCGACGAACTGATGAACGCCCCCTCCCGCGCGGAGCCAGCCGACACAACCCAACGAAGCACCGACCACGGCGAGGTCACAACTTGGACCTTCGACAACGGTGTGACCGTCAGCCACCGGCATTCAAGAGTGGTGGACAACGCTTTCTCGTTGCGAGCGGCCTCAGCAGGTGGCTGGTCGACATTTCCCCAAGACCATCCCGGCGCCAACGCGGCTATTCCCGGCGTCGCCATCGACGCGGTGTTCAGCGGCGGAGTCGGACCCCACGACACGCTGACGCTGGATCGTTTCCTCTCGACGAAGACCGTCGGGCTCATCAGCTTCATCGACCAGTCAGAAGAGGGCTTCTCAGCGGAATCCGCAACCCGGGACGCAGAAGTTCTATTCCAGTTGCTGCACCTGTACATCACCGAGCCGAGAGTCGATGAAGTCGCCTTCCGAACGGCCATAGACATAGCCGAACAGAATCTCGCGGTATCCCAGACCCATGTTGACCGCCGAGCGATAACCACCCTGTTGGACCTCATCTACGACGGCGACCCGTCACAACATCAAGCGGCCACTCAACAACAACTCGACTCACTCAGCGAGCAGACCGCGCTTGAGATCTACAAGGCCCGACTCGGCAAAGTGGACGACCTCGCTGTCGCCATCGTGGGAGACATCGAACGCAGTACCGTCGCTGATCTGGCCGCCCGTTATCTCGGTTCGCTCCCGGTTGGCGAGGCGGACACCTGGGTTGATCTCGGTCACGAACTGCCGACCGGCCAAAAAACCGCAAGTGTCGAACTCGGCGAAGGCGCCGCCGACGGAGGCATGTTCGTCTTCCATGCCCGACCGACTGAACTCACAGCCGAGACTCGGGTAACGGCCAACCTGCTGCAGGGGGTCATCAACAACCGGATCATCGAACGCATCCGTGAAGACCTCGGAGCCTCATACGGCGGTTCAGCCACCATCTCGTTCAGGCGAGAACCAGAACCGAACATCCGCTCATTCATATCGATCAGCGGCGACCCGACGCGACTCGACGAGATCCGCGCTGTGCTTATGGAGGAACTGGAGGCCATCACTACCCGCGGCGTTACGGCAGATCAGTTCGAGCAGGCGCACAACATCATCCGCAGCGACTGGAACTTCTTCAACAACAGTGGTCTGGCCAACGCCGATCTTGCGGCGATCAGGTTCCCCGACGAGGACCGGCTGACTTTCGACAACCGCCAAGACCTGCTCAGCGCGGCGACACGCGCCGATGTGAGAGCGCTCGCCGACCATCTGTACGGCACCGGTTACTGGTTGGAGGTCTCCAAAGTGCTCGGTGAGTAGCCCCACTGAGCCTTGGACGTCGGAGGTTGTCGTACCCTCTTCGTACTCTCCATCGCATGGAGAAAAAGAGCCGACTCGCCAAGCAGATGCAGTTCTCGCCGCTGACACAGGAGCAATATGGCAGATCGACACGCTCCACTCGCAGGTCCACCGATGCAGGTTCTCGCCGTGCGAAGCTGTTGGACAATGCAAAGGATCGTGAGGACTCAGAAGATCAGGCATCTGCAATGATCGCGCAGTCCCGGCTATCGAGGGTCGAACCGACCGAGTCTTCATCCGGCCCTAGATTCCCGATCTCGCCGATCCCCGCGGTCAACGTCGCCTCCGTACCCCAGCGCTCGCCGCTTCGGTATCCCGGGGGCAAGACCTGGCTGATACCCCACATTCGGTCCTGGCTGACGCCACTGACGCCCAGGCCCAGAGTGCTGATTGAACCATTCTGCGGCGGAGGCACAGTCGCGCTCACTGCGGTCTGTGAGGAGTTGGCAGACCGCAGCGTCTTGGCTGAGTTCGATCACGATGTGGCCGCATTCTGGCACGCCGCGCTGCGCCACAACGACGAGTTGTGCAACTTGATATCTGAGTTTGAGCCCACTCTCGAAGCTGTCTCCGCTCTCGCCGGGAGACCTCCCCGCAGCCTGCTTGAGCACGGGTTCCGAACCTTGGTGCTCAACCGAACCAGGCGCGGCGGGATACTCGCCCCCGGCGCTGCATTGACCAAGTCAGGCGAGAACAACAAAGGTCTCGCTTCTCGCTGGTATCCGGACACCATCATCGGACGCTTGCGGAACATCCAGGCCCACACATCACAGATCACCTTCTGCGAGACCGACGGTATGGAACTGCTGGAAACCTTTGCAGAACTCCCGGGCGCGGTTGCTTTCATCGACCCGCCGTACACGGCTGGTGGAAAACGAGCTGGCAACCGGCTCTACGCACACCACCGACTAGACCACAGACGGCTGTTCAAAGTCTTGGCCGAGGCTCCTGTAGAGTTCCTCATGACTTACGACTGCGCCCCTGAGATTGCAGACCTCATCGAAGAGCACGGATTCCACGCCGTCGAAGTTGTCATGCGCAACACCCACCACGCCCGAATCTCTGAACTTGTCATCACCCGCCGAGCGGTGTTCACACAGCCATCCGACTGACAATGCCCGACGACGCCAAAACCCGTTACGGGATAGCCGAATGGTACGGGAAAGACTTCACATCGCTTAACGCGTCACAGCGGGAGGACTTCGCCAAGCAAGCGCTTGGCGAGACGGAGGCTGAACCCCCTCGATGTCCTTTTCAACCAACCCAGCCTCCATGTTCCAAAAGGGGCGGTGTTTGTTCAATCCAACGCTACAAAGAAGGCGAGAACAGCCGCATCGGAGCGCGCTTGGATTCCCCGGTTATCACATGTCCGCGCCGCTTCGAAGAAAGCGGGCTCATCAGCAAATGGTTGGCAGAGACCGCCGGCTTTCCTCTCGACGAAGTGCTCACGCTTGAAGATTCCAAAATACGCCTCCAAGCCGCCGAGACGGTCAGCCGAGAACATTTTGAGGAAGCCCTCAAAACGCGCCTCAGACCGTTGTGAGCCATCCGGCGACCTGTCGCCCCTTGCACTCAGCGCTGTGACAGGCGAACTGCTCGGCTTGCTGTTCTGGCGTGGTCAGCAGCTCTCAGACTCGCTGATGATGCCGTGCTTGCGCAAGAGTTCAGTGTCGCCGAACGCACCCCAGCACTTCCACGCCAGCCTGCGTTCAGGTGTCAGATAACCCCCCGGGCCATAAAGGTTCACAGTACCGTCGGAGTTGGTGGGTCTCTCCGGGGGCTCAGGCCGCGGATACCGATCCTCCACAGGGGTCTCAGGCTCGATCTCAGGCAGCGTCGTCGTCGGCGGCGGCGGCACGAACTGCTGGACGCCTGTGAACGCCACCCCTGCGTTGCGGGTGCAGACCCCGTAGCTGCTGTGCTCGATGATCGTGATGGATGAGGTCAGGCCACCAGCCCGACGCGGCACCGACAGCGTCGCCTTGGTGCGGTAATGCCACTGGCCCGCCATGCGCGTGCGGGGGCTGGCCGGAACCGCCAGCGTCGTGTGCTCAGTGGTGACTCCGTCGTGCTGGATCCGCACCCGCACCGTCACGGGCACCGTTATAATCGTCGATCCCTGTGATCCATAGTAATGGCGGACCACCACGTCGAACCCGACGGCCGACGCCTCGATATTGGTCGCCCCGACGCCCACCACCGGATGGCTAGCAGTCGGAACGCACACGGCGGGCGACGAGGCAGCGGGGTTGGACACCGCCAGCGTCGCCAACACAGCCGCAGCCGCCAAAGCTGAGAATATCGCTCTTCGAGTCATCCGAAGCACTTTACTCTCAGTTGGGGGGGGGGGGGGGGGTAAGGGGGGGGGTTTTTTAAAAATTTTTAAAGGTTTGGGGGGGACAAACACATATAAAAAAATTGAAAAAAAAAGAGATATTGT
>JAPPMP010000015.1:28277-125207 GCA_028819005.1 Acidimicrobiaceae bacterium
CCCCCCCCCCCCCCCCCCCCCCCCCCCCCCCCCCCCCCCCCCCCCCCCCCGATTCGCGGGCAATTTTTATATCTTTTTTATCGCTGTTGCGGGCGAACTCCAGATGTCAGACAGTTCCCAAACAGTCGAGATTCTGCGGGCTAACCTGCCGGGCATGCTGGACCATGTGTTCACCGACGCGATCGGAGCGTTGCGAGACGCTTTCGAGACCGCTCGTCTTGAACGCACCGCCTTCGAAGAACGCTTCTGGGTCGATGTGCTCCTCGGCGATCTCAACTGGCAGACCTCTTACGGCCTTCCCGGAGAGGGACTTCCACCCCGAGTACAGGCGGACGTGAGTTGCAGCTGGCCGACCTGGTCCCAGACCGCCTACCGCAGTTGGTACGTCACCGAGGAGCTCAGCGAGCCACCCCGCATCGAGATCGAGATCGCGCTGCGGGTACAGCGCCTCGCGATGGCCCCCGACCCGACTGCTGTCCTCGCCGTACTGCCCGTCAGAAGCACCTCGATCGGGGGCGAGAAGCTGACCCGCAGCGGACCGACCGTCGAATCGGGTTACGGACTCCACACCGACGACGTCCAGCACGCAATCGAGATTTCCTACGAGGGCGCGTACGAACTCGATGAGCCGCGGCTCGCCGACGGCTCCATGCTCGACGACCACTTCAACGCCTTGGGAGGCTGGATCTCCTCCACGCTCGTCCGCTTGGGCGACCTGAAACTCGCTTGAACCGCGGCCTGATAGCCGCTCAGTCCTACGACGAAGCTGTCGGCTACAAGCCCTTGCGCAAGGGACCCAAGTCCTCGAAGGACGGCTCACGACCCTCGGCTTTGGCGCGGAAGCACTCCATCATGTCCGCGGGTTGGAACATTCCGGTCTGCCACGCGGCGATGTATGCAAGCGAATCCTCAACCGAATGATCCCTGCTGTAGTTGATTGTCTCCTTGGTTCCGTGAACAGCCAGAGGCGATTTAGAAGCGATCTCCGCGGCGATCTCGTGAACCCCGGACAGCAGCGTTTCGTGATCATCGAACACCTCGTTGACCAGGCCCAACGAAGCAGCCCGCTGCGCGTCCATGCGTCGACCGGTATAGGCCAACTCCCGCACCACCCCTTCTGGAATGAGTTTCGGAAGCCGCTGCAATGTGCCCACGTCAGCGGTCATTCCGATGTTGATCTCCTGGATGCAGAACCAGGCATCCGCGCTCGCATAGCGACAGTCGGCCGCCGTGACCATATCGACGGCTCCACCGACGCAACCCCCCTGAATCGCGACCAGAACAGGCATCCGAGCCCGCTCCAGCGCCGTGAACACACCCTGCAGATGCAGAACGCTGTAGCGCAGAGCGGCACGCCGGCGGCCAAGTTCACCGATCACATCGTCACCTGCACCCGCGCCGGTCCCTCCGGTGAACACCGCTAAGTCCATTCCCGCACAGAAGTGCTTGCCAGTGGACGACAACACCACGACCCGCGCTCGACCGCTGTCGGACAACTCACCGATGATCTCGGGCAGCTCCGTCCAGAACTCCGGAATCATCGAATTGAACTCGTCGGGGCGGCAGAGGCGAACGTGCGCCACCCCTTCAGACTCATCGATCTCAAAACACGTGTATCCCATGGCGCCACGCTACCCGCCGAGCGAGCCGAGCCTCGCCCGGGGGCGAGCACCGACGTGAGAGATGATCTCAGCCGCGGCGATACTCCCAAGTTCCGCGCACCGCTGCAGGCCGGCGCCCGTGGCCAAACCGAACAGAAAACCGGAGGCGTACAGATCACCCGCACCGGTGGCGTCGACGATCTCAGCGACGTCCACTGCGGGAACCTCCACACGCTCGTTCCCCGACACGACCACCGAACCCCGAGCCGACCGGGTCAGAGCCACGACCTCGGTGATCTCCGCGGCCTGAGCCGCGGCCGCGTCGAAGTCGTCGATTTCGAACAACGAACAGATCTCGGTCTCATTGGCGAACACCAGATCCACCGTGTCACTGATCAGATCAAGCCACTCATGACGGTGCCGGTCCACGCAGAACGAATCCGACAGCGTCAACGAGACCAAGCGGCCGGCCTCCGAGGCCGCATCCATGGCGGAGCGGATCGCCGCCTTGGCCACGTCCACATCCCACAGGTAGCCCTCGCAATAGGTGATCGCGGCAGAAGCCACCAACTCTCCGTCGATGTCGGCAGGCGCCAACAGAGTGCTCGTTCCCAGAAACGTGTTCATGGTGCGCTCGGCGTCCGGGGTCACCTGAATCAGGCTGCGACCAGTCGGCGGACCCGACGAAGCAAGCGAAACATCGAACCCGACCCCCGCAGCACGCAAATCGTGCGCGAACACCTCGCCGAGCTGGTCGTTGCGGACCTTGCCGATGTAGGCAGCCGACCCTCCGAAACTGGCCACCCCGGCCACCGTGTTGGCCGCCGATCCCCCCGAAATCTCCAAAGCCGGTGGCATCACCGCATACAACGAGGTCGCCCTCTCCTCGTCAATAAGGGTCATGGCGCCTTTGGCCAGGCCGTGCTTTTCAATAAAGTCATCGTCGACCATGGCGATCACATCGACGATGGAATTGCCCACACCGACGACATCGAGGCTTGGCTCCACAGTCACTCCTCACACAGGCCGGCGCAAGCTGGTAAGACCCAGCGGAGTTTAGCCGATACAAAGAACCCCATGACCCAGAGCGATCCCCGACTCCCAACCCATGTCGTGCCGAGCCGCTACCAGATCGAGCTCGAGCCCGATCTCGATTCCGCTACTTTCTTCGGCTCCGTGGCAATAGAGGTGGAAATACTCGAGGCGACCGACGAGATCGTCTGCAACGCCGCAGAACTGGACGTCAAATCCGCTTCGATCGTTCTCGCGAACGGCGACCGGATCACACCCGAATACCGCCTCGACGCCGACGCCGAGCGGCTGCACCTCACTCTTGCCACCAACGCAAACCCAGGCACGGCACACATCGAGTTGACCTTCTCGGGCATCTTGAACGACCGCCTACGAGGCTTCTACCGCTCCACCTACAAAGACGAAGACGGCCGCGAACAGACAATTGCCACCACGCAGTTCCAATCGACCGACGCACGCAGGGCATTCCCCTGCTGGGACGAACCTGCGTACAAAGCCACCTTCGCCACGACGCTTGTGGTTGACCAAGACCACCTCGCGATCTCGAATACCGCCGTTGTCCGCGAAACATCTGCTGCAGGCGACAAACGCCGCGTCAGCTTCGCGGAGACGATGCCGATGTCTACGTACCTCGTGGCATTCGTGGTCGGCCCTCTGGAGCTGACCGAGCCCACCGACGTAGACGGCGTGGGAGTCCGCGTCGTGCACAGACCGGGGCAGGGTCACCTGACCGCATTCGCCCTCGACGTGGCGTCTCACGCCCTGCGCTGGTTCTCGGAGTACTACGCAATCCCATACCCGTCGGACAAAGTCGACCTTGTGGCCATCCCCGACTTCGCTTTCGGGGCCATGGAAAACCTCGGCTGCGTCACCTTCCGCGAAGTGCTGCTGCTGATAGACCCCGAGAGCGCCACTCAACCCGAACTGCAGACCGCAGCAGCGGTCATCAATCACGAACTCGCTCACATGTGGTTCGGCGATCTCGTGACCATGAAGTGGTGGGAGGGCATCTGGCTCAACGAAGCGTTCGCCACCTTCATGGAAGTCTCCTGCAGCGACGCCTACCGGCCCGACTGGGACGTCTGGACCACATTCTGTCGAGGCCGCTCCGCCGCGTTCGCCACCGATGCGCTCAAAGCCACTCGACCCATCGAGTATCCCGTCGTCACGCCCTCCGAAGCGGAGGGGATGTTCGACATTCTCACCTACGAGAAGGGGGCCTCGGTCGTCCGCATGTTGGAGCAACATCTTGGCGCCGACCGGTTCCGGGACGGCGTCCGCCACTATCTGACAACCCATGCATACGCCAATACCGAAACCGGTGATCTGTGGGACTCGCTGGAAACCACCAGCGGCGAACCAGTACGCCGGATCATGGACGGCTGGATCTATCAAGGCGGATATCCGCTGGTCGAACTCACCGAGACACCACACGGCGCAGCGGTGTCGCAACAGCCCTTCGCTCTCGACCCGGCCGGCGCCCTGGACACCTCCGAGGCCGACGACCGGACTTGGGCAGTGCCGCTGCAGACGCGAGGGCCGGGCGTTGGGCGCGACGACAGCGAACGGTTCCTGCTCGACGGTCCGGCGGCCACGCTCACCGGCAGATCCATCGACGACTTCGTGACCGCAAACGCCGACGCCTCCGGGTTTTTTCGAGTGCTCCCCAACCCCGGAATGATCGCTGCCGCAGTGTCGGGAGAGCTGAACGCGAGCGAACGCCATGCAGTGGTCGACGACGCCTGGGCGCTCACCGTCGCGGGACGAATGAGCGCCCAGTCTTTCCTCGAAACCGCTCTCCGATTTGTGGACGAAAACGATCTGGCTGTCTGGCAGGCACTATCCGGGGCATTCCGGACCCTTAGACGATTCGTCGACGGTGACGCGGGCAGCACCTCGCGCTATACCCGAGACGTCGGCGAGCTCGCCCGCGGCGCACTGCACCGCATCGGCCTCCAACCCGACGACAACGACGATGACACCGGCACCGGCAATGACAGAGCGCGAGAACTGCGTGCCACTCTCGTTTCGGTGCTGGGGACGGTGGCCGACGACCCCGAGATCATCGCCGCGTCACCGAAGTTGAGACACGATCCCGATGCCACCCTGGCAGCGGCGGCGTTGACCGTGGTCGCCCACAACGGCGGACGGGCCGAGTTCGACGAGATTCGGGCCGCTTCTGCCGAGGCTTCCGACCCCCAAACCGAACAACGGAACCTGCGAGCACTCGCAGACTTCCGCGACGCCGCACTGGCAGAGGAACTGTTGGAGGCAATCGTTTCGGGGGACGTGAGGACCCAGGACGGGCCCTACCTGATCCGCCGGGCGTTGACCAACCAGACCGTCGGCGCCCACGTCTGGGCGTTCGTGGCGTCACACTGGGATCTGTTGACCACGCGTTTCCCGAGCAATTCAGTGGCACGGATGCTGGAAGGAATCGTGATGCTCGACACCGGCGATCAGGTTGCCGCAGTCGCCGAATTCCTCGCAGACCATCCGGTTCCCCAGGGCCGAAGGCAAGTCGCTCAGCATCTAGAGCGCCAGCGCATCAATGCGGCCTTCCGCTCCCGGGTACGGCAATCAGAGTTCTGGCTCAGGTCGCAGCCGTGAGCGTGTGCCCCAGACGATCCCGTTTGGTTTCGAGATAACGCAGGTTCTCCGGGTTCGCCTCGATCTCGATGGGGACCTGCTCGGTGATTTCGAGGTCGAAATCCTTCAGGCCGCCGAGCTTCATCGGATTGTTCGTCATCAGGCGCATCGAGGTGACGCCGAGGTCTGCCAGGATGCCGGCGCCGACGCCATAGGTGCGGGAATCGATCGGCAGTCCCTGAGCCTCATTGGCCTCAACCGTGTCGAGTCCGACGTCCTGCAGCGCATAGGCGCGAATCTTGTGACCGAGACCGATGCCGCGTCCTTCGTGGCCTCGAAGATAGACGAGGACGCCCCGGCCCTCCTCGGAGATCATGTTCAGCGCGGCACGGAGCTGTTGCCCGCAGTCACAACGGATCGACGACAGGATGTCACCGGTCAGACATTCGCTGTGCAAACGCACCAGCGGCGGTTCGCCGTCCACAACATCACCCATCACGTAGGCGACGTGCTCCACCCCGTCGGCCAGAGACCGGTAGGCGTGAGCCACGAAACTGCCATAGCCCGTCGGCACCCGGGCAGCAGCAAAATGCTCGACAGCCGCGTGTTCGACAACGTGCTCGACAGCCGCGTGTTCGACGGTCTCAGTGGTTCGAGTCATCACCCTGCAAGAAGCGTTCGAGCATCATCAACATCGTTCTTGAGCTGCTCGGCCAGTTGGTCGATCCCTTCGAACTTGCGCTCACTGCGCAGGAATGCCACAAACGAAACCGCCACTTGACTGCCGTAGAGGTCGCCGTCGAAGTCAATGAGATGCGCCTCGAGCAGCGACTGCTCAGCGTGCTCGTAGAACGTGGGCCGCCGACCGATGTTGATGGCACACCGGTGGCGGACGCCGTCTTCAAGGTCGCACCATCCCGCGTAGACCGCGTCGGCAGGCCACGCCATCACCTTGGTCACAGGGATGTTGGCTGTGGGGAATCCGATCAACCGGCCGCGGCGATCACCCTCTTGAACCGTTCCCCGCACCTCGTAGGGGCGGCCGAGCATTTGCGCCGCACGCGCGACATCGCCGCCTGCCAGAGCCCGCCGGATCTTGGTGGACGAAACCGGTTCACGAGCTTCGTCGCTGTGTCGGATCAACTCCAGGGCATGCACCTCGAAGTCCCAGGCCTCGCCGATTTCGCGCAGCGCTGCCACGTTGCCGCTGCGGCCTCGGCCGAAGTGGAAGTCCTCACCCACAACTATCGCTTTGGCATGAAGAGCGTCGACAAAGACCTGCTCGACAAAGACCTCTGGATGAGTGCCCGCACGCTCGGCATCGAAATGGACCACGTAGGCATAGTCGATTCCGTGCCCTTCGATCAGTTCCAGCTTCTGCTCGAGGGAGGTCAGCAGACGAGGGGCGCTGCGGGGCCGAACCACATGAGCGGGGTGATTGTCGAAGGTAACGACCGCGGAGGCGACGCCGAGGCGGTCCGCGACCACCCGAACCATGCGGAACACCTCTTGATGCCCGACATGAACGCCGTCGAAGACTCCGATTGTCGACGCGACGGAAATCGCCTCTGGCAGTCGATCATCTCGGTCTCGGAGGATTTTCATTTCACTGTTCTCCGGGCGGAAGCCATCAACGGTACAGGGTCAACGGTACAGGGGTCAGCGCGTGCGCGACGCAACCGTGTCGGAGATCACAACGATGGGCTTGGCGAGTCCCCGGCTCGGTCCGTACACGGCCAGGAGCTCACCTGCGGGATTCACCACGGCCCAGGGACCTTCATCGTGCTCGGCAACCATGAGCGCTTTCGGTTCAAGCATCTGCCCATAGCCGACACGGACCGCTGCTTCGTCGCTGACCACCCGCGTGTCGAGATGCCCCACGGCATCAATCAGAGGTCGCAAGACCGGGGAGTCAAGACTGGTCGCCTCGTCGATGGTGAACCCGCCCACCGCCACTCGTCGCAGCGACCGCAGGTGCGCGCCTCCCCCCAGAGAGGCGCCGAGATCCGCGGCCAACGACCTTATGTAGGTGCCGGACGAACATTCAACCTCGCAGCGCCACACCCCTGACTCCCCGGCGACCGGGGCGAGTTCGCAGCGATGCACCTCGACCGCGCGGGGGCGACGTTCGATCTCCTTTCCCTCGCGAGCGAGTTCATATAGCCGCTTGCCGCCGACCTTGACAGCCGAGACCATCGGCGGCACCTGCATGATCGGGCCGACGAAGCTCAGCGCGGCAGAGCGCACCTGATCATCGGCAACAGCCGACATGTCATGAGTCGCGATGACCTCGCCATCAGCGTCGAGCGTGGAGGTCTCGACGCCCAAGACGATCTCTCCCACGTAGGATTTCGGCAGTTCGGTCAAGAAGCGCAGCAGACGCGTCGCTTTGCCCACCCCGAGTACCAGCACCCCGGTGGCGGCAGGGTCGAGCGTCCCCGAATGGCCGATCTTGCGGGTGCCGAGCACTCCCCGACACTTCGCGACAACGTCATGGCTCGTCCATCCAGCGGGTTTGTCGATCACCGCAACACCATGTGGTCCCGACGCTCCAGTGGGAACTCGGTCGGGACCGGCCGCGTGATCGGGCCTACGAACCATCACCTGGTCCGCTGCCCCCACCGTTGAACACATGGCCGCTGTCTCGGTCGTCGCGCAGAATGCCTTCGATGCGTTCCGCTGAGCGCAGCACCGTGTCCGGCCTGAACTCCAGTCGAGGCGTGTGACGCAAACGAGCCTGCGAACCCACCGCTTTGCGCAGAACGCCCGCGTGCTCGTCGAACGCTTCGGCCGCGGCCGGTTCGTTGTCGCCGTCGAGCGCGGTGAACCAGACGATCGCTCGCTGCAATGCCCGGTCGACATCGACCGAGGTGATCGAGACCATATCGAGCCGCTCATCGTCGATCGACTCGAGTTCAGAGGCCACGATTCGACGAATCAACTCGCCGACTCGGGCGGTTCTGGCGGCCGCCGCGTGGCTGGACGGAGCCGAGCGACGACCGCGAGCCCCCCTGCGCCTGCCAGCCATCGGCCTAGCTGTCCAGGGTGCGCTCGATTTGGCGACTGTCGAACGTCTCGATGAGGTCGCCCTGCTTGAGATCCTGGAAGTTCGACAAACCGATCCCGCACTCATAACCGGCGGCGACCTCACGGGCATCCTCGGCGAATCGTTTCAGCGAACTGATCTCGCCCTTCCAAATGATCGTGCCCTCCCGCAGGAACCGGACCGCAGCACCGCGGGTGATGACCCCGTTCAGGACGAAACAGCCGGCAACGGCCCCGACCCTCGGCACCCTGAAGATCTCTCTGACCTCAGCTTCGCCGGTGACGACCTCTTCGAACTCCGGAGTCAACATGCCGACCATGGCGGCTTCGATGTCTTCGAGAAGCTTGTAGATGATCTCGTAGGAACGGACCTCGACCTTCTCCAGCTCAGCGAGCTCACGAGCCTTTCGATCGGGGCGGACGTTGAATCCGAGAATCGTTGCGTTGGAAGCCGCGGCCAACGCGATGTCGTTCTCGGTTATACCTCCCACACCGCGGTGCACGAACCGAATCTTGACTTCGTCACGCTCGAGCTTTCGCAGCGATTCCGTCACCGCTTCGAGCGAACCGTTGACGTCCGCCTTGACGACCATATTGAGAGTGGCCGCTTCGCCGCGTTGAATCTGGGTGAAAATGTCCTCGAGCCGAGCGCCGCCGGAGAGCGCATGGGCCTCCCGACCCAGACTCGATTGGCGCTGCCAATGCTCGCGCGTGCCGGCGACACGACTGGCCACCTTCTCACTGGCCGCAACGACGAAATCGTCCCCCGCGCCGGCGACGTCGGACAGCCCGAGGACCTGCACCGGAGTGGAAGGTCCGGCCTCGGTGACATTCTCGCCGCGATCATTGAGCAGCGCCCGGACCCGGCCCCAAGCCGCACCGGCGACCATCGGGTCACCGACCATCAGCGTGCCCCGCTGCACCAGGACTGTGGCCACAGGTCCGCGTCCGATGTCCAGATTCGATTCGAGCACCACACCGGTGGCTCGGCCCTCGGAATCGCCGCGGAGATCCTCGACTTCGGCCAGCAGCAACAGGTGATCGAGCAGTTCTTCAATACCCTGATTCTTCAGGGCGGAGATCTCCTGAAAGATCGTCTCGCCGCCCCAAGCCTCGGGAACCAACCCGTGCTCGGCGACGCCGGCTACCGCTTTCTGGGGATCGGCGTTGTCCCGATCGATCTTGTTGACGGCCACCAGTATCGGCACCTCAGCCGCCTTGGCGTGGTTGATCGCCTCAATCGTCTGCGGCATCACTCCGTCGTCGGCCGCCACCATCAAAATGACGATGTCGGTAGAGTCAGCGCCCCTCGCCCGCATTGCTGTGAACGCCTCGTGGCCGGGGGTGTCGATGAAAGTGAGTCGTTTTCCGTCACGCTCGACCTGGTAGGCGCCTATGTGCTGGGTGATGCCCCCCGCTTCGTCGTCCACCACATTGGCATTGCGGATGCGATCGAGCAGCAAGGTCTTGCCATGATCGACGTGGCCCATCACGGTGACAACCGGCGGCCGGGGAGGCGCATCGGCCCCATCGGCCTCTTCTATGCCGAGCAGTTTCCGGAGTTCGACCTCCTGCTCCTCGCCGGGGTCGACAAGGCGGATCTTGGCGCCGATATCCTCGGCGAACAGCTCGATCATGTCGTCGGACAACGAATGAGTCGCGGTCAGCATCTCGCCGGCCTGCAGAAGAAAATGAACAACATCGGCAGCGGTGCGATTGAGTTTCGGGCCGAGGTCCTGTGCTGTGCAGGCGCGTTCGATGACGACCTCTTCGGTCGGCACCGGAGCATCCTCAGGCGTGTAGAACGGAACGTCCATCGGCTGGAGTTCTTCACGGCTGCGACGGCGACGACCTTTGCGACGCGGTGGACGGCGGCCCTGATTGGGTCCTCCACGGCCGCCTGGCCCTCCACGCCCGCCGGGACCACCAGGTCCGCCACCCGGCGCCCCTGCCCCGGGCATCGACTGGCGGGGACCGCTGGGACCGCGCCCGGGAGACGATCCCCCGCCTCGAGGGGCACGCGCCGACGTCGACGCACCGCTCGGCGGACGACCGCCCGCAGGCGGGCTGCCGACACGACGGCCACCCATAGGAGCCTGAGAGCGCCCGCTTGGCGGGGGCGGTATCGATCGACCAGTCGCCGAACGGGGCGGTGGTGGAATCGGCTTGCCGCTGCTGGAAGCGGGAGGGCCGCCCTTGGTAGGCCGGTTGGGATCTGCGACCAGCTTCTTGACAACCTTTTTTACGACTTTGCGCACCACGGGGGCATCTGCGGGGGGTGAGCTTGTGGCCGGGTCTTCGCCGCGCTTGGGCGGCGCGGCGCTGCCGCTCGAGGAGATGACGCGTCTGGGGGCACCCGTTCCAGGAGGCGCACCTGTGCTGTCCTGTGCGGTCGCCGTACCCGGATCTGCGGCTGTCTCGGGTGCAGAAGCGCTGGTTGGGGCACTTTCTTTGAGCGCTGCGCGCTGGGCCGTTGCACCCTTGGGACCAGAGGCCTCGGCACCGGACTCAACGACGCCCGTTTCGGCACGATCAGCCGGGGAGGGAGCATCGGTTGAGAGCGCAGCCTCATTTGTTGCCGCAGTTTCGGTGACGGCGCCACCGCCCGGCGCGCCTTCAGACTCGCCGTCTGCTCCCGGCCCGGCCGCCGGTTCCTGGCGCTTGGCCGCTTTCTTCGCGGCGGCCTTGGTGGTGGCAGCTTTCTTGGTGCTCGCCTTTTGGGCAGCAGCCTTCTCGGCAGTCTTCGACTCTTGTTCGGGAGGCTGCTCCTCGCGAATCAAGCCTTCGCGCTGTGCCTTGCGGCGCACCCGGTCCGCTTGCGCGTCGACAATGCTCGAGGAATGGCTCTTCACGCCAATCCCCAATGCCTCGGTCAATTCGAGGGTCTCCCTGTTGGTGAGCCCCAGCTCCCGAGCGAGTTCGTAAACACGAATCTTTGATGGCACGTTTTGGCGAATATCCTTGAGGTCGGTTGTCGAGTTGAGCGGCGCAATTACGCCACAAGTCGTGGAGTTGGCAGCTCTCGTGTGGGCACGCGAACGGTCAGAACAGGCACGACTCCATGAGCCTAGCGATATCGATGGGTTTCGCGTCTGCTGTCGCTGATCACACTGCAGCTCAGTTCGGGGTGGCCTCCGGAGTTTCAGGGCTCGATTCAACCGTCTCCGCCGCGGCAGCGGCTTGGGCCCAAGCATCTGCTGAAACCACCTCGCCGCCATCGGCCGGCTGCCATACCTGCTCGCCGCTCTCCGGATGAATCACCCATTCGCCCTCAGCCCATTCGACGTCTCCGTATGCCTCCTCGTCGGCAAGCTGCGACTCGGACTTGATGTTGATTCCCCAACCGGTGAGGCGCGAGGCCAAACGGGCGTTCTGGCCCTCCTTGCCGATCGCCAATGACAGTTGGTAGTCGGGCACAATCACTTCGCAGTCGCCGGTGGCCTCGTCCGGCCTCACCTCTTTGACCTTGGCAGGCGAGAGGGCCTTCATTACGAACTCTTCGAGATCCTCCGAGTAGGGCACGATGTCGATCTTCTCGCCGCGCAACTCGTTGACGACCTGGCGGACACGGGCGCCGCGGGCACCGACGCAGGCACCCACCGGATCGACGTTGTTGTCATTGGACCAGACCGCGATCTTGGTGCGGTGCCCGGGCTCGCGGGCACAGGCCCTGATCTCGACGACGCCGTCGGCGATCTCGGGAACCTCGAGCTCGAACAGCCGCTTGATCAGCCCTGGATGCGTGCGGCTCACCACAATCTGCGGTCCTTTGGCGGTGTTCCGGACCTCGACTATGTAGGCCTTGACCCGCGTGTTGGAGTCCGGGCGTTCGTAAGGGACCTGCTCAGCCTGTGGCAGCAGCGCTTCCACCTTGCCGAGGTCCAACAGCGTGTAGCGCGCGTCGGTCTGTTGGATCATCCCAGTGACGATGTCTCCTTCCCGGCCCGCGTACTCCTCGTACTTCAGCTCGCGTTCGGCTTCGCGGATACGCTGCGTGATGACCTGGCGGGCAGCCTGGGCGGCGATGCGCCCGAAGTCGTCCGGAGTGACCTCGAACTCCTCACCGACGGGTTCGCCCTCTTCGTCCAGATCCTGGGCGAAGACGCGGAAGTCCATGGTCTCGGGGTCGATCGTGACCCACGCATATTCGTGCGCATCCGGAATGCGCTTGTAGGCGGACTCCAGTGCATCGGCCAACGCGGCGAACAATGCATCAACAGAAATCCCGCGCTCTGCGGCGAGCGCTTGAAGAGCCTCCATCATATCAGCGTTCATGATGCGGGAACCTCCCTGGTATCCGGCGAGCCTTCTCGACTCGAATTCGGTGAATCGCCTCGATGCCCGCGACCGGGTTCGGGGCCTGGACCCCAGACGAAAACGGTGCGAGCTTTCGATACTTCCTCATAGCGCAGACGGCACCGACCTTTGTCTGTCTGCAGGTCGAACCCCCCGTCGTCGGCGCTCACAAGGGTGCCGCTGAGACGACGGGCGCCATCGACGGTCGGCATCGTCTTGATTTTGACGTCCTCGCCGACGGCGCAACGAAAGTGGTCCGGTGTGCGCAGAGGCCGTTCGAGGCCTGGGCTCGAAACCTCGAGTGTGTAGCGACCTGGCATCGGGTCCTCTTCGTCGAGCCGTCGGCTCAGTGCTCGACTGATGCGTTTGATTTCGTCGATGCCGATTCCGCCGTCGGCGTCCACAAGCACCCGAAGGACGCCTCCGTTGTGCTCCACGTCGTAGAGGTCCGCTGATTCGGCCTCGACAACCGGAATCACGAGTTCTCGCACACGGTCGACGATCGCCATTTCTTCGACCTCCTCTCGTGTGCGCGGTTTTCAGTAGCTGATACTCGAATCCCAAGAAAAGAAAAACGTGGCCCTAGGGCCACGCCTCATCCATACGGGACATCGAACGTACCGCTCAGTCTAACATTCTTCGCTGTCGTCGCGTCGCTTTTGGACCCTCGGTTTGGACGCGAGCCGGATATTGGCGATGGTCGCCGCAGCGTTGTCGGCATCGTCTCCGCGTTGATGAAGATTGCGGTCTCGGTCTTGCTCGGCGGCCCTGCGTGCGGCGGATCGTGTCGAGGATGCCCGCTCAAGGGCTGCCTGCGCCCCGTGGGTGTGGATGAACTCCGCCCATTCGATGAGAGCGTCGACCATCTCATCTTCACCGACGACCATCACGTTCTGTCCCTTGACGAACAGGTGACCCCGCTTGTTGCCCGCAGCGATCCCCAGATCGGCGTCTCGGGCCTCTCCAGGTCCGTTCACGACGCATCCCATGACCGCCACTTGCAGCGGGATCTCTCTCTCGCCGAACGCGTCCATCGCCTCTTGGGCGATGGCAAAGACGTCTACTTCGGCTCGCCCGCAGCTCGGGCAGGCAATCAAGTCTACGTTCTTGCGCTCTCTCAGACCCAATGTCTCCAACAGTTGACGGCCCGCTTTTGCTTCCTCAACGGGATCCGCGGTCAACGAGTAGCGGATCGTGTCGCCGATTCCCTCAGCAAGCAACGTCGCCATACCCGCCGTCGCCTTGAGAGTGCCGACGGGCGGCGGCCCCGCTTCGGTGACGCCGAGATGCAGTGGATAGTCGGTCACCTCGGCCAACTGCCGGTACGCCTCGATCGTCAAAGGAACACTCGAGGCTTTGACCGAAATCTTGATCAGGTCGAAGCCGACCTCTTCGAAGTACGCAATCTCCTGCTGAGCGGATTCGACCATCGCCTCCGGGGTGACCTTCCCGCCGTATTTGATGTACAGGTCGGGATGCAACGACCCACCGTTGACTCCGATCCGTATCGGCACGCTGCGATCCAGAGCCTCGCTGGCGACGAGCTTGATGTGTTTGGGGTTGCGAATGTTGCCCGGATTGAGCCGCAGGCAGTGCACCCCGGCTTCCAGCGCTTCGAGCGCTCGGAGATACTGGTGATGGATGTCAGCCACGATGGGCACCGGGGAGCGGGGCACAATCCGTGCCAAGCCTTCGGCCGCGGCCGGCTCGTTGCAGGTGCAGCGGACGATGTCGGCTCCGGATGCGGCCAACGCGTAGATCTGCTGGAGCGTGGCTTCGTGGTCTGCGGTCTTGGTGACCGTCATTGACTGCACAGTTATGGGAGCTCCCCCGCCAACCGCAACGTCGCCGACCATTATCTGGCGCGTGTCACGGCGGGGAAAGCTCTGGTTGAACTCCACATTGGAGAATCTACCGACTGTGCTTTAGCCGGGCGCAACCGGAGCCGCGCCGACCCGTCGCCGGATACAGGCAGTCAGCACCCGCCAACCACCCAGCCCGGCTCCGGCCACACCCGGCAACACACCACCACCCCGCCAACCACCCAGTCCGGCTCCGGCCACACCCGGCAACACACCACCACCCCGCCAACCACCTCACCGCGGCTCCGGCCACACCCGGCAACAACAGAGTCCCGCAACTTTGGAACCGAGCCTGCGGTGGTCCACACTTGCACTATGGCTGCGACCGAACCGCCACCGCCTCACATGAAGCTAGGCGATGTCGTCAACGATCAATACCTTTTCGAACCTCGACCATTGTCGGGAATCCGGGTGCTGGCCGCCGAGCAGATGGCGGCGCTCCCCTTCGCCACCCAGCTCCTCGCGAGGCTCGGCGCCGAAGTCGTGAAGGTCGAGCATCCCGTCACCGGCGACAGCGGCCGCCTTTCGAAACCCACGATCAAAGACCCTGACGGTCTGGATGTGGGCGCTACGTTCCTGCGCAACAACTTCAACAAGCGAAGCGTGGCCATCGACCTCAAATCACCCGAAGGCGTCGAGCTGTTCCGCAATCTCGCGCCGAAATTCGACGTCGTCTGCGAGAACTTCAAAGCCGGAACGGCCAACCGTCTCGGCATCGGCTACGAAGACGTGTCCAGACGCCACCCGGAGGTCGTCTACCTGTCGGTGTCCGGGTTCGGAAACGATCCGGCGTCACCGTATGTGGACCGTGCCGCCTATGCCTCGGTCGTAGAAGGAATGTCCGGGATCTACGAGTACAAGAGGCGCCCCGGAAAGCGCCCTGCCGCAAATCCGGTCGGGGCACTCGGAGACATCAGCAGCGCGCTGTTCGGCGTCGTCGGGGTACTGGCCGCGCTGCGCCACCGGGAACTCACCGGTCGAGGACAGTACATAGACATAGCCATGCTCGACGCCACCATCGCCATGACCGACATAGTCGCCAACTTCTATTCGATGGGGATTGTTGATGAAGCCGCCGGCGGGGTCGGGATAGTCGAAACCTTCGAGGCCAAAGAAGGGCACTTCGTCCTGCAGGTCGTGCGTGAACATCAGTTCGAAAAAGTTGCCGCAATCACTGGAAACGAGCAGTGGTGCAGCGACGAACGGCTGGCGACCCGCGCCGGCTGGCAGGAGCACTTCGAGACGATCCTGCGCCCGGGAATCGAGCGCTGGGCCTCTGACAAGTCCCATCGGGAGGCGGTAGCCATCCTCTCGCGTGCGGGCATCGCCGCCGGCGAGTCCAACTCAAGCCGAGAAATCGTGGAGGACGAGCACGTTCGGGTCCGCCGTATGCTCGTCGAGATGCCCAACGAAGGCGGAGAGCCGGTCCTCGTGCCCGGCAATCCGATCAAGATGTCGCGCACCCCCGAAGGCCCTGAAACTCGGGTCCCGTGGTTGGGCGAGCACACCGACGAAGTGCTCACGAGCGAACTCGGCGTCGACGCGGCCGAACTCGCCGACCTGCGCACCCGCGGGGTGATCAGATGAGACGGCACGGCCCGAACAAGCCCGTGAGCAGCGGCACCATGAGACCGCACCGACCACCGAGCAACGAAGGAGGCAACTGCGAATCCGCGGCGCCGGCGCCGCCGATTGGCAGCAACGCAAATGGACTTTGAGTTCACCGGAGAACAGAAGGCCTTCGCCGCGGAAGTGACCGAGTTCCTCGACGCCAACGACGACCCGGAGGTCTTCGACGTGAGCCGTGAGAACATGGCACAGATAGTCGACACTCCCAAGCGTCGTGCCTTCATGAAGAAGCTCGGTCGCAAGGGCTGGCTGGGAATCACCTGGCCCACCGAATACGGCGGATCCGACGGCGAGGGCGTCTACGAGTACATTCTCAACGAACAGCTGGCAAGCCGCGGCGGACCCCAGATCGGCAAAGGCGTGGGCATCATCGGGAAGACCCTGATAGCTCACGGCTCCGATCGTCTGAAACAGGAGTTCCTCCCCCAGATCCTCGAGAACGACGTCGAGTTCGCGGTCGGCTACTCAGAACCCGACGCGGGTTCCGACGCCGCGGCCATGAGGCTCAAGGCCGAACGAGTCACCAGCGACGCGGGAGAGGACGGCTGGCTGCTCAACGGTCAGAAGACTTGGACGACGTCTGCGCACTTCGCGGAGTGGTACTGGGTGGGCGCCCGCACCGATCCCGACAACAAGCACATGGGGATCACGCTGATGCTCGTACCCCTCGATCAGGAGGGGATCAGCATCACCGCGATCCACACAATGGGAGACGAGCGCACCAACGAAGTGTGGTTCGATGACGTTTTCGTAAGCGACGACTATGTCGTGGGCCAGGTCAACTATGGCTTCCGCTACATCAGCCAGGCCCTCGACCTGGAACGCTTCACGCTGTTCACGATGTCGCCGATTCTCCAGCGGCTCGAGGTCCTGACCGACTACGTCCGCACCGCTGAACGCGACGGAGAACCGCTGCGCGACGATCCCCGGATTCGGTCGAAGTTGGCCCAGCTCCACACCGACGCGGAGGTGGCGCGAGTGATGGGCCTGAAGTTCGTCGCCGAGGCGGTCAAGGTTGAGGACAGCGTGCGCGCTGGCAAGGAGGGCTACCAGCCGCCGACCGTGGAGGCTTCGGAGTACAAGCTCTTCGCCACCGAACTGTCGAGACGGCTGGCCGACGCCGCCATGGACATTTCCGGACCTGGATCACAGCTCAGGATCAAGACTCATGACGCGCCGATGGAGGGGCGCTCGGAGTCGACTTACCGCTACACCGTGATCGACACCATCGGCGGTGGTTCCTCGGAGATCCAGAAGAACATCATCGCTCGCCGCGGCCTCGGACTCCCCAAGAACTTCTGAAAGATGAGCGTGTGGTGATGAGCCGAGAACTTCTGAGGCAATGAGCACAGGCAATGAGGACATCGTGACCACGGTCGGAGCGCTCGGCGGCGTACGGGTGCTCGACTTCGCGTCTGTCGGGCCGGGAGCGCGCGCCTCGCGCATCCTGTCCGACTACGGTGCCGAAGTCATCAAGCTCGGGCCGGTCCCAGCGGACCTGTCGGTCCAAATCGTTCCACCCCACTACGCCTATTCGGGGCACCGTCTGATGAAGCGGGCGCTGCTCGACCTTAAATCGGACGGCGGCCGCGACGCTTTCTTGGCGCTGGCCGAGGGGGCAGACGTAGTGCTTGAGAGCTTTCGGCCCGGTGTGGTCGACCGGCTCGGCATCGGTTACGGCGCAGTCAAGAACGTCAACGACAGAATCATCTACTGCTCAACCAGCGGTTTCGGGCAAAGCGGTCCGCGCAGCCACTGGGCCGGTCACGACGTCAACTACCTCGCGCTCTCGGGTTACCTCGACTGCACAGGACGCCGCGCCGACGGGTCACCACCACTGCCCGGCGCCACGGTCGCCGATATCGCCGCGGGCGGGATGCACGCTGCGATGGCGATCATGGCAGCGTTGTTGCGGCGCGCCCGGACCGACTCCGGCGAATACCTCGACGTGTCCATCGCGGACGGCGCATTCGGACTGATGTCGCTCTACGTGGACGAGTACCTCGCCACCGGCGCCGAACCAGGGCCCGGGCACTACATCCTCACGGGCAGGTTCGCCTGCTACGACGTCTACACCTGCGGCGATGGCCGCCATCTCGCGATCGGCGCGATCGAACCCCAGTTCTGGCGCAACCTTTGTGCACAGCTAGGTCTTGAGAGATATGCCGACAGCCAGACCGACGACGATGTTCAGGATGAAATCCGCGCAGCCATCTCCGAGGTTCTCGCCACCAAGACCCGTGACCAATGGGCCGCGCAGCTCGGTCCGGCGGACTGTTGCGTCACAGCCGTCAACACCGTGGCCGAAGCGGTCGAAGATGAGCAGTACAGCGCCCGGGGCCTCATCGTCGAAGCCGATCACGTCACCGAGGGCGGGTTTGCCCAGACCGGCCCCGTCTGGGCCGGCACCAACCAAGTTGACGGTCCCTACCAGGTGCGGGACAGCGGTGCGACCGACACCGCCGATTTGCTGGAGGCTGCGGGGTACGCCGACACACGAATCTCCGAACTGATCACCAAAGGAGCAATCGCGTGACTGACGACAACGCGCTTGATGAACAAGCTTCACCGGAACGCGCAGGCCTGCCGGAAAATACTGGCCTGCCGGAACGCACTGGCCTGCCGGCACACATTGCGGCGCTCATCGGTGAGCCCCAGTACCCCGAGACTGCAACCTTTTCGGTCGAGATGAGCTACGCCTACAACACCCTGTCGGCCACCGAGAACGGCAATCCGCTCTACTGGAAGCCCGACGTTGCCGACCGATTGACACACGGGATGACCATGCCTGTGTCGACACTCTCGCTGTGGATGCGTCCGCACCGTTGGGAACCCGGCGCCACCACCGAACAGGTGGCCCTCAAAGCCCACTTCGATCTCAAAGAACAACTCGATCTGCCCGAGGCAATCATGAGCGACAACACGATGATCCTTCACGAGCCTGTGCGACCCGGAGATGTGATCAGCCACCATCAGGTGCTCCGCTCGATCAGCGATCCGAAAACCACGAAGTTGGGCACCGGGCGGTTCTGGGTTATCGACGTGGAGTACCACAACCAGAACGGCGAACTGGTCGGCGTCGAGTCCTACACCGGTTTCGGCTACAAGCGCACAGCGCCTTCGACAAGCGAGGTGAACTCATGAACCTGCCCACCAGCGCATCCACAGACCAGACAGGAACCGGCGGCATCACGCTGGATCAAGCGGTCGCGGGAACGGCGCTCCCACAGTTGAGCTATGACGTGAGCGCGACCACCGTGGTGCTGGGCGCGCTCGCAAGCCGTGACTGGAGGCCCATGCATCATGACTACAAGTTCGCCACCGAGCGCAACGGAACACCCGATATATTCCTCAACACCCCGAATCTGGCCGCTTGGTTCGAGCGCTTCATCACCGACTGGACCGGCCCTCGAGGTCGCATAGGCCGGATGAAATTCCGAATGCGCGATTCTGTCTACCCCGGCGACCAGATGGTCTTCGCCGGAACGGTGAGCTGTTCGGAAATTGATGAAACCGGCTGCGGATGGGCGAGCCTGGACATCTCCGTGAGTGTCGGCGACCGACTGTGCTGCACCTGCACGGCCAGCGTGGCGCTTCCCACCGACAAGAACGACAACCCTTGGGCACGAAAAAGCGGCGATTGGAAACCCTGATGCTGGACTTGGACTTCACCGAAGAGCAGGAGATGTTGCGCGACATGGTGCGCGGGCTCTGCGCGCAGCTGTCACCGGTCGACACGGTCCGCGAACTAGAGGACGATCCCAACGGAGTCGCCGCCGAACTGTGGGAGCAGTTCGGCGAACTGGGGATTTGCGGCTTGATGCTGCCAGAAGAATACGGCGGGTCAGCAATGAGCCTGCTCGAAGGGGTGGTGCTCTATGAGGAATTGGGCCGCTCGCTGGCACCGGTTCCCCATTTCGTGAGCTGCGTTCTGGGCGCCGGAGCGATCCTCGAGTCGGGCAGCGGCGAACAACACGCTTCGCTGTTGACGGCCATCGCGTCCGGCGAAGCGATCGTCACCCCGGCGTGGCTCGAACCCGACGGCGGCTACTCGGCCAGAGGAGTGCAACTCAGTGCTGCCGCCGACGGTGACGACTTCGTGCTCAACGGTTCCAAAATGCATGTGTGCTTTGCGCGCGCCGCCGAACAGTTGCTAGTGCTGGCCCGCACGGGTGCCGCCGACAGCGAGATCGACCTGTTCCTGGTACCCACCGACACCGACGGAGTGACACTCGACCAGCGCATGTCGATCTCCTCGGACACTCAATATCGAGTCGATTTCAACGACGTTCGCGTCCCGGCTGCAAACCGGCTCGGCGCCGCAGGCAGCGGATGGGCTGCCTGGGAGGCGGTGATGCACCGGGCGGTCATCCTGGCCTCCGCGCAGGCCATGGGAGGGGCGGAGTTCGCGCTTGAGACGACCGCTCAATACGCCAAAGACCGCGAACAATTCGGCAAAGCACTAGCCGAGTTCCAGGCAATCTCCCACTACCTGGCCGACGCCAAGACCGAACTCGACGGAGGCAAGATACTCGTCTACGAAGCCGCCTGGGCGCAATCAGTCGGCCACGACGTCTCGCGCCTCGCACCTATGGCCAAGCTCTTCTGCAGCAAGGTCTACCGCGACATCACAGCCATGGCCCAACAGGTCTTCGGCGGAGTCGGCTTCACCCTCGAATACGACATCCAACTCTATTTCCGTCGGGCCAAACAGCTCCAGTTGAGCTGGTGGGACAAACAAACCTGCGAGGACCGCGTCGCCGAGGCCGTGCTGGCCTGAGCCTGTCACAACCCTCACATATACTGGGCGGATGTTGTAAGGGACTTCCATGGGCTGAAGGACCGATTCCCGCAACCGCGTTATCGGAACCCTGAACAGATCGGTTTGCCGCACATCGTGAAGTTCTCAGGAGGCAGGTCATCGGCCGCGATGACACTGCTGATGGCTCGCACAACTTGCTTGATCCGGCCCGAGGGGACGTGGTCCCTTTATATGTGGCCCGGTGTTGTCACCGTTGAACGCTGCAAACTGAATATGACTAGTGCGAAATGGGGGTCGCCTTTCATTGGAATCGGAGCAGGGCGCAAGCGTCCAACGCATCGAATTTCGGCTGCTGGCACCTAGTCGCGCTTCGACAAATCAGAGACGAGCGCTTCGTCAATCCCCCTGCCTTTCTTCTCTGCAACCGATACGCCGGACACCTGCCCGTCAACCGAGGCGTTCTCGACCGCGACTACCAGAACACCAGTTCGAGTGATCGCAAGACGCTTGACGAGACCGTCCGCAATTTGCTGCGCAACTCGGGTGGCGTCTATCACCGTAAACGGACCTTCCTTCTTGATGCTGCACTCCCGGCAGCTTGGTGGCGGGTAGAAATTTCAGATGCCGCGGCTCAAACTGACTGCGGGTTGGACGATCAACAGATCTATGATGCGCTGCAGCCGCTTGGAGGCAATGGGCAGATGAGGCCGCTTACTCCTCAACCAGACTTGCGGCGCCCAACACCGCGGCTGCATATGCGCTGCTAGCACACTCAAGACAAGAGTCGGCTGGGGATATGCCAAGGGGCAGCGCAGCCGAGGAGATAATCCTCAAGCTCATGCGCCGTACGCTTCAACTGAGCGTTTCGCACATATCCCCCAAAGATCTTGCTGCTTTGGTTGCTTGATCCATCTTTTTCTTGTTATTTCCATATTTTTCAGGGGTTACTGTCACACCCCCTCTGTAATGTCGTGGACATGAACGATCTGGTCGTACCGGTTGTGGATGTGGCGACGTTGACGAACGCCGGGTTGTCTTCGCGGTTGCGGGAGATTGGGCGCGGCGAGTCTCGTTTGGCGGCCATGAAGTCTCAAGTGCTTGCAGAGGTCGGGCGTCGTCGCAGCGCCGGAGAAGCTCAGCGATTGGCGCGACACGAATTGCAGGCCTCGGCGCGTGAAGCCAAGCGCGAAGTCGAAACCGCCGTGAAGCTGGCTGAACTGCCTGCCACATCCGGAGCTCTGGAGTCCGGTGACATCCCCCAAGGCCACGCCAGATTGATAGCGCGGGCCTCAGGCGAAAGCCGTATCGACGAGACCCTGCTGGTGAGAGCGGCAGAAGCACAGGACTTCGACGAGTTCGCCAAGACGGTGAGGCGCCATCAACAAGACCAATCCCAAGACGACGGGCAATCAATCCTCGACCGCCAACGCAAAGCTCGCAAAGCCCGGATCTTCGAATCGCCAGAGTCTGGCATGTTCGTCCTGTCCGCTGAGTTCGATCAGATCACCGGAGCCCGCATCGCCACTGCGCTGACCGCCAAGGAACGCGAACTCTGGCACAACGAAGACTCCAAAGCACGTCGCAATCCCCAACAACGCATGGCCGACGCGTTGGCTGATCTGATCTGTGAGACAGGTGCCGACAAGTCCCAGGGCACTGATCTGCTGGTGATCGCAGACTACGACGTCTGCAAACAGGAGTTGGTCAAAGCCAGGCTCGCTGACGGCTCACCGATACCGATAGCCGAATTGCACCGCCTCGTATGCGATGCCAACATCCTGCCTTCGATTTTCGACACGAATTCTCAAGACCTCTGGCTCGGGCGCAGCCGCCGCACCGCATCAGCCGCTCAGCGCGCAGATTGACAGCCCGCGATCAGGGCTGTATCGGATGCCGGGCGAACCCGCTGTGGTGCCGGGCCCACCATGTCGTCTGGTGGTCAAAAAATGGAACCACCGACCTGAACAACCTGGTGCTGGTCTGCGACGGCTGCCACCGCAAGATCCATGAGCACAACTGGACGGACCACCAGAACCAAGAAACCCGCAAGTACTGCCTCAAACCACCCGACCCCTAGTAGCGCCGGCGAACACGCATCGGATTCGCTGGCTGCCAACCGGTCGAGGCCGAAGCCCGGAACGGCAACTGCCGGCGCCGGCGAACACGCATCGGCCTCGACGGCTCCCGAGCAGGATCAGGACACCACCGGACAGATCGGCGCGTTGGGATCATCGAACACGTTCTCAGCTTGGGACGACAGTGATGGAGCAAGTCGGGCCGGGAGCTGCCGACAGCCGCGAGTCTGCGGTGAGCAACGAACAGTTCAATGCCTCCGCGAGTGCGACGTAGGACGCGTCGTATGCCGAAATGTTGTCTCGCAGGGACCATATTCGATTTGAGAGTCCAGTCGTCGGGTAGCGGTCGACCCCGAGTCGGGTCCAACGCTGGATTGCCCGTTCGGCATCCCTGGGCGACAACACCCCGCGGTGAAGCAGCTTGTGCAATGTCTGGAGCACTTCGGCATCGATCAAGTGCGGAGCGGCAAGTTGATTCCCGACAAGCTGCAGTCGGGCATTGCCGTCGTGAAGCAGAGCTGAGACCGCTGCCGAGGCGTCAACGACCATCACCTTTCGGAGCGGCCTGCATGAAGCGCGTCCACGATGTCTTCCGCCGAGACGCTCAAGTCTGGGAGGTCGCCGAGCAGCGCCGGGTTCTCCGCGCGGCAAGTGGACCGGGCGAGTTCGCGCACCGCCATGGCCGATACCGACAATCCAGCTCGCTCGGCCAGCGTTTCGAGACGTTGCACCACCTCGTCCGGAACATTCCGCAAATACAGTGTCCTCATGTTGCAAAATGCTAGCATAGTGCAAACAACTTGCAACAGCAGCAGGTTAGGACGGACTAGGCGAATCCTCGATGATCACCGTGTCGGAAGCTGAACGGCCGAACACCTCCGGCGCGTAGATCTCCTCGGCTTTGGCCGGAGGCGCCACGAAGGTTCCCGGCGTGGTCGCCCGAGCCACGTAGCTGTACTCGTGGGTGCCGGCCCACAGATACGACGAGAACGCCTCGGTCCGGTCGTCGCGCAAGTTCTGGTGCTCATACCAGGTCCACCGCCACCAATAATCGGCGGCGTCGCTGCGGGGCGCCTCGATCTCGCCCGTCACCGCCAACGCCGGGTTGAGGGCTTCGAACCCGGCGGGTAGCGGATCAACCAGAACCATGTTGGTGCGTCGGCTGTCGTTGACCATCGTCAGCTTGACCCGCACCTCGGCGCCGGCCACGACATGCCAGAAGCCGTCGGAGTCGAGCCACACATCGTCGGGATCGTTGATCGCCTCGTAGGTGCGCTGCACAACAAAGCCGCGATCTAGCGGACCCAACTCGAGATTTGTCGGGGCGTAGCGAAGCCCGAGTCGGTAGTAGAGACGGCCGCTGCCGTCATTCTGGACAGTGAGATCGGCGTCGCCCGCTGCGATCAGGTCCGCCATCGGAACCAGAGTAGCCCCACGATCGGTTGTCCGGCCCGAGAACTCGTGTTCAGCCACATATTCGTCGCCCAGCCAGACACGGGCGACGAAGTCGGGCTCCGCCGCTTCGAACGTCTCGAAATACCTGTCGAGGGCCAACAGGATGAAGGAGTTCTCCTGAACATTGTTCCAACGGCCTTTGACCTGGTTGGACAACAACCCCGCCACGACCTTCACGATCAGATCTGAATCCGGGGCCATGGTGATCAGAGCGTCGAGCACGATGCCGTCGGCTCGGCGATCCGAAGCCAGGATCAAGTAGGCGTCTTCGCCGTAGTCGGTGACGAACGTCGCCGCTTCGGCCGTCTCGGTCACCCGGTTGTTGAAGACCCGCTCGATGTCAGCTTCGATGTCGTCATCTCCGACGACCGGCCATATCCAAGCCAATGCGTCCAGCTCGAGGTCCGCACCCCGACGGTTCCAGAGTTCACGAGCCGCGCGCAGGTCCCGGTCGCCGTCGAGCGCACGCACATGCAGGGCGTAGGCCGACAACATGTCCTTTGACTTCCTGCTGTAGTCAGCGGGAATCCGCTCTTCGACGTTGCGCAAATACCAACGGCCGTTCTCCATCACCGCATTCGGAACGGCGAAGCCTGCGGTTCGAGCCGTGACGAGAGCATGCATCGCCTGGATCGACGGGTACGGGTACGAGACGCCCTTTCGCGACCACCAGCCGAAGCCGCCGTCGGTGTGTTGCAGCGCGGCCAACTCGCTGATGTCGCTGCGCACAACTGCGTCGAGTTCCGCTGGAGTCGGCAGACCTTCCGCATCAAAGGCTCCGAGTACATCTCGCAGCGCAGAGACGGCCAGGATGCGGCTGGCGTATGCATCGGCGGAGGTGTAGCGGTATTCCGAGAGGTACAACACAGCGTCGGTCAAGGTCTGCAGGGCAGTGGAGGACGCGTTGAGCTCGAGCCCTCCGAACTGGGAGAACACATCTCGTGGTTCGGTGAGCGAATAGCCCACCACCCCGGAGTCCAGCACCCCGTAGGCCGCGAACGCCTCGCTCGTGGCCGGTGTGTAGACGGGCAGCGAAACTACCTGGGCATCGGCGTTGTCGCCCGACACGGCCGCGACCCGGAAACGGGCGGTGCCTGCAGAGGCGGTCGAAGCACCGAAGAGCACCTCCACCCGGTCGTTGGCCGGGACAGTTATCCGCCGGCCCGCCGGCCCTTCAAGGTTGAGGTTCGCGGTCTGCACGACCACATCTACCTCGGCCGGCGAATCAGTCTGGTTCTGCACCACGATCGGCAGATCGAACCGGTCGCCGAAGTTCAGGAACCTCGGAGCAGACGGCCGGACCTGCAGCGGCAGCCGCGCGGTGATTGCAGACTCGGCCGAACCGAAACGATCAACGCCATCAACCGCGACGGCCATCACTCGGTAGCGGGTGAGGTTGTCGGGCAAATCGAACTCGACAGTGGCAACACCACCGGCATCGGTCGCAACCTCAGGGTCGAACAGGGCCAGCGCGTCAAGGTTCTTGCGCACCTCGATCTGAAGGCCTTGGGCGCTGAGCCGGGTCGAAGAGTCGAAATCCGCTGAGGAGGATTCCTCGGCCATCTCGGCGTCATCGGCCATGTCGTCACCCCCAAAATCATCCACCGCTGTCGCCGCGACAGTGGAGGTGGCCGCTCCATCACCTCCCTCACCACCAATGGAATCAAGCAACGCCTGCGGATTCTCAAGCAGGATGCCGTCGCGGGCGCGTTGCGCGCTCAGGTACACGCCCAGTGACCGGTAGAACACCTCGAGCGGGTCGACGAGCTGATAACCCGAGAGCGAGAGCACCGCCTCGTCTGCCACAACCAACAGCACATCGGCATTGTCAACCGGTTCGCCGTCGGCGTCGTTCACTTGCACGGTCACGCTGGTGGAATCCCCCGGTTTCACCGCGTTTGCTGCCGGGGTGACCGTGATATCGAGCGCCCGCCGCGCCGGAGGCACGCGAAGCCGAACCTCCCCCGTCCCATAGGCCGGACGGTGAGCGAAGCCGTCCAACACGGTGCCGTCATCGGCGGTTCGCGCTGTCGTCGACACGATCTCAACCCGCACCGTCAGTTCCGGGACATGATCGTCGGTGATCGGCACCTCAAGCACAGCTGCGTGATCAGCGATCTCGAAAGTGCTCAGCTCGATGATCTCGTTGCGGGCGATCACCAAGAGTCCTGTCCCCGAACTGAACGGCGAATCGACTAGGATCTCAGCGGTGTCGCCCGCCGCGTAGGTCTCGGCGTCCGGGATGAGACTGACACTTTCCAACTCGACGTTCCGGCTCGGAACGCCGCTCTTTTCGCCGGCGACCCAACGGATCATTTCGCTGCGGTTTGCCCGCCCCGCGTCATCGACGACTCTGGCGTCGATGCGATAGCGACCGCCGACTGCCGAATCGAATTCGCAGGCAACGGGCCCGTCTGCCGATGTCACGTTGCAGGTTTCGGCGTCTGCGGCGACTTCGGTCCATTCTCCGTCGATGTACTCTTCGAGGAGCCGCGAAGCGGTGATCTCAAAGGCACGGCCGGCAACCGCGTTGCCGTCGAGGTCGGTGACGATTGCTTCAATGTCGAAGCCTTCTCCCGCTCTGACGAACGTCCGGGTTGAGCGAACGCCCACGTACAGGTCTGCGGCGTGCACCAGCACATCAGTCGATGAGGCCCACTGCCGGCGGTTCACGTCAAGCACTCGAGCCTCCGCGGTGACCGTCGTGGGAAGTTGGCCGCCGTCGCCGTCGAAGTCCATCTGCAGGTAATGACTGCCGCCTGCGTCGGTCAAGCCCGAGAAGGCCTCGCGAACCGGCTCCTCGAGCGGACCACCGAAGCCGTAGTCGTCATCGGAGTGCCAGTCGCCGCCGAAATCGTTGTGATGCCACCACGGGGTCCACACACCGAATGTGAATTCGTTCCAGTTGGGCGGCGAATACGAGGCCTCCCGCGTGGTGACAATCCAGGAGACCTCCGCGTTGGGCAACGGACCGCCGGAGAAGTACCTGGCGTCCACGACCACCGTCGCGGGCTCGTCGACGAAGAACGGGCCTGGAGACTCCAAGCGAGCAATCACTTCGAACTCGGGGCGGCGGAACTCTTGAATCTGGAACTGATGGTAATGCCAGCTGTTCTCTCGGTCCCGTGGACCTTGTAACTCGATCCACGCATGGCCCAGGTTCGCTCCGTCACGCAGTTCAATGGCGAGATCAAAGCCGCCGTGCTCGTCAAGACGGAAGCTCCCCTCAGCAAGTTCGCTGCCGAACGAATCAGAGGCTCGATAGGTCATCAGCTGTTGCGGCGGAAGGAACTCGAGGCTGCCATCGCCGCTCAGGTCGAGGTTGCGAACCCAGCCCTTCAGATGGAGCGTCTCGCCGGGCCGGTAGGCGCCGCGATCGTCGGCGGTGTGCCAAATCAGCTGATCCTGCAGTGACCATGCCCGCACCTTCGCCCGGTTGATGGCCTGGTCCTCACCGAGCGTTGCGACTATCCAGGCGTGTTCGCCGACAATTGAGGTGCGTACCAGTCCGTCGCTGTCGGTGGTGAGCGACGAGCCGCGTCCCCGCAGATCGATTTCGACGCCCTCCAACGGATCACCAGAGCGCAAATCCGTGGTCCACACCACCACGTCACGATGGTCGGTGATCATGTCGACTCCGATATCAGTGTCCTGCACCCAGGCAACCACCGGACGGTTGCTCCAAAAATCATTGTCCGCGTATGTAAGGTCGGCGAACCGCCCGACCCCCTCGACGATGGCGATCACATGTCCGCGGGCACCCCCAAGGGCGTCGTCGAGATCAATCCGAACCTCGGTGACGGCATCCGAATCGATCCCGGTATCGACCACCTCGTCGGCAACAAGAGTCCACGGCGGGGTGGGCAATTCTCCGTCGCGGGCCCTGTCCCAACGCTCGAGGAAGCTCTCGAACGAACCGTAGTCGCTCGGATCCACATCGTAGAGGCGCACCCGCAGCCGCTCGTGTTTGCGCACGGTGACGGGAATCGTCTGTTGCTCGACGAGCGGATCGAGCGTCACGAGCCGTCGGCCCGATGCTTGGATGAACGGACGTGCTTCATCGATGTGGAACTCGATCGTCTCGGGCTGTCCCAACGCCTGGCCGAACTCGTCTTTGAGGGTCGCCGGGATCACCACTTCGTAGACCGTGTCCCCCACGGTCGGGGCAATGATGTTGACTGAGCTGTAATCCACCCAGATGCGGGCGTCGACGAGCTCAGGCGATATCTGCAGGTCGGCGACGCCAAGCGTGGCGGGGTCGAGCACGTTGTTGAAGTACACGCTGAGCCAACTTCCGGGCCAACAGGGGTTCTGCGACGTACAGCCGCTTTCTTGCGCCCGCAGGGGCGCGTACGTGCGGGCCTGCGCCACCAGCGAGGCGTCGGAAGTGTTCGTTCCTTCAGCCGAAGGCACGTTCGGCCCGACTTCGATGGTTATCGCCGAGTCGGGTTCGAGTTCTGACACCGGCGTGAACGCAACCCACGTACCGTCCACGGCCAGCCCGGTCCGGCGCTTGACGTCCTCATCGCTCTCGATCTCGGCGTCGGTGGCAAGGCGGATATCGCGCTCGCTGCCATCGGTGCTCAATGTGATTGTCCCAAGCACCGCGGCGGCGTCTACTCGTTGATCGAAGGCGACCATGAACACGGGCTGCAGGTCGAGCGAGTCGTGCTGCGGGGAGAGTGAGAGCACCGTGGGCGCAGGGGTCTCGAACTCGAAGCGGACCGTCTCAGCCAACTCGCCGCCGGACTGCGAAGTCGTCCCGGCTGGGATCTCGACCGCATAGGAGGTCGCCATCGGCAGTCGGTCGAACACTGCCGGGTCATGCTCGAAACGCAGCGTTCGAGTACCGATCCACTGCCAGCGGCCCGGCAGCGACGGCGTCATCGTGACCGGAACACCAATCTCGCCGATCTGCGCGAGAGTGGTCAGCGGCACCATCGCCTGGTTGAAGGTGATGCTGACGAAAGGCGCTATCCCCACTTCGCCCTCGGGCTGCACCCGCAACACCTCCAAGGGTCCGGAGTCGACCGCCGGCGCTTCAACATCGGAATCCGTCGGGAACGGACTCTCGATCGTGGCGCCCACGCGCGGGCGCGGAAGACTCTCCGGCGGACGGTTGAATCCGACGGCGTCGTCATCTTCGCCGTCATCCCAGGCCTCGAGTCGATCGGTCACCGCGCTGATCTCGTCCTCGCTGAGCTCGCGGCCCTCGATCCGGGTCACCACCGCCAGGGTTTCGACACCGCCGGCACTGCCCTCGCTCAGTCGAACCTCCAAGTTGGGTCCTTCGCGAGCCGACCCAGATCCGGGCCCAACCCCGGTTCGACTTCGGGAGTCACCGTCCGTATCCGGTTCTGCTGGGCCGTCCGGATCCGCGGTCGGCGCAGGTTCGTCCTCGCTCGACAGCACACTGGCCAACACCATCAGGACGATCCCGACTGCCAGCCACCGCCAAAGATGCCTCATGGTTCAACCCTCTCGAACTAGCCTTCGAGACTACGACGAGCCGAAGCCCCTGTCTGGTTCCTGAGAATTTTCTATCGGGCGGCGATGGCTCGTCCCAGAGTCGCCAGGTGCTCTTCGCCGTTGCCCAAGGTCAACTCAAGTTGTCGAGCCATCAGGAAGAACCGGTGGAGGGGGTAGTCGCGGTCCACGCCGACGCCACCATGCACATGCACAGCGGCATGAACGACTCGAAAGCCGCCCTCGGCGGCCCACCAACGAGCCACCGAGACGGCATCTTGCGCTGGGAGACCCTGGTCGATCCGCCAAGCCGCCTGCCATGCCGTCAACATGATGGCGTTGGCGTCGATATAGCTGTCGCCGGCTCGATTGCTGACCGCCTGGAAGGTCGCGATGGGGCGGTCAAACTGGAAACGCTGTTTGGTGTACTGCGCGGCCAACTCGATTGAGGCCTGCGCGGCTCCGGCCATCATCATGCACAGACAGCAGTTCACCCTGAGTTCGATCCAGTCCACGATCTCAGCGCCGGGCACACCAGACTCCGGACCTGCGAGCAGGGCATCCTCGGGAACAACCACGCCAGAGAACTCGAGCCGGGCCTGTGGACGCCCGGTCGTCACCTCTACCCGAATTGTCGAAATCCCCGCCGTATCCGCAGGCACCAGGAACACTCCGCATGAACCGTCGCGCAGCTTGGCCGGGACCAGGATCAAACCCGCGTCGAGTCCGTCGGCCACCATCGGTTTGACGCCCTCGATGCGATAGCCGCCCGGGTCGGGCACGGCCACGACTTCAGGTTCAGCCGCAGTGGCGCCTTCCTCATACAGAGCCGCGGCCGCGATCAGCGAGCCATCGGCAATCGCCGGCAGATAGCGCGCGCGTTGCTCGGCGGTGCCGAACTCGGCGATCGGCATCGCTCCCATCACCGCCGTCGACAGCAGGGGAACCGGAGACGCGGTGGCTCCAACCTGTTGAATTGCCATGGCAGTGGCCAAGAACCCCAAGCCCAAGCCGCCATAGGACTCGGGGACCGCGGCGCCCAGCACCCCGGCCTGTGCGAGTGCCGCCCATGCCTCGGCGTCGATTCGGTCGTCGTTGGCGGCTAGGCCAGACAGCCGTTCGTGAGTCGATTTGTCGCCGAGGATCTGTTCGGTGAGATCAGAAATGGCCTGCTCTTCTTCAGAAAGTGTGAAGTCCATCAGCGGTCCGCTTTCGGATAGCCCAAGCCGAACTGCGAGATCAGATCACGTTGCATCTCATTGGTGCCGCCGCCGAAGGTGAGAATCACCGTTGACCGGTACTGCATCTCGAGGCGGGTCAGGTAACCGATCGATCCGCTCGCGATGGTGGCCTGAGGTCCGTACACCTCCATCAACCTGCGATACGCCCTCGTGTAGAACTCGGTGCCGTACACCTTCACCGCCGATGAATCGGCGACGAAACCGGTGATCGTGTCCATGTCGGCTTGCTGTCCGTCGATCTTGGTCGCCACTGTCCAGGCCACCTGCCAGTTGGCGAGCCGCAGGTATTCGAGTCCGGCGGTGACCTCGGCAAGGTTGCGTTGGACCCAGGGCGCATCGATCACCCGTGAGCCGTCGGAGCGTTTGGTGTTCTTGGCGAAATCGATGGTTTCTTCAAGCGCCTTGGTGACCATGCCCGACGAACAGATCGTCACCCGTTCACGATTCAACTGACTGGTGATCAGGCCCCAGCCACCGTTCTCCTCCCCGACCAGGGTGGAGGCAGGCACCCGCACATCATCGAAGAACGTGTGGTTGATGTTGTGGGTCGACAGCAGGTCGAGCGGTTGGATCGACAGGCCCGGCGTGTCCATCGGAATGCAGAACAGCGAGATGCCCTTGTGCTTGCGCACCTCGGCGTTGGTGCGGGCCGCGAGCCAGATGTAATCGGCGTCCGCTGCCAACGAGGTCCAGGTCTTCTGCCCGTTGATGATGTACTCGTCACCGTCTCTGACGGCCCGTGTGGTCAGAGACGCCAAATCCGTTCCCGCATCGGGCTCGGAATATCCGATGCAGAACGTGATCTCTCCCGCAGAGATCTTGGGCAGAAAGAACTGCTTCTGCTCCTCGGTTCCGAACTGCATCAGCGTCGGGCCGACTGTGTTGATCGTCAGCATGGGGATCGGCGCCCCACTGGCCACCGACTCATCGAACATCACGAACTGCTCGACTGCTGAGTAGCCGCGACCGCCGTATTCGGTGGGCCAGCCGACCGTCAGCCAGCCATCGCGGCCCATTCGACCCACGATCTCTCGATGGACAGGGCCACAGCCCGCCTCGGCGGCCAGAGCCTCCCGGACCCCGGGGGTCAGGAGTTCGCGGTAGTAGGCGCGCAACTCAGCCCGCAACTCCTCCTGTTTGGCGTCGTACCCGATGAACATGGCTTGTTTCTAGCAACTCGACGTCCTGAGAGCACATCGCGGCAGCACATCACGGCAGCACATCCACATCGCAGCAGCACATCACGGCAGCACATCCACATCGCAGCAGCACATCGCGGCTCTCGGAGAATGCCCGTGTGCAGATATCACGGCCACCAGACAACTGCTCCCGATGGCGATCAGGAAGCCGGTCGTCACTACTCGAATCTGGTGCCGGCCTCTTTGAGAAAGTCGAGGAACTTGACCGCTGCGTCGGGGGCCAACTCGCCTGGTTTGAAGGTCACCTCATGCAGGGTGCCGCGGTAAGGGAAGGGACCGTGTTTTTCGTAGATTTCCCAGCTGACCGGTGAACGGCGGTCAATGCCCACGTCAATGCCTTCAAATGGAGCTATCGCCATCAACACCGGCAGGCCGTGGGCACTGCCCACCTCGGCGCCGTCGCAGAGAACCGTGGCGCTCCATTGCCGGCCTGGCTCTGTTTTCATATCCAAGACGATTTCTTTCGTGCCGACGGCGAGTTCCCCGGCATCAACGACGGTCATATCGCCGTAGGCATTGAACACAAAGAAAAGGCGTCCGCCTTCGACGTACATCGCGTAACCGCCGCCCTGGTCGCCGTGAGCGAACAACATGCCCTCATCGCCTGGGGAATAGTCGAGGTCCACGCACACGTCGAAGGACCTGAAGTTGATCAATTGCAGTGCCCGCCAACGCTCAAGGGTCGGCAATCCCGGACGAAGCCGCACATCAGCGACGAATTCATCTTCCCAAGGAGGTTTCTCGATCATCTTGACGAAGTTGCCCTCGTCGAGGGGGAAGACCTGATTGTCCCAAGCGGCCTGCTCGAAAGCCTCCCGCAGTTCAGCAAGACGCTGGGGGTGTCGCTCGGACAGGTCGTGCGCTTCGGTCGGGTCTTCGGCCAGATTGTGCAACTCCCAGCCCGCATCGGCGAACGGCCGCTGCGGGATCCGCAACGACACGGCCGACCAGCCATCGCGGTACATGCCTCGGTGGCCGATCATCTCGTAGTACTGCTGGCGGTGGGTGGAGTCGCTCGTGGCGTCGGTCAGCGATGCCGCAAAGCTCTCGCCGGCCGGTTCAGGAACTGGCTGACCGTGCTTTTGGGTGGGAATCTCCAGACCGGTCAGTTCCGCGAGCGTCGGCAGGAGGTCGGTGATGTGCTGATACTGCGTGCGGATTTCGCCTCGGCCTCCCGCTAGCGGTTCCGCTGCTGCCGAACCTGCAAGTCCTGCCGGCCAGTGCATGATGAACGGAACCTGGTGGCCGCCCTGGTGGGTGTTGATCTTGTACATGCGGAAGGGTGTGTTGGACGCCATCGCCCAGCCCATCGGATAGTGCGGAAGCGTCTGCGGGCCGCCCATGAGATCCAGCCGGGCGTGATCCACCTCCACATCTTCCAGCGTGTCGATCCCCGTCTGCACCAGCAGGGTGCGGAAGTACTGCGAGGTGCCGTCTTGTTGGCCCTCGCGCGATCCGCCGTTGTCGGAGGTGAACACGATGATGGTGTTGTCCCACTCACCCATGGCCTGCAGATGCTCGCGGAGCCGTCCCACGCTCTGGTCGACGCTGTCGACCATCCCCGCAAAGATCTCCATGTAGCGGGCGAACGTCTCGCGTTGCAGGTCGCTGAGTTCATCCCAAGGGCTCACTGCGTGCAGTTCTTCTGTATTGCGGGGCGGTAGCACCGTGTCGGGCGCAATGACCCCGAGTTCCTTCTGTCTGGCGAACCGCTGCGCCCGGATCTGATCCCAGCCCGCATCGTAGGCGCCGCGGTATTTGTCCATGTCCTGCTGTTTGGCCTGCAACGGTGCATGGACTGCACCGTGCGAGTAGTAGAGGAAGAACGGTTTGGCGGGATGCGAGGAGCGGACCTCGTCGATCATCTTTATGGCCTGATCGGTGAGGTCGTCGGTGAAGTAGTAGTCGTCGGGGTACTGGTCGACGTTGATGTGGTGGTTGTCCTCGTAGAGCCGGTGGGGCTGGTGGAAGTTCGTGAACCCGTCGAGGATCCCGTAGTAGCGCTCGAAACCCTTCTGTAGCGGCCAGGAGTTGCGGGGCCCGGCTTCGCTGAGGCTGGAGTCCTTGCAGAGATGCCATTTCCCGACCATCAAAGACGCCCAGCCGTGGTCCCGGAAGAGCTCGGCCATCGTGACTGCATCGTCACGGATTTCGTGGGCATAGCCGGGAAAACCGGGGTCGCTGTGCGCGACGTGGCCCATCCCCGCCAGGTGGTGGTTGAGACCGGTCAACATGGATGCTCTGGTCGGCGAACACATGGGGTTGACGTGGAAGTTCGTGTAGCGAACACCATTCGCGGCCAACGCATCGAGTTCGGGCGTGTCGATTTCAGATCCGTAGCAGCCGAGGTCTGCGAATCCGAGATCGTCGGCCAGCATCACGATGATATTCGGAGCACCTTCGGAGGCGGTCGGACGCGGCGGCCAAGCTGGTTTCGACGTCGAGAAGATGCGCCCGACTTCGCCCTCGAACCCCGCGTACGGCGCGGTCGAGTCTGAATCTCCTGGAGTGGTCGACACGTCAGGCTTTGAAGAACGCTGGGCTGGTCGCTTTGCGGGGTATCTCCGCCAATGGCGTGGCAACCTCAGCTACCGAAGGGCCGTGCTCGGCTCCGAGCGGCGCGAGCGCCTCGAGATCGAAGCGGTACACATAGGCCGCGTTCTCGCTGAGCACTTTGCGCATGTCGGCTTCGTCCCAATGGGAGAAGGACCGTTGCAGCGCTTCACGCGAATAGGGATGGGTGCCTTCGTGATGCGGGTAGTCCGAACCCCACATGACTTTGTGAACTCCCAGGGTCCTGATCGCTTCGGCCTCCGTCGGCGACGGGAACGAAGCTCCGATCCAGACGTTGCGGTCGAAATACTCCGAGGGTTTCATCGGGAGAACCACATCGGCAGAAAAGCCGAGCTCCCCGACGCGCCCGGCCGCGATCTGCATGTGGTACGCGTCCATGCGCCTCAGTTCCTCGATGGCCCAAGCAGTGCCTTGCTCGGTCATCACGTATTTGATGGCGGGGAACCGTTCGAACACGCCGCTCATGATCAGATGCGCCAGGTTGCGGTGGGCGAAGAAAGGCACCTCCATCAGAAAGATCAGCCCCGATGCGGGATCGTTGCCGTAGTTCGGGGTGCCGTTGCCACCATGCTGAGTGATCACCAGATCGAGGTCCGAGACAGCCGCCCAGAGTCGGTCCCAGTACGGCGACCAGAGTCCGGGCAGGTCGACGTCGGGTGCGACATGGGGCATCATGAAGCTTCTGAAACCCTCCGAGGCGGCCCATTCGAGGGTGCTGATGGCGTCGTCGACGTCCTCTAGGAAGATCTGCGGCAGTCCGCAGCGCTGCGCCGGGTAGAGGTCGCACCAATCCTTGAGCCAGCGGTTGTGGGCTTCGATGCCGGCCCGGCGACGCTCGTACTCTTCTCTGTTGCGCGGCGGGTAGGCGATCAACATGCCTGTCGGATAGAACGGCGGCACCGTGTTCGGAAACGTGATTTCAGCCACGATGCCATCGGCGTACTGTTCGCTGAGCCTGCGTTCGTTGTCCCAATTCCGGGTCCGGCCGTCGTCCTGGAGGTCCCGATAGGGGTTGGAGTAGGCCCCCCGCCACTCGGCGAAGGCCTCTTTCCACTCTTCGGCCAGGTACTCCTCGTACGCCGCCATGTTGCCGCCTGCGTGGCTGTCCGCGGAGATGATCGTGTAGTTGGCACTCATGGAGGCCAGCCTAGGAGCGAAGCCGGCACCCAGAGAAATCCGTCACGTCTGTCGATGCGGCTCGCGCTCTTTGCGGCCCTGTCCGGTCGCGCCCCGAAGAATCCCGGAGCGTTCCAGCTGACCACCAAACGCATCGACCCGGGTTCAGCGTAAGCACACACCACTGACAGACCCGGCAGCGGTCCTCGTCAGTGAGGTCGTCGCGTGTCGCCAGCGAATGGGGGGTTGTCGCCGCAGCGGCAGCGCAAGCCATCGTTTACCGATTGGAGGGGTTGGGAGTTGCGGTGGATTGCGTTAGCCCGTTTCGGATTTGAAGCGAGACCACACGATCTGCACCAAGCAAGACCGCAGTTCAAGACGCTCGAAGTCGCAGTCAGAGTAAGGCAGTTCCGCAGGCCAGTGTCTATCCGCTCGTCCCTTGGAGAGTATTGCCTTCAACTGCCAGACGGGCAGGCTGGCGGTCGCGTATTGTCGGTCAGTCGGATTCGCTGTTCGGCGAGGGTCCTGCCGGCGGCCCAGTTGTTGGTTTCCAGTGCCTTCAAGATCCCTGCGAGGTTGCGGTCTCGGACGCGCTCGAGTTCGCGGGTTGTGTACTGGCCAGATTGGGCGTCGGATTGGGCAACCAACATGTCGACGAGTTCGTCGCTCAGTTCAGGGACATCGGTCAACTTGCTCCACGGGAGAGCCAACGTCGGGCCGAATTGGCGGATGAAGTGTTCCACACCACCCTCCCCTCCGGCTGCGCGGTACGTCTCGAAGAGTCCCATCTGAGCCCAGCGCAGCCCGAACCCGTAACGGATAGCGTCATCGATCTCTTCGGTGGTGGCAACGCCGTCGTTGATGAGCCACAGCGCCTCGCGCCAGACCGCCTCAAGCAGGCGATCGGCAATGAAAGCGTCGATCTCGACGCGGACATGCAACGGCTTCATCGAGATGGACGAATAGGCGTCCATTGCCGCGGCAATCGCCCACCCCTCAGTCCGTTCGCCGCCGCATACCTCTACCAGCGGCAACAGATACACGGGGTTGAACGGATGGCCGACAAGCAGACGCTCCGGGTGGGCCAACGAACCTTGAAGGTCGGTTGGTTTGATTCCCGATGTCGATGATGCGATGACCGCCTCGGGTGGAGCCTGCCGATCGATCTCAGCAAGGATGTCGCGTTTCACGTCAAGGTTCTCGGGAGCACTCTCCTGGACGTGTTGTGCCTCCGCGACGGCTTCGGCGATCGAGTCGACGACGGTCACGGCGCCCTCGGTGACGGGAGGCAGTTCAAGATCCCCCCACGCGGCGCGGGCGTTGGCGAACACCTCGTCGATGATCCGCCCAGTCTCGGGGTTGGGATCGACAACCGACACGTCAACCCCGTGCAGAGCGAACCGGGCAGCCCAGGCCGAACCGATCACCCCGGCGCCGACGACAGCGGCTTTTTCGACTACAGCCATGCTTGTCTGTCAGCTCCCTCAGCCGTGCTTGGCCAGACCGAGCATGTCGCGAACCTCGGCGGGACCCATGACGTCGATGTTGAGATTGTCGAGGATCTGCACGGCGCGTTCGACGAGCATGCCGTTGGTGGCAAGAACCCCCTTTTCGAGATACAGGTTGTCCTCCAGACCGACACGGACGTTGCCGCCCACCAGGACCGCGGCAGCCACATACTCCAGTTGCCGACGGCCGATGGAGAAGGTGGAGAACGTCCAATGGTCGGGCGTGTTGTTGACCATCGCCATGAGGGTGTTCATATCGTCGGGCGCTCCCCAGGGAACCCCCATGCACAACTGCGCCAGGATCGGCGGCTCCAATAGACCCCGAGCCTCCATCTGTTTGGCGTACCAGAGATGGCCGGTGTCGAAACACTCCAACTCCGGAACCACGTCCAGCTCGGCGAACTGGCGGGCAAGCTCGTCGAGCTGTGAGGTGGAGTTCGTCATGATGTAGTCGCCCTCGCCGAAGTTCATGGTCCCCATGTCGATCGTGGCGATCTCTGGCATGCACTCTCGAATATGAGCCATCCGTTCGGTGGCGCCGGCCATGTCGGTGCCCGCTTCGTCGAGGGGAAGCGGATTCTCGACCCCGCCCAGGGTGATGTCCGCTCCGGTTCCCCCGGTCAGGTTGATGATGACGTCGGTGTCCGATGACCGAATCCGATCGGTCACCTCCTTGTAGAGGTCGACGTCACGGCTCTGCTTCCCGGTGGCGAGATCACGGACATGACAGTGCACGATCGCGGCACCCGCTTTGGCCGCTTCGATTGCCGCGTTGGCGATCTCTTCGGGCGCGACCGGGACGTGGACGGACTTGCCGACCGTGTCACCTCCCCCGGTGACCGCACAGGTGATGAAAGTGCTCATTGGTTCCCCTCTCTACTCGGGTCATTCGAGCCTGTCAGAAATTCGGGCGGTCTGGTGGCGGCGCGTCAAGACTCGCAGTCGCGAATGCACCTCATCGTGATCGACATAGGCGCCTCGCAGCACTCTTCTGCCTGTGGTCTCGCTGAAAGGACCGCGTCCGTGCAGGATCCGACGGTTGTCGAAGGCCACTAGTTCGCCGGGCGAAAATACGGAGCGGAGTTGGTATTCGTCGCTGCGGGCCAGATCCGAGAATCGCCGCAAAGCCTCATACGCCAAGGGAACGTCGGATTCGGGCATGTCGGGAAACGCCCTCACTGGGTGAAACGTCCGAAATGTCAACGGGCTGCCGGGTCCTCCGTGATCGATCAACGGGCCACTCCAACGATGGTCATGATCTGGTGAGCGGTTGAAGAAGATCCATTTGGCGCGCGAGAGAATCCCATAGACCTCCGGTTCATTGTCACGAAGGTGCTCCGCCACCGCGTAGCCGTCGGTCATGTGGCTCAATCCCCCGGTGCAGTCGTTCACTTGACAGTGCAGTAGCTGGTACCCGGGCGGAGTCTCGCGGGTCGGAAGGTCAGCATGGGGAGCCAAGGGCAAAGCCGTGTTGGCCACCGAACCCGGATCCAGATCAGCGGTCACGGCCCACGTGGTGCCGAAGTTGGTGTCGCGCAGCGCACCGATTCGAAGTCCCACCTCGGTCACCACTTCTTCGTCGCGTCCAAGTTCGACTAGACGGGCAATGCCCAACTCCGCGAGCGCCTTGAGCCATGCTCGCAACGCCTCGTCGTCTTGAAGCACGTGCGGCCCGTTGAAGGTCGGCAGTTCCGGCAATGTCGAAGCCGTCCAAGTCTTCACTGGGGGAATGTGGGCACTCTGGGTGTGGCGACCCTCATGCACATGACGCAACCAGCCCGAGTGGTAAAGCGACGGCGGATAGCCCCTCCAGGTCACTTCCAAGTCGCCGTTTGGGGCCACAGCAACTCCACTGAGCGCTTCTGGCGATGGCAGGTCCGCCGGGTCGAGTTTGTTCTCCCTGGTCTGTTCGTCGATCGATTCGTCGCCCATGCGGTTCTCGAACAACCAGAGCGCGTAGGCGCGCATCTCTTCCCCATCGGGCCAGCGAATCACCACAAAATCTCCGTCTCGCCGAGCACCAGAAATCGGATGCTCGACGTAGCGATAGAAATCCGGCGTCCTACCTAGAGACACGACCTGCTGTATACACGCAGCGTATCAGTTATCGCGGAGTAGTTCGATGAGCGAGCTGGAGTCCCAGCGACCGTGTCCCCGGCGCTGGAGACGGGCGTAGAACTGGTCTACCAACGCGGTCACCGGCAGGTAGGCCCCGATTCGCTCGGCTTGCGCCAGACAGATGCCGAGATCCTTGCGCATCCAGTCGAGCGCGAAACCGTGATCGAAGCTGCGCTGCGCCATTGTTCGGCTTCGGTTCTCCATCTGCCAGGAACCGGCAGCTCCTTTGGAAATCGTCTCGACGACTTCGCCGACGTCGAGTCCGGCTCGAATTGCGAAGTCGAGTCCCTCGCTGAGTCCTTGGATAAGCCCCGCTATACAGATCTGGTTGACCATCTTGGTCAGTTGTCCCGAACCGGGTCCGCCGAGCAGCCGACAGGCCCGCGAGTAAGCGGCGATCATCGGCGCTGCGCGGTCGAAGTCAGCCCGGTCCCCTCCGCACATCACAGTGAGCACGCCATTTTCGGCGCCGGCTTGACCTCCGGATATGGGCGCGTCCACAAAACCGACGCCTGCCGCCGCTGCAGCTGCGTGCAGTTCTCGAGCCAGGTCAGCCGATGCGGTTGTGTGGTCGACCAGGACCGAACCGGGCTTCATCGTCGACAGAACTCCGTTGTCGGCGGTGGTTACGGCCCGCACATCAGGATCGTCGCCCACGCACAACATCACGAATTCGGCACCCTCCGCGGCCGAAGCAGGTGTCGACGCTCGGGTCCCGCCGTGCTCGTTCACCCAGGCTTCGGCGCGCGCCTCGGTCCGGTTGTAGACGGTGACGTTGTGTCCTGCACCTTGGAGGTGCCCTGCCATCGGATATCCCATTACGCCCAGCCCGACAAATGCACATTTGCTCATGCGAGCAGACTAGAGCGGCAGGCCCGGAGGCGGGCAGTCTGGGTTAAGGTCCTACCCATGGACGCACCGGTGCGGATCGTTGTCTGGTCGGACTTTCTCTGACCTTGGTGTTATGTCGGAACAGTTCGTCTCGACCAACTCAAAGAGCGCTTCGGCGACCAGATTGACGTTGCTTGGCGGTCGTTCCTGTTGAGAACCGAACCCAAGGCAGCATCGCTTGACAAGTTCATCCGATACACGAAGTCTTGGCGACGCCCCGCAGAGATGGAGCCTGCGGTGGTGTTCAACGAGTGGGCTTCAGGAAACGAACCGCCTTCGTCGAGTTTGCCCGCGCAGGTGGCGGCCAAGTCAATGAAGATTCTTGCTCCCGACAATGTCGACGCTTTTCATCATCGGCTTCTTCGGGCCTACTTCACCGAGAACCGGACCATCTCGGACTGGTCGGTGTTGGGAGCGGTTGCGAGCGACGTCGGCGTCGACTCAGAAGAGTTTCTGGCCGCGACTCGACAGCGTGATCGCTCACTCACCGAGGAGGTGATTGCGGACCACAACGAGGCCATCAACAAAGGCATCACGGGAGTGCCTGCGATGATCTTCAACGACACGTTCCCGATCCAGGGCGCCCAAGACTTCGACAGTCTGTCGAAGTGGACTGCGCGCCTGCTCGATCGCCAATCCGGGTGAGGGGCCTCTACTGGCCGGCTCTTCGGGTCTGAGCTGCGACCACCGCAATGACTCTCGCCGCGCCGGCGTCGCGGAGCAACCGAGCCAGGTAACGAAGGGTTGTGCCGGTCATTACGACATCGTCGACCAGCACCACTCCGTGGCCGGCCACCTGGCCCCCGATCTCATAACCGGCTGCTTGGACAACGGCGAGGCGCTGCTGTAGCGGGGTGTCCCGCATCCTGGCCATGGTTTCCTGCCGCGTCAGAGCTTCGCACACACTTGCGCCCATGGCGTCGGCGACAGCACTGGCCAACGCGGGGACTAGACGTCGGTTGCTTCCACTTCCATTGGGCACCGGAACGGCCAATATGTCGGCATGTGGTTCGGCGGCGGCGCCCGACGTTGTTTCCAAGCCGTGGACGAAATCCGACAGCTGCTCTTGGAGCCTGGTCACCGCCGTTGCCGAGTGGTGATCCTTGGCGGAGGCGATCAGTTCACCCAGAGGGGTTTGCAGGTTGTGGTCCTCGCGCCAATAGGCGCCCATGACATGAATGCGCTCAAGCACGACAGCTGACCCTAGTCAGCGAGGCACACGGAGGCCGACACCCGCCGAATGCGAACTTTTGTAAGCATTTTTGCGAGATGTAGTTGCAAACCCTGGGGGGTGCTAACTATAGTACGCATGTTGAGTTACAAGAGTTATCTATCACTCACAATCCCCTCCCCCAATCCACCACTTCCACTCAGGAGTCAACGTGTCTGAAGTTCTCGAACAGGTAAAGTCCGCCGCCTACGCATCGGTCGGAGTCAACCTCCTGGTCACCGACGCAATCGTCGGACGCGAGGTTCCCGCCCCCGATTTCATCGAGGAGCACGCCACCCTCGCCCGCAAGCACGCCACCAAAGCTCTCACAGACTTCCGTGCCCTCACTGAACCCCATGCCATCAGGCTCACCGGGCAACTGCCCTCATCGGTCGCCGAGAAACTCACCGACAACCGCAACAAAGCGTGGGAGTTCATCGGTATCGAAGCACCGTCTGCCGCCGCCAAGACAACCAAGGCAAACAAGAGGCAGACCGCAAAGGTCAAAAAGCCCGAAGCCGAAGACGGTGAACCGAAGGAATCTTGATCCTCTCAAGGATCTCGGCGAGTACATCCGCGAGCAACGCCGCCAGGCCGAGCTCAGCCTTCGCAAGCTGGCCGACCTGGCACAAGTTTCAGACCCCTACCTCTCCCAAATCGAACGGGGCCTCAAACGTCCTTCTGCGGAGATCCTCCAACAGATAGCCCGAGCGCTGGAGGTGTCAGCAGAATCACTGTACGTACGAGCCGGCATCCTCGACGAGGATCGAGACAGCAACTTGATCGCCACCATACGCGCTCAGCCGGATCTGACCACCGAACAGAAGCAAGTCCTGATCAGGATCTACCGTTCCTTCCTCTCAGAGAACGAAGAACCAGACCCTGCCGCGGACGGAGCGGAAGCCGAAGACGCCTGAAGCGTCACGACCCGGCGGCGGGCGTCTCGGGGGTTCCGTAACCTTCGTCCACCACTCCCTCGGTAAAGAAGGCCTCCCACATCAGGCCATGAGGGTCAGTGACCCACGACTTGTGCTGGAGCTGGTAGCCGCACACCAGGCCGTCCTGGTCGGCGCGGGGCATTCCGGCCGAGTCGATGTGGTCGCGCATCCCTTCGAGCTCGTCGCTGCTCTCGACTTGGATTCCGTAATGCGCTGAGCCCGGTGGGCCGTCGCCGCGGGTGTCGAGCGAGAAGTTGACTCGGGGATCCTCGAGCATCCATTTGGCATAGTCGTCACGCCTCAGCACGGGCTCGACCCCGAACAATCGGGTGTAGAACTCGACACTCTCGTCGAGGTCGGCCACCTGGAGCCCAATGTGCATGCGCCGCATCCGTACACCTCCTGTCGAGTCGGCTGCCACGCCCTGCGGCACAGCGGTCTGCGGAACGAGGCTAGCCGCGCTTCGCCAGCGCTTCAGAATAAGCGGCGAGGGTGCGTTCCCGGGCCTCGGCGTGGTCGACGATCGGTGCGGGATAGTCGACGCCCAGCACCACGCCCGCGGCCGACAACTCCAGCGGAGTCGCCTCCCAGGGAGCATGGACGTCGCGGTCCGACAGCCCGGCCAGTTCCGGCACCAGGCTGCGCAGGTAGCCGCCTTGGGAGTCGAAGCGCCTGCTCTGCGCTACTGGGTTGAAGATGCGGAAGTAGGGGGCGGCGTCGGGTCCGGTTCCAGCCACCCACTGCCAGTTGCCGGCGTTCTGGGCGATGTCGCCGTCGCGCAGCATGCGTCGGAACCAGCGCTCACCTCTGCGCCAGTCGATCAGCAGGTCCTTCACCAGGAACGAGGCAGCGATCATCCGCAGGCGGTTGTGCATCCGCCCGGTGGCTGCGAGCCCGCGCATCGCCGCGTCGACGATCGGGTAGCCGGTCATGCCATCGCGCCACGCGGCGAAGTCGTCGTCGGCTTGCGGCCCGGTCGCCCAGTCGATTCGGTCGTATTCGGGGCGCAGGTTCCTTCGGTCGATGTCGGGGTGCTCCGCGGTCAGATGCGTGTACCAGTCCCGCCAGGCGAGCTGGCGCACGAAGCCTTGGCGGCCCGGCGTGGCGTCTCCCACCCTCTCCACTGCATGACGGGGTGAGAGGAGCCCGAAGTGCAGCGCCTCGGAGATCCCCGAGGTTCCTTCGACCGCGGGCAGGTCGCGGTCGTCGTTGTAACGATCTACCCGCGCCAACCACTCGTCGAGCCGGTCGAGCGCTTCGTGCTCGCTCCAAGCGCGCTGCGACGCGTCCGCGAGCACGTCGTCGATCCCCAGTCCGCCGGGGGATTTGGAGATCTTGGCCCGGCCGGGCTGAGCAGCAGGTCTGAGCGGGAGCTGCGACCAGCGCCGGTAGAAGGGCGTGAAGACTCTCGACAGCGTTCCCGCCCTGGTGAGCACCGCACCGGGCGGTTGCACGACTGTCCCCCAGTGCGGGACCAGCGGAACTCCGATCGCTTCGAGAGTCTCGCCGACCGTGCTGTCCCGAGCCGCGGACCAGCGGGTGGCGTCGGCGTTGACCACCACCTTGCAGGCGCCGGTCTCGACGGCGACGCGGGCCACCGCCTCGGCCGGATCGCCCTCGACCGCCCAGAGCGCGCCCCCGGCGTGTCGGAGCGACTGGTCGAGTCCGCGCAGCGCGGCCAAGTATGCCTCACGGCGCCACGGCCCGGCGGCCGACAGCAGGGCCGGTTCGAGCACCACCAGCGCAACCGCCCCATCGGCCGCGCTCGCCTCCGCCCACGCCGGATTGTCGTGAAGCCGCAGATCGCGCCGGAACCAAGCCACCACCACAGACCTCATACCGAGCGAAGCTACCCCGAAGCGAGGCCCCAAGGTCCAACGAATCCCTCTGAGAATGAGTCCAACCGCACACACAGCTTGTCACGGCGGCTCAGGGCAACAGCCCACTCGCCGACGCGTTCCGGCGGGGCGGGTTGGGGGGCGACTACGCTCTCGGGGATGCAACCGAGTCCTGTCCGGCGCTCGACCCTCTGAGCGGTCGGTGGCCGGTCGACCGATGAACCGGGGAGCGCCCGAACTGCTGTTCATGTGCGGCGCTGTCTCGCAGTACCTGGGGGCAGTCGTGGCTGTGGGCCTGTTCGAGGAGTTGTCCCCCGGCGCGACCGGCTGGCTGCGGGTGCTGGGGGCCGCCGCGATAATCGTGGTGCTGAGGCGCACTTGGCGACGGCGCTTCGACCGATCCACGCTGTTCGACGCGGCCAAGTTCGGGGTGGCGCTGGCAGCGATGAATCTGGCGTTCTACTTGGCGATCGACGAATTGCCGCTGGGCAACGCCGTGGCGATCGAGTTTCTCGGTCCACTGGCGGTGGCCGCTTTCGGCACGCGAACCCTGCGCTCCGGCGGAACGCTGATCTTGGCCGTGATGGGCGTGGTGATACTGGCCGGCGTGGAAGCCGAGGGCACGGTCCGGGGAGTGAGCTTCGCCCTGCTTGCCGCGGTGTTCTGGGCGATGTACATCGTGCTCGGCCAGCGCGTGGCACGCAGCCCCGCCGCCATCGACGGCCTGGGTCTCGGGATGCTGGCAGGCGCGATAGCGATCAGCCCATTCGGAGTGCCTGATGTGACTGCCGCGCTGGGAACACCCTGGCTGTTGGCTCTCGGACTGGCCACCGGCCTGTTGTCGAACGTGATCCCGTACGGCATAGACCAGCTCGTCATGCAACAGGTCGACCAGCGGCGGTTCGCCCTGCTGCAAGCGCTATTGCCGGTGACTGCCACCCTGATCGGCCTGATCTTCCTGGTGCAAGTGCCGAGCCTGCGCGACCTGACCGGCATCACCCTGGTGATCGTCTCCATTACTTTGAGCAGATCCTGAAGTCGTCGGGCCGGCAACGGTCGGCGAATACCTAGAGCGCGCGCAAATAGGCAGGCCTTCGAGTTGTAGCCCGTTGCTCCCCGCTCTTGGTTCGCTTCGCTCACCGGGCCGCTCGGGCCGCGGCCCCGCAGATCAAGCCGTTCGCACACCGAAATCCTCTGCCTATTTGCGTGCCCTCCTAGAATGCGCAAATCCGAAGCAACAGGAATCTGCGGTGAGGGAGACAGACGTGAACACGGGATTGTTGATTGGCGGAAAGCGAGTTGAGGGCGCTGAAGGCGAACGGATCGCGGTGCTCAACCCCGCCACCGGTGAGCCGATCACCGATATTGCGGCCGGAACACCGAAAGACGCCTCCCGCGCTGTGGATGCAGCAGCCGCGGCTCAGCGGGGCTGGGCCGAAACGGCGCCGCGGGTCCGCTCAGAGATCTTGCGGGCTGCGTGGCAGACGATGGTGGACCACACCGAGGAACTGGCTGGACTGATCGTTTCAGAACACGGCAAACCCCTCGCGGACGCCAAGGGCGAGGTCGCCTACGCCGCGGAGTTCTTCAGATGGAACGCTGAGGAGACCGTGCGCATTGCTGGTTCGCTCGGCACGTCTCCGAGCGGCGACAAGAGAATAATCGTGCATCACCCTCCGATGGGAGTAGTGGTCATGGTGACGCCGTGGAACTTCCCGGCTGCCATGATCACCCGCAAGCTGGCTCCGGCCCTCGGTGCGGGCAACGCAGTGGTCATCAAACCTCCACGCGAGACGCCGCTCACCGCGCTGCGCATCGGCGAACTCCTCGAGGATGTGGGCCTGCCACCGGGGTTGGTCAACATCGTGGCGACTTCTGGCTCGGGCGCGTGGTTCGACGCGGCAGTAGACAATGCCCACACCCGCATGGTCTCTTTCACTGGTTCCACCGAGGTGGGCAGGGTCCTGCTGCGCCGTTGCGCGGATCGTGTGTTGAAGACGGTGATGGAACTCGGAGGCAATGCTCCCTTCATCGTGTTCAACGACGCCGATCTTCCCTCAGCCGTTGAAGGCGCCATGGTCGCCAAAATGAGGCACTCGGCGGAGACCTGCACTGCGGCAAACCGATTCTACGCAGAGTCCGGCATAGCCCCGGAGTTCACTGCTGCACTCGCTGAAGCCATGGGCGCCGTCAAAGTCGGCGACGGATTCGACGAGTCAGTCACCTGCGGGCCCATGATCAACGCGAGGGCCATCGAAGACATCGACGGGTTGGTGAGGGGAGCGGTCGCGGCAGGCGCCGACGCGGTGATCGGGGGTGCACCGGTCGAGGGTCCCGGTTTCTTCTACCAGCCGACCGTTCTGGCACAGGTTGATCATGGATCCCCGATCGCCCGCGAGGAGATCTTCGGGCCGGTCGCCCCGATCATCCCCTTCGACGACGCCGACGCAATGATCGATCAGGCCAACGACACCGAGATGGGACTGACCGGCTACGTCTACACACAAGACTTGGCCCGCGGGCTTCGAGTCAGCGAACGCATCCACGCCGGAATGATCGGCCTGAATCGTGGCGCTGTGTCCGATCCCGCCGCGCCTTTCGGGGGCATGAAACAGTCAGGTCTGGGCCGCGAGGGCGCCGGCGAGGGGATCTACGAGTTCTGCGAGACCCAGTACATCGCAACGAACTGGTGACTCGGTCGGATCGACGATCCCGGTCCGCCTGCCATAGAAGCGCGCCGAGCGATATATCATGCAACCTTCAGCAAGCCAGAGACTCAGAGATGTGGAGCCTTCGATGTTGGGGAACGCACGCAAATTGACCCGTTGGACTGTGATCCTGCTGGCGCTGGTGATGCTGGCGGCCGCATGCGGCGATGACGACCAGGACGACCAGGGCGACCAGGACGACCAACCGGTCACAGAAACGACCGACGAGACTGGGACTGCCGCCACCGCCGCACCGGAGACGAGCGACGACCCCACATCGGTGGTGATCGGGTTGGAGCAGGAACTCACCAACTTCAACAACCTGACTGCGGGCGACAACCTGTTGGCCGGACGTCAGGTCATCCGGGCGGTGTGGCCGACCTGTACACGCACTCTCCCCGACTCCACGTTCGAGCCGTACTTCTGTGAGTCGCTGCCGACGGTGGTCAACGAAGACCCCCTGGTTGTGGAGTACAAGCTTCGCGCGGACGCCAACTGGAGCGACGGTACTCCTGTCAGCTCCGACGACATGGTGTTCTACTTCGAGAACTGCAACGACCCCGAAGACGACTGTGCCGCCACCGCGGGATTCGACAGCGCCGAACTCGAGGTAGTAGACGCCAAGACCGTGCGGCTGAGCTGGCCCGAGGGTCAGCCCTTCGTAGAGTACATCGCGCTTTTCTCCGGTCCGTTCCCACCGGCCCATCTGGGTCTGGACTGGACCGAGGGCTTCCAGGAGGATCCCATGCTGGCGGCCGGTCCCTACCAGGTCGACGAATACAATCCCGGCAGCGACCTGACTCTTGTGCCCAACCCGACCTGGTTCGGCGACGGCCCCTATATCGACGAGGTCACGTTCCGATTCATCAGCGACGCCGGCAACCTTCCGCTGGCACTTGAGAACGGCGAAGTCGACGTGATCTATCCCCAGCCCCAGGTCGACTTGGTCGAACAGATAGCAGCCCTCGACGGTGTGGCTTCCACGATCACATTCGGGCCGACTTGGGAACACATCACATTCAACACCGCGACAGTTCCCATCGAGGTCCGGCGCGCCATCGCTCTGGCATTGGACCGAGAACTGATCGTGACTGCACTCATGCGGCCCTTCTCACAGAGCGCGCAACCGCTCGGGAATCGGGTCTACATGAACGGGCAGGCGCAGTATCAAGACAATACACCCGCCGAGTTCCAGGTCCGAGACGTCGACGCCGCGCGCGCCGCGCTCGAGCAGGGCGGTTGGACCCCCGGTGACGACGGGGTCTACACCCGCGACGGGCGACGGCTGAGCCTGCGGATCCGCACCACTGGAGGGAACCCCCGTCGGGAACAGTTCCAAGAGCTCGTGCAGAACCAACTGGGCGAAGCGGGCATTGAGATCACCATCGACAACCTGCCCGGCGGAGAGATTTTCGGCCCGGTGTTCGGATCCGAGAACGACCCGCCAGGACCCCCGGGAGACTTCGACCTGGTGATCTTCGCCTGGGTTGGAGGACCTCTGCCGGCAAGTTCGACCCTGCAGGTCTTCGGAACCGGCAGCGACAGCAATCCGGGCGCTTACGTCGATGATCAGGCGAACGACCTGTTGATCGAGGCAACGGTCACCCTGGACCTCGACCGGCAAGCCGAACTGCTCAATGAGGCCGATGCGCTGATGTGGCAGTCCCTGCCGAACGTTCCCGTCTACCAGCTTCCCTTCTTCCTGGCGTGGAACGACTCCCTAACCAACCTCGAGGACAATCCCACCCTCGAGAGTTTCACCTGGAACCTGGAGGAGTGGTCCTTCTCCTGACCGGCGCCACGTACCCACCTCGCGCCGCCGGGGATATAACGTGGTGGCTCGGTGCTCGCCTACGCAACTCGCAAGCTGCTGATTTCCATACCAGTCTTGTTCTTCGCGACTCTGGTTGCCTTCCTACTGGTGGCGACCGTCGACCCCATCGCCGAACAGCGAGTGTTCCTGCTGTCTCAACCCGGAGGCGCTGAACAGGTCGCCCGTCTCGAAGCCTCGCTCGGTTTGGACAAACCGCTTGTCGAGCGTTACGGAACCTGGCTGGGCGACCTTGCACGAGGCGACATGGGTTCATCGACCGAGAACGGGCGCGCGGTCACAACACTGCTGGGCGAGGCAATACCGGTGACCCTGCGGCTGGTGGTTGCCGCAACGGTGATCTCGGTGGTGTTCGGGGTGGCAGTCGGAGTGGTCAGCGCGGTTCGCAAATACAGCGTGTTCGACAACGTGTCGACCTTCTTCGCGTTCTTGTTCTTCGCCATGCCCGTGTTCTGGCTGGGGGCGGTGCTCAAAGACCTCGGCATCCGCTTCAACGACTGGTGGGGGCGTCGAATCTTCTTCACCATCGGCGAGCAGTCGCCCCGTCTTGACGCTGACTTCTGGGGCACCTGGGCCGACCGGGCCGGGCACATCATCCTGCCTGCTCTAACACTGATTCTGATACAACTTGCGGCCACCAGCCGCTTTCAGCGATCGGCGATGCTCGACGTGTTGGAAAGCGACTACGTCCGCACTGCGCGCGCCAAGGGCGTGCCTCGGCACCGGGTTGTCACCCGCCATGCGCTGCGCAACGCGCTCCTGCCAGTGGTCAGCTACACGGGCCTCACCTTCGGCACGCTGATCGGCGGGACCGTGGTGACCGAAGTGGTCTTCAATTGGCAGGGTATGGGCCGACTGTTCTTGGACTCGCTGCTTGATGGAGACGTGGCTGTATCCCAGGGTTGGCTGCTGGCGGTGGGGGTTTCGGTGATCGCGGTGAACTTGCTGACCGATCTGGTTTATGGACTGTTGGATCCGAGGGTTCGTCATGGATGACCCGAACAACGGCGTGCTCGCCGTCGATGTGGTCGCCCGGTCGCAGTGGCGCACCGTCGCCGGCCGCTTCTTCTCGCACCGCTTCGCGGTGGCCGCGCTGTTGGCGGCCCTGGCCGGCTACGCCTTCACCTTCTTGGCCGAGCCCTTGACGGGCTGGAACTACAAGGAGCTGTCCAGCGACCTCTCGCAGGGCCCCTCGTCGAGACACTGGTTCGGCACCGACACGATCGGCCACGACATGTTCGCCCAATCCATGCGGGGATTGCAGGTTTCGATCCACGTCAGCATGGTGGTAGCCACCATAGCCACCGTGCTGGGAACCGTGTTGGGCGCGGTGCAGGGATGGTTTCGGGGCAGGGTCGACGCCGGGGTGGGCCTGCTGGTCGACTTCCTGCTCATACTGCCCCTGCTGCCGGTGCTGATGGTTTTGGCCACTCGGACTCGGGCGATCGGTGGAAGCTCGCTCATGTTCGTAGCAGTTGTCATCGGGCTGTTTCTGTGGGCGCCTTTGGCTCGGGTGGTGCGCGGTGAGGTGTTCTCAATTCGCGAGAAGGAGTTCATCGAAGCTGCTGCCGCTCTCGGCGCCTCCAACACCAGGATCATCTTCAGACATCTGATCCCCAACGTGATGAGTTCGGTGATCGTCTATGCCACGCTGACGGTGGCCACAGCAATCCTTGTTGAGACGGCTCTGGCTTTCCTGGGATTCGGGATCCAACCTCCCGAGGTCTCGTTGGGTGCGTTGGTGGACGAGGGCCGCGACGCGGCCCGCACACGCTGGTGGCTGTTCTATCTTCCCGGGGCTGTGCTCATTTCGCTGGTTCTCTGCGTGAACTTCGTGGGTGATGGCCTGCGTGACGCCTTCGATCCCCGTCAGAGGCGTCGTCGATGAGCACCGGAGGGGCAGTGCCCAGCGACCCGGCGACCGGCAGTGCGACCTGGCAACCGGACTCGACCGCGATCTTGTCGGTGCGCGACCTGAAGGTGGACTTCGTGACCGACGACGGTGTGGTGCAGGCAGTCCGGGGAGTTAGCTGGGACGTGTACGAGGGCGAGGTGCTGGCGATCGCCGGCGAGTCGGGCTCCGGAAAGTCGGTGAGCGTGCTCGCGGCTATGGGTCTGCTGCCTCCCGACGCGAGAGTCAGCGGGTCGATCTCCCACCGAGGCCGGGAACTGCTGGGCATGCCCGAGAAACAGCTCGAGCGCCTTCGGGGTTCAGCGATGTCGATGGTCTTCCAAGACCCGATGACGTCACTCAACCCGGTCATGTCGGTCGGCGACCAGATTGCTGAGGGTGCCAGGGTCCACCGGAAACTGAGACGCAAACCGGCCAGGGAGCGCGCGGTGGAGTTGTTGGATCTCGTCGGCATCGCGGACGCGGCTCGCCGAGTAGACGCATACCCCCATGAATTCTCCGGCGGTATGCGTCAGCGGGCCATGATCGCTATGGCAATCGCCAACGACCCCGACGTGCTGATCGCCGATGAGCCCACCACGGCCCTGGATGTGACCATTCAAGCTCAGATACTCGACGTTTTAGAGCGCGCCCGCCAGGCTGTCGACTCAGCTCTGATCCTGATAACCCACGATCTGGGCGTCGTGGCCCGCACGGCCCACCGCTTGTTTGTGATGTACGCGGGGCGCACCGCCGAAACGGGGATGGTCGACGATGTGTTCGAGCATCCCGCGCACCCCTACACCGCCGGCCTGTTGGCCGCGATCCCCCGTCTCGACACCCCGCGCGGCCGTCGCCTGATCCCCATCGAAGGTTCTCCCCCTTCAATGCTGTCTCCACCGCCCGGTTGCGCCTTCCAACCCCGCTGCGGACGGGCAAGCGATCTCTGCCCCAAAAACCCCCCACCCCCGCTCATGCTCGTTTCTGTCCCATCCCACTACTCCGCCTGCCACCACCCCTTAACCCCCTTGCAAACCCCAATAGCAGAAGACTCCGATGTCTAGCACGAGGCGAGGTGGTGGGTGGCGCCGCCGGTGGGCGCCCGCAACTCCCCGCGGGCGCACCAGCCCCTTGCAAAACCCCACGGAGGAAGGCTCCGATGTCTAGCACGAGGCGAGGTGGTGGGTGGCGCCGCCTGTGGGCGCCCGCACGCCCGCAACGAGCGCCAGCGAGTGAGGACGTTCGGACTCCGGCGGTGACAGGACCCGCCGCCGAGCCGGACAGACAACCGCCGGACGAACCCCTCCTACAAGTCACCGACCTCACCAAAGACTTCCCCGTCACATCCCGTTCCCCTCTACGCCGTCCCTCCGGCATCGTCCAAGCTGTGAGCGGTGTCTCATTCCACATCAATCAGGGCGAAACCCTCGGCTTGGTCGGTGAATCGGGTTCCGGCAAATCCACTGTCGCCCGCTGCGTCCTGCGGCTCATCGAACCTACATCCGGCTCGGTGAACTTCGCCGGCGCCGAACTCACCGAACTGAACCGCAAGCAGATGCGCCGCCAGCGCCGCTTCATGCAGATCGTTTTCCAGGATCCGATGGCGTCGCTTGATCCGCGTATGACTGTCGCATCAATAATCGCCGAACCGCTCCAGATCCACCGTCTTGTCGACAATGCCCAGGATCAGGTGGCCGAACTGCTGGAGTTGGTCGGCTTGCATCCCCAGCACGGCAACCGCTATCCCCACGAGTTCTCTGGCGGGCAGCGCCAACGCATCGGGATTGCCAGAGCCCTCGCCCTGAAACCGGAACTGTTGATTCTCGATGAACCCGTGTCCGCGCTTGACGTCAGCATCCAGGCAGGGATCTTGAACCTGCTGGAAGATCTCCAGGACCGGCTCGGATTGGCCTATCTGTTCGTGGCTCACGACCTGTCGGTGGTGCGCCACATCTCCGACCGCGTGGCGGTGATGTATCTGGGCAGGATTGCCGAGACTGGAACGGGCCGGCAGGTCTACGAAGAGCCCGCTCATCCCTACACGCAAGCGCTGCTTTCTGCTGTGCCGATCCCGGATCCCAAACGGGAGCGGCAACGACATCGGATTCTGTTGCATGGCGATATCGGCAACGCTGCCGATCCCCCGTCGGGCTGCCGGTTCCGCACGCGCTGCTGGAAAGCCGAAGCCGTCTGTGCACAGCAGCAGCCCCCGCTGGTCGATCCCGGAATCGGTCATCCCGTGGCCTGCCACTTCCCCGAGACGGCACGCGCCAAGTAGCCAACAGCAGGCCCAACCGCCTTGTCTTTGTTACTAGGTCACACCGGTGGGCGATGGGGGACTTGAACCCTCGACCTCTGCCGTGTGAAGGCAGCGCTCTAGCCGTCTGAGCTAATCGCCCGGCACGACGACGATACAGGGACGAGACTCTACTGCGATCAGGTCTCGCGTACAGGATTTTTAATGAGTTGACATGAATTTGAATGTCAGATAGTTTCAATATATCAGCTTTGCTGCCGAGCGTTAACGGCCGCCTCCCCGTTCAACGCAGACGCAACGAGGCCCCTTTTGACTCAACCCGCCCGTCTCCCGGACCCCAGGTACCCGTCCCCCATGGACTCACCAGACCCCGAACCCCGTCACCCAGACGAACCCTCGCCCCAAGCAGCATCGACCGAGACTGTTGAGGTTGGCCAGGATCCGTTAACCGACGACGGTGCCGCTGCTGACCCCCGGGGGCTGCATCCACCTCTCGCCTCCGTGACGACTACGGGCATCAGACGATCACTCTCGGATAACGCCTTGCCCGCTTTCCTCGGCACCATTGTCGCGGCGTTGTTACTGTTCGCGCTCACCAGCACCAACGACCGGATCTCTCGCCTTGAAGACAGGGTCGACGCCGGCTTCGAGGCCATCGACGCCAGGTTCGAAGCCCAAAACGCCAAATTCGAGGCCGAGTTCGACGCCATCTACGCCAAATTCGACGCCATCGATGCCAAATTCGACGCTATCGACGCCAAATTCGACGCCATCGACGACAAATTCGACGCCATCGACACCAAGATCGACGAGATCGACACCAAGATCGACGCCATAGACTTGAAGTTGACCGCTATCATCGCTGCGCTCAACGCGACCGCCGAGGTAGACGCCGCTCTTGACGTCCGACTCCTGAGCGAGTCGCCCATCGCAGAACCCGCGAGTTGACAGCGCGATCAGGCGATATCGGGGGCGATCGGATCGAGGCCGAGCAGATCCTCGATCCAGGCCGTGACTTCGAGCACCCGCCCGTCGTCGTTCTGGTGGCCGACGATCTGCAGACCGACCGGCATGCCGTCGGAGGTATAGCCGGCATTCGTGGTGCCTGCGGGGCGGCGGGTGACGTTCAACGGATACGTGTTGCCGATCCACATGTCGGTCTCTTCTCCGTTGATCATCCCGGGCCCCTCACAAACGGGTGTCTGGCCGACGACAGTCGGGCTGAGCAGCGCGTCGAATCCGGACATCGCCTCGGCCAGTCGGATCGACGCGGCCTGCGCCTGCTTGCGGGCTTCCTCTATCGTGTCCGGAGTCAAACGCTCGTCCGCTCCTACGAGGATGTTACGAAGCCCCGGGGTGATCTCGTCCCATGCAGGGGTGCCGAAGAGCTCCCGATAGGTCGGGACCATGCCACCGTAGAAGAGCAACACGAACGAGCCGATTATCTCCGGCACGATCGGCTCAATGTCGACAACCTCCACACCGGCCTGCTTCATCTGCTCGACCGCGCCCAGGCAACCAGCGAGGATCTCGTCGTCGACCGGGCTTGCTTCAATGTTCGGACACCACAGTACGCGCGCCGGAGCAGGCGGATCGTCGAGTCGCGGGCGCAGCGGCGCGATCGGGTCGAGGGAGCGCAGATCTCCCGGTGACGGGCCGCTGACCACGTCGAGCGCAAGGGCGACGTCGCGGATGCGCCGCGCCATCGGGCCCACCGTCGACAGGTCGCTTGCTCCCATCGGCGCCGGACCGCTCGGTACTCGACCCTGCGTGGGCTTGTGCCCGGACAGGCCGGTGAGCGAAGACGGAATGCGGATCGATCCTCCCCCATCGGAGCCGGTCCCCAACGGGATCATCCCCGCGCTGATCGCGGCTGAGGTGCCTCCGGAGGATCCGCCGGGCGAACGGTTCGTGCCCCACGGACTCACGGTCGCTCCGAACACCGAATTGAATGTGTCGCCCGTCCAGCCGGCCTCTGGGGTGTTGGTCTTGCCGATGATCACGCAGCCCGCGGCACGCATCCTGGCCACCTCGGTCGAGTCATGCTCGGCCGGCGCCGCATCGGCGAGATGCCTGGCTCCGCGGGTTGTTCGGAAACCTGCTGCATCGGCGAGGTCTTTCACTCCGATCGGTACTCCGGCCAGGGGGCCGACCTCGGCTCCGGCGTCCAATGCACGGTCTATGTCGGCAGCCTGGTTTCGTGCTGCATCGGCGTCGACTGCGACAAAGGCGTTGAGCACCGGGTTGAGGAACTCGATTCGGGTGAGCGCGGCATCGGTGACTTCCGTGGCAGTCAACTCCCGAGCTTTGATGCGGTGCACCAATTCCTCAATTGTGATTGATCGAAAATCTGGGACGGTCATGGCGCCTCGCGGTCATCTCTCGGGTGGTTGCAGACAAACCAAGACGATATCTCCCGCTCATGTTCGCCGCGCTCCGCCTCCCGCTCATGTTCACTTCGCTCACGTGGCCGGGCGGGCCGGGCGGGCCGCGGGTCGTTAGCCTTCAGATGTGCCGATCGTTGCCTGCCCGCATTGCGAAGAGGAAGAAAACCTCCAAGGCGACAACGTCGACGGCGCCATCACGGTGACCTGCGGCGAATGCGGCTTGGTCTGGGAACGGGACACGAATCCACGCTGCGACAAGTGCCAGGCGACCGATGTGAGGGCTGCTTGGCAGGCCACGCTCGACAAGAGCCGGGGCACTCAACTCTCCATCCAGTCGCTCAATATCGTCTGGCTGTGTCCCGAGTGCGATGCTGCGAAACTGCGCCGGTACCTCGACTCGAACGTGCCGCTGCCGCCCGATGCCCTGCCCGTCGACCCGGGTTGAAGGTCACGAGGAGCCGCAGCGCTATTGCGTAGAACGCCTATGCGTCGGTCGGGGCCAGGGCTGCGCGCTTTGGCACGGCATGCGACTTCGTCGAAAAACGCCTATGCGTCGGTCGGGGCCAGGGCTGCGCGCACAAAACGGGTCAGCTCCGCGCGGCGCACGACAGTGGCCCGGCGGGACGGGGGTATTCCCATGGCCCGCTGAACTTCAAGTTCGCTGGCAACACCGACGACGGTCGAGTACAGCGACAAGAGAAGCATCGACGGATCGGAGCGCCGCAGACGACCGGCTTCCATCTCGCTCTCGAGGAACCGGCGGGCCCGGTCGACAGTCGGGCCGACGTGAGCGCTCAGGCGTCCGACCGTTATTGATCCCGGGCGCGTGACTTCTCTGACCAGCCCGAGAAGTTCCGGCCTGTTGACCGCCAATCGAAAGATCCGGCGAACGATCGCCTCCACCTGATCAATGCCGGTCATTCCCCGCGACGCCTCCTGTTCAAACAGTTCAACAAGGTCTTGCGCCGCGGCGTCGATCACCGAATCGAACAGCGCCTGTTTCGAGGGGAAATAGTAGAGGATGGTCTGCTTTCGCACGCCAAGCTGCTCGGCCAAAGCGTCCAGTGAAGTGGCCGAATAACCGTCCGTGCCGAACGCAGACAGTGCCGCATCCAGCACCCGCTGCCGGGTCGGCACGAAATTGTTCATGCCTTCTCTCTACCATTTGGTAGAGAGGTTTGCTATAACAAGTACTGTGATTTCCGCCGAACTGAACAAGACGCGCATCGCGATCACCGGCGCGACCGGCTTCTTGGGCACCGCACTCGTCGAACGACTCCTTCGCTCAGTCCCCGAAAGCGAGCTGGTCCTAGTGGTACGGCCCGGCCGTCGGGGAGCACAGAATCGCCTGGACCGTGACATCTTCCGCAACGACGCGTTCGAGCGGATCCGCAGCACCTTCAACGACGAGAGCCATGAGACCTTCGAGGAGATGTGCAGGCGCCGAGTCTTCGCCGTGGCCGGCGACGTGGGCGCCGATGGGCTCGGGCTCGACCCCGAAGGCCTCGCCCTTCTCGCCACCTGCGACATCGTCATCCACTCAGCCGCCACGGTCAGTTTCGACTCTGCCCTCGATGATGCGGTCGAGATCAACCTGCTAGGACCCATGCGAGTCGCCGCGGCCATGCGAGCCGCGGCAGCAGCGCGCGAAGAACCCACTCGGGGCGGGCTCGAAACCGGCGAGTCGGCGCACCTGATCGCGGTGTCCACCTGTTATGTCGCAGGCAGTCGCCGAGGCAGCGCACCCGAAGAACTCATCGACGAGTCGCCGTTCTTCGTAGACGTGGATTGGCAGACCGAAGTCGACAGCGCCCGGCGCGCCCGAATCGACGCCGAACAGGCGAGCCGCACACCGCAGCGACTCAGCGAACTCGCGAAACAGGCTCGCCGAAGCCTCGGTGCGGCCGGAGGTCCGGCTCTCACCGACAAGGTCGAACAACTACGCCAGAAGTGGGTCGCTCAACAGTTGACCGACGCAGGCCGGTCGCGGGCTTCGAGCCTGGGCTTTCCGGACGCTTACGCATTCACAAAGGCGCTCGGTGAACGCGCCCTCGTGGAAACCCGCGGAAACGTGCCGGTGAGCATCGTGCGCCCGTCGATCATCGAGTCGGCGTTCGCAGAACCGGCGCCGGGATGGATTCGCGGCTTCCGCATGGCCGAACCAGTCATCGCTGCCTATGCCCGGGGCCTGCTCAAGGAGTTCCCGGGCATCCCCGAAGGAGTGATCGACATCATTCCGGTGGATCTGGTTGTCGCGACGATTCTCGCGGTCGCAACCCGCGGCCCAGAACACGACGAGAACCAGGCGCACAAGCCTGATGTCGTGCAGATCGCCTCGGGCGCAGCTAACCCGCTCATGTACGCGCAGTTGGTCGACCTGGTTCGCAGTTGGTTCAACGAACACCCCGTCTACGACGACAGAAACCAGCCGATCTCGGTTCCCGAATGGTCGTTCCCGGGTCGTGGCCGGGTGGTCCGCCAGCTCGGGCGCGCCAAAAAGACACTCGACCTGGGCGAGCGGGCCCTGAATGTTCTCCCGTTGCGCGGCAAGCATGCGGACTTCAGCGCTGAACTGGAGGAACGCAAAGAACAACTCGAGCGGGCCAACGGCTATGTCGAATTGTACGGGGCATACGCAGAGTGCGAAGCGCTCTATCTGCTCGACCGGATGTATGCGCTGTGGGAATCACTCGACGAGGACGATCGGCGCGATTTCTCCATGGATCCGCGAGTCGTTCATTGGCCGACGTACGTGCAGAGCGTGCATCTGCCGTCGATGGTCAAGCAGGCCCGCCTGAAGATGCAACCCGGCGCAAAGAGCACTCAGTCGCGGTCGGCTCGACTGCGCAAGCAGGTGCTCGCACACGAGCGACAGCTCGCAGTGTTCGATCTGGAGAACACGCTGATCGCCAGCAACGTCGTGGCCAGCTACGCATGGCTGGCAACTCGCCATCTAAACGTCGCCGACCGCATGAGCTTCACCATGAAGACCCTGCGGGAAGCACCTGCGCTGCTTTCGCTGGACCGCCAGGATCGCAGTGATTTCCTGCGCTATTTCTACCGCCGGTTCGAGGGGGCTCCTGTTGAGCTGATGGCTCGAGACTCACGCGAGATGCTCAGCGACCTGTTGATCGCCAAGTCGTTCCCAGCGGGGATCCGCAGGGTCCGCGAGCATCGGGCGCTGGGTCACAAGACTCTGCTGATCACCGGGGCGTTGGACTTCGTCGTCGAGCCTTTGCGACCGCTGTTCGATCACATGATCACCGCAGAGATGACCGCGACCAACGGCTCCTACGACGGTCAACTCATCGCGGTGCCGCCAACCGGTGAGGCCCGCTACCAGACTCTCGTGGATTTCGCCGAGGCTCACGATCTGGATCTGCGTCAAGCCGTGGCGTATGCCGACAGCAGTTCCGATCTGCCGATGCTTGAAGCCGTCGGATTCCCGGTGGCTGTCAACGCCGAAACGAAGCTCGCTTCGATCGCCCGCCGCAGGGGTTGGCTGATCGAGCATTGGGCAAAATCCGCCGGAGCCCCGAACCGGCTGCTTCCCATCAGTCCCCGGGCGCATCGGGAGCCCTCTGCCACCCGACAAAGGGCCACCCGACAAAGGGCCACCCGACAAAGGGCCAACCGACAAAGGGCCAACCGCCTAAGGGAGGTGACTGCAAATGCCCTCTGATCCTCGACGCAAGGCGCCCAGGCCCGGTTTCGTGCTCGATGTGGACAAGTCGACTCCCCCGATCCTGTTCCACCACGGTGAGCAGTTCCGTCTCGAGAAACTGCCCGCAGACCGCAGCCGCGTGATCTATCCCGCAGAACCCCTGCCCGGGTTGCAAGACCCCGACGAGGCGATCCGCGAAGCACTGCTCAACCCGATCAATGAAGACCCGCTGCCCGCGTTGCTGTGGGCGGGAATGAAGCTGACGATCGCCTTCGACGATCTGTCGCTGCCGCTGCCGTCGATGCGCCGGCCCGACATCCGCCAGCGGATCATCGAGCAGGTCCTCGACATGGCAGCAGCGGCAGCCGTGGACGACGTCCACCTCATCGCGGCTCTGGCTCTGCATCGCCGGATGACTGAGGCCGAATTGCGTCACGCCCTCGGTGATCGCATCTACGACGCATTCGCTCCCCAGCAGACGCTCTACAACCACGACGCCGAAGATCCCGACGGCATGGTAGAGCTGGGTCTGACCCGCCACGACGAGCAGGTGACCATGAACCGGAGAGCCGCCGAATCGGATCTGCTGATCTACGTCAACCTCAACATTGTCTCGATGGACGGCGGTTGGAAGTCAACAGCAACCGGCCTCTCGGACTACAAGGGGGTGCGTCATCATCACAACGTGGCGACGATGCAGAACTCGAAGAGTTTCATGGATCGCCACTCCTCGGAACTGCATCACTCGAACTGGCGCCAAGGTGAAGTGATCAAGGCTCACGGCCCCCGGATCTTCCAGATCGAAACGACGATCAACAACAACACCTTCGGCTACGACGGTCCCCTGTCGGTCCTGCAAAAACGCGAATGGGAGTGGTCCGCTCGCGACCGGGCGACCTTCATCGGAATGAAGAACGGCCTCGACGTGATGCCATCGGCCGCGCGGCGCAAGATCTTCCAAGCTTGGCAGGCGCCGTACGAACTCACGTCGGTCCAGGCCGGCGAGGTGGAATCAGTCCACCAGCAGACCCTTGAGAACGTCTTCACGCAACACATCGTGCCCGTCGAGGGACAGACCGACGTGTTGACTTTCGGCCTTCCCTACATCTGCCCCTACAACGTCAACTCGGTTATGAACCCGATCCTGGTGATGTGCCTCGGACTCGGCTACTTCTTCAACCTCTACCGAGGCAGACCCCTGGTGCGCGAGGGCGGCGTGGTGATCATGAGCCATCCCACACCATGGGAGTTCCACCCCGTTCATCACCCCAGCTACATCGATTTCTTCGAGCAGGTGCTGGGCGACACCACCGATCCGATTGAGATCGAGAAGCGCTACGAGGAACAGTTCGCCTACGACGAGTGGTACATCCACCTGTACCGCAACAGCTACGCATACCACGGAGTCCACCCGTTCTACATGTGGTACTGGGGGGCGCACGCTCTGCAATGGCTCGGACGGGTCATTGTCGTCGGCGGCGACCCGCGGTCGGTCCGCCGCCTCGGCTTCCAGCCGGCGTCCACCATGCAAGACGCGCTGGAGATGGCCGGCGATGTAGTCGGCCCTGATCCCTCGATCACGCATTTCCACAATCCGCCGATTCTGATGGCGGACGTGACATGAGCCGCCTGGCCAAGCAACTCAGCCTGCCGCCGCTGCCGCGGGCACTCTCGCCGATCCGCCGTTATCGAGCCCTCGGTTTCCCCTACCGCGCGCCGTCGACTCCTCGCGGTGCAGCCCCCGCTCCCAAGACCATCCACAGCGGCGCCGACTACGACGCGAGCTGGGCCCGCAAGTACCCCGCTCGTCTGGCGAGGGCCGCGATCGTGGACGGCCCGATGCGGTTGGCCGTTACCGGACTGGCTGCGCCGGACCGCCGAGGACAGGATCGCTTGGCGTCGCTGCAGGGCCCGGCCATCTTTGCAGCCAATCATCACAGCCATCTCGACACGCCGCTGCTGTTGACGTCGATTCCCGAACCGTGGCGCCACCAGATCCTGGTGGGCGCCGCGGCCGACTACTTCTTCGGGACCCGGCTGACATCAGCGTTGTCTTCTTTGGTGATCGGGGCGATTCCGATCGAGCGCAGCCGAGTGAGCCGTCGTTCCGCAGATCAGGCAGCCGATCTGGTCGCGCAAGGTTGGAGCTTGCTGCTGTTCCCCGAGGGCGGTCGCAGTCCCGACGGTTGGGGTCAGCCGTTCCGCGGCGGAGCCGCATATCTGGCGCAGAAGTCTGGGAAACCCGTTGTGCCGATCCACATCGAGGGCACCGGGCGCATATTGCGGAAGGGCAAATCACTGCCCCGCCCCTCGGCCGCGTCGGTCACTTTCGGCAGGCCGCTGCGACCGAGTCAAGACGAGAACACCGTTCGCTTCGCAGCCCGTATTGAAGCCGAGGTGTCGGCGCTCGCCGATGAGGCCTCCTCGGACTGGTACCGAGCCCGGATCAGAGCCCACGCGGGCGCCACGCCGCAGCTAACCGGTCCCTCCACGGGAGCCTGGCGCAGGGCTTGGGCGCTCGGTGACCGCTCACGCCGGGCACGCCGGCGAACTCGGCGCTGGCCCAATCTCTGAGAGCGCCTGGACTTCTGGGCGGACAACCGCGGACGTTAGGCTCTGATGATGCGCTTCTCGTATGCGGAGTCAATGATCGACCCAACGATGTATGCACCGCTCGTGCAGGCGGCAGAGGCGGCGGGGTTCGACAATTTCGTTGTTCCCGACTCGATCTGCTACCCACTCGACGCCGACACCAAATACCCGTACAACGCCGACGGCAGCCGCGAGTTCCTCGAAGGCAAACCGTTCATCGAGCCCTTCTCTTTGATCCCCGCGCTGGCAGCGGTCACCGAACGCATAAGTTTCACCACGTTCGTCGTGAAACTCCCTATCCGGCATCCCGTCCTGGTGGCCAAGCAGGTCACTTCGGTCGGCGTGATCACCAACGGGCGTTTCCGGTTCGGCGTCGGCACCAGCCCCTGGCGCGAAGACTACGACGTCGCGGGCGTACCGTGGGAGAGGCGCGGCGCACGCATGGACGAGTGCATCGAGATCATCAACGGACTCCAAACCGGGGAGTTCTTCGGCTACTCCGGCGAGTTCTACGAGATCCCCGACATTCAACTCCGACCGGTTCCCGAACAGAGGGTTCCGATCCTGGTCGGCGGACACTCGGCGATGGCCCTCGAACGTGCCGGGCGGTTGGGAGACGGTTGGATCCACGCCGGTGGAGAACCCGGCGAGCTGGCCCGCATGATGTCGGTGGTCGAGGAGTCTCGCCGACGCCACGGTCGGGCCGATCTGCCCTTCGACGTCCTCGCCATCAGTGTCGACGCCTACTCCCCCGAGGGTATCGAACGGCTCGAAGCGGCCGGGGTGACAGACGTGATCGTCGGTTTCCGAGACGCCTATTCGCCCGGACCCGACACCCAACCACTAGAGGAGAAACTCGGCGCACTGCAGTGGTACGCCGACGAAGTCCTCGCCAAAGTCCTCTAACAGCGCCCAGTTCCCCTCTCCATCCCGACCCGGCCGACTAACTTCGCGACTGGAGGGAACCAAACGCCCTTTCCGGGCGTCGTTGGGGGGTAATGGAGACGATTGCAGTTATGTCAAACGATGGCCCGACATTCTCGGTCGCCGCGATGGAGCCGGTCGAGTCGGACAACGGGTTTGTTGTCGGCAAGTTCGACGATCTCTACCGGGCCGAATATGCGCCAATGGTGAAACTCGCCCGGGGACTGGTGGACTCATCTGAGCGCGCCGAGGAAATCGTGCAGGACGCTTTTGCCAAGGTCTTCGAGCGGTGGGACCGTCTCCGTGCGCCCGGTGGCTATCTGCGCATCAGTGTGATCAACGGTGCTCGCAGCGAACTCCGCAAGCGTGAAGTGAGTCGAAGGCTCGGCTTGGCACGACGAGCTGAAGACGCCGCCACCGAACGGGACTATCTGCTCGACGCCCTCGATCAACTTCCGGCGAAACAAAAAACGGTTCTGGTGCTGCGCTTTTATGCAGACATGTCCGAAAGGGAGATCGCCGACACTTTGGGCATTCGCCCCGGAACCGTGAAGAGCGCGACCTCGAGAGGACTGGCACGACTGCGAAAGGCCCTTGAACAATGAACAACGAACCGAGAACCACACAGGAACTGAACGACGCCGACGAAACGCTCGGTTCTGCGATCAGCTCAGCCATAAACGCCCAGGTCGACGCACCTGTCGCAACGCCTCCCGTATCGCTGATCGCCGAGCGGGCCGAAGCCCGGGCCCGGACCCGAGCTATTCAACGAACGGTGGTCGGAATCGCCGCTTCGATAACCCTGCTGGCAGGCGGACTCGTCGCATACAATGCGTTCGCCGACGACGCCACCGCCGACATCGTCGCCACCGAGCCCTCTGTCACGACGGCGACGACTCCGGCGGACTCCGCTCCCGAGTCATCGGACGAGACCGCTGCGCCCACCGAAAACGATGTGCCGGCGCCGGTCTTCGCTCAACAAGACGCCGCTGAGCTGTTCGGAACCGACACGCATGTCGAAGGCCTCCAAACTATCGGCGACGGACGTGTGATGGCCGTCGCCTACGGCGAGACTCACACAAATCTGATCATCACCGACAACGGCGAGGACTGGACCCAGATATCCCTCCCCGACGGCGCCTCACCCGACATCGTCGACCTCTCCGGTCCTCGATGGTTGATAACGACTCTGGATTGGGAGGGACCCCCACGGAGTTACTTCTCCGATGATGAGGGGGCCAGCTGGTCCGAAGTCGACCTGAGCGCCGTGGATGGGCAGTCGCCCACACTGGTAAACGCGCTCGTTTCGGGCGAGAAACTGCTGTTCATCTTCAAGGGAGCGATCGACTACGAAGGACAGAACCGCGAAGTGCTGGCGTTGATCGAAGAGCAAGGCCTCGTGTCGGCCGGAACCGCGATCGGAGGCTGGGAGATTCAGGGAACCACCCTCTGTTTCGTTCCCGACACATCCGATGCTCCGACATTCGACCTGTGCGGCGACCAAGACCACGCCACGACCGCCGCGCCATACGAGTTCGAACTCAGCGACCAGGACCTGGAAGCAATCGGTCAATACCGGGCACCCGGCGATCAGATTCAGATTTACGCGAGCGACGGTGGAGCCGCAACTCTCTCGGCCGTATACGAAAGCTGGCACACTACAGCCGACAGCGATTCCGCGGGCTTCTACATTGCCATGACAACACCAACCGATGGGTTGTTGATCACCTCAGCCGACGGGTACGGGTGGACCGAGACTTCGATCGACTCGCTATCACTCGACGCCGCGCTATCACTCGACGCCGGAGTGCTGACGACGTTCCGAACCGACCACTGGTTCGTCAGAAGCTCCGACCAGGGTTTGACCATTCAATCGCTGGCCCAGATGGCCAACGAGACCCCCCTCTCGGTCACGATCCCGGCCGCTGAGAGTCTCTTGTCTCTGGAGACGGGACCCTCAGCGATGGCGGCGACCGTCTTCAGCTTCACCGGCGACGCAACCGATCCAACCGAGGGAGTTCAACTGATCGGCTGGTCCCACGACGGCAAGTCATGGAACTTGCGAAGCCCCTCCGAAGCGTTCGGGATCGGCTACGACGAAGTCTCGGTCACCTTGGCCGTAGGCGACCACTATGTGTTGGCTCATGTCACCGGCTTCGAACCCGCCGCCACCGACGAGGGTCTAGTAGCGCAACCCCCGAAGTGGTTCAAAGCGACCATTGAGTAGACCCCGATGCAGCGGACCGCCGAACACGCATAACCTGAAGCACACAGTCCCCTCCAAGCCCTGTGGGCGGCCGAAGCGCTCCCCCCAACGCTTCAGCCGCCCACAGTCGGGGGCACAAACGAAAGAACTTCGGACGCACGGCGGGTTTCGGGTATTCGGGGGACTTGTATAGTGGAAGCAAGGCCCCCAACAGAACAGGTCCGAACATGTCGGTTGCCCCAAGCACACCAATCGAGCTTGTCAACCGGGTGTACGCCACACTCGAGCAGCGCATCGGAGATACCCGCGAACGATTCGGCAGGCCGTTGACCCTCGCCGAGAAGATCTTGGCCAACCACCTCGACCGCCCCGATCAAGAACTCGAGCGAGGCGAGTCCTACGTCGACTACCGACCCGACCGCGTGGCCATGCAGGATGCCACTGCGCAGATGGCATGGCTCCAGTTCATGACCACGGGGCTCGACAAGGTCGCGGCGCCGACCACCACCCACTGCGACCATCTCATCTCGGCCCGCGAAGACGGGAAAACAGACCTCCTCGCCGCGGTCGACGCCAACAAAGAGGTCTACGACTTCTTGGAATCCGTGTCGGCCAAGTACGGCGGAGGGTTCTGGAAGCCCGGTTCGGGGATCATCCATCAGGTCGTGCTCGAACAGTACGCCTTCCCCGGCGGCATGATCATCGGCACCGACAGCCACACCCCCAACGCCGGAGGCGTCGGCATGCTGGCAGTGGGCGTCGGCGGCGCTGACGCCGTTGATGTGATGACCGGTTCGCCATGGAACAGCAAATGGCCGATGCTCATCGGCGTCAAGCTGACCGGTTCCCTCAATGGCTGGGCCGCCCCCAAAGACGTGATCCTGAAGGTGGCCGAGATTCTGACCGTCAAGGGCGGGACCGGCGCGATCTTGGAGTATTTCGGGGAGGGCGCTGCATCGCTGAGCTGCACCGGCAAAGCCACCATCTGCAACATGGGCGCAGAAATCGGTGCCACCACCTCCCTGTTCGCTTACGACGACGCCGTGGCCCGCTACCTCAAGGGCACAGGGCGCACCGAGACCGCCGACGCCGCGAACGCCGTGGCACACCACCTTCGTTCTGACGATGAGGTGCTCGACAACCCGGCCGAGTTCTATGACCGGGTGATCGAGATTGACCTCGACAAACTCACACCGCACATAAACGGCCCCCACACTCCAGACCTTGCCCGTGAGGTGGCCGAACTCGGCGAGGAAGCCGAAGCCAACGGCTGGCCCCTCGAGATCAGCGCAGCGCTGATCGGCAGTTGCACCAACTCTTCCTACGAGGACATCACCCGCGCGGCGTCGATCGCTCGTGCCGCAGCGGCGAAGGGACTCAAGGCCAAGACACGTCTGCTGGTCACTCCAGGCTCCGAACAGATCCGCGCCACGATCGTGCGCGACGGTCTGCTAGCGGACTTCGAATCGCTGGGCGCGACCGTGCTCGCCAACGCCTGCGGTCCCTGCATCGGCCAGTGGGACCGATCCGCCGACTCGGGTCACCAGCGGGGCGTCCCCAATGTGATCGTCACCTCCTACAACCGCAACTTCCCAAAGCGCAACGACGGCGACGCCGAGACACTGGCGTTTGTCACCTCGCCGGAAACGGTGATCGCCCTGGCGCTGGCCGGCACGCTCGACTTCGATCCGATCGGTGACACGATCACCAACGACGCAGGCGAGGAAGTCTCACTGGCGACGCCGATCGGCCTTGAACTTCCCGAAATAGGCTTCGACCCCGGTGACAACAAATTCGTCGCCCCACCGGCGGACGGCTCCGACGTCGTCGTTGCGGTGTCGCCCACATCAGAACGGCTCCAACTTCTCGACGCCTTCAAACCGTGGGACGGCGACGACTACGAGGATCTCCCCGTCCTGGTCAAGGCGAAGGGCAAGTTCACCACTGACCACATTTCGATGGCTGGGCCGTGGCTGCGCTACCGCGGTCATCTTGAGAACATTTCCGGCAACCTGTTCGCCGGAGCTGTCAACGCCTTCGACGGATACGAAGTCGGGCACGGCAAGAGCCAACTCGACGGTTCAGTCAAGGCTTTCCCCGAACTCGCCAAGGACTATCACCAAGCCGGCGTGCGCTGGGTGGTGATCGGCGATGAGAACATGGGCGAAGGATCAAGCCGAGAGCATGCAGCGATGGAACCCCGCTTCCGCAACGGGGTGGTGGCAATCGCCCGCAGTTTCGCCCGGATCCACGAGACCAACCTCAAGAAACAGGGAATGCTGCCGTTGACCTTCGCTGATCGTGCTGACTACGACCGCATCGGCGAGGACGACCGGATCGCGGTGCGAGGTCTGGCCGGTTTGGCCCCCGATGCGCAGGTGACGGTCGAGGTGACGACTCCCGAGGGCGAGACCTGGTCGTTTATTGCCAACCACACCTTCTCGGCTGATCAGGTCGAGTGGTTCAAGGCCGGCAGCGCTCTCAACATCATCCGCCAGAGCATCGCCTGAACCGGCCGCTGCGTTCTGGGCGCGGGTGAAGTGATGCGTGTCTAGACGAAGATGCGCACGCAGGCGTCTCCGGCCCACATGCTGAGCACACGACCCTCGGGGGTCGCGTCCGAAGTCGTTCCGCTGATCACCCCTCCCGAGGCCGGATTGGCAACCGAGAAGAGTCCGAGTTCCTCGCCTTCCATCGGCTGGAGCATCTCAAGCGAGCTCCCGTAGGCCACTTCGAGAAACCCGACCGTGGCCGAAACGCCGAGGCCGTCCTTGGTGACGAGTCCTGTTGGATCGGTGTGGCCCGAGACGTACCACTGTCCGAAGGTGCCCGTGGACGCCGGTATGAACTCGGCGCCTTCGTCACCGTCACCGGGCTCACCGTCCGCGTCGGCGGGTATTGCAACGGGTGGATCCTGCAGGAACACCAACTCCAATTGGCCCCAGCGGACCGAGCGCGCCCCGTCTGCGCAAGCGTCGGTCGTCCCGAAATTCGTGGCACTGTCGGGAGCACCGAGGACGGATCTGATTTCATCGAGGACCGATTCCATCGGTTGCCCGAATCGGACCACGGCGCCTGTGTCGAACTGCAACCCGGTTTCGACGAGCGTGACCGGCCCCGGCGTGCCGACCGCGACCGGAGTGGTGGTCGTTGTCGTCGAAGTCGTGCTGGATGTGGTTGTTGCAGCTGACGTTGCGGCGTCGGGAGCCTCGGTCGTCTCGGGCCGGGTGCTTGTCGGTGCGGTCGTCGGCGCTGTTGTCGGAGAGGCGATCGTGGTGGGAGGTTCAGTATCTGCAGGCGCCGTGTCTTCGGTGACCGGAGGCTCGGTCGTGCGGATGTTGGGCGAGTCGTCACCGGCGAGAAAGATGATCAACCCCCCGACCACACCGACAAGAAAGACCAGGGCCAGGGTGATCAGAGCCTGCGATGCTCCGCTGCGAGGAGGCGGCTCGGAACCGCGGGCAGCGGCCGGCGGGCCGACCGACCCCATGACCTGCGTTGCGTCGTACTGCGGAGGATCCGAGGACGACACCTGTTCGGGGCTGGGACGCGCGGGATCAACCGGCGACTCATCGTCGAAGACCGACACCGACTCGGGCCGCGGCACATCGGGGACGGGCACCACCGGCGTCCTCGAGGTGATCGGTTGTCCGAGGTCCTCTCGGGTGACGAAATGCGCCGAGGAGAGACTCCCTGCTCGCGCCGCTCCCGCGGCGAGGGCCGCCACACCCGTGACAGGCGACGGTTGAGCCGCCGCCGCCGAACGCGGCACAACAATCGTATCGGCCATCCCCGACGCCACACCCGCCTGCACTATTCGATCGCGTGCCGCCCCCTGCCAGTCGTCGTCGACGATCACCGCCAAGCGGACTGGAGTCTTTTCTCCGGCCGCGGCAGCGCGGTGAATCACGAACCCCAGGACCGCCGCCAACGCGCCGATTCTTCCTGTCGCCGCTCGTTGCAGGGGGTTCGTGACGCGAGGTCCCTCTGTGACCAGTGCTGCTTCGTCGCCGACCAGCACAGAGCCGCCCTCACCCTGAGCGACAACCGCAGCGGCTGCAGCATCGGAATCACCCAGCACGACCACACGGGGCGGATCCGCCGATGCTGCGTCGAAACGAACCGCAGTGATGCGGGTTTCGCTGATATGCACGCCGAGGGTGTCGGTCATGATCCGTCTCCGGATCTGCCGCCCTCGCCGTGGCCTGGGGGAAACGTGCGGGCCAACTCTTCTGGGGTCGGGTCGTGGACGACCTTTCCCTCCGCCGGATGGAGATCGAAGATCGACGACATCACCAGTTCAATGCCGTCCGCCAAGCCGACGCTGTCCGGAAGCCGGAGTGCCTCGCCCACCCTCACACGGACCTTCGGGGGGTTGACGATGTTGAACATCTTGGGGACGCGTGCTGACCGTGGCCACACATGTTCGGTGCCCCACAACGAGATCGGCACTATCGGCGCGCCAGTCATGCGCTGCAATCGGACAACACCTGGCCGACCGGTCATCTGGGGGTCGAAAAAAGCCTCACCTCGAGGAATGGTTCCCTGAGGCAGGATGACGACTGCCTCACCCGCGTCCAGCGCTTCAGCCGCCGCGACCAGCGGTGCGTCCGAACCACTCCCGCGGTCGACGGGAATCGCCCCCATGGCCGTGGCCATAGGGCCGACCACAGGCGCGTCGAACATCTCTTTCTTGGACAGGAAGCGGGCCGGACGGCCCCTCTTCGACAGGGCCGCTCCCAGCGCATACACGTCGAAATAGCTGCGATGATTGGCAGCGATGATCATTGGTCCCTTTTCGGGAATGTGCTTGAGCCCAGTGAATTCGAATCGGGCATAGGGCACCAGTTCGGGCCGCGCCAGCATCGCCAGAGCCCTCTGAGGTTCAATTCCAGCGAACTGTGGCACGCCTTCGGGAGAATCGAAATGGCGCACGGGCCAGCGTCGGGCTGTGGCTGCCACCGCCAACCTCGGGTCGGGGTTCACCGCGACCGGGCGTCCAACTGCTTTGAGCAACGGCAAGTCGTACCAGCTGTCGGAATACGCGTAGCTCTGAGCCATGTCGACAGCGCGGGCCTCAGCCCACTGTTGGACCGCAGCCAGTTTGCCCCTGCCCCACACGTAGTGGCCGTCAACCTCACCTTCGAACACGCCGCTGGCGCGGGCGTAGCGCGTGGCAACGATGTCGTCGAAACCGAGCGCATCGGCCAACGGGCGTACCAGGTCATCTGGGCTCGTGGTCGCAATCACAAGCTTTCTGCCCTGTTCCTGGTGCATTCTTATTTCACTACGGGCATATGGCAGAACCTCCTCCACCAGCCTCGAAGCCGCGATCTCGCCTGCCTTGGCCACCAGCTCGGCATCCCACCCCTTCGAGAAGCGCACACCCTGTTTGGCCAGCAGCATGGAGGGTCTGGTTTCGCCAATGAGATCAAAGACGCCGAACAGCAATCCCTCGCCTGGTACCGGGCTATCCGCCAAGACTCCGATCTCGCGCAGCGCTTGCGACAACGCCGGACCCGAAGCCCCCTTCAACAGTGTCCGGTCGAGATCGAAGAAAGCGGCTGCGCTCACGGCGAAAGAGTAGCCGCAAAGCGGCACACAATCGCCGCTTGAGCCCCTGTCCGCAAGGCCTCTGTGATCGTTGTAACAGTTGCCTCGATTATCTGGCATCATTATCGGCGATGGACCTCCGTCAGCTCCAAGCACTCCTCGCTGTCGCCGAACACCACTCCTTTTCGGCTGCCGCCCGCTCTCTGCACACCGTGCAATCCAACGTCTCCACCCATGTCGCGCGTCTTGAACGCGAAGTCGGCGCCGTCCTCATCGACAGGGAGCGCAGCGAGCTGACGACCGAAGGCGCGGTCGTCGCCGGTCGCGCCCGCCGGATGATCGCAGAGCTTCGGGCCATTGAAGACGACCTTGTAGCACTGCGTGACGAGCTGAGCGGTTCGGTGCGCGCAGGGGTGATCGGAACGACCGCTCGCTGGTTGGTTCCCGCACTGTTGGACGCCGCGACTCAGAAACACCCTCGGGTCAACCTGCAGATCATGGAGGCCACCACCACGTCGTTGGTGCCGCAGCTGCTCAGCGACCGGCTCGATATAGCAGTGGTCAACTTCCCGGTGCTCGATCCCGACATCGACACTGAGCCCCTGTTTCTCGAGGATCGGATCATCGTCGCGCCCCTCAGCCATCCTCTGGCGGAATACAAGCGGGTCGACATCGCCGACCTGGCCGATCATGAGATCTTGCTGCCGCCCAAGGGCACCGCGTTTCGCGACGAAATCGACTCCGACGCGCGCCAAGCACGGGTCAAGCTCTCCATCCGGGCAGAGGTAGACGGCCTGCGGCTCCTCTCGTCCCTCGCCTTTCAGGGTTTCGCCCCCGCTCTGGTTCCGGCCAGTGCCGCGCCTGAATGGCTGGACGGCGATTTTCGCAGAGTCCCCGTCGACGGTTTCTCGCGACGCGAGGTCGGCTTCGCGGTACGGCGCCGGTTCGCCCCTTCAGCCCCGACCCGAGCCGTCGCCAAGCTGATACGAGCGGCTGTCGCGGCCAACGGCGCGGACCAGGGCGGCCTGACTCCGGCGCCCCGAACCGGAGCGGACATCGCATGAGCAGTCCCGAAGACCGCACAGTCGACATCCGGGCGCGTGCCCAGGGCTTCGTGCGGGTGCGCTCGATCATGTTCGGCCAACGGCGTGTCGTCGAGGTCGACGCCCAAGGAGAGGACCTCGCCGGAGCGCTCTCACCCTCCGACGGGCACTCGATTGCTGCGGCTGCCCGCTACAGCCGCGAGCAGCGCCTGCCGTTGTTGATCCGGCTTGCGTCGAGCGGTGCTGATCTGCAGCAAGGCGTGGCCGCGCTCGATGGATGGGGAGGCGCAGCCCACGAGCTCACACGTTGTTCGGGCGTTGTCCCCACAATGGTGATCGTCAGCGGCCCGACCGTTTCTGGGCCGGCGCTGATGCTCGGCCTCGCGGACATTGTTGTCATGGTCAGCGATTCTTACGCCTTCGTCTCGGGGCCGGCGATGGTGAAGCAGTTCACGGGTATCCCCGTTGACAGCGCCGAACTGGGAGGACCCGACGTTCACGAGAGGATTTCCGGAGTGGCCTCGTTCGTGGCCGCTGACGTAGCCGAAGCCGAGTCGATCATGGCCGACGCCCTCAGATTCCTGCCCGACCACACCGACGCCGCAGCGCCGACTCAGATGTGCTCGGATCCCGTTTCTCGCCCGACGCCCGAAGCCTACGAAGTGCTGCCGGAGTCGGTCAACGGTTCCTACGACTGCCGCGAGATCGTCCGTTCGGTTGTCGACGACGGCGACCTGCTCGAGCTGCACTCCCTGTGGGCCCCGAATCTGGTAACCGGATTCGCTTCAATGGGCGGTCGACCGATCGGCGTTGTCGCAAACCAGCCACAGAGCATCGCCGGCACGCTGGACGTCACCGCCTCGCGCAAGGGCGCCCGGTTTGTGGCCTTCTGCGACGCGTTCAACCTGCCGTTGCTTACCTTCGTCGACACTTCGGGGTTCTACCCGGGCAAGGATCTCGAATGGCGGGGAATGATCCGTTATGGAGCACAACTGGCTTTCGCTTACGCCCGCGCCACCGTCGCCCGGGTCAACGTCACCACACGCAAGTCCTACGGGGGCGCCTATATCGTCATGGACTCCAAGACCATGGGCAACGACATCGCCCTGGCGTGGCCTTCGGCGGAAATCGCGGTGATGGGAGCCAAAGGCGCGGTTGAGATTCTCCACCGACGGCGGAGCGCCGAGGAGCGTGCCGAGCTTGAATCTGCCTACGAGGAACGGCTGCTCAACCCGTACATCGCCGCCGAACGGGGCACGATCGACGCGGTGATCGACCCGGCTGAGACCCGTCAGCGGGTGTGCGCCGCCTTCGAGATGCTCGCCGGCAAGCGAGAACGCCTCCCCCGCCGCCGTCACGACAACACGCCCCTGTAAGCTGCGTTCAACGATCCCCAAACGTTGTCTCAGTGTGCAGGTCCGGGCAATCTCCGTCTAGATTCAGATTCGGGTTCCACCTCTAGATCGGGACGCCCCGAGGAGCAGACGAGTGCCTGAGAGCATCACCATCACAGACAATCGAAGCGGGAATTCGACCGAAATCCCGATCGAGAACGGAGGGATTGATGCTGCTGAGTGGCGTCGCTTCCTGCCGGGCGTCTGGTTCTCAGACCCGGGGCTGACCACGACTGCCGCAGCCACGAGCGCTATCACCGAACTTGACGGCGACAACGGTGTTCTCCGCTATCGGGGCTACCCGATCGAACAACTGGCAGAGGTGAGTTCTTTCCTCGAGGTCGCCTACCTGCTCGTCCACGGCGAACTGCCCACCCGGGCCCAGCACGACGAATGGGTGTACGAGATAACCCATCACACGTTCGTGCATGACAACTTCCGCAAACGGATCTACGACGCCTTCCACTACGACGCCCACCCGATGGGTCTGCTCACTTCCGGCGTCGCCGCCCTCTCGACCTTCTATCCCGAGGCGAAGGAAATCGAGAACCCCAGAATTCGCATGGAGCAGATCGTCCGCTTGATCGCGAAGATGCCGACCCTGGCGGCAGCGGCTTATCGTCATTCTCAGGGTCAGCCCTATGTCTTCCCAGACAACCTGCTCGGATACCCGGAGAATTTCCTCAACATGATGTATCGGATGGGCGGGGAATACGAGAGCCATCCGGTGCTCGGCAAGGCGATGGAGATCTTGTTGATTCTGCACGCGGACCACGAACAGAACTGTTCGACCACCGCGGCCCGTGTCGTCGGTTCATCCCATGCCGATCCCTACACCTCGGTCGCGGCAGCCTGCGCTGCTCTCTACGGCCCGCGCCACGGCGGCGCCAACGAGGCTGTGATCAACATGCTCGACGAGATCGGCGACTACAGCAACGTTGACTCGTTCATGAAGACGGTGAAATCAGGCGAGAGCCGTTTGATGGGGTTCGGCCACCGGGTCTACAAGAACTACGACCCTCGGGCCAAGATCATCAAGAAGTCCGCCTATGACGTATTCGAGGTCACCGGCAAGAACCCGAAGCTCGATCTCGCCTTGAAGATCGAGGAGATCGCGACCAACGACTCGTATTTCACCGACCGCAGGCTCTACCCCAACGTCGACTTCTATTCGGGTCTGATCTATCAGTCGATGGGCTTTCCGACCGAGATGTTCACGGTGCTGTTCGCCATCGGGCGGACGCCGGGATGGTTGGCTCATTGGAACGAGATGATGGAGCAGGGATCCCGAATCGCGCGGCCCCGGCAGATCTACACCGGGCCCGAGATGCGCGACTACGTGCCTCTGAGCGAGCGCAGCGAGCGCTCGACTGCCACGCGCGAGCGCTAGGCCGCTACGCCGGGTCCGCTGATCAGTCTCAGGTCGTTGGGCTGAGTCGTTCAGTCGGCGTGAATCGAACGGGCATCGACTCAACACCGGTGATGAAGTTCGAGTTGCGCCACGGCAGTTGATCCTGAGGCACTGCCATCTCAATATCGGGCAGGCGGCGCAACACTTTGGTGAACATCTCTTTCAGCTCGAGCCGGGCCAGCGAAGCGCCGAGACAGAAATGGGCGCCGAAGCCGAAGGCCAGGTGGTGATTCGGTTCGCGCTCGATGTCGAAACGAAACGGATCAACAAAATGCGCTTCGTCCCGGTTGGCCGACGGATACAGCATGATGACGTCGGCGGCTTCGGGGATGGTCTCACCGCCGAGTTGGATTTCGGTCATCGTCGTACGGGCCATGTTCTTGATCGGCGTGACCCAGCGCAGCATCTCCTCGACCGCAACCTCCATGCGCCCGTCCAAGTCATCCTGCAGTTTCTGGCGCTCGTCGGGGAATTCCAGCAACGCCTGCATTCCGCCGGTGATGACATGGCGGCTCGTCTCGTCGCCGCCGATGAGGATGAGCAGCGACTCCTGCACGATCGACTCGTCGTCGAGCCGTTCGCCGTCGACCTCGGCGTGGCACAGGATGCTGACCAGATCGTCACCTGCCGGCTTGGCCCTCCGGTCAGCGATGACGCCCAGTTGAAACTCGCGAAAAGCTATCCCGGCCAACACCGACTGCTCATAGGCGGCCGGATCAGTCTCGGTTGTGCCGCGCATGAGGTCGTCGGACCACTTGAGCAGATCGTCGAAAGACTCGCGGGGGAACCCGAGCATGTCGCCGATCAGCAGCAGCGGCAACGGCGCGGCGACGTCCCACACGAAATCTGCTTCGCCCTTCTCGCAGACTCGGTCGACGATCATGTCGCAGAGCGTCGCGACCTCGCTCAGCTTGTCGCGTACCCGCCGAGGCGTGAAGCCCTTGTTGACCAGCTTGCGGCGATCAAGATGAGCCGGGTCGTCCATGGAGATCATCATCGGAAGCGGCCGGCCTTTGGGCCGAGGCGCCTTGTAGGACGAGTAGGTCCTCGGATCCCGCGAGACACTCAGGACGTCGTCGTAGCGCGCTACCGCCCAGATATCGGAGTTGGGATCGTAGTAGACCGGCGCGTTCTGCCGCATCCAGGTCCAGTCGTCGTGTGGTTGGCTCGCATACCAATTGCCATCGAGAAGATCGACGTGTTCTAAAACCGGATGGTTCGGCACCGTCGTTACCTTTCTGATGCGTGTCCCGACTAGTCCACGACCGGGGTTGGCGGGAGTCCCCTGTCGAGCAGGGCGTCGAATCGAGTCTGGATCTGTAGACGGTACGACGGTTTCGTGGCGATCAGGAAATCCCCGTCGGCGATTCCCTTGAGCACGATCGGCGGCACTTCTGTCGGGTCGATTCCGCTTTCGGTCATCGCGAACAGTGATTGCCGCACACCGGCCGCATCCTCGCCCTCATTTGTCGGTCCGCCGGGCCGTACCCTGTCGGTGTGCGCGATCTGAGTGCGGACCGCGCTGGGGCACAACACGGATGCTCCGATTTCTGCGCCCACCGCGGCCAGATCATGAGCGAGCGACTCCGTCATCGAGAATGCGGCCACCTTGCTCACATTGTAAGGCCCGGTGAACGGCGCTGCCACGAAACCGGCCACCGAAGAGGTGTTCACGACATGGCCGGGCTCACCGCCGGCGAGCATGCGCGGCACGAAGTGCCTGATGCCGTGGATGACGCCGTAGAGGTTGACTCCCAGCGTCCAATCCCAATCATCGACGGATCGTTGCCAGCAGAGACCGGCCTGGAAGACTCCGGCGTTGTTGCACAGCAAGTGAACGGCTCCCCAGCGCTCGTAGACGTCCTCGGCCAACGATTCGACCTCGACGGCGGAAGCGACATCGACCGCGGCCGCAACCACTTCTCCACCGGCGGCTTCGGCCGTCGCCTCGGCCGCTGGGCCATCGATATCGGCGGCCACAACTTTCATTCCCAGGCCGGCGTAGTGCTCGACCATCGCTCGTCCGATACCCGAGCCGGCGCCGGTCACGACCGCAACACTTCCTTGCAGACTGCCAAGGGGCATATCAGTCCTCCTCGAAGCGCAACTCTTGGGGGTAGGGAAAGAAATCGGGAAGTTCGCCGGCGTGGTGCAATTCCTGCATCGACTTCCAGAACTCAACAGAACAGATGTCAGAGTGACGCATTTCCATCACCTCGCCGATCACTCGCGGGGAACGCAGATAGGTGCGGAACTCCTCGGGGAACACATCGTTGGACTCGACTGGGAACCATGGCTGATCCGACATTTCATCGTCATAGTTCTGGCTGACGGGCATCTTCCGGAAGTTGATCTCGCCCAGCAATGCCAGTTCGTCATAGTCGTAGAACACCACCACCCCGTGCCGCGTAACCCCGAAGTTCTTGGGGAACAGATCACCGGGAAAGATATTGGCCGCGGCGAGGTCTTTGATCGCGTAGCCGTAGTCGACCGCAGCAGCACGCGCCCGTTCCGGTGACATCTCCCGCAGGTAGAGGTCGAGGGGGTACAGCCGTCGTTCGGTGTAGGCGTGGTGCAGCACCACCTCGTCGTTGGTGATCGTTACCGTCCGCGCGCAATCGTTGCGAAGTTCGTCGATCAGTTCCTCGTCGAAACGGTCCCGGTTGAAACTCAAGTTCGTGAACTCTTGGGCATCGACGAGTCGCCCGACGCGATCGTGGCCGAACACCAGCTTGTAGCGCCGTTTCACGTCTTCGGGAGTGGTCCGTTTGGTCGGCGCGAAACGGTCCTTGATGAGCTTGAACACCACATCGAAGGACGGCAGGGTGAACACCGCCATCACCATGCCGCGCGCGCCCCGCGCTCTTTCGAAGCGAGTGTTGGAGTGTTCCATGTGGCGATAGAGCGCTCGGAACAGGTTGGTCTTGCCGTGCTGGTTGTAGCCGATGGACGTGTACAGCTCGGCCACGGGTTTCACCGGCATCAGCGACTTCAAGAAACCGACCACCGCGGCCGGGCGCCGGCACAGGACATGGAAATAGGACCGCGTGTAGCCGAAGAGACGGCTGGCGTCGGTCTCGGTGAGCAGCACCGCGTCAACCTGAACGCCGGCATCGGAATGGACTAGGGCGATAACGATGGGAGCCAGCCGGTTCAACCAGCGGAGACGCCCGACGAGATAGGCGCCCTTGTTGCGATAGAAGATCGGTCGCAGCACGTCGATCGCATCAAGATGGCCGTCCCAGATCTCTTCGAGCAGGGCTCTGACCCGTTCGGCAACCTTGGCGGCATCGCCGTCGATGTCAGCGAAGTTCGAGGCCAGCGGGGAGTGCTCGAATATCTCCCGAAGACAGTCGGTGACGGTGCCGTCGACAGGGAACTGCCGGTATTCGCCACGCGTGCCGTCGTCTGCGGGCAACTTGGTGGGGCCGAGCCAGAGAAACTCCAGTTCTTCGTCGATCCCGATGATGTGGAACAGGCGCCGGGTAACGGAGTTGTAGAACGTCTCGGCCAGCTCAAGGTCCATGCGTTCCGAGACCAGGTCCACGTAGCGGCGCCGGGCGCCAATCCACACTGCGCGAGCTTCGGGGTCGTTTTCCGACAGCACTAGCCGGGCCGCGTCGACAACGTTGAAGACAAGGCGTTTATGCAAGTTCAGGCGGTCTTTTGTGTCCTGTTGATGCCCGGCCCAGTCACGCTCGGAGAAACAGCGTGAAGCCTTGTGGGTGAGCCCCAGGTAGCGCTCGTGGTACTCGACGAAAGCGTCGCGCAGCATCCGTGCAAGACGATCGACTCGCGGGTCTGCCTCCAGGCGCCGGCGATCCGCAGCGTCCAGTGGACCCTTGTGGCCCGTGTGGTCCGCTGCACGCGACTCCGCTGAAGTTTGCACTGATCACCCCACAGGCTGGTCAAAGGTGGGATCGTAGCAGCATGGCGCGCCTCACTGATCTCCATGATCGAGCCGAACTGGCCGATCTCACCGCTTTGTACGCCGTCATCGTCGACCAGCGTGACTTCGCTCGGTTCGATGAGGTGTTCACCGCAGACGCCCTGCTCGATACGGGTCGGGGCCAGAGGTCGGGTCTGGCAGAGATCACCGATGCAATGGCGGGACTGCTTCGCTACGAGGCCACGAGCCACACCCTGGGCCAACAACTGTTTTCGGTTGTCGACGACGCCGAGATCGAGGGAGTGACCTACTGCGAAGCCCATCATCTCAGAGTCGACGGCGATGAGCGGATCGACCATGTGATGCACATCCACTACCACGACCGGTTCGTCCCCACCCCCGACGGCTGGCGAATCGCTTATCGTCGTCTAGTAGTCCCTTGGAGCGCCGACTACCCCGTCTAGACGAACCTGCTCGAACCGGCGTCGGGGGCGGTCACGGCTGGTCGGCGGTGCGTTCGTGGCGACGTGCTGCGCTATCCGGTCACTGTCACCGGTGCTGGACGGCGGTCACGGCTGGTCGGCGGTGCGTTCGTGGCGACGTGCTGCGCTATCCGGTCACTGTCACCGGTGCTGGACGGCGGTCACGGCTGGTCGGCGGTGCGTTCGTGGCGACGTGCTGCGCCATCCGGTCACTGTCACCGGTGCTGGACGGCGGTCACGGCTGGTCGGCGGTCACGGCTGGTCGGCGGTGCGTTCGTGGCGACGGATCACCTCGTCGATCACCAGGCGCAGGAACGCCTCGCTGAAAGTCGGATCCAGGTTGGCCGCCGATGAGAGCTCCCGAAGTCGCGCGATCTGCTGCTTCTCCCGCTCGGGGTCCGCGGCTGGGAGTCCCTGCTGCGCCTTGTGCCTGCCGACGTCCTCGGTGATCTTGAAACGTTCCGCCAACAACAGAATCAGTGCTGCATCGATGTTGTCGATGCTGGAACGGAAGCGTCGGAGCTGTTCGTCAGCCATACCGAAATCTACCCCAGCGCGGTGCCGTTGGATACGCGAGCCCGAATCGGCGGTGCGGGTCTTGCGAGTTGTAAGCAGTCTCGGCGTGCAGAGCCCACAGCAATGGAACCACACCCAGGCAGTAGAGGTTCATGTTGAGCACATTTCTCGTGCCGACCATGCCGCCGTAGAACAGCGCCAGACCCGGCGCCATGAACATCACCAACGCAGCCGATACCAGCATCCACGCAGTGTCACCAGACGTCTCTACCCCCCGACATGCCGGAATTGCCTGCAGATTCGAGCGCCAAGTTTATTGGTGGTCGCCCACACCAGATGGCAAGTGTGCAACCGGCGGGAGAAGCTCTTGTTACGGCAACGTTTCGAGCATGGTCCGCAGGCGTTGTGCGGGCGCGTCGCTCAGTACGAGGGCTTCTCCGATAAGCGCTGCGTCGTAGCCGATCTCGGCCAGATCTGCGAGCTTGGTTCCGTTCGGTGTTTCGATACCGGATGCCGCAACGGTGACAACGCCCGGCCCGAGTTCGGCCAGCAGGCCCGCCATGCGGACCGCTTTGTGGTGGTCGACGGTGAAGCGAGTGTCGGTGGGGTTGTCCCGCTGGTTCACGGCGATCATGTAGGCGCCGGCCTCGGCCGCCATCGTCAGATCGTGCTCCCCGCGGATCTCGGTGAGAGCGTCCATGCCCAGGCTCAGGGCGAGAGCCTGAAGCTCTTCGACTTCTGAGACCGATCCGATGTCTTCCACGATCAGCAGCACCGCGTCGGCGCCCATCGCAGCAGCGTCGTGGATGTGTTGGGGAGTCGTGAGGAAGTCCTTGCGCAGCACCGGAGCGTCCACAGCCTGTTTCACCGATTTCAGATCTTCGGGGCTCCCGCCGAACCGCGGCCCCTCGGTCAACACGGAGATGCAGGCGGCTCCGCCTCGGACGTACTCGATCGCCGTCTCGGCAGCTCCGAGACCGGGGCGCAGATCCCCAGCGGAGGGCGACTTGCGCTTCACCTCAGCGATAACCGCCAGCTCGGGTTCGGCGATCAATGCCTTGGCGAACCCATGGCCCACAGACTCGGAGTCCAGTGTCATCGTGGGCCGTACAAGAGTCGAACTTGTGACCTCCTGCGTGTCGAGCAGGCGCTCTAACCAACTGAGCTAACGGCCCCGACAGACCCCGAACCCTAGCACCGCTCGCCGACAATTCGGCTCCGACTGAGCGAGCGAAGCCGCATTCTGTATTGCACAGACGGACCAACACTGCCAGCATCGTCGGGTGCTCACGGACGCGGCCAAAGAGGAGATGGATAGAGCGTCTGAGCTCTTGACTCATGCCGTCGGCGAGCAGCGGACTGGGCGAAAGACGTTCGAACGCTCACAAAGAACAATGACAAGACTCCGACAGAAGCCCTACGGTTAGCGGTCGAGCAAATCGAAGGCCTGTACAGAGCGAAGCACACCTAGTCCGCGAACAAACGACTCGGCGTCGATTTCTCCTGTGCTTCTTCGAGCAACCGTTCGTCCGCCATCTCGACGAAAGTCTCGTCGATCTCTGCCGCATACGGCATCCGGCCCATCTCGATCGCGGACACACTGGCGGAGCACAGACCACCGAACGGTTCCCACACCACGTCGCCCTCGACCGTGCAAGCGTTGAGTATCCGTCGCATGAATTCAAGCGGCTTCTGGTTCAGGTGCGCCGAAGCGACCCCGGGGGCCGGGTTGTAAACCCGTGGCGCATGGCGAGTGCCGTCTTTGTTCTTCAGGCGCTCCCGATTTCTGAGGGCCGGGTGCTGCCACACATTGGTGATCCCGTGAGCATGATTCCAGCGGTATCGCAAGCTCTCCCATTCGGTGCCAGTGACCGCGGTCAAGCCGTTGAGCGAATAGTACGGTCGCCCGTCGGGATCACCGTGCTCGTTGGCGAAATCGACCAGTTTTTGCATCTGTTCAGCCGGCGGTGGGTACCAGAGCCAGCCCTGGTCGAAATACTTGCGGGTGGCAGCATCTTTCACCCCGCACGCTTCGTTGGCTCGTCGCCGCGGCAGGCCGGATCTCAGCCACTCGTCTAGCAGCCATTTGCGGGCCGGGACCACTCCGTCCGCTGTCGGGAACTCCAGACGCCGTGTATAGAAGACGACGATCTCGTTGACTACGGGGAACCGTCGGATCGTCTTTCCGTTGACGTTTCCTGCGATGTGACCGACGCCCTTGTCCCAGTGGATCGCCTGCACGTATTCCCAGCCGAACTCCGCAAGCACGGGGTGGACGGTCGCCCATCCGATCTCGGTTCCCCAGAACCAGAGCGTCGATGACAGCTTCGCGCTCTTCGTCCAAGCTTCAACGTGGGGGCGGTACCAGTCGGCAAGGCTCTCGGGTGTTCGGGGATCACCGAAGAATCCGCCGACGCCGTAGGGTCCGTCCACGATCAGGCAATCGGGTTGCGGCCATTCGCCGTAGGCGTCGAGAACATCCCCTCTGTGGAGGCTGTAGAGATCAGTTGGTTCGTTCACCGGGCCCGTCCCAAGCGAGTTGTCGATCAGTGATTCGTCGCACCCTCACCTTACTCGACTGTGCGTACAAGTGTTCGATAGCCAACGATAATGACGTGCTGCACATGCTCAGCGTGCTCACCGAACCACAGCCCGCTGACAGACCCTGCGTCAGGGCATGGGAGACGTTGCAGTAGTGAATCATGGTTGATATCGAAGCGTCGCAATCATCATCCGCAACAGTTCGTGCCCCAATTGGCTGCCTCATTCGTAGTGCTGCCGACGATGGACGGGTCGCCTCTGGCCGATGGAACGCGCTTCATCGACAATCAGCCGCTCGACGGGCCGATACCGACGATCGTGGCGCAGGCTGTCTCGGCGATGCAGCGCAACATGCGCCGACGTTCCGTCGTGGAAGGCGCTGGTCGCCAAGACATTTGGGACTACCCGGCAGAGGCCATCCGCGAAATCGTCGCCAATGCACTCATGCACCGCGACTACCACCCGACCGCTCACGGCACTCAGGTGCGCATTTCTCTTTATCCCGATCGATTCGAGGTTGCAAGCCCCGGCGGTTTGCACGGCATCCACGCAGGGCACACTGATATCGCGCAAATCATCGATACGGACATCAGCAGCACCCGGAACGCTCAGCTCGCACGACTGCTCGGGGATGTGGTCATTCCAGGAACGGGCAGACCCGTGTGCGAAAACCGGGGTTCGGGGTTGCGTGCAGCGGTTCAAGCGCTCAAGCGGATGGGGATGGGACCCCCCGTTCTGGATGATCGAGTACGCGATCTGGTCGTCACTGTTCACGACGATATTGTTCACCTTGCCCCTAAGCCATTCACCGTAGGCGTCCGTTTCGGTTCCCCTCATTTGGCTTCCGGTTCCGACATCGATCTGAACGCTCCTGTTTCGACAATCAGCGCGAGTCACCAAACTCGACAACCGCTCTACGAGCGGACCCCAGATGAACTGATCCGCCTGCTCGAGGCTGGCCCGCGCAGCAGCGTTGATCTGGCAGCAGCGCTCGGCACGTCGAAACAAACGGTCCTGAACTGGCTTCGCCGCCTCCGAGCCGACGGCATCGTTGCACCCACCCATGCCGAACCCCGCACCCGCGGCAACAAGTGGATGCTCACACCACGATCTTCGACGTAACGTTCGCTTGATCGTGGGACCGCAGCTTCGGGAACTGCCGGGCGGGGCAGTTCCCGAAGCTGACGAGCGCCGGGCGGGATTTGAACCCGCGGCTTTACGGCTTTGCAGGCCGTTCCCTTGGTCCGCTCGGGCACCGACGCCAGACCCAAAATGCTAGCGCCAGCCGCTTGGCGTGCGACTATGGGGACATGGGAGTTGAGATCTCTTTGCTGGGACGCACCGCCGCTGTTGTCGGGGGCGGCGGTGGAGGTATCGGCACGTCGGTTTGCGAGCGAATCGCGGCAGCGGGAGCTGACGTCATCGCGATCAGCGCGGTCCGAGAACATGTAGACGACACAGCTGTGCGCGTTGGCGCCCTGGGTGTGAAGGCATCGGCTCAAGTGGCGGATGTGAGTGACTTCGATGCGTTGACAACAGCCATCGACAAGGGGGCCGAAGCCCTCGGAGTCCCGGACCTTCTGGTGAATGTCGTCGGCGGGGTGACGCCGCAGTACTGGCACCGGTTGTCGGACTACCCCATCGAGACGTTCGACCACCTGCTCACCACCAACCTGCGCTACGCGTTCGTCAGCGCACAACATGTGGCGCGGAAGTTGATCGACGACGGTCGCCCGGGCGCATTCGTCAACATCTCCTCGATCGCCAGCGGCGGTCAGCCCCTCCTGGGGGCTTACGGCGCAGCCAAAGCCGGCCTGGATTCACTCACGCGCACCATGGCCATGGAATGGGGGCGTCACGGCATCCGGGTCAATGGCGTCGCGCCTGGAACGATCAACACCCCGCGATCGGGCCGCGACCCCGACGAGGTCGATCCGATGGCCGGCTCCATCACCCTGCAACGCCGAGGGCGGCCAGACGACATCGCCGACGTCGCCCTCTTCCTGCTCAGCGACCTCGCCGGCTATGTGACCGGTCAGACCATCGCCGTCGACGGCGGCCCGAGCCGGGCGGGCATCGACAGGCACGATCTGCCCAGAGCCGTCACCAACCCGGCGATAAGGGCCAGGTTCGAGCAATAGGCCCGGATCGAGCAAGCCAGATCGCGAGAGTCAGTCCGCCGCCAGTGGCCTAAAGCACGCTGATGAGCCGTCCAATGAACGCTGCCATCTGCTCGCGTGCGGCAAAATATGCATTTGCGGGCCCAGAAGCCCTTCAATTCCCGACCTAGTAGGTTAGGATTAGCTTTCCTGCCAATTCCACCGACCGAGGCGGTCAACCCATGTCACTTCGAATCAACGACGAAGCGCCTGACTTCACAGCCGACACCACCGAGGGAGCCATCTCCTTCCACGATTGGATCGGCGAAGGTTGGGCGCTGCTGTTCTCCCATCCCAAGGACTTCACACCGGTCTGCACCACCGAACTCGGTGCAGTCGCAGGACTCAAGGACGACTTCGCGGCCCGCAACTGCAAGATCATCGGTATCAGCGTGGACGGAGTAAGCGACCATCAGGCCTGGAGCGGCGACATCGAATCGGCCACCGGGAATGCCCTCAACTATCCGCTGATCGGCGACCCGGAACTGGCGATCGTCAAGCTCTACGACATGTTGCCCGGAGACGCGGGCGACACGTCGGAGGGTCGTACCGCAGCCGACAACGCCACGGCCCGGTCGGTGTTCATCATCGGTCCTGACAAGAAGATCAAGGTCACCCTCACATACCCGATGACCACCGGGCGCAACTTCGACGAGATTCTGCGCATCCTCGATTCATGTCAGCTCACCGCCAACGAGCAGGTGGCGACGCCGGCCAACTGGCGACAGGGCGAAGACGTGATCATCGTTCCGGGCGTGTCCGATGAAGCCGCCGCGGAGAAATACCCGGACGGCTTCGAGCGTCGTCTTCCCTATCTCCGCTACGTGCCCCAACCCTAAGGTTGAACTTCAGGGTCAGGTCGTAGTTGCCTTGACCCTGCCGTTAGGGAGATCCTCAATCTCGCCGCGTTTGCGCATCCGGTCAAGGTGCAATTCCGCGTTGCGTGCCTCCACACGATCGGCAAATACAGACTGAGCACCCGGGCGATAGATGAACCGATGACGCACCATGTCGGCAATCGTGCGGGGTTCAGACAAGAACTCGAGCATCGCCTGATGTCGCCGCGGGATCGCCGATTCGAAGGCATCGAGCAGTCTGAGGAACTCTTCGCGGCTGTCGATCACGCCCTTGTGGTGAAAGGTCGCGTAGAAATCGGCTTCCTCGTCCCGAACCTGTCTGATGCTCGACTCGAACTGGTCGAGATCGCTCCAGGCGTCCCCGTAGTACGGCCCGAACCCGCTGAGATCAATGTCAGACAGAAAGAACACGCCGCCGGAGATCCGGAAACCACTGTGTCCTCGGGTGTGGCCCGGCAGATGCACAGCCTCGACTGTGACGCCGCCGAGATCGAACACATCGCCGTCACTGAAACCACTTGCATCCGGACGCGGGCTGTAGAAGAACTCTTCGACGAACAGGCGAGCGAGAGCCTCCCGCTCCTGAGGAATCGGACCTTGCACTTCGAGCATGCCCTCGAGGCTCTGCAACGCAGACAGGTCCTCATGGTGAACATGCACTCGAGCATCGGGGAACATCCTGTTGCCGGCGATGTGATCCTCATGCCCATGGCTGTTGAGCACCGCGTCGACACGGACCGACAACCCGCCCTGCGCGACCACAGAGACCGACGGGTCGATTATGACCGACTCCCCGGCGCCGCGGACCAGCAGCGAGTTCCCCGACGGGTACTTGCCCCCCTCCGCCCCGACCAACACGGTGACCGCATCGGTGAGGACTCGGCTCTCCCCCGTCCAGAGTTCTTCCATCCCCTGACCCTACTTCTCATTGTCGGTCCGGCCTCTATCTCGGTCAACGCCGATAATTCGCTCCCATCGACGTAGCTGGGAGTGCGCTTTCCGGTTCGTGAATCCACATCGGAGCGCTAACATAAGCAGCCGATTGCGGACGTAGCTCAGTTGGTAGAGCGCAACCTTGCCAAGGTTGAGGTCGCCGGTTCGAACCCGGTCGTCCGCTCCACACAAAAACCCAGCCCCCACGCGGTTTTCCGTGCGGGACCTGGCTAGTAGTAGCGTGCCCTTCATGCCCGATATAGCTAGTGCTGTCACCGACGCTGTTGCCGCCACGGACGATTTGCCGAAGTACCAAGAACTCATGCTTCCAACCCTGTTGGCGATTAAGCGCCTCGGTGGCTCGGCTAAGGCACGCCAGATAACCGAGTCCGTGATTGAGGAACTAGGTCCACCCGATGAGCTCCTCGCCCTCACTTACCCCGAGCGCGACAAGTCCATGTATCTTGATCGACTCGATTGGGCTCGGTCGTACTGCAGCTTGGGGGCGTCTTGGAGAGTCCGAAGCGCGGCCTCTTCCTGATGACGGAACTCGGGCGGGAGATTTCGGCGCTGCCGTTACACGACGCTGCCGATCGACTTGAGGAACTCGACCGCGCAGTTCGCGCTCGGCGCCGTCAGACGGCATCTGTCGCGCGCTCCGACGCCGCAGAACCTGACGCACCATCCGAGGATACCGAAGAGCCGGACGAGTGGCGTCAGGCCTTGTTGGCGCGATTGCATCGAATGTCCCCAACCGGGTTCGAGCTCTTCGTCCTGTATCCGTTGCGGACCTTCGACTTTGATCTGAAGCACGTTGGGGGTTCTGAGGATCTTGGTCTCGATGGGATTGGAACCGCGCCACTCAGCCCCGTTCTGTCGGCCACAGTCGCAGTCCAGGTGAAGCGGTATGAACCCTCGAAAGCGATAGGTCGAGACATCGTCGCTCTCTTTCAGCGTGATGCGGCCGCGGCCGGGGCAGAGAGGGCCATTATGGTGACACTCGGCCGGTACACGGCCTCAACCTTGCGGGCCTCGCAGGTGACGACACCCAGTGTCGACCTCATCGACGGCGACCGTATATGCGATCTTGTCAGGGAGCAGGAGACAGGGATTAGGATCGTGCCCCAGGTTGTCAGCGAGTGGTTTGACCGATTGAGGCTGACGGGGTTGCCAACGCTTCGCGCTGAGCACGTTCCCATGCGGACCAGCGCTCGGATGTGCTTGTGTAGTATACAAACTACTTGCAAGTAATATGACCTAGGAGTAATATCTGTCGGTGTGGGAAGTCGAATACACAGACAGATTCGAGACTTGGTGGAACAGCATGAGCGTCGAGGAACAACGACATCTGGCTGCCTTGGTGGAGCTTCTGCAAGAGTACGGCCCTGGTCTCGGAAGACCGGCCGTCGATACGATTGCGAGCAGTCGTCACGCCAATATGAAGGAACTTCGGGCCGGCACTACGCGTACCCTCTTTGCGTTCGATCCTCTTCGCAATGCAATCCTGCTGCTTGGTGGCGACAAGTCAGGCAAGTGGAACGACTGGTATAGGACTGCAGTGCCTGACGCTGATGATCTCTACGACGCTCACCTCGAAACACTGAAGAAAGACGGACTGATCTGATGCCGAACAAATTCAAGGACCTTGCAGCCCCGCTTTATGAAGACCCCGATTCGGTAAAGGAAATCAGCGAGTACAAGCGAGCCGTCGAAGCTGAGATTGTCGCTCATCAACTTGGTGAACTCCGTCGAGAACTCGGTGTCGATCAGCTAGAGCTCGCGGAGCGACTCGGGATGACTCAGGGCGGAATCTCGAAGCTTGAGCGATCAGCCGACCCGAAACTGTCCACGCTTCGGAAGCTGACCGAAGCCCTTGGCGGAACATTGCGAATCGAAGTCGAAGTCGAAGGGCGGACGTATCAGCTCAGCGACACTCCCAGTGACGGCTAGCCATTCGTGGATATCTTGAGACCCGGCGCAGGGATGTCGCCTTGCTTGTGGTTTGCAAAAGGCATGTCCGATCCGCAATTGTCACGACACCGGGGCTCTAGCGTGGGCGCTGATCTGCAAGCTGCGAGTTGAGGTGACACCGATGACTGACAACGCCGCTCACACCAACTCAATCGACGTTGAGGCTCTGGCTCGCTGGATGGACGCCAACGGCGTGCCTGGCACAGGTGAGATTCCAGAGCTTCATGACCTGACCGGAGGCTCCCAGAACGAACTCACGATGATCGAACGGGGCGGACACAGGATGGTCATCCGTCGACCACCGTCCACCGCCGTCGACGAGCGACTCGAAGGGATTCGCCGCGAGCATCGCCTCGTGAAAGCTCTGAAAGGAGCCGACGTCCCGCATGCGGAGTACATCGCAGGTTCCGACGACACCGAGCTGTTGGGCATGCCCTTCTATCTCATGGAGGCCGTCGACGGTTGGTCGCCGATGGACGTCGGCGGATGGGCGCCGCCCTTCGACACTGACCTCAGCGCCCGTCGAGGTCTGGGACTCGAGCTCGCCCGAGGCGCGGCGTTGTTGTCCAAAGTCGACTGGCAGTCGCGCGGGCTCGAAGGCTTCGGAAGGCCCCACGACTTCCACGAACGCCAAGTCGACCGCTGGCTGGCATTCCTCGACCGGATCAAATGCCGCGAACTCCCCGGGCTCGACGTCGCAGCCGAATGGCTCCGCAACCACCGCCCCCGCCGCTGGACGCCGGGGATCATGCACGGCGACTACCAGTTCGCCAACGCGATGTTCAACCACGGCGCGCCGGCTGAACTGGCCGCAATCATCGACTGGGAGATGACCACGGTGGGCGACCCGCTCTTGGACCTCGGCTGGGTGATGATGTCGTGGCCGACGGCGGACAGCGACATCGAGGGCGAGTTCGTGAGCAGTTCTCTGAGCATGGCGGGGATGCCCAGTCGTGACGAGATGCTCGACCACTACGAGACGATCAGCGGCCGTTCGACCGAGGATGTCGACTACTACATCATCCTCGCCCGCTTCAAGCTCGGGATCGTCCTCGAGCAGGGCTACAGCCGCTTCCTTGCCGGCGCGGGAGTCAATCCGAAGGTCGAAGCGTTCGGCCCGATCGTGTTGGACCTGATCGGCAAAGCCGCCGACCTGGCCGCTAGGACTCCCTAGCATCGGTGCGCTGGACAGGAATCCTGATGGAGCGGGACCGCACAAGTTTCGATGCCCTCGCCGGTCGACGAATACTCGTCGTCGGGGCATCCTCGGGCAGTGGGCGCGCCACCGCGCTCGCTCTGGTGCGCGCAGGGGCCGAAGTGGTCTTCGCTGCACGCCGAACCGATAGACTGCGAGCCGCCGTCGACGAAGCGGGCGCCGGACATGTGGTCGCTATCGACGTGCTCGACAGCGACAGTGTCAGCAGCGGCGTGAACGAGGCGGCAGAACTCCTCGGCGGGACTATCGACGGGATCGTCTACAGCTCCGGGATGTCGCCGTTGCTGCCCATGGCGGAACTGGCCCAAGACGACTGGCAGCAGATCTTCGGAGTCAACGCCATCGGTCCCAACCTGGTTATCGCCTCCGCGCTCCCGCACCTCGCCAGCGATGCCGTAGTAGCCGTTTTCTCGTCTGATTCCTCGCTGCAGCCCCGACACTCATTGACCGCTTACGCGGCAGCCAAACGCGCCCTTGAAGCAACACTTGAAGGCTGGAGGGCGGAGCTGCTCGGCGGCACAAGATTCCTGGCCGTGCTGCTGGGGCCGACCATGCCGACCGAATTCGGCGACGACTACGACCCGGAGACCGTGGGCGCCACCTTCGTGCACTGGCAACGCCAAGGAATGCGAACCGCCCTGATGAACGCGGACGATGTCGCCAACGGGCTCACCTCATGTCTGGCCGCGATGTTCGCAGCACCGGAATTCGGCATGGAGACAATCCTGCTGCGAGCCCCCGAGCATCCTCAGCCGGAACCTCGGCAATAGGCACAGACAGAAGCCGCCCTAGCGGTTTAGAGGCCGAGCGGATTGATCCCAAACACGGTTGCCGAACAACGAGGCCGCGGCCCGAGCGGCCCGTGAGCGCAGCGAACAAGAGCGGAGAACAACAGGTGTCAGCGCAACGACCTTTTTAATCCGCGCACGCTCTTATGTTCTCCTTCATCTCGTCGAGCTGCATGAGAATCGGATAGCCGCCGACGCTGATTGCGTTGCCGTGCCCGGTGCTGTGCACGTCGAACACCGACTGCAGCGCCGCGTAGTATCCCTGCGTGTCGAGCGTCTGGTTCACAGCCCGTTTCGCCTGGGCCAGGCCGAAGGCATTGTTCTTGGCGATCTGCGCCGCGAGTTCGTGTGTGCGCTCCCAGAGCTGTTCACGCGGCGCCACCTCGCGGGCCAATCCGATCTGGAGAGCTTCTTGCGCGCCCATGGTTCGTTGAGTGAAGAGGATGTCCTTGGCTCGCCGCGCGCCGAACTCCCAGGTGTGGCCGTGGTATTCCACTCCCCCGATCGCCATCAACACGACCGGGTCTGAGAACTCGACATCGTCGGCGACCACGAGCAGGTCGAGGGGGAAGATCAGGTTGAAGGCCCCGGCGATCGCTTTGCCCTGGATCGCTCCGACGGTCGGTTTTGGAATATTGCGCCAATTCCAGGAGTAGCCCAGATACTTGCGAGCCTCCCAACGGTAGATCTTGTGCAGCTGCCAGCTGCCGTCTTCTTCCCCGAGGTTCACCGCGTCGGGATCGCTCGAACCTCCCAGATCATGTCCGGCGGAAAAATGCCTGCCTTCACCTCGCAGGACGATGACCTTGACTTCATCGTCGTGTTCGGCTGTGCGGAAACGATGGTCGACCTCGTCGAGCATCCGCTCGTTCTGCGCGTTGGCCTTCTCGGGACGGGCCAATGTGATGGTCGCCACCGCATCGGCTACTTCGTAGTCGACGTATTTGAATTCGTTCATGATCGGTTCTCCTGTTGGACCGTGTCCCACAGCGAGCAGAGCTCGGCGGATGTGGTGATGGCAGCGATCAGCGAAAGCGTGTGGTCAATCACAGCGTCGGCGTATTCGGCCGGCACCCCGGCAACGGCGTCTCGCACGAGGACCACTTGATAACCGAGGTCGAGCGCGTTCAAGCACAACCCGAGGATTCCAATATTCAGCGAGACGCCCGTGACCACGACCGTTCTAGTGCCGATATTGCGCAGCATCTGGTCCAGCGAGGTGGACATGAACGGTGTCATCCCGTGCATGCGGGGAATAATGATGTCGACCGGTTCGGGGCCGAGTTCGGCAACAAGGGCGGCACCGGGAGTGCCGATCTCGGTGGGCAGGCCCTGTTCACGGCGGAACTTGCCGATGAGAGCCATGACCTTGGCGTTCTCAGTGGCTCCAGCCCCGTCTGCGCGATGCTCGGCAGTGCAGTGCACGACGCGGGCGCCGACCGCGCGGGCCGCTCGGCACACTACCGCAGCAGCCTCAACCGTTCCGGCTTCCGCCACTCGTTGCACCAACTCCGGAAGCAGCGCATCGGGACCGACCACGCCCTGTTGGAGTTCCACCGTGACGACCGCGGTCGTTGCCGGATCAACCAGCGAGCGCAGCCGCTCGAGCCGTGGTTCCTCTGATCCGCTCACGCCTTCAGCCTATGGGTCCTCCGGCAATGTGGACAGTGGACGGCCACGCTTCACCCTCAGATGCGGAATCAGAACGCGAGCGGGTCGAGAGTAAGTGGGGGAATCTTGCCGTCCTGATCATCCGAAACCCTTCAATTTCACGGTCAATATTGCTCGCGTTACACTCCACCGAGCCGCACGCCCCTCTTAAGCGCGGCCACGGCACGAGAACGAAGTGAATCGATGATGGGCTACTTGCGATACCACCCGGTGGTGGGGGACGCGGACCGCGAGGTCGGTGCGGCGCGGCCGAGTCGGTTGCTGGTTGTGGGCGAGCGTGTCCCTGACTCGGTTTCCATCGCGACCACAGCGCGCCGACGCGATACCGATGAAGCCCAACTTCCGATTGGCATCTACGTATTCGACGACGGCAACCAAGTCGAGGTGATGGTAGTTGTCGAGGGTCGCGCCCCGGCCACACCCGCTCAGATCGGCTGGTCTGTGGAGTCGCATGCGCTCCTGCATGCCTACGACTGGTTGGATGCCTGGTGGGATGACGCAGACGATATCTCTCCGCCGCTCTTTGGTGTCCACACGCCCGCAGTTATGCGCGGTTCCGGTCAGGAAGCGGTGGTGCGCAGACGCGAATACGACCGTGGCCAATGGTGGTACGACGTTCGCGTCGACGGACGCACCACTAAAGTCGCTGAACGCGATCTCCAGCCTCCCGAGATCGACGACGATCCCTACGAGTGGATTTCCCGACCGCCGGCCCACGCTGACCGCTTTGCAGCCACGCTGACGCGGGCAAAGCTCGGAGCGCAACTCACAGACACGGTCTATTCCTTTCGCGCTACCAAGACGATTTTCCGCGCGTATCAGTTCCGCCCGATTATCAGACTTCTTGAGACAGGGTCGCTCCGACTCCTGATCGCCGACGAGGTGGGGCTGGGAAAGACCATCGAGGCCGGATTGGTCTGGACCGAGCTCGATGCCCGACGCCAAGCCAATCGCGTTCTCGTCGTCTGCCCCTCGATGCTCGTCCCGAAGTGGCGCGCTGAGATGCGTGAGCGCTTCGACTACGAGCTCGAAGACCTTAACCACCGGTCCCAGCTCGACGAGATGCTGGAGAGATTCGACAAGGACCGGATGCCGAAGCGGTTTGCAGGCGTCTGCAGTCTCGAACGGCTGCGAGTGTGGCCCGGTCTTGAGGATCTTGCCGAGTTGGCCCCGCGATTCGACTTGGTGATAGTCGACGAGGCGCACGCATTCCGCAATTCAGAAACCCGGAGTCACGCCCTCGGAGCACTGCTCTCCGACTGGGCTGATGCGCTGATCTTCTTGTCTGCAACTCCACTGAACCTCGGGAATGACGATCTCTTCAGCCTGCTAGAGCTCCTCGCGCCCGGCGAGTTCGACAACCGCTTCGTCCTCGAGCAGCAGCTCGAGCCGAACGCCGTCCTCCATGCGCTGAGCGCCAGCCTCTTCGATGTCGGAGTGACGAATGCCGAGCGCATTCGGAAGTTGCGAGACATTGAGTCGCTGGATTTCGGTCCCGCCGTGTCGGCCCGACCGGAATACCGCGAGTTGGTGACGCTGTTCAACAGCGACACTTTGCCGGCGCCCCAGATCGCCCAGGCCAAGCGGCTGATCGGCAAGCTCCACGCTCTCTCCGCTGTGGTCACGCGCACCCGCAAAGTCGAGGTGCAAGATCGAAAGGCGGTGAGAGAAGCAATCCCGATCCCCGTCGAGTGGACACAAGCGGAGGCCGAGTTCTACGCCGCCTTCGAACAGTGGCAGATCGATCGCGCAAAAGCGTTGGAGCTGCCCGTGGGTTTCGTGACGCAGATGCCGCTTCGCCTCGCGAGCACCTGCCTCCCAGCAGCCCGGGACCGGGTATTGAACTGGCAAGACGAGCTGGGGGACGAAGACCTCGATGGAATCGATGAAGACTCCTCTTGGGACATTACGAGGCCCCCTGCTGACGTGCTTGAGCTCGCACGCAACTTGGGTGAGGTCGACACCAAGTTCGACGCCTTCTTCGAAGAGCTTCGGCGTGTCGTCGACGACGGCCGACGGGTGCTCGTATTCACATTTTCCAGGCTCGCGTTGGCATATCTAGGCGAACGCCTGAGCGCGAACTTCCGAATAGCGGTCATGCACGGCGGGGTCGGCCGCGAGGCCCGCCACGACATTATGAGGAGATTTCGCGACCACGACTTCGACGTACTCCTTGCAAGCCGTGTCGCGAGCGAGGGTCTCGACTTTGAGTTCTGCTCTGTCGTCGTCAACTACGACCTCCCGTGGAACCCGATGGAAGTCGAACAACGGATCGGCCGCGTTGACCGATTCGGCCAGATCGAAGAGAAGATCCTCGTACTCAACTTCCACACACCCGGAACCATCGAGTCCGACATCATTGAGAGAGTGCATCAGCGCATTGGCGTCTTCACGGACTCCATCGGCGAGCTCGAGCCGATTCTCCAGTCGCGGATGGGAGATCTGCGTCGCGCAATGTTCGACTTCTCGCTGACGAAGGCCGAACGTGAACGTCGTCGCAACGAGACGCTGGCGGCGATCGAAGAGCAGCGCCTAGCGATCGACGATGTCGAAGCCGCAGCTTCCTACCTTTCTTCGACCGACAGAGCAGAAATCGACGGCCTAGAAGACGACCTCCTCGAATCCGGCCGCTATATCGGCCAGCCCGAGCTGGTTCACCTACTGCGCGATTGGGCGGCGTGCGCGCCCGGCGCCCGGTGCGATGTAGGCCGCAGCGGCACCTTCCTCACATTCCGAGGCACCGCAGGGTTGGAGCAGCACCTCCAGGGTGTGCAGTCTGAGGGCGAGCGGTCACGGACTGAAATCGACAGGCTCGCCCAGGCCATGCTCGACGAACGTGAGGTAGTGCTCTGTCTCGACCCTGAGCACGCTCGCAAGACGGGTCAGCTCCTGCTGTCAGCCACTAATCCTCTTGTGCGCGCGGCGCTGCGTGTCCCCGGTTCCTCGCAAGCGCGCTTCAGTCACATTGGTGTGAAGAGCAGCGTCGCGATGCCGGGCTCGTACCTCGTGCTCGTGGTATTGGCCAGATGGGATGGACTCCAGCCGACAGCGGAGTATTGGACGGCAGCAGTTGACCTCGATACGGAAAACCCGACGAGTGAGAGTATCGGATCGGCAGTTCTAGCTGCGCTCGCAGAGTCTCAGTTTGAACAGCGCGAAGCACACGTCGCAGCGAACCTCAACGCATGTCTCAGAGAAGCCGAGCGTTCGCTGCGGCGCCGTTACGAGGAGGAATCCAATCGTCGCCAAGAGATGAACGCTGCGCTCGTTGAGTCTCGGCGTATCAGTTTGAGGGAATCCCACGCTCGCAAGGTTGCCCAAATCGAACGCCGCATCGAGACCCTGATAGAACGAGGAAGCACGGGGGTGATCCACCTCCAACAGGCCCAGCTGGCAAATCAGGAACGTCTGCTGCGCGAAGCCGAGGAACAACTCGAGAATAGCCTTCATGGTCAGATGGACCTCGAGACGATCGCTGTCTGCGTCGTAGAGGTGGAAGCCGCATGACCGATTCAATAAACCACCGAACCATCTTGGACGCCGAGCGCGCCGTCAATGAGCAGTACCTGAATGAGATCGAGCGCTTGATCCAAAACCAGTCCCAACGCGTCAGACAGATTGCTGTCGTCCAGAGTCAGCGCTGGACAAACTCATCACCCTTGCGACTTGGCATCGACCGCGGAGCAATAACCGGTGTCATTGGCCGGGTAGCGCTCAAGGAGAGCCACCCCTACTCGGACATGATGGACGAAACGTTCTACATCGCTGGGTGGTATGTGAAGGAAGATGGGTTTGAAGCGGTCAACTGGGCTGCGCCAATCGCGAGTCTCTTTTTCGAAGGCCGATCATCAAGGCATGAGATCGCTCAATCCGTGACAGGACGACGGACGTTCGTGCTTCGCGGCGCCGACCTAGTCGACTACGCCGATGAGATCGAGACTGGCGTCAACAACCCATTCGAAGGCATGGAGCGCAGTCTCGCAGTTCCAGCTGCGCCGACTCGCCGACAGCATCCGGTTCAACCAGTTCAGTCGGAGAAACATCGCTCCACACCCAAGAGCACCGAACCCGAGGAAGAACCGAGCATAAGTACGACCGATTCGGAGAAAACCGAATCTATGGGTGAGGTCAACGCTCGTCGTAGGGGGCTTCGCGCTGTCGAAGCTGTCGTCAAGGTCATGAAGTTGCCGAAGCGAGGCCGCATGGGTGCCGTGTTGCCAACAATGCAGCCAGATCAGTACCAGCTGGTAGCCGCCGCTAGTGACCGCGGACTCGTGGTACAGGGGCAGCCTGGTACGGGAAAGACCGTAGTCGCTGCACACAGAGCCGTCTACCTCACAAGCGAGGAGCGCGGGGCAGAACGAGTTGCCCGCGTCGCGATCGTGGGACCGTCCGACCATTACGTCGATCATGTGGCGCCCCTCATCTCGGAACTGAAGGAGCCGGGAGCCGAGATCCAAGTCCTTAGCCTGCCAGCCCTGCTGAGAAAGGTCTCTGGAATATCGTTGAATTCGAAGCCAGGTGACATCGGTCGGGTCGAATCGTCTTGGGAACTCGGCAGAGTAATCGACAGCTTCGTTAGGAGGATGCCAGATCGCCCTGTTTCGGCCCCTATGGATCAGAGGGTCCGTCGTGTCGTAGAGGCCATGCAGCGCGCCGATAGTTCAGAGATCAGTGACGCAGAACTCCTGACTTGGCTTCGGGGTTTGCCGAGGTGGAACGCACTATCGGGCAAGACTCGCTACCTGCCCATGCTGGCCACGGTCGCTCTGGCGCTCGATTCCAGCGAGATCGGTAATCGGGTCGGGCACCTGATTGTCGACGAAGCACAGGATGTTCGCCCCCTGGAGTGGCGCATTCTGACGACTTCGCTGCTAGAGAGCGGGGGATCGCTCTCTCTGTTCGGCGATATGAATCAACGGCGATCCGACTGGACTGCGGCAACTTGGGAGGAACTCGCCGAAGACCTTGACATAACCAATGAAGATGGGCACTGCCACGTTCACAAATTCCAGCCGGGCTACCGGTCGACGCGGCAAATCCTCCGATTCGCGAACCAATTGCTGCCTCGTGGCGAACGGGGGGAGCATGCACTTCGAGACGGGCCACCACCTACGGCAACGAAGGTGTCGAGCCGTGAACGCACTGTTCGGACCGTCGAAGCGGCGATCGATCTCACCAGACGAAATCCGGGAATGGTGGCGATTATCACCACCGAACCGAGATCACCTTCAATGGTATTCCGCGACCGCGGCTGGGAACGCGGCAACTGGCGACACAGTTGGACTAGCAGCGGAACAACTGTCGTCATACTCCACCCGGACGAGGCGCGGGGTCTCGAGTTCGATGCTGTGGTCGTCGTAGAACCCGCGGACTTCCCTGAGAACGTCGGACGGCAGGGCGTCTTGTACACCAGCCTGACCCGCGCTAACAACGAACTTGCCGTCGTCCATTCAAAGAGGCTTCCTCGCGGCCTCCGTCCGCCTCGCTGACTTCCTACAAGCGTTGATCCTTCCCGGGTAGCTGACACGCATCAGCCCGAGAAAGGGTCTGTCAGAAATTTTGTGTGTCCGGCGTGGTCTGAGGGTCCGCGGTTTGGTG
>JAPPMP010000047.1 GCA_028819005.1 Acidimicrobiaceae bacterium
CGCCATCGCAGTGATCATCACCGTCAAACTCATCGACTGGCGAAACCGATACAACACCAGCTAACCACCTATTTGCGCGCGCTCTTACGGACGGACTGCGAAAGCTTGGCGCCATTGGGGGCCGTAGCGGTATATTCGAAAGTCGATATCCAAGGCGAGGGCGTCCGTGATGGCCAGGCGTTCCATGAGGGCCCAACTGATGCGGTCGGTAAGGCTGAACTCCTGGTCGCCAAAGTCAATTAGGACTGCGGCAGCGGCCTCAAGATCGGCACTGGTGGCACATTCAACTCGGGCAACGCTGGCGACTGCCGCAACGACGCTATTGGCGGTGTGGTGGCTGGTGCGCGCGTTTACGAGGTTCCACAGCTCTGCTAGCACCAAGTTGCTGGTGATCAGCGCGCCAGAATATTCTGTGAGCAGCGAGCGCGCCGACTCGCTGTGGGCATCACCGTCGGCGGCTGCTGCATACCAAATGCTGGTGTCCACAAACGCTGGCGGCACAGTTTAGAGTCCCTTGGCCGCGAATTGCTTGTCGATCGCCTCACTGATCATGGCCTGCTTCCCGTCGGCTATCCTCGAACCTTCACTGTCGAAGAGTCCGAAGATCACCGACGGGTCTTTTTTGGGTTCGCCTTGCTGTAGGTCACGAGCCACCAGTCCACGGATGTACTCCGATAAAGAGATGCCCTGAGAAGTCGCCTTGCGCTTGGCTTCGGCATGGTGGTGGTCGGGAAGCAGGATCATCGTTCTCATGGTTCGTATAGCACAATAGGCACAGCATTACTTATGCCACCAACGACCCCGACGTCACAGTCCAAGGCCGCACGGACACCTCTTTGCATCTCTACGCAGACGACCGCCGTATCGGGGAGATCGTGGTCGCACTACAACGGGTTCTCCCAGCGGACTTCGCCGAACCGTCCGAAGTCGGTGTCGGCGCTCATGATCGTCAAGCCGTGCTCGATGGCGAGCGCGGCCAGCATCGCATCGGGGACCAGGTTGGCAGTCACCCCGTGTCGGACGATCAGGCCTCCGAAGATCGTCACTGTCCTCTGAGTCGCTGGAGGAATCCAACACACCTCCGCGCCGACCCACGCCTGAACGCAGGCCCACGCTTGGTCGGGATTCAACGGGTGCGCGTTGATGCGGGGATTCGTGACAATGCGGACGAACGCGCCGAGCGTCTGCCACGGCAGACCGACCCGGCTGTTCCCTCTCAGCACTCCGACCAGCCACTCCTCGGCCCGTGTGTTGTGGGCCGAAGACCTGTCCACGGCGTACAACAGGAGATTCGCGTCAAGCAGCACGGGTCAGTCGAGCTCGTCAAGCAGCGCGAGGACCTCACCGATGTTGCTGACATCGATCTTCATCCCGACATCGAAGCTCAGGTGTTCGTATTGAGGAGTAGTCGCACGCTCGGCGAGGCCCTTTCGCACGAGCCGGTTGACAGCTTCGCTGACGCCGACGTTCGCAGTTCTGCGGACCTCGTCGACAGCGGCGGCCACATCATCAGCCAAGGTCACGGTGGTACGCATGGCCCCAGGCTAGCATCACTATGCAGTAGTAACAACATCATGATGCTGTAGCTGCGAGGGCCGGCACCAGCGCAGACAGCGCCGCTGCGTAGCCCAACGGCGCAGCGACTGCGTCTCCTATCCATTTCGCAAGCTGGGCCCTCGTAGGCGTAGTGTCGGGACTGGGTCGAAAAAAGTAGCTGTCTGGAAAGCCCTGCAGTCGAGCTGCTTCAGCCGCAGTGAGCGTTCGGCGCTCCGTGGGATGCACGAAGCGACCTCGCCCCGGGGTCATGAAGCCGGTCGTGATCGTGGGCGCGGGTCGATCGCCGTGCATACGTCCGTAAACCGCCCCATAGCTGGTTCCGTCTTGGTGGCATTCCGGGTACTCCGCGGAGCGCAGTTCCAACCCTAGACCGGCCGCTAGTTCGTCAGCCTCGCCGTCCTCCGCGAGAACGACCTCGTCCCGGCTACCGCGTTCGGAACCGTAGTGCGCCCAGCCCTCATGGTGCTTACCATCAACTTCGTGAGGTCCCCCGTAGGTCATGCCGAGAAGACGGCGCGTCACGAAATTGTCTTCGGCCAAACCGCCGAAGCACGAGTAGGCGATCACGGTTCGGATGGCGGACGCACGGATCAGGCCGGCCTTGCCGTAGCCGAAGGAACCACCCCGCCCATCGGAGGCCGGGGTGAATCCGGTGCTGCACATCGCCAGCCAGAATTTCGACTGCTGGTACCCCAACCACCTCCCATGCCTCCCCCGGTGGTTTCGTAGACCTCCAACAGCCGCAGGTCCTCGCCTTGACCGAGGCCGGAGAAAGGGTCCCGCTCGGCCAAGCCGAGCTGTCGTCTGTTGTCAACCTTCGCTGCCCGCTCTTCGAGTTCGCCCAAGCCGAGGCGATCGATTAGCGCGTCGGCTTCATCACCGTCGACATCGAAGAAGCGGAAGCGGATCTCAAAAGGCAGCCGCTCTTCAGGCGCTTGCGACCTTCGACGTTCCATCGCCGCGTCCCAGGCATTCTGTATCGCTTCGCGGGCCAGCAGTGCAGCGTCGGGAGGGATCGCATCCGCGGAGAAGAACCCGGGCGCCTTCACCTCTTCGTTTCGGAAGACCTTCGCCAAGTCGCCACTGGCACCGAACGTGGTGGCATTGACCACAGGCCACGACCATCTAGGTGAACGCATCGCCGGTAGTGTAGGCGGTTCGGACCACTCGGTTGCCAGCCGCGGATCCACTCATTTCCGCGCTTCTAGGCGCAGGGACTCGATGGCGGGGCGGCGGTGGCAACCCTCAAGATGATCGTTCACAATGCCGGCCGCTTGCATCAGGGCATAGCAGGTGGTGGCGCCGACGAAGCGCCAGCCGAGCTTCTTGAGCGCCTTGCTCATCGCGGTTGACTCAGCGGTGGTCGCCATCGACATCACTGCCTCGTGGTCGATGCGTGCGGGCCGCGCCGCAGGCTCCGGCTCGAAACTCCAGAAGAACGCGGCCAGGCTGCCATGTCGATTCACAGTGTCGATCGCCGCGCGGGCGTTGTTGATCGTCGCTTCGATCTTTCCCCGATGGCGGACGATGCCTGCATCGCCGAGCAGTCGATCCACATCGGACGCACCGAAGCGGGCCACCTGCTCGAAGTCGAAGCCACAGAAAGCGGCCCGGAAGTTCTCCCGCTTGCGGAGAATCGTCAACCAGGAGAGACCCGACTGGAATCCTTCGAGGCACATCTTCTCGTACAGTCGCACGTCGTCTGTGACCGGTACACCCCACTCCTGGTCGTGATATGCCGAGTAGTCGTCGTGACCCTCCCCCCACCAGCACGCCAAGATTCCGTCTTGTCGCAGGTTCAACCCCGCAGGCACCCCGTCTCCCACCACAACCTTGCTCATGCCCCAACGCTACAACGGCTCCAGGATCCACGAGCAGTGTGCACTCGAACAAAGAACGAGCGCAACAAGGTAAGCGCTTTCACTAGCCGCGGCTGCGGAACTGGGATCTGGCGCCCCCGCCGTCCTTGTTGAGACGCTTCAGCAGATGGAGTCCCTCAAGGATCAGCTCAGTCGCACTCGCAAACAGCGCCGGAGATTCGGCCTGATCCTCGTCGGACAACAGCGCCTGCACCGGGGGAACAAGAGCCGGAATCTGCTCCAGCATCGCCGCGTACGCCTCGTCGGTGACATCCTCGCCGGTGTCGACCACGAGATCTCCCTCGAACGCCTCGACCACGCCAAGATGCGTGTCCGGCGGCACCCGCTCCTTGAACACCGCCAGCACCGCAGCGCGCACCAGATTGTGAAGAATCTCGCCGTCGCGCCCCTCGTCTAGAGTCTCCATCTCGACCTTCCCCGAAGTCGAAGCAGGGAGCGCTTCAAGATCGACGATGCGAGGCACGACATGGGTACCGCCCGCGCGCAGGGTGCGCCGCACCGCGTTGGCGACCATGATCTCCTCGTTGGCGATCGACAGCCGCACCGACACACCCGAACGCTGCGAGATGTGCTGGCTTGCCCGGGCCGCGTGGGTCAGGGTCGCCACGATCTCGCTCATGAACGACGGGATCGAGACCTCGATCTCGTCGGTGGCGAACCCGACATCGGCCTCCTGTTCGACGATCGCCATCTCAGTGTCGACATCGAGGGGGTAGTGGGTGCGGATCTGCGAACCGAACCGATCCTTCAGCGGGGTGATGATCCGACCCCGGTTGGTGTAGTCCTCCGGATTCGCCGACGCGACGAGCACCACGTCAAGCGGAAGCCTGACCTTGTGGCCGCGGATCTGCACGTCCCGCTCCTCCAGCACGTTGAGCAGGCCAACCTGAATGCGCTCGGCGAGGTCGGGCAGTTCGTTCATCGCGAAGATGCCGCGGTTGGTGCGCGGCACCAGGCCGTAGTGGATCGTGAGCTCGTCGGAGAGATAGCGGCCCTCGGCCACCCGGATCGGATCCACCTCGCCGATGAGATCAGCGATCGACGTGTCAGGGGTGGCCAGCTTCTCACCAAGGCGCTCGGAGCGGTGGACCCACGAAACGGGTGTGTCGTCGCCGTGCTCGGCGAGCAGATCACGGGCATGGCGCGAGATCGGATTGTAGGGATCATCGTTGATCTCCGACTCCGCCACAATCGGCATCCACTCGTCGAGCAGGTTGCCGAGGCCGCGGATCATGCGGGTCTTGGCCTGCCCCCGCTCTCCCAGAAAGATGATGTCGTGACCGGCGATCAAGGCATTCGCAAGCTGCGGGTTGACCGTGTTGTCATAGCCGATCACCTCGCTGAACAGCGGGTCGCCGCTGCGTATGCGCCTGATGGTGTTGTTGCGTAGTTCCTGACGGACGGGGATCGACTCCCACCCGCTCTCACGAAGCGCCCCGAGGGTCTCTGGTCTCGACATGTCGGGGACACTACACGGGCGACAACCCAGACAAACATTCGTGCAGGCTGTCTTCGCCGGTCGAAGCTCATCCGCTTGAAGCACTGCACGGGCGACAACCCAGACAAACATTCGTGCGGGCTGAGCCTTCACAGACGCAACGGTACGCTCGATCAGATGGAACTGACCGGCCCATGGCGTGCAACCACCGCCAGCGACGAAATGCGCCGCACGTTCCACCAACCCGAACTCGACGACCGTGCGTGGCCTGAGATCAAAGTCCCCGGCCACTGGACCAGTCACCCGGAATTCGCCGAGACCCACGCTGTGCTGCATCGAACCCGCTTCACGCTCGAGGCACCCGGCGACGGTCGGCGCTGCCGGCTGTGGCTCGACGGAGTCTGCCAACAGGGGGACGTCTGGCTCAACGGCCGCTACGTCGGCACCACCGACGGCTACTTCATATCCCACGGTTTCGACATCACCGAGCACCTCGAGGACCGCGCCGACCACCTGCTCGCCGTGGACGTGACCTGTGCTCCATTCTCCGGCGCCGCTCCACGCACATCCCTGCTCGGCGCCCTCACCGACCCGGAACTCTCCGGGACCGCCAACCAGAACCCCGGAGGCATTTGGCGGCCCGTGCGGATCCGTGAAACCGGGAACACAGCAATCCTGTTCTGGCGCACGGTGTGTCAAACAGCCGACGCGACGAACGCCAGAATCGCCCTGCGCTGCGTGTTCGACACTCCCGACGCTCAGCCAGTGGTATTGCGAACCAGAGTCTGCGGCCACGAGCACGAACTGGAGCATCCCGCAGCAGCGGGCGAGAACCGGGTCGAGTGGACTGCCGACGTGCCCGAACCCGAACTATGGTGGCCGCACTCGCTGGGCGAGCAGCCGCTGCACGACTTGGTCTGCGAGGTTGTGGTCGACGGCGAGATCTCCGACTCGTTCACGACCCGCATCGGGTTCCGCTCGGTGCGCATGCGCAACTGGACTCTGCACGTCAACGGCGAACGCCTCTTCGCCAAGGGCATCGGCATGCTCCCCACCTCGGCACGACCCGGCGACGCCGACGCCGCGGCGGTGGCCGACGACGTGCTCGCAGCCAAACGCGCAGGCCTCGACATGATCCGGGTGATCAGCCACATCGCCCGACCCGAGGTGTACGAGACAGCCGACGAGATCGGCATGCTGATCTGGCAGGACTTTCTGCTCAGAGGACAGATGGCGCGAGGCGTCCGCCCCCAGGCGACACGCCAGGCCCGAGAGGCGGTGGACCTGCTGGGTCATCACCCGTCGGTCGCGGTCTGGTGCGCGCACGACGAGCCCTTCAAGAAGCCGGAGACGCCCGCGCCGACACCGCCGCTGATCGGCCAGCAGACCCCCTCATGGAACCGCACCGTCCTGGACCGCTCGGTGCGCAGGGTGTTGAACCGCACCGATGGTTCCCGTCCGGTGGTGGCGCACACCGCAGTGCCGCCGACATTTCCCGACTTCGACGGCACAACCAGTCATCTCTGGTTCGGCTGGCATCATGGCAGAGCCGCGGATCTCGCCGCCGCGGCGGCCCGGATCCCGCGGATGGCCAGGTTCGTGACGGCTTTCGGCGCCGCCACCGTTGAGTTGCAGAACCCGCATCTCGATCCCGCGCCCGCCGCCGCTGACGCTGTCGCTTCGGACGCCGTCGGCCAAGCCACTGCCGGCCCCGTCAATGCGCAGCCTGATTCTGGCCGGGCCTCGGGCTCCGGCTGGCCGACGCTTGACTGGGCCGAGATCGGCGCTTCCGTCGGTGCTCCCAGCGAATCACTGTTGCACCTCGTCGCGCCCGAACGCTCCCGTGACGCTGAGGACTGGGCAAGGCTCACAGGCGTCGCCCAAGCGGAGGTGATCAAGACCTCGATCGAGTTGCTGCGACGACTCAAATACAACCCGACCGGTGGTTTCTCGCTGTTCTATCTGGCCGACGCCTCAGACGCCGGCGGTTTCGGGGTGCTCGACCGCCAGCGAAGAGCCAAACCCGGCTGGCAGGCCCTGCTCGACGCCTGTCGGCCTGTGATCGTGGTGGCCGATCCGCTGCGCCCGCTGCTGTCACCGGGCGAGGAGATCGACATCGCGGTGCATGTCGTGTCTGATGAGCGCACCCCCATCGACGCCGCACAGGTGCAGGCGACGGTTCGGGCCAACATCGCCGGCGGCGGCTCTGCGATCGTCTCAGAGCAGCGCTGGGACGGGACTGTTCCTGCAGACGGCTGCTCGCTCATCGGCAGGGTGCGCGCCATCGTGCCCGGCGTCGCCAACGAACTCGTGGTCAGCCTCGAGTTGACCGCCGAAGAGTTGACCGTCACCAACACCTACCGGACCCCCGTCCACAGCCTGGCTGACTAAGAAACCGGCCGTATCGCGATCCAACAGCTGACGCCTCGAACGCAAGAACTGCTCGAGGCGGGGGTGGCCTCGCCAGCATCAACGTTGCCGAGGCGACCAAATTAGATACCTCCACTACCTTGCTATGCTACTAGACTGTGGCTGAGCAGACAGACCGCGCGCATGAAGATCTCGTGGCGTGTGCTTCATCGGGCACTACGGCGAGTCGTGTGGCGAACGACCTAAACGCCAGCACAGTCCGTCAAGTTGTTTCCGGAGAAGTAGGCGTGGGAGCGAACCGCTGGGAGATCGATGGGCCTAGTACAACGACCGAGCGCACACTCGGCGAAAGCTTCCGTTGGTTAGTTCACCACTGTGACGAACCCTTGCAACTTAGCTGGTTCGACAGTCGTGCGCGCACGGCTTTGGTCAGTCTCAATTGCTTAACCTGGGGCGACGTTGCATCATTGACCGACGATACCCTGCGCGCCGTAACCAATGTCGGCGAAACAACCATCCAGAGGCTCCGCCGAACCTTGAGTCGAGGTGTCCCTCCTTCGGAAAGGGCAACGCGCGCTCCGATTCCCGGCGCAACCCTCGGACAGATGCATCCCTGGATGTCCTATGCACAATTCGAAGAGTTTGATCTGTCGCTCTTTGATGCTCGCTTGCAAAATGCTTTACTCCGTCAGAATATTCGGACATGGGGCGAATTGAGCGAGCTGAGCGACGAGGGGATTCTCATGTTCCCCAACATTGGCGCCTTGTCGGTTCGCCGCCTTCACCAAGCACTATCCGCATGCAACCGTCCTATGTCGGCACATAGCGGTAGTGAGACAAGCGGCGAATTCGCCAAGGGCGAGCCAAATCGCAGCGCACCTACCTATTTTGATATGCGGGCCAGTTCTGAATGGACGACAATCAATTTCGATAGCCCGACCTTAGGCGACCTACTGGCCGCGGCTGTTGACCAAACTTTGGTTCCAGAAGCCGTTAGAACCGAGATTGATGCGCTGTTCAAGGTCACACTGGAAGAGCTGTCGGGTCATCCGGTAGCCCCACTCGGAAAACTTCTTGATGAGTTATTCTCTCACGCTCGGAACCCCGAACTGCTAATGGCTCGCGAGTTAAGCCTAAAGCAGCCTTCGTTCCGGGAATTGGGTGAGTCTCGACAGCGCACAGCCGAAGCGATACGACGCAAAGTCGCCCGAGACACGAAGTTAGTTCTTGATTCATTGGAGAACGAGCGATACCGAACTATCCGCTGGGCCGTTGAGCGGCTTAGATCAGAGTTCGGCACGGCCTTGCCAATCAATAACGAAAGGGTCACATGGTGGAAGCAAAGGCTTGATCATCACCAGTTTGAGATACTCAGATGGGCTGCAGGTTACGTCCACCACAAGGACTGGATTTTGAACGGACGGAATGCACTCATGGAACTCGAGGACGCTCTCGCCGATTTCATCGGGGGTGAGTGGTTGGTCAGAGCAGAAGATGTGATCTTTGGTCTTGACTTGCACGTGCGACCCGAAGTTGTGATGAGTCTCTTGCTGGATTCGGGCGGCTGGAGGGATATCGGTCAGGGATGGTTGATTCGATGGGACGGCGCGATCCAGCGGAAGGCCGAACGAGTCCTCAGACTTACCTGCCGACCAATGACTCCTGAAGAACTTATCGAAGCCATTGGTCACGGATCTGTCACTAGTCTAAAGAACCAACACAAGCCAGAATTGGTTCGTGTTGACACGCAATTCCGTCTAGCACTTCGAGAGTGGGAATATGAGGAATATGAGGGCATCATCACCGAGATCATCCAGCGGATAGAACGCGGAGGTGGTGTCGCGAATAAATCGGCGATAATCGACGAATTCACAAGAGATTTTGGCAATAGTATTACTTCTATCAACATGAATCTTGGACTTCCTATATTCAATGTTATCGGCGACTCAGTTAGGTTTGCAGATACATTTAATTTTCACCCGATGTCCCCCTCGACGGTGAAAGGCGCTGTCCAAATAACTCAGGGGTGGGGGGAACGACACACTGTTACTGAAGACCATATGCGAGGCTACTCCTTCGGAATCAACCCGCATATTGCCTGGGCAAACGGAGTGCGACCGCAAGATAGCCTGGTTGTCCGAGTCAATGGGTCCTCAAAGCACGAAGCTAGCGTGATATGGAGGATCACAAACCTCAACGGAAAGGTAGATATCGGGCGCCTTCGGACATGGCTGGAGGACCAAGCAATTGGCCCTGGAGCCAGCCTTCTCCTTTGCCCCACTCCCACGGGGGTACACGTCTACGTCGGTGAGGACGACATACAAGCCGCCCGTCCCGCGGCCCGACCGATTGCTCCGGATATAGCGGCAATGATGGAAGATCTGTGACCACCGTACGGCTGAGACCTCTAACCCGACCGGCCAGGCTGACCGATTACTCGAGTTTCAAGCGACGCTACAGCAGCGATGCCGACGATCTGATCCGAGACTTCTTCGTCCCAGCGCTAAGCCGAGCCATCAGGTACGACCGGGCAGTCGGCTATTTCACAGCTGGAGCCCTTGCTCGGCTTGCTCCGGCATTGGACGCATTCTTGGACAGGGCCGATGAGTCCAGTGCTCCGATCCGAGTAGTCGCTTCCCCAAATCTGCCTGAGATCGACCTGCGCCATATGGACCTCGGATACCAAAGACGCACCATTGAACAGGAATGCACCCACCACCGGCCCGAATTTGAAGACGCGTTGAGAGCAATAACCTGGATGATCGAACATGAGCTCATGGAGTTCTGGCTCATCGCAGGCCGTGCCGACGGAACCGAATGTCTCTACCACGAGAAAATCGGAGTGATCGAGGATGAGGAAGGCAACTATCTCACCTTCGAGGGTTCTCCGAACGAGACATTTTCGGGGCTGGGATCAAACATTGAGTCCTTCCCTGTGCACCGTTCTTGGGTGGAGGCCGAGGCCCCTCACGCGGCTGATGCTAAGGCGGCCGTCGACGACCTGTTCGATCCCGCGGGACTGCGCGCGCTGAGGGTCGAACCCTTTCCTAAGGCACTGGAGGAGGGGCTGGTGAAGACATACTTGCCCCGCAGGCCTCGGCCCCGAACTTCAAAGGGTTCTCAAAAGATGGCAAACCGCGCGCAAAGGATGGATGATGCTTCTGTGCTGAACCTCCCCGAGGTACCCGACGGAATCGAGTTCCGCCCGTACCAGAGCGCTGCAATTCGGGCGTGGTTCAATGCAGAGGGACGCGGGCTGCTCGCCATGGCGACCGGGACGGGCAAGACCATCACAGCGCTCGGCATGATTGAACGCCTTGCGCGCGTTTATGAAGAGCCTCCAGGATTATCCGTCTTGGTCGTGGTGCCAGACAACAGCCTGGTGGACATGTGGGAGGGTGAACTCCGCAAATGGGCAATGGCCCCTGTCTGTTCAACTCATCCCAGTGCCCTCACCCGACTTGAGAATGCCTTGAGAACCCAACGAGTTAGAGGGGGCACGTCAATCGCGGTTTGGACAGCCCAGTCTGCTGCCAATCCCAAATTCCAGTCGATGCTTAGCGATTTCTCAAGCCCTCGGCTCTTGGTCGCAGACGAGTGCCATGCCCTCGGTTCAACCGGCAATCAACAGATGTTGACCGACCAATTCCACTACAGACTCGGACTCTCGGCCACTATCGAGCGACACCTTGACCCGGACGGTACGAGCATCCTCAAGAACTACTTCGGTGAAGTGCTGCTGGATGTCGGAATAGGAGAAGCAGTCCGCCTCGGGGCGCTGTGTCACTACATCTATACCCCGGTGCTCGTCCCACTCGACAGTGAGGAGATGGACGAGTACGCCAGGCTAAGCCACGAGATCGGTAAGCGAATCGGCCAATCCAGCGGGTTGAGTATTCAGGACTTCGATGACTCGGCAAAAATGTTCATGCTCCAAAGAGCCCGCCTTCTCTGGCACGCTGAAGGCAAAGTAGGCGCATTTCGCGAAGCAGTGGAATCACTACCCGAAAGCCAGCGAAACTACTCACTCGTGTACACCGCTGAAGGAGAATCCCCCCTCACTGGAGAACGCCAGGGGCCCATGGTCCACGAGGTCGCAACCAGCCTCGGCCTAGACTTCCACGACTTCATGGGCGACACCCCCTTGGACGTTCGCTCTCGCCTGTTGAAAGATCTGGGGTCAGGAGCCATCGACGGACTTGTAGCGATGAAGTGCCTCGACCAAGGCATTGACGTCCCGACCGCTCGAACCGCTCACTTCCTCGCTTCCACCAAGAATCCTCGCCAGTACATCCAGCGCCGCGGGCGGATTCTTCGGCAGCCTCAAGATGGTTCCACCAAGGTCGCAAGCGTCTTCGACTACATCGCTTACCCCGAGTTCGCCGAGAACTTCAATATGGAACGCAAACTGGTGGCTCAGGAGATACTACGGGCAAAAGAGATGGCCGAAGCAGCCGACAACAAGAATCAAGCTGTCGCCATGCTCCGCCCTCTGCTGGACCGTTACAACCTATGGGACACACTAGGAGAAGGATGAAAGTGCCCGACCAAGAAGTATCTGTCGCGGAATTCTACGAGCCCGTAATGTCACACAGGCGTCCTGAAGTCCAAAGACTCGTAATTCAATTGCTCCAGGAAGAATTCAAACAGGCTAGGGAATTGGAAGCCAATATTCTTGCAGTGGCAGCAACTTTACGGGCAGAGGCAATTGTAGACGCTGATACGGACGAAGGAGGACTCTCATGAAGTTCTTGCGTCTTGAAGTAGACAATTGGCGCCCCTTCAGGGGACTGTCTTCCATGGACATATCTACTTCCGATGACCAACCGATAACCTTAATCTTCGGCAAGAACGGTGGTGGTAAGACATCTCTGTTGAACGCCATCTATTGGTCTTTATACGACAAGATGGACCTTGAAGAGGGAAAGGGTAAACAAAACTACGTCAATGACTACGCTGTCCAAGAAGGCAACGCTACAAAAGCAAACCCAGTTAGGGCCACCGTCACGCTCTATGCGTCACAGACGAGAGGCGGCAGTACATTGCTCTATCGGATTCAGCGCAAACAGCTGGCTTACAATCTCAACGGAACCCGCTACGAGAATTCAGACGGCGTGACAGTAGACAGAATCTCGCCCTACAGCGGTTACACATCCGCCGATGACATCAGAGCTGCCTTTGACCATCCCGATTCACATTGCGAAGCCTTTGAGAAACAACAAGCAAAAGATGTCATCGAGAGACTCCTTCCACAAGAACTCGCAAGATTCTTCTTTTACCCTGGAGAAACGCTCTCATTTCCTTTCAAAGATGACACGAGGAGCAGAGGCCGCCTTCAGGGGTTTCTCCGGGAGATCTCTGGAGGAAATAAGTTTGGCCCCTTTGACAAGTTGGTGACCCAGGCCAGCAAGAACCTGCAAACCAAGTCTGGCGCACATGCGACCGCGGACAAAGAGACTCAGAAACTCCAAGAGGAAATCAACAAACTAAGAAATGAGCTGAAAGAGAAAAACGATCTGCTTCCAGGATTGACTTCTGAACTTGAAGCGGCAGTTGCCAACTACCACGGAGTCAACGCCCAATTGCAAGAATTTGAGGAACTTAGAGAGGTTCTTGCGGACGCTGAGTCTGCCCTCAAGAACGAACAAAGCGCCGAATTCGCAGTCAACCACGCCGACCAGGCATTAGCAGATGCTTTGGGCGGCGCATATTTGCACGTAGCTACGCCTGTTTTTGATGCCGTACGGGCAGTCTTCGACAAGCGTCGCTATCCCAGCGACATTTCAAGCACCCTAGTAGAGCAACTCCGCGACAGTATGCAGTGCATTTGCGGGCGACCATTGACAGACCACATGCTCGAGACTCTTGAGCCGTTGTCACCAACAGACGATTCCGTCGTCAATCGCATGATTACTCTGACGAGTCATGCCACAAGTCTCCGAACTAGCAGCGAGGCGACGAATGCTGTCGATATGGCCAAGGTAGGACTTGACGAAGCAATCGCCTCGCGCCAAGTCGCGATTGAAGCTCGGGCTGCAGCTGAATCACGACTCGAAGAAACCGGTGCCGATAGATTCAAAGATGTAGACAGAAACAACCTGGTCAACCAGCGATCAGCCGCATTGAGTGAAAAAAGCCGTCTTGAAACTGAGATCGCTACAAAGAAGGGTGGTATAGGGAGAATCGAGGAAGACATTGCAAGGAAGGAGGAAGCGAAACGGGACGCCGCTCCCAAAGATCACCAAGATGTTCACGAAGCTGCTTTCATAGCTGGTGAGATGTCGGGGCTTCTGGACGATATAAAGGAGAAGCAGGCCGACGTGGCTCGCGGGCAACTGGAGACTCTGATCAACCAGAATTACGTGCTCTACAAGGAGAACATTCAGATTGAAATCGACTCGGGCTACATGGTCAGGGTCTTTGACCAGACAGGCGAGGAGACTCTTGAGAAACCCATAGGCGACTTGTCAGGATCAGAAACCGCACTTCTGACGTATGCTTTTGCGGCAGCGGCTGCCAAATTGCTTCCCCAGTATCAGACTCTCGACAAACTCCTTACCACGATCCCTACATTTGACGAAGTTGAGAACATCCCCCTAGTCGTCGACGCACCATTCACAAACCTGGGCAGCGAGTACCAGCAGCGAGTGATGGAGCTTATGACCCAGAGGTTCAGCCAAGTATTGGCATTCTCAGAAGCCGCTAAATCGGAAGTAGACGTACTTGGGGAAGCGGCTGACAAAATCGGCGCAGAATACTTGGTGCATTTCGAAGGCCACCTGGCCGACGACGCTGTCCGCACCTTCGAGTGGAGGGGCAACAGCCACACTTATGCCTCTTTGAACAGCGAAGTCGTCAGATCATCTCTCAAACGAATCGAGGACTGAACATGCCCCAAGACGCAGACCCAGCTCGCCCTGCCGTCTTCATACCTTCGCGCTTCAGCTCACTGATGCCGCTGGTATCAAGGACAGGCAAGTCCACCCAAGCGGTGTTCCCGGCAGCGTTTGATTTGCTGTGCTTCAGCGCTTCAGTCGGCTACGCCCGCGGGCTGACGGGACCCATCTCAACGGGGAGCTCGGACAAGACCGATGGTGGCGAGGTAGTAATGAACATTCCCGACAGGAAGGACAGGGTTCTTTGCGACATGGTCGCGGTCGCCCATACAGGATCCGACGAAATCCTTGAGACCGGCAAACTGCAAGACCGGCTTGACATCTTTATGGAATTTGCCTGTGGCGGCTTGGACTACATTATGTCGCTTGCGGAGACTAGATCAGCACGCGCAGCGGTTGAGGCCATAGTCCGTGGCACGGACCGCGACGACTCTGTTCAGGCGCTCAGCGACCTTGTAGACCTGAGTGACCACTCTTGATTCGAACCACACGATGCCCCCGCAGCGTCACGCCACGCTCATCGAGGCGCTGTTGCCAACCAAGCAGGTTGCCGATTTGCTTGACATCGTCCAATAGCCCGAAACGTTCTTCTTGTTTGGTAAGTCGGTCGAATTTCTCACGCCACATGTAGTCGTCCCCGACGAACAGTTCCTTGCGGTGTAGGACAGGCGGGTTCTCCGAGGCTGAGTAGTCCCGCTCGTCAATGTCCAGTGCACCAATCCGGACGAAGGTCGTCCGATGCAGGATTGGATGAGGATCTTTGTCGAATGCGGGGTATTCCAGATAGGACACCTTTGGCCTGTCAGTAGCCAGCTTGATGATATTGGCCCCATCGACTTCCCCGACTAGCCATCTTGCGCAACCCTCATAGACACGGAGCACATGGGGGAGGTCGGGAATTGCTGATTCATGCACGTATAGGGAAGTGGGTAGTCGCTTGCCTACTGGAGAATTGTCAGCAGCGCTGGCGACGATCTGCAAGTTACCAGCGCTGAAGAGGAGTTGGTCGGCTTCAGCGGTTGCTTGCTTGTACGACCCAATGAGCCCACGAACGTCGTAACGGGTGGTCTCTGGCAGCGCGGTGAAAGTCGGGCGTCGGTTGAGCTTGAGGAGTGCCAAGTCGACAAGAAGGTCGAGTCGCCGCTCGGCCGAGACGATGTCCCAGTCAGTCTCTGGCGTCACTGTGACTGCGACCCGCCAGGCTCGGCGCAGCGACCCGGCAGCTTCCTTCAGCCTTTCCTGCAAGTCGAGTCGTTCGGTCTGGGCTGGCAAGCGTCCACGCTCGCTGAAGAACTCCATCAAGGCGTCGATCGACTCTCGGTGTTCGTCGTAGATGCGATCGCTTCTCGATACCTTTACGGCGTGACGCCTGCGGCGCCGTGTCCGCATCAGGAATTCATTGGCATCCGCTTCGGCCTTGAATGCCACAAAGATCCCGGGGGCGATGGCAACGGTCTCCGATTCGAGAATCGTGTCGAGCCACGACCGCAGCTCTCCTTGGCTGTAGAACTTCTGAAATGTCCCGTGCCCGGTGATGAATCCATCACCGTGTGGCTGACCTCTCGAGATAGTGCGTAGTTCACTATTGAGCCTCGCTGAGATGACCAGCGCCCTTTCGGTGAGCTCCCAGGCATCGAGGACTGCGTCTCTCCTCTCCGAAGGATCAGGAATGACATTGATCACATACCCAAGGTTGACGACTTCGGCGCTTGTCTTCTTGACTTCGGGGCTGAAGTGTGGGTCCCAACCATTCGCCGTGACCCCGGCGCTGGCGAGTCCGGCTACATCATCACCGCGTCCACAGCCGTAGTCGAAGAACGTGCCGCCGGTCGTCACCAGTCCAAGATCAGCGGCGAGCTGCACCGGGCGTGACAAGACTCCTCGGACCATTGCCGTGCGGTACCGATGCTCGGCTTGTGTGTTCACCGCAACGCGTGTGCGAGGCGCTCTGCCACATCCACCCAGTCGACCAGCACGGGGTCGTGGGACCACGAAACTCGAAGGGCGCCGGAGGCACGCTCTGGAGCGAGGCCCATCGCCGAGAGGACATGCGAAGGTTCGTAGGAGCTAGAAGTGCATGCCGAACCGTTGGAGATAGCTACAAGGTCTCTCAGGATCATCATTGCTGCTTCCGCATCAAGTCCTGGAATTGACAGATTCATGACATGAGGGAGCACTTGGTTTTGGTCTCCGTTGTGGGTCGGCTCCAAGGGCTCAAACGCTTTCGTCGCCTTCGAACGCGCAGCAGCGCAAGCCACAGACCTCTTGTCCTGCTCCGACAGTGCTAGGCGGCACGCCTCGCCGAGTCCGGCTACAAGGGGGACTGGGACGGTTCCCGGTCGTAAGCCACGCTCCTGTCCACCTCCAAACATCAGCGGTGAGAGCGGAGGACGTTCGTATCCGCGCCGGCGAGCAATCAGCGCGCCAACACCCATAGGACCATAGAGCTTGTGTCCAGATAACGAGATCAAATCTATTCGTTCATGGGCCAATCCTCCGACCTTGCAAAAGGTCTGCGCGGCATCCACATGCCAGTAGGCGAGATGGTCCTGGAGCACCTCGGCAATATCGTTGAGAGGCTGGATAACCCCTGTTTCGTTGTTGGCATGCATGGTGCTGACCACGAACGTGTCGGGGCGCAGCCGATCGGCCAAATCTTCGGGGTCTACCCAACCGCTTTCGCCTACAGGGACCAGATCGAGCTCGACTCCTTTCGTCATCGCGAGCGCTTCGAGTGGCTCAAGGACAGCCTTGTGCTCGATAGCCAGCGCGAGCGCATGGCACCTTCCAGTCCCCCTTGCATTTTGCCCAAGACCCAGCAGAGCCAGATTGTTGGCCTCCGTTGCTCCCGACGTGAACAAGACCTCATCGGGCTTGGCACCGCACCCGTCAGCTACGTACGACCGAGCCTCTTCGACAGCTTGACTAGCAATCAGCCCGTACTCATGGGTTCTAGAGCCTGCGTTGCCGAAGTCGGTTTCCATATAGTGCCGGACCACGGCCGACACGCGGGTATCGACCGGTGTTGTCGAGCAGAAATCCAGGTAGGCGGGCATTTCACCCCTTGGGTCAGCCTCTTTCGTTGGCAGGGAGTCTACAATCCGTTGCACGGGAGACTCGTCGATTGACTGATCCCCGCGTCAAGCTAGGGATTCAAGCAAGGCGAAGGGGTGTATGGCCGACTCAGCAGTCAAACTGAAGCTTGGATCAGGGCCATCCAATGGCTCGGCCTTCAGAGAGCATGGACTCTTCACTGAGATCGCAAAGATCACAGTCCAAGTCCAAGATCTGTATCGCGCTGATGAGATCCCGTGGGTCGTTGGCTACTCAGGCGGAAAGGACTCCACGGCCACGCTCCAACTGGTTTGGGCGGCACTCAGCTCACTGCCCCCTGAACAACGCCACAAGCACGTATATGTCATCACCAACGACACGCTCGTAGAGAACCCCGCTGTGGCTGCGTGGGTGCATCGCTCTCACCAGGCGATGGAGCAAGCAGCAGCCGACCAAGTTCTGCCCATCTCAACCCATATGCTCTCGCCGGAAGTGAACGAGACCTTCTGGGTGAACCTCATCGGCCGTGGTTACCCCGCTCCAAGCAGGCGGTTCCGCTGGTGCACCGAGCGAATGAAGATCAACCCCACAACCCGATTCATCCGTTCCGTGGTGAAAGACAACGGTGAGGCAATCATCATCCTCGGAGCGAGGCGCGCCGAGTCGGCCGCTCGGGCAGCGCGTATCGACCGGCTCGACCGGAGGTCCGTAAGAGACAATCTCACTCCTCACAGCGACCTCGCCTCCGCTCTCGTGTACAAACCCATCGTCGATTGGACCAACGAAGATGTCTGGCTATACCTGATGCAGACCCCCAACCCGTGGACATTCGACAACAAGCAACTGCTCACGATGTACCGAGAGGCATCGCCAGATGCCGAGTGCCCTGTTGTCATGGACACCTCTACCCCGTCGTGTGGCAATTCCCGGTTTGGCTGCTGGACTTGCACTGTCGTGGACAAGGACAAATCAATGGCGGCAATGATCCACAATGACACGGAGAAAGAGTGGATGCAGCCATTGCTGGATGTCCGTGACCAGATCGCCGACGCGACCGAGGGCCGAAACCTCCGCGATTTCCGCCGACTCAACGGGAGAGTATCGCTCTACAACGACCAGTATGTCCCGGGACCGTACACGCAGGAGGGTCGCGCTCACTGGCTCCGATTAGTTCTCGAAGCACAGACCTGGGTCCGCATGCATGGACCAAGGGATGTGAGGGATATCAAACTGATCACGATGGAAGAACTACACGAAATCCGCAGGATCTGGGTTGCCGACAAGCACGAGCACGAAGACCTTCTTCCTTCCATCTACGAAGAGACCACCGGCCAGCCATTCCCGGGCCAGACCCGGTTCGACGACCAATTTCCCTTCCAGGCCGAAGACCTAGACGAACTTCAGGAACTCTGCCGTTCCGAACTCCAGTACGAACTCATCCGAGAACTGATCTCCGTAGAGCACAACCACCGAACGGCCGCTCGCCGGAGCGGACTTTGGCGAGATATCGAGAGCGCGTTCAACCGATCCGGATACGAGTCGCCGGGCGAAGCCATCGACCTCATACGTGCGCAGACACGAGGACGTGAGTCAGCCGCGACCGGGACTCCAGTCGACCTCAGCGTGTCCTCGAATCAGATGTCTCCGGGCCACACGGGCGACGAGTGAACCTGATGCTCTTTCGCTCGCTCACTCTCAACAATTTCGGGGTGTACCAAGGCCCGCAAACAGTCCGCTTCTCAACGGAACAAGAGCGCCCGATCACGCTGATCGGGGGACGAAACGGCACAGGCAAAACATCGATGCTGGATTCGATCCCTCTATGCCTTTACGGTAAGCGAGCCCGTCGAATCCTTAACGGATCTTCCTACCCCGAGTATCTGAACAGCATGGTGCATCACGGGGAGCGCGCGGCATCGGTCGCCTTGGAGTTCGACCGGATCGAACAGGGGCAGGTGGTTCGGTATATCGTCGAACGAACCTGGAATCGGACGACTCGGGGAAGGTCTACCGATCATCTCAGCGTGTCGACGAATGAACAGGCGAGGCCAGACCTCGTCGCCGTGTGGCCTGAATTCGTCGAGGGGGTAATGCCATTAGCGGTGTCAGACCTCACGATCTTCGACGGCGAGAAGATCGAGTCGCTCGCTGACCCGACCTCATCGGTCGAGATTCTCCGCACAAGTCTCTATGGGTTGCTGGGCCTGGACCTCGTCGACCGCCTTCGGTCCGATTTACTTGACTTTCGCCGACGAACGGCAAAGGCCCAAGGTCCGCGATTGGCACCGCAACTGGCAGACAAACTAGCCAGAGCCGAAGAACAGCTTACCCAAGCAAACCAAGAGTCGCGATCGGCGAGCCAAGCGCTGGCCGACGCGGAAAGCGCTAGAACAGACCTCGAAACTCAACTCCAGACCGCAACCGACAAACTCGCAATCGCAGGAGGCGACCTACTAGCCCGACGCGACCCTCTGCATCGCCGCCTCGCCGAGGCCAACGCAAACGCCACCACCGTAGAACGAGAACTGATCCAACTTGCGGCCGGTGAGCTACCCCTTAGCCTTGTGTCGACTCTGCTCAAACAGGTCGCTTCTGCTGGAGAACAGAACGAAGCGTCTCACCTCGCTCTACAGATTCGCACAGCGATGGCGGTGCGAGACGACCGGGTCATAGAATCGCTTGAAACTGCCCTCGGATTCGGCGAACAAGAATCGCAAAAAGCGCGCGAGGTGCTTCGAACCGACTTGGAGTCGTTAGAGCGACCGGTAAAGCCGACATTTTCGCCCACCCTTGAGTGCGCTGACGCCGCACGCAACCTGTTGAATCTTCGCTCTGTAGAGTTGCGATCCAGCGCGGCGCGCTTAACGAAGCAGCTTGAGGATCTCAATTCCGAGATCGAAGATTTAGAGGGACTCCTCGCGGCTGTACCCGAACCAAGCAGCGTGGTGCCAAGCGTCCGGCAGGTGGCCACCGCCGAGGCTGAGCTTCGTGCTGCCGAAAAGGCAGTGGAAAGAGCGCAAACCGAACTCGCAAAATCTGAGAGGCGCGTCGATCAAGTTCAGAAGGAGTGCAACGTGATCACGCACGAGATACTTGACGCAGGTATCAACGACAAGAACGCAGCGCGAGTCACCCGCGAGGTCACGGCGGCCAACGAAGTTCTTGCCGAGTTCACCAAGTACATGCTCCAAAAGCACCTAGGGAAAATCACCGATGAAATTGATCATGCACTGGCAACGCTGCTCCGCAAGCAACTGCTCGTGTCTGCAGTGGAGATCGACCACGATGACCTGACCGTCACCCTTCGTAACACGCAACAGGAACTAGTCGATACCCAAGGCCTGAGCGCTGGAGAGAACCAGATGATTGCGACCGCCGTTCTGTGGGGATTGTCGCGAAGCACAGGTATGGACCTGCCGACCATCATCGACACTCCAGTGGGCAGACTGGATCGGTCACATAGAACGAACCTGATCCGACACTACTTCCCCAAGGCTTCGCGGCAAGTTGTTCTGCTTTCCACCGACCAGGAGATCATCGGCGACCACCTGGATCTACTCCGACCGGACATCGGTATCGAACAATGCTTGGTCTTCGATGAGACGGACGCGAGCACCACAGTGACGTTGGGATATTTCGATGAGTAGGCAAACTATCGTCGACACGGTCCGGGTTGATGAACGCGCCAAGACCCAACTCACGACCCTGAAACGACGAACGGGGATAAAACATTGGAACGTGCTGTGCCGCTGGGCGCTGTGCGTATCCCTGGCCGAAGCCTCCATGCCCGCCGACCAAGAGGTCGGTACGCTGTCCAACGTCGAAATGTCTTGGTCAACATTCGGTGGGCAAGCCGCGGACATCTATGCCGCCATCGTCCAAGCCCGCTGTGAAACCGACGGCATTCCCCAAACCGCCGACGCCTTAGCGAAGCAGTTTCGGCTCCATCTGCACCGCGGTATCTCCTACTTGGTCGGAACCGAAGACACCAAGACGCTGAGCGGCCTGATCTCCCTCGCCATCGAGCCCTGACACACTCCCGCTAGGAAGGTGCAGGGTAGAGAAGCTCAAGCCGGTCCGGTCGCAACGAATAGGCAAAAGGACCTGGTTGTTCGCATTTTTCGAGGATACGTTTCCAGTTCACAACGACTCGATCAGCCATTTGGTCACCGGTGAGATGTGAATCCGGAATGATGAAGATATGGAGGCTAGAGCGCGCAATTTCCCTACGGTGATCGCGCAACAGGCGGCGATCTTTGGTCAGGGCAGCCCAACCCTCTGCGTCGGCACGGCGTATCCATTCAGGGTCGGGAACCCTCTGACCGTCGTTGGGGAACACATCGCCCATACAAAGTACTGCGCCGCCTTGGCTTCGGATCGCGTCGGCCACATAGTGCCTGCCGAGGCCGCGATCCAAGAAAAAAGCCGGAAGGAAAGGGTCAGGCGGCTTCACAGGTGGGCCAGATGGCATTCAGACTCTCGGTGATGTCGTCGACGGGAACCTCATAGTCGGCCGCGATCGACTCAACCGGTTCCCCGGCGAAAAAACGCGAACGGACCGCCGACAACGGCGCGCCCCCCTCCATGAAAAGCGGCGTACCGCCCGCGACATCCGGGACCACCCGAAGCAACGGACGCTCCGTGACTGGAAGGACAAGACCAGTTGCCCAACCATCGGTGAACTCGATCCGCTTCAAGTAGTCCAAGATCACCTCGTGGAAGACGCGCTGACCGGTGCTGACTTCGGTCAGGGTTAGTAACCGGATCTGGAGTTCTTCGTTTCGAGCGGCATAGTCATACAGAATGTCCGCCCCGTCGGTAAACAGATGCTCGGAAGCCAAGGCGTGTTCTAGCTCACCTTGTGCAACCAGAACCGTCAGGGCCCGACGGATACGTTGCAGTGAAAGGCCAGTGCGCCGGAACGCCTCCACGACGGTGGCTTCCACCAACCCGATAAAGGGGATGCGGCGAAGATCTCCCGACTTAGGTGCGAGCGCGGTAACGACCGCAGCGTCACTGCGACCGATGCGAGGCGACGCCTGATGACGGCGAGGGGGTCTCGTCCATGTGGCCAGCGTCGCTTGGTGCATCCCTACGAACCGAGCAGCCTGAGCGAAGGTGTACAGCGGTTGCGCGAAGCGGTCGTCTTGCATCTCGCTTTCCTCCTGCTTTCGTATCAGCTTACGATACGGATGCCTTCCGGCACGCGATTCAACCTCGTGGACTAGGTGCTGCATCACACGACAATACTATCTGAACACCATATAATATCATTAAAAATAATGACATTATTCATATTGCAGACTTTAGCGCTTCACAACCGAACGCTCCAGGAGGATCGCCGTGACATCCAAAGCCATCGCCGCATCGTCTCCACCGCGCAACGATCCCGCTAAGGCCCCAACAAAGATTGGCCCCAACAAAGACGATGACACGCCTGAAGCTGCTGCACTGCGACGCGAGTTTCTAAGGAAGGCGGTTGAGGAGTACGAGGCCGAGTTCGGGGCTTTCACCGAGGAAGAATTCGCTCAAGCACGCTCTGAGACGTGCAGGTGACAACGCTGTCACCAATCCCTGCACCCGTCACCCAGTTGTGCTGGCCCCGTCGGTACGCAACCAGTCCCGGAGCGAGCGGTGGGCGAATTCGAGATAACCCCGGCCAGCGGGCACAACGAGTCCGGATCTGACGAGGCGGCCGCGGTAGGAGCGGGCATAGTCATTGGACCGGTTGATCCGCGTAGCGACTTCGCGCACCCGTGATGGCCCATCGTCGGGTGCCATCGCAATCAAGAAACGCTTGTCCATTTCTGACAGAGACTTCCACACAGGCTTGACGAGCAGGAGGCCTCGACCCGAACGTGGGCGAGAACGGATTGGTTGTCTGCTTGTCGACAATTCGCCTCGACACCCAGGGTTCTGTCACGGATTGGCCCTATCACAAACGCGTGCTAGCTCTCATAAGTTATCACAAATACAGGTCGGCTTTCACAAGTTCTCACAAACACGGATTCGTGCTCACAAGTTCAGGTGCTCGGGTTAGCTAGGGGGCGGTTGGAGCGGTACCGTTCACCCAAGCCAAGCGACCAGAAAGCGACATTGATGGCGCAGACCGCTCCGCCACGATCCGACACCGGACAACAGCACGATGTCGCGCCCGTTCACAGGCGGCCGAGGCAGCTTCCGTGGCCGCTGAACATCTACCAGTCCGCTATCGGCAAGAAGTACGCCATGGCGATCACGGGCATCGGTCTGCTCGGCTTCGTGGTGGTCCACATGATCGGCAACCTCCACCTCTACGAGGGTCCGGTTCAGATCCACGAATACGGGGAAGCACTGCGCGATCTCGGCGGCCATCTGGCGCCGCGCACATTCCTGTTGTGGCTGATGCGCCTCGGCCTCATGGGCATGTTCGTGATTCACATTCACAGCGCCTACTCACTCAGCCGCATGAGCCTCAAAGCCGACGATTCATATGCCGGCAAGCGCAACTACATCGCCGCTGACTTCGCTAGCCGCACAATGCGCTGGACGGGTCCGATTGTGCTGCTCTACCTGCTGTTTCATCTGGCTGATCTGACTTGGGGATGGTGGCTCGGCGATGAGTACGCGCGCGGCGACATCTACCACAACGTGGTCGAGTCGATGAGTTCACTGCCCGTGGCGATCATCTATATCGTCGCCAACGTGGCGTTGGCGGTGCATATTTTCCACGGCACCTGGTCGATGTTCCAAAGCCTGGGACTCAACAACCCGAAGTTCAACGATCTGCGCCGCAGCATCGCCGGAGGTCTCGCGGCGGTGATCCTGATCGGGAACCTGAGCTTTCCCATCGCCGTTCAAGCAGGCCTGATCAACGAGGACAACCGCTCCGTGCCGGTAGGCGAGTTCAGCTCTGATCCCGGCCACGCGGCTCCGGCTGCGCCCGACAACAACAACGCGCCCGGCAACCAACCCAACGCGGCTCCGGCTGCGCCCGGCAACAACAACGCGCCCGGCAACCAACCCAACACGGCTCCGGTTACGCCCGTGAATAGCAACGGGCCCGGCGAGAGCAACGCATGATGGTTGTACTCGACGCCAGAATCCCCGACGGGCCGATCGCCGAGAAATGGGACAACCACAAGTTCTCGGTGAAGCTCGTCAACCCGGCCAACAAGCGCAAATTCGACATCATCGTCGTCGGCACCGGACTGGCCGGCGCGTCCGCCGCGGCGTCGCTCGCCGAACTCGGCTACAACGTCAAGGCCTTCACGTTCCACGACTCGCCTCGGCGGGCCCACTCGATCGCCGCGCAGGGCGGCATCAACGCAGCCAAGAACTACCGCAACGACGGCGACTCGGTCTACCGCCTCTTCTACGACACGGTCAAGGGCGGCGACTACCGCTCGAGGGAGGCCAACGTCTACC
>JAPPMP010000023.1:0-55699 GCA_028819005.1 Acidimicrobiaceae bacterium
CACACCGCGCTCTGCCTGGAGATCGACGCCTATGGCGGCGCAGACGGGCCGGTTGCGGCGCTCGTGGACGACGTGGGAGAACCCGTCGCCTTCGTTGGAGACAGGTTGGCTCAGCTTGAACAGCTGAGCATCGAACAACCAGGACGGGCACGGGCCCAGTCAGGGCGTTTGGCAGCGAAACGTTCGTGCCCGGGCTGTTCGTCGTAGGGCCTGCGCAGCACGTCGAGCAACTCGTTGGTGAGAGCGAAGTCGCCCTGCTCGGCGTCGTCGATTGCAAGCTGCGCCAGATAGTTGCGCAGCACGTATTTGGGGTTCACGGAGTTCATGGCCCGGCGTCGCGTTGAATCGGGCTGGCCGTCGGCTGCTACCCGGTCGCGGTAGAGGCGAAGCCAGGCGATCATGGCCCCGCGGTGGTCGCCGTTCAGCTGATCGGGCAGGTAGTAGGCGCTCGCCAACGGAGCCAGCAGCTCGTCGTCACCGATCAGCGAAGAAGCCGTGTCGATTTCGGCGAGGCCTCGGAAGAACAGGGTCATGTCCGTCTCGGCGCGCGGCAGAAGTTCAAGCAAGCCCTCGATCAACGACTGGTCGAGTTCAGGATTGAATCCGGCGATGCCGAGCTTCTCAGCCATCATCTGCGGCCATCTCTCGTTGAAACGGCTGACGTAGGAATTGAGCGCACTCTCGAGCGGTTCGACCTCTTCGACCAACGGATAGATCGCGTTCGCCAGACGTTCGAGGTTCCAGCTCGCGATATGCGGCTGCGCGCCGAAGCGGTAGCGCTTCATCGAGGCGTCGGTTGTGTTGGGCGTCCACCCCGGGTCGTAATCCTCGAGCCAGCCATAGGGCCCGTAGTCGATGGTGAGTCCATGGATCGACATGTTGTCGGTGTTCATCACCCCGTGGACGAAACCGACCCGCTGCCAGTGCACGACCATGTCGGCCGTGCGCCGGGCGACCTCGGCGAACCAATCGACGTAGATTCCTTCAGGCAACAGACCATCGGTCGGATCGACGCCGCGGGCCTCGAGCAACTCTGCGAAGTGAGTGGTGATCGTGTAGTCGGCGAGGCGCCGAAGGTTGTCTGTGTCACCTCTCGCCGCGTAGATCTCGAAGTTCCCGAAACGGATGAAGGACGGCGCAACCCGGCAGACCACGGCGCCCTGCTCGAGCGCAGGCCGCCCGTCGTAGAACATGTCGCGCATCACCTTGTCGCCGGTGAGCGCCACGCTCAGCGCTCGCGTCGTGGGCACGCCGAGGTGGTGCATCGCCTCGCTGCACAGGAACTCCCTTATCGACGAGCGCAACACCGCCAAACCATCGGCAGTGCGGGAGTACGGGGTGGGGCCGGCGCCTTTGAGCTGCAGCGTCTGGCGGCCGTCGGACGCAGTGAGCACCTCGCCCAAAGTGATCGCTCGGCCGTCACCGAGTTGGCCGGCCCAGTTCCCGAACTGGTGGCCTCCATAGCACATGGCGTGCGGGTCGGTGCCCGCGACGGCGGCATTTCCGGTCAGGGCGCGCACGAACTGCTCGTTCTCGACGATTTCGTGGTCGAGCCCGAACATCTCCAGCAGCTCCGTTGCTACAGCGATGAGCGTTGGAGCTTCTGTGGGCGTCGGCATGACCCGTGAATAAGCGGCGCCATGGACCTGGCGAACACGGTTGAGGGTGTTCTCATCCGCGGCAAGCTCGCGTGTGAACGAGTTGTCCCACTCGAGTTCGGCAAGATCAGCGACTGTCATCAGCATTCAGCCTAGGTCAGCGATCCCCGCCGAGCCGCCGGATTGTGCGAGCCAGTCGATTGTGAAGCCGCACAGAGATCAAGAGATAAACTGGCATTATGGAAACCGAAGTTCGTTCGGAACTTGCGGTTGATGGCATGACCTGTTCGGCTTGCGCGGCTTCGATTGAACAGGGTCTTGCCCGCCTCGAAGGCGTGGTGTCGGCTCAGGTCAACTTCACGACCAGCAAGGCGACCGTCCTTCACAGTCGCATCGTGACGGTCGACGAATTCCGCACCGCGATTGAATCGCTCGGCTACGGCGCGCCGGTCCAGATGGACCGAGACGCCGCCGAGGCTGCACGGCAGGCGGACCTCTGGTCGCGATTTCGCGTTGCCGCGGTGCTCGCAGTTCCAGTCTCGGCGATCTCCATGATTCGACCGCTGCGCTTCGAGGGTTGGGAATGGTTTTCGTTGATACTGGCCGCGCCGATCGTTTTCTGGTCCGGTTGGCGGTTCCACCGGGCCGCCGTCGCCAACCTGCGGCATCGCCTGGTCACCATGGACACGCTGGTCTCGGTGGGCACTCTGGCCGCGTTGACATGGTCGACAGTCGTGCTGTTGGGCGATCTGGAAGCCGACGTCTACTTCGAGACGAGCGCGGTGATCATCACCTTGGTCCTGCTAGGAAAATGGTTGGAGATCGGCGCCACGCGCCGCTCAGGAGAGGCGATCCGATCACTGGCTGATCTCGGCGCCCGCACCGCGTTGCTGGAGGACGGCACCGAGATCGCCGTCAACGACCTGGAGGTCGGGATGAGATTCCGGGTGCGGCCCGGGGAGAAGATCGCCACCGACGGAATCGTCGTTGAAGGGCATTCTGCGGTGGACGTGTCGATGGTCACCGGGGAGCCCGTGCCAGTCGAGATTCAAGCAGGCGACGGGGTAATCGGCGCTACGGTCAACTCCAACGGCTCAGTGCTGGTGGAGGCGACGCGGGTCGGCGCCGACACAGCCTTGGCCCAGATCATCCGACTCGTCGACGAAGCCCAGGGCAGCCGTGCGCCGATCCAGCGACTCGCCGACCGGGTAGCCGGCGTCTTCGTGCCCGTCGCCATCGCCATAGCCGCCGTCACCCTCGCTGGTTGGTTGATATTCGGCGATTCCGGCTCAGACGCCTTCACCGCCGCGGTCGCAGTGCTGATTATTGCCTGCCCCTGCGCCCTGGGGCTTGCAACACCGCTTGCGATACTCGTCGGCACGGGACGAGGTGCACAGTTGGGGATCATCGTCAAAGGCGCCGAAGTTCTTGAGGACAGCCGGCGACTCGACACGGTCGTGCTCGACAAGACCGGCACTGTGACAGAGGGCCGCATGGAACTCGTCGAAGTGATCTCACCTGGCGGTGACGGCGAAGAACTGTTGAGCGTCGCGGCCGCGCTGGAATCAAGGTCCGAACACCCGATCGCCCAGGCCATCGCCGACTCGACCGAATCTGCCCGGTCGGTGACCGACTTCGAGAACCGTCCCGGCTTCGGGGTGGTCGGGTCGGTCGATTCCGTTCGCGCGCAAGTCGGTCGTCGAGACCTCTTCTCGGAAATACCCGCAGAGATCGAGAGGCTCGCGAACGAGGCCGAAGCTAAAGGCCACACGGTGGTGTTCGTGGGACGTGGATCTGCCGCACAAGCCGGCCTGGTGGTAGCAGATCGGATAAAGGCGTCATCGGCTGGAGCCGTTGTTGCGCTGCGCCGACAGGGGCTGGACCTCGTACTGCTGACAGGCGACAACGAACGCACCGCGCGGAGCGTTGCCGCTGCGGTGGGAATCGAGCGGATCAGCGCTTCCATGCCCCCTGACGCCAAAGCCGCCGAAATCGCCCGACTCCAAGAGATGGGGCACCGAGTCGCCATGGTCGGCGACGGCGTCAACGACGCTCCCGCGTTGGCCCAGGCCGATGTGGGAATCGCAATCGGGAGCGGAACCGATATCGCGATGGAGGCGTCCGATTTGACAGTGCTGCGGGGGGATCTCCTCGCGGTAGCCGATGCCGTCGCATTGTCCAGGCGAACCTTCGGAACCATCAAGGGCAACCTGTTCTGGGCGTTCGCCTACAACCTGGCGGCAATACCCCTCGCGGCGTCCGGTGTGCTGAACCCGATGATCGCCGCGGCGGCAATGGGCCTCTCGTCGCTCTTCGTGGTCACCAACAGCCTGCGCCTGCGCCGTTTCAGCACAGCGCGGTAGCGGGCCGTTACGGCACGTCCGGTCATCGGATCTGTCCGGTCTTGTGGGCGCCGTTTCGGCACAGTGCGGTGGCGGGCCGTTTACGGCACGGCCGGTCATCGGATCTGTCCGGTTTTGTGGGTGCCGTTTCGGCACAGTGCGGTGGTGGGCCGTTGCGGCATGGCCGGTTATCGGATCTGTCCGGTTTTGTGGGTGCCGTTTCGGCACAGCGCGGTAGCGGGCCGTTTACGGCACGGCTCCAGCGTCCGCCATGAAATTGCGCGGCGGCAGCGGGTTTCTCGTGGTCGCAGCGAGCCGTCTAGGGTCGATTCCCATGGAATTCGGGCTTTTTCTCAACGGGTACATTCCCGGACCGGCCGCTCATGACCCGGAACTCGAGCACTTGTCGTTGATGCGGCAGATCGACTACGGAGTCCTCGCCGACCAGAACAATTTCAAATACGCCTGGCTCGGCGAGCACCACTGCCTGTCGGAGTACAGCCACATGTCGGCTCCGGAGGTGGTGATGGGAGCGATCGCCGCACGCACGGAACGCATCCACCTAGCCAGCGGCATCACCAGCCTTCCAACCACCAAAGAGCACCCGGTGCGGATCGCCGAGCGTGCGGCAATGCTCGACCACATCACCGAGGGCCGTTTCGAGTTCGGGACCGGGCGCGGCGCCGGCAGCCATGAAGTCGCCAGCTTCAACGGCACCCTGATCACAGAGACCAAGGCAATGTGGAACGAGGTCGTCCGCGAGATTCCGCGGATGTGGGAGCAGAAGGACTATGTCTTCGACGGTGAGTTCTTCAATGTGCCCACTCCCCACAACGTCCTGCCCAAGCCGTACCTGCAGGGGCACCCTCCGATCTGGCTGGCCTGCGGAAATCCCAGTTCATTCGTGACGGCCGGCGAGATGGGAATCGGCGCGGTGGCCTTCAATTTCAAGCCGATACACGATATGGGACCGCTCGTGGACGCCTACAAAGACGCTGCGGCCGATCCCAAAGAGATCATCGGCCAGTTCCAGAACAACAACCTGATGCTCACCAACGAGGTGGTGTGCCTTGAAGACCGCGAGGAGGCGCGCCGGATCGCCACGGCGCGGGGCAACGGTTATCTGATCACGCTGCTCCACCTCTACCACGACACTTTCCCGAAGATGGGCAACGGGACGACCTGGCCCTCTCCCCCCGACATGGGAGTGCCGAATGAGGAAGCCCTCGACACGGTGATCCGGATCGGCGGAATGCTCTGCGGGACCCCCGAGGACGTCTGCGAACAACTGGCGGAATACCAACGGGTCGGCGCGGATCAGGTGGCGTTCTCGTTTCCCAAAGACGGAATGAACCATGAGCAGGCGCTCGAGTGCATCGAGCTCTTCGGCTCGCGGGTCATCCCCGAATATGACGCCGATCCGGTGCATCGCTCGACGCGGTTTCGCCGACAGGCCGAACCCAAATTCCCGATGTTTGCCGGTGAAGTTCCCGACTTTGACATCGAGGTCCTGCCCGTCGGTCGCCTCAGGCGAGACCCAAGCCCCGCCCATTGACCGCTCTTTGAGCGCGCGCAAATAGGCAGGCCTTCGAGTTGCAGCCCGTTGTTCCCCGCTCTTGTTCGCTGCGCTCTGCCCCCCGCTCTTGTTCGCTGCGCTCTGCCCCCCGCTCTTGTTCGCTGCGCTCACCGGCCGCTCGGGCGCGGGCGGGACACGTTCCGGAGGTTCAGTGATGCCTCACACGAATCACCGGCCGCTCGGGCGCGGCGGGCCGCGGCCCCGCGAATCAAACCGTTCGCACACCGAAATCCTCTGCCAATTTACGGGGCTTCTTAGCGCCCGAACGGCGCTCAATCCCGTATTGTGCTCGCATGCAGATTAGCTTTCGTGCGGTGCGTGTCCTTCCCAAGAGGGCAAAGGCGCAAATATGGATCGTCACCTCCGAGACGGTGGCTGCAGGACTCGCTCAAATCAGCGCTCGCGACCTTGAGAACGCGGACTTCAGCGGCAAAATGGGCCAGTCGTACACCTGGCCGAGCGAAGGGCGGATAGCTGTCCTGGTCGGCGTCGGCTCAGGGGCCGAAGTGGATTCCAACAAGCTGCGCCGTGCGGGGGCGACCATAGGTCGAAAACTGGGCAGGCAAAGCTGGATAGGCGTGGACCTGCCGGACGCTGAACTTGACAGCGCTGCCTCCCGCCAAGCCCTGGTTGAAGGAATTGCGCTCGGGAGTTACAAGTTCTTGACATACAAGTCCGGAGGTGAACCGCCGAAGTTGAACCGCGTCGATGTTGCCGGCGGGGTAGGTGCAGCGAATCAACATCCACTCGATCTCGGCAAGGCTGTAGCTGAAGCACAGATGCTCGCCCGAGACCTCGTGAACGAACCAGGCGGCACACTCACCGCCCCCGAATTCGCTGACCGCGCGGCCGCTGTCGGCCACGACCGCGGCCTGTCGGTCAAAGTATGGGACGAGACCGCGATAGCCGACGGCGGGTTGGGCGGGATCCTCGGAGTCAACCGAGGATCAACGCTTCCACCCCGGTTGCTGGAGTTGACCTACGACCCGCCTGAACCCCCGAACGGCACATTGGCGCTCGTCGGCAAAGGGATCGTGTTCGATGCGGGAGGCCTGTCGATCAAGACCGGTCAGGGCATGATGACCATGAAATGCGACATGGGTGGCGGCGCGGCGGTGGTCGGCGCCATGTCGGCCATGACTCAGATAGCACCTACCGCACAGATCCGAGCTTTCGTTCCGATGACCGACAACATGCTCGGAGGCGATGCCACACGCCCCGGCGACGTGCTCAAGATCCGCAACGGCAAGACCATTGAGGTGCTCAACACGGACGCCGAAGGTCGCCTGGTCCTGGCAGACGCGCTCTCGCTGGCCAGCGAATCAGAACCCGATGCGATCATCGATCTGGCCACGCTCACCGGGGCCTGCATGGTGGCGCTCGGCCCGAAGATCGCCGGGCTCATGGGCAACAACGACGAATGGATCGAGGCCGTGAAGCAGGCGTCTGAGGTCTCCGGTGAGAGGGTTTGGCATCTGCCGTTGCCCGCTGACTACTCCAAGCAATTCGAGTCGTCCGTAGCGGACATGAAGAACATCGGCACACCCCATGGCGGAGCGCTCACCGCAGGGTTGATCTTGCAGGAGTTCGTGGCAGATGGGATTCCCTGGGTCCATCTCGATATTGCCGGACCGGCTTGGAGCGACTCCGACGAGGCTGAGATCACCAAGGGAGGCACAGGTTTCGGCGTTCGACTGTTGATCGAGCTGGCCAAGAACTTCGGGAACTTTCGTCGACGACAGAGCGTTGGGGAGCGCGTCGGCGACAGCGCGCAGTCGCCCTCCGAGTAGTCCGGAGACCTGAGGGCAGATGAGCGGCGCGTCTCAGCTGCGAACGAAGATCTCGGGAGATCGGGAGACTCGATCGCCGTTGTCGGGATGGCGTGCCGATTTCCCGGAGCCGACGACCTCTCGGCGTTCTGGAATCTGCTCCAAGACGTCAGTTGGAACTGTTGGCTAGCCCGTCCAGCGGACCGTGGTGCTGGTCCCATGCCCAGCGAACCGCGTCCGCAGCGATGGACGGGTGGAATCGCCAGCGTCCGAGTTGAAGTTCGGCATCGTCGAGCGCATCGCCGCACTCGACCAGGCCGAGCGCCAATCGACGCGCTCTGCGCTGAATCGTCTCGTTGTTCAAACGAAGTTCGCCTTCCACGAACAAGGCGTGCTCGTGCTGTCGGCGGGGCGACAGGCGACTCACCTGCGTGCGGTTGAGCGGAGGCAGCCTTCGTCGCACCTCTATCTCCGTCGGTGAGAGCGAGCGAACGACGCTGAACCGGCATGCTCGCTCGAAGCTCCTGGTCAATGGGCCTGCTCGACCCACCCGTCGCCCCAGTCCCAGCGCTGAGGCCGTCGCCTTGAAGTCGAGGTCGAACCCCTCGGGGGACTCCTCCAAAGACTGGGCGCAGTGCCTCAACAACAGAATGGTGGTGGGCCCGAGCACCCCGAGCCAGAACTTCTCAACATAGTGGGACCTCGGATCGTGCCCGAGTCGATCAACGATCGGATCTCCCCAGGGGGTGACCCGGATCTGATCCAATGCCGGTGCCAACAATAGGGTCGGTGGTTCCATTCGAGTTCTCCCGCCGTTCATTACCGCTGTTTACTCTACCAGAAGCAGTATAACTATATTTGAATATATTTCAATAAATATTGTTTCACAGGTTCGCATTCGGCCGATCCGGACAATGGAGGGCCGAGGTGGCGTAGTCTCTGTCGATGGCTGAGACTGCTTCTGAGAATGGGATCGATCATGCACGCGAGCTGATCGACGCCGCAGAGTCGATCGCGGTGCTTGCCGGAGCTGGGATCTCCACGGACTCGGGGATACCCGACTTCCGTGGTCCGCAGGGACTGTGGACCAAGAACCCAGAGGCTGAGAAAGCGTCCAACATCCGCCATTACCTCAGCGATCCCGAAGTCCGCAGGGCGAATTGGGCTCGCCGGGCATCAGGCGAGCTGTGGGCCGACGTCGAGCCCAATATCGGGCATCGGGCGCTGGTTCATCTTGAGAAGCGCCGGAAACTGCACACACTGATCACGCAGAACATCGACGAGTTGCATCAACGCGCGGGCAGTGATCCGTCCAAGGTCGTTGAGATCCACGGCACGACAAGGAAAGCAGCGTGCTTGTCCTGCACCTGGCGAGCGGAGATGGAGGTCGTTCTGGATCGGGTGCGGGCGGGCGAGGACGACCCTCCCTGTCCGGACTGCGGCGGAATCTTGAAATCGGCGACGGTCTCGTTCGGACAGGCCCTGGATCCGATCAACCTGCAACGCTCAGAAGCAGCGGCCGCAGAGGCTGATCTGTTCATGGCGGTGGGAACCTCGTTGACGGTGTACCCCATCAACCAGACTGTGGCGATCGCCAAGGACAACGGCGCGCGGATTGTGATCTTGAATGCGCAAGAGACTCCCTACGACAGCATCGCCGATGTGGTGCTGGCCGAATCGATCAGCGAAGTGCTGCCGATCATTGTCGGGATGCACAATTCTTGACTGACTTGGTAGGGTTTAGGTCATGGCCAGTTTCCGCGAGCTTCTGCAGCAGGCAAAAGCATCGATAACCGAGGTTGACACCGCCGTTGGGCAAGAACTTCTCGAGCAGGGGCACCTGCTCTTGGATGTGCGCGAGCCCGACGAATACGAACAGGGTGCGATCCCCGACTCGATTCACATACCGCGAGGGCAGATTGAGTCCAGCATCGAGAACCGTCTGCCCGACCGCGGGACCAGGCTCGTGGTCATGTGCGCAGGCGGGGTGCGTTCCGCCTTCGCCGTGCAGACGTTGGAGCAACTCGGCTACGAGAACTCGGTCTCGATGGACGGCGGTTTCAACAAATGGAAAGACGAGGGTCGCCCGTGGACGCGGCCGCGGACCCTCACACCCGAACAGCGCAGCCGCTACCAACGTCATCTGCTCGTTCCCGAAGTAGGCGAAGAAGGCCAGTTGAAGCTGCTCAACTCGAAGGTGCTGCTGCTCGGAGCCGGAGGACTCGGTTCCCCCGCGGCGCTGTACCTGGCGGCGGCAGGCGTCGGAACGCTCGGCGTCATCGACATGGACGTCGTCGACGAGTCGAATCTTCAGCGCCAGATCCTCCACAACATCGATCGGCTGGGGGAGCGCAAAGTCGACTCGGCCAAGAAGACCCTCACAGGCCTCAACCCCGACGTCGACGTGGTCGCCTACGACGTCCGCCTCGGCGCCGACAACATCATGGGGATACTGGCCGGATACGACCTCGTCGTCGACGGAGCCGACAACTTTCCGAGCCGCTATCTGCTCAACGACGCCAGCGTGAAACTCGGGATTCCCGTCGTCCACGGATCGATCTTTCGTTTCGAAGGCCAGATCACCGTCTTCGACCCTCGCCAGGGGCCGACTTACCGAGACATGTTGCCGGAGGCGCCTCCGGCGGAAATGGCGCCGTCCTGCGCGGAAGCGGGCGTGCTCGGTGTGCTGCCGGGAATTGTCGGGAGCATTCAAGCGCTGGAGGCGCTCAAGCTGCTGCTGGGAGTGGGGGAGCCCTTGCGCGGGCGCCTGGTGGCCTTCGATGCCCTTGAGATGAGCTTTCGCGAGTTCAAACTGCGCGTCGATCCCGACAACGAAGTCACCTGGGAGAACCGAGACCGGATTGAGATCACCGAACTAGACGGGCTCTGCATGCCCGCCTTCACCGACAACGCAGGCGCCTGATCAGACTCAACGACCAGATGCGCAACCTCAGCTAGCGGTGCAGGTACGCTTCTGAGCGCCATTGCACCAACGAGATCGAGTTCAGGAGTCTTCCATCCGCCACTACTTTGCGAGCCTTCGGGAACGCAGCCCACTGCCTGAGGGCGCCACCGCCATCGGCGCCGGCTTGGTGATCAATGGAATCGCCACCTACGCCTTCTTGGTGGTGGCCCGACGCTCGCTCGGAGACGAGGCCTACGGCGGGCTGGCTGTGCTCTGGGGGCTCGTCTACATCCTCGGACCCGGCCTGTTCCAACCGCTCGAGCAGGAGATTGCGCGGGCCACCGCAAACCGTGCGAGCAGGCACCAGGGCAGCGCGCCAGTGCTTCGCCAAGCCGGCCGCATCGGTCTCGTTCAGCTGCTGATCGTTGAAGCCGCGGTGATCCTTGCGTGGCCGCTCGGCCTCGACGGACTGCTGGACCACGACATTTCCCTGCTGGTCGCCCTGCTGTTCGCTCTGGCATGTTTCATGGGGGCCGAATGCGTTCGCGGCGTGCTGTCGGGCAGGCATGAGTTCAATCGATACAGATCCTATTTCGCGGTTGAAGGCGCTGCCAGATTCCTGGTCGCTGCCGCGCTCGCGATTATCGGAGTCCAGGCCGTGGGGGCCTACGCCACCGCAATCGCAGTTGCCTTCGCGGTGGCAGCCATAGTGGCGATCGGCGCATTGCGGCCTTTCGTGAAGCCCGGCCCCCCCGCGCCCCTGGGAGAGGTCACTCCGGCTCTGGGCTGGTTGTTGCTCGCGTCGCTGTCGGAGGCCTTCTTGCTCAACGTCGGCCCAGTTGCTCTGGAGATTATCGGCGATGATCTCGGTGAAGAGGTTCCGGGGCTGTTCCTCAACGGACTGATCATCTCTCGAGTTCCGCTCTTCTTCTTCCAGGCTGTGCGGGCGGCGCTGCTGCCGAACCTGGCCGGCCTTGCGGGCAATGACGACCTCAACGGTTTTCGCGATCTGCAGCTTCGGCTGGTGGCCGCGGTGGTGAGCGTGGCCGCGGTCTGGGTTGTGGTGGTGGCATTCATCGGCCCTTGGTTGGTCGACTTCCTGTTCGGCGACCAGATCGGTTCGCGAGACATGGCCCTGCTTGCTGCGAGCGGGGCCGGTCTGATGATTCTCCTCTCGCTGTCATTGGGGTTGGTCGCACTCGATCATGCTCGGCTGGCGGTGGTCGGTTTCGTGGTCGGCGTCGCCACCTTCCTCGCGATCGCGCTCGCCGACGAGCTGGTCTTGCAAGTCGAACCGTTCTTGCTGGTCGAATCGGCGCTGGTGGCAGCAGTCGGCGCCGGCGCAATCGTGACCGCAGGGCTGCTGCGCTACGAATACGCCATGCATGCCCGTGCAGGTCGACTTCCTGAATCCGGCCCCGACCCCACCTCTCCCTCGAGCATCCTCTGATCCCTCGAGCATCCTCTGGGCCCGCGGCCCGAGCGACCGGCGGAGTGCAGTGAGGAGCGGGAGAGAACATCTGTCGGGGCTACGGGTACGATGCCCATGTGTTTGAGGCAAGGCCGATCAGCGCATGAAGGGATTGATTCTCAGTGGCGGTGCTGGAAAACGCCTGCGTCCGATCACCCACACCAGCGCCAAGCAATTGGTTCCCGTGGCCAACAAGCCGATCCTGTTCTACGGCATTGAAGAGATGGCCTCCGCAGGGATCACTGACATCGGCATCGTTGTCGCTCCCGCTACCGGTGACGAGATCAGACAAGCTGTGGGCGACGGTTCGAAGTTCGGGGTGCGGGTCACTTGGATCCCCCAGCACGCACCACTCGGCCTGGCCCACTGCGTGCTGGTCGCGAGCGACTTTCTCGCAGACGACGACTTCGTCATGTACCTCGGCGACAACATGCTCGAAGCCGGACTGGCCGCCTTCGTCGATCGATTCGTCTCCGCGCGTACCGGGTCGGGCACAAGCCGCTCCTATGGGGGGGCGCCCTCGGCTCAGATTCTCTTGGCTCGCGTATCGGACCCCGGTTCGTTCGGGGTTGCAGAGATCGGCCCGGACGGCCGGCTGCTCCGGCTCGTCGAGAAGCCCGAGAAGCCGCCTTCAGATCTCGCCCTTGTCGGCGTTTACCTGTTCGACAAGACGATCCACGACGCGGTTGAGCAGATCGAGGCGTCAGCACGCGGGGAACTGGAGATAACCGACGCCATCGACTGGCTGATCGCCGAAGGCTACCGGGTGGACCACGAAGTGCTCAGCGGTTGGTGGATCGACACCGGCAAGAAGGACCCGTTGCTGGAGTGCAACCGGCTGGTGTTGGACACCTTCGGCCGCAGCATCGAAGGAGACGTCGACGATGCGTCCTCGGTTGATGGGCAAGTGGTTCTCGAAGCCGGAGCGAAGGTCATCGACTCCACGGTGCGAGGGCCGGCGATCATCGGCAGTGGAACCACCGTTGAGCACAGCGACATCGGCCCCTATGTGTCGATTGCGGCAGACTGCCGGATCAGTGGCAGCGAAATAGACAACTCGGTCGTTCTCCGCCGCAGCACGGTCAGCGACATCGCGCGGCTCACCGACTCGTTGGTCGGTCGCGACACGGTGCTGTCAAGGTCCACTCGTGCCGGCGAGGCAGGGCGCGGCGGCGCCGATGGACCCGAAGGCCCCGGGCCGGGAGCCGTGCGGGTGATGGTCGGCGATCACTGCCGAGTAGAGATCGAATAGCCGCGACGCCCAGAAGTGATTGGAGATTCTTATGGCAGCAGTCACGCCGTCGAAGGACATTGAGGGCGTGTTCGTGGTGCGGCCAGAAGTCATCGGCGATGAGCGCGGCGCCTTCATCGAGACGTATAGGCGCTCATGGTTCCCCGGACAGCGGGAAATGATCCAAGCCAATCGCGGAGACCGTCGAGCGGGGACGGTCGTGGGCCTGCACTATCACCTTCACCAGAGCGACTACTGGTATGTGCCGTTCGGACAGGCCCGCGTGGTGCTGCATGATCTCAGAGAGGGGAGCCCGACAGACGGGGCCACCCTCGAATACGACCTCGGCAGGCGCGCCGACGGCTCCCATTGCCACGACGGGATCTACATTCCGCCAGGAGTGGCACATGGTTTTGCGGCTCTGAGCGACTGCACTCTCAGCTATCTCGTCGACGCCTACTACAACCCTGCCGATGAGCTCGGCGTTCGCTGGGACGACCCCCGGATCGGCGCTGACTGGACTCTCAGCGACCCGATCCTGTCACCGCGGGACAGCACCAATCCGCTTCGCTGCGACCTGCCGGTGAACCGCCGGCCCCACTACCGGCTGCGGGCCACCTAGGAGAGCCTGCAAGCCATGAGACTGTTCATCACCGGGGCGGCCGGATTCATCGGGAGCAACTATCTGCGCCATGTTCTCGCCACGACCGACCACTCTGCAGTGGCGTTCGATGCCCTGACCTACGCTGGAAACCTCGATTCGATCAAAGACGTGCTCGGTGATCGGGCATTGTTCGTCCACGGCGACGTCACCGATCGCTCCGCAGTTCGGTCTGCCATGTCCGGTTGTGGGCGGGTGGTGCATTTTGCGGCTGAATCGCACGTCGACCGCTCCATTTCAGGACCCGACGCGTTCGTGCATACCAACTGTCTCGGAACCAGCGTGCTGTGTGATGTTGCCCGCGAAGTGGGGGTCGAACGCTTCGTCCACGTCTCGACCGACGAGGTCTACGGCTCGGTCGAGGCCGGTTCATCGCGAGAGACGGACGCGGTTGCCCCTCGCTCTTTGTACGCGGCCTCCAAAGCGGGATCAGACCACATAGCCCTCAGCTACTTCAGCACCCACGGCCTGCCGGTGATCGTCACTCGGGCCTCCAACAACTACGGCCCGTTCCAGTTCCCGGAGAAGGTCATCCCTCTGTTCGCCACGAACCTTCTCGATGGAGGTCGGGTACCCCTGTACGGAGACGGACTCAACATACGCGACTGGCTGCATGTGGATGACCACTGTGTGGCGATAGACACGATTCTGAGCAAGGGCGACGACGGTGAGATTTACAACGTGGGGGCCGGAAACGAGATCACCAACCGTGATCTGACCGGGCGTCTCGTCGAGCTGTGCGGGCGCGACGAGTCGGCCATCGAATACGTGCCGGACCGGCCGGGGCACGACCGTCGTTATTCTCTGGACTGCACCAAGCTGCGGACTCTCGGCTGGGCCCCACGGCAAGACCTCATCGCTGGGCTCGAAAGAACGGTCGAGTGGTATCGCACGAACCGGAACTGGTGGGAAGCACTCAAGAGCAGAGTCGCAGTGCGGCCATGAGGGTCCTGGTCACCGGCGCCGGCGGACAACTCGGGAAGGACCTTGTTCCGCTGCTTCGCACTCACCACGCGGTGACCCCGGACCGGAGCGAGCTCGACGTCACCGACCGCGCCTCGGTTCTCGGGGCCCTGAAGGACTCGAGACCCGACATTGTGATCAACTGCGCGGCGATGACCAGGGTCGACGACTGCGAAACGCAGGTGGATGAAGCTTTCGCCGTCAACTCGCTGGCGGTGGGGCATCTCGCTGAGGGCTGCCGTCTCATCGGCGCGCATTTGACCACGATCTCCACGGATCATGTTTTCGACGGCGCCAAGAAGGGCGCCTACATCGAACAGGATCCGCTGTCGCCCATTTCGGTCTATGGGCGATCCAAGGCTGAAGGCGAGAGACAGGCTGGAAGTGACGCCACGATCGTCCGCACCTCCTGGCTCTGCGGAGAGTTCGGCTCCAACATGGTCAAGACGATTCTGGGACTGCTCCGCGAAGAAGCACCTCTGCGCTTCGTCGACGATCAGATCGGACACCCGACATTCACCGCTGATCTCGCGCCGGTGGTTCGCGAGCTGGCGCTGCAGCGTCGAGCCGGGGTCTTCCATGTGACCAATCAAGGAGCTGTCACCTGGTTCGAGTTTGCCCGCGAGGTCGCAGCCGCTGCCGGCGCGGATCCGCTGCGGGTGTCTCCATGTGCGACCGCCGACCTGCGACCGATCAGACCGGCCCCACGACCGGCCAATTCGGTGCTCGACAATGCTGCGCTGCGTCAGGCAGGGTTCGCGGCGACACGGGACTTCCGGGAGCCGCTCGGCGAGCTCATCGGTCGGCTTGGTTGATCGACGACTCGTCGGAGCCCGAGTCGAACAGCAGCAGCGCGCCACTCGCCACAGCCAAGAAAAGGAGCCAGACCAAGCGGTCGACGGAGCCGATCAGCACGCCGATGTCGAACTCGAGTCCGATCAGCGGGCTGAGGCCGGCGATCAGCGCTTCTCTCAGCCCGAGCCCGGAGGGAAAGAAGCCGATGGCAACCGTGAGAGCGCCTGCGACCGAGAGGGCGAGCGCCTGAGTGGGTGAGACGTCCACGCCGAGGGCGGTTACAGCCAGCCCGAGCCTCAGTGCGCTGATGATCAGCCACGCGGCCTCGACTCCGAGGACTGAGAGGAGCAGTCGAGCCGACCCGCCGTCCGGTGCTGTTTCTCTGAAGAGCTTGAAAGCGGCAGCTCCCGTGAGAAGAGCGGCGACCGCCGTGGCCGACCCCAACCAGGGCGGCCCCTCGACGGCAATGGCCGACCCGCCGACTATGCCGGTGATCGAGAGCCAACAGAGACCGGGCACCGCACTGGCCGATATGGCCGGGCCGTAGGTGCTGCCGTCTTCTGAGAGAGATCGAACAGTGACGATCAACGAACCCGGCAACGGCAGAAGATTGGCGGCTGACGACACGACCGCAACCCTGACACTTCTGCTTGTCGACGGTTTTTGCGAGGCGATCCGGGAGGCCAGCTGATACTCGGCCGATTTCAGAGCCAGGCTCGCGGGGGCGGTCACCAGCAGAGCCACCGCGAGCGGCCACCACGACAACTCAGTCATTGCCAGTTCGCTCGCCTGCCAAGCCCAGAGGGTCGCTGCGCCCACACCAACCGCTGCCACAACGCCGATCGCGGTGTTGACTCTCTTGTCCAAAGGTTGGGCGCGCTTGTCGAGCAGACGGCGAAACGCCGTGTTCAACCCCTCGGAGAGATCACGAGCACGGGACCCGCGGTGCACAGACGGCATCGCTCGACGCTACCGTCGCCGTCAATGAAGGTGTTGATCGACGCAGTGCATCCTGCGGACGTGTGGACTTTGGGCGCGGTTGAGGACCGCCTCCTCGCTGCCGGCGAGGAGACTCTGTGGATCTCGCGTCCGGGCAAGGACTCGGTCGTCGAGCTCATTGAAGCGCGTGGCCGGCCTCACATTGCCGGTCCGCGTGCTGGAACCAACATGGCGTCGCTGGCCCGTGAATTGCTGTCACGGGACTGGTTGATGTTTCGCACAGTGCGGCGGTTCGGTCCCGATGTGATCTTGACTCGCTCACCCGCGGGGGTTCATGCGGGCAGGCTGACCCGCACCCCAGTGCTGTACGACACCGACGACGGCCATGTCGCCGGACTGCTGTACTACCTGGCAGGTCCGTTCGCCAACCTCATCGCCAGCCCTACGGCCACCACGAGGAGTTACGGCGCGAAGCACCGCAAGTATCGGGGATACAAGGAGCTCTTCTACCTTCACCCGTCTCGGTTCGCCGCGGACCCCGCGATCCGCGGCGATCTCGGCCTCGACGACGAAGAGAGGCTGTTCGTGCTTCGCCTGACCGCGTTCACCGCGAGCCACGACGTCTCCGAGAGGGGAATGAGCCGCCGACAGATCGACCGAATCATAAGTCGATTGAGCGGTCTCGGAAGGGTTGTCGTCTCCTCTGAGCAGCCGCTTCCCCCTGCCCTCGAGTCGATGCAGGCGCCGACCCCCCCGGAACGGTTCCATCATGTTCTGGCCGCTGCCGACCTCGTGGTCGGCGACAGCCAAACAGTCTGTTCGGAGGCCGGAGTGATCGGCACACCGTCGCTGCGCTACAACACCTGGGCCGGCCGGCACCCCTATCAGGTGGAGCTGCAGGAGCGCTGGGGTCTGACCAAAGCCTTTGCCCTGAGCGATGAGAGCGCCTTCTTCAGCGAGCTTGATCATGTCCTCAGCGATCTCGACGGCGTGCGCGCGGCCCACGCGCAGCGCCGACAGCGGATGCTCGAATGGTGCGACGACCCAGTCGATGACCTGACTGCCTGGATCTACGGACTAGCGGATCGTTAGAGATTGGCTATCTGCGCATCTTGGGAGGAAGACGGTCCTGCTTCCGCAGATCAAGGTGGAACGCGTCGGGGAGGCCGGCGAGGCGCCAGATCAGGGTGACGGCTTCGGCCCGTGTCAACGGTGCTTCCGGAGAGAAAGTGGTCGGCGAGGTGCCCGTCGTGATCCTGTGTCCCAACATCCAGCGCACCGCATCGCTGTAGTAGGAGTCCTCCTCGATGTCTTCGAAGGCCTGGTCGGCGGGTTCGGGGCCGTCGTCGACCACGCTCGACGGATAAAGAAGGTAGCGCCCGCCGAGATATGAGCCGAGATTCGGGCCGTCCTCGAACTCTTCGACCACCGACCTCGTGCCGACAGTGTGCGCTACCTCGAGCACGGTGTTGTGGCAGCGGATGTCGTTGTCGCAGAGGTCGGTGGTGGCGCCGGTTGATTTGTCGGTGTATTCGGCGTGCCAGCGGGTTCCGTCGTAGTGGGTGGTCAGCGGCAGGTGGCTGACGCCGATGACCTCGCCGTCCGCCTCGACGGCGAGCTCCCACTCACCGGGACCGAGCTCGTCCAATGGCGTCGAGACGGCGATCAACTCGCGGACCCCGATCACATTGGGGCTGCTCGCATCGAATGGCCTGTGCACCACGCAGAACTGCACCCCGGTACCGCAGTCGTTCGGGCCGGGTGTTGCCTCGAAGCGCCAGTCGGGCATTCCCGCGAAGCGCCAGAGGAAGGTCGACGCCTGTGCCCTCCTCAGGATCATGTCCGGAGAGAAGGTCCTCTCCGAGGTTCCCGTAGTCACGCCGTATTCCGCGAGCAGGTCCACTGCATCGCGATAGGGCGCATCTTCGGCTACATCGTCGAAGTCGACGCGTGTCCCTTCGTCCGGGGTTGGACTTCCCGCGAAGCGCCAGAGCATCTCGGCGAATTCGGCGCGGCTGACCTGCTCGAGGGGCCCGAACATCTCTGTGGTTGCGCCTTGGGATATCTGTTCGCCGACTGACCAGAGAACCGGCTCGTGGAAGTAGTCCTCCGGGTCGATGTCGCTGAACTCGATTACCGGTGGTGGTTCTTGCGGATCCTCGGGTTCCGGAGGTTCTTCGGGGGGGTCGGGAGGCTCAGGGTCTTCATTGGGCTCGGGCGCCGACTCGGAAGGCCACTCGATGGTGAATTTGAGGCCGACCGGAGGTTGGCATCCGTCAGCGGTTCGGCAGCCGTTGAGGATGGCGAAGAACAGCCAGGCACCGTAGGGTTTGCCGTCACGCAAGAGCACTGTCGATCTGTCGCCGTCATGGACGGTGATCGTTGCGAAGCCGGTATACCCTGACGCCGGCGCTCTGGCAATGTCGATTCCAGTCAAGGAGCTGATGTTCAGAGGCGATTCGCCGCGCACTGTGTAGTTGTTCAACCAGCGCGTCAGATCGGCGATCGAGTAGGAACGCGTCCACTCCGCATTGGGATTTCGTTCACGGCCTGTCTCGGGATCGTACGCGGCGTCGTAAGGATCAGGCTTCTCCAGCAGGAACGGCAGGTCGATGCCGTCCGTCCAGACGTCGGATGGCACAGCAGTGTGGCCGCCATTGCTTGAGGAGTAGAAGGTCTGAGCGATTCGGGGCTCGTGCAGTGTTGGATCCGCGCTGTCGTCGGTTTCCTCTCCGTTCGGATCTGTGCCGTCGCCGGCTTCGGTGCTGTCTTCGCCGTCCCCGGACAAGTCGGCTGGATCGGCCGGCGCTGCGTCTGGCTCTGGATCCGCCTCTGGCCCTGCTTCGGCCTGATAGACGACAACCTCGCCCGCAGTGGCGTCTACCGCGTCGCACCACGCATGCCAAACGCATCCCGATTCCCGCGCCCATCCAGTGAACACTTGATCAGCGGTAGAGTCATAGAGGTTGAACGGTTCGTCGGCCCAGTCGCTGTTCGCCGCTCGGTCGACGACCGTGGCGGCGGCATAGCTGCGTGCCGCCACCGCCTGCGCCTTCAGGGCTTCCAACGGCCAGTCGACGGGCACCTCCTGGAGTCCGTAGAGGTACTTCTCGACGTCGAGTTGCGCCACCACTACGCAGAACTTGCGACCGGTTCCGCAGCGGTCCGGGGTGCTGCCGGCAATCGGGACGCCGGCGGGATGGAGCAGGTAGCGCGCGCTCGCGTATGTGCCGAGATTCGGGCCGTCTTCGTACTCCTCGACGGTGGTCCTGACGCCGATCGTCTGAACGACCTCAAGAGCGGTGTTGTGGCAGCGGGAGTCGTTGTCGCAGAGGTCGGTGGTGGCGCCGGTTGATTTGTCGGTGTATTCGGCGTGCCAGCGGGTTCCGTCGTAGTGGGTGGTCAGCGGCAGGTGGCTGACGCCGATGACCTCGCCGTCCGCCTCGACGGCGAGCTCCCACTCACCGGGCCCGAGTTCGTCCAGCGGAGTCGAGACTGCGATCGACTCCCGCACCCCTATGAGAACATTGAGGCGGCCTGGCTCATAGGGCCGAGGCCGTGAATGGGTTGCGCAGAATTGCAGCCCGGATCCGCAATCGTCGGGCGCGACCCCGTCGATGGCCACGCTCGAGGGATGCAGGAAATAGCGCCCGCCGAGATATGAGCCGAGATTCGGGCCGTCCTCGAACTCTTCGACCACCGACCTCGTGCCGACAGTGTGCGCTACCTCGAGCACGGTGTTGTGGCAGCGGATGTCGTTGTCGCAGAGGTCGGTGGTGGCGCCGGTTGATTTGTCGGTGTATTCGGCGTGCCAGCGGGTTCCGTCGTAGTGGGTGGTCAGCGGCAGGTGGCTGACGCCGATGACCTCGCCGTCCGCCTCGACGGCGAGCTCCCACTCACCGGGACCGAGCTCGTCCAGCGGAGTCGAGATGGCGATCAGCTCCCGCACCCCGACGCGCACCTCGATGTCCTCGGGAACGTGTGAAGGGTCGAACTCGGAGAAATCGGTTATCGGTTCAAGAGTGGTGCTGTCGTAGTAGAACGCGAGGATCTGGTCGTAAGTGTGCCCGTCGAGGGCGCGTCCGTAAGCGCCGAACTGGCTCAGCCCGACGCCGTGTCCGAACCCGCCGCCGTTGAGAACAACGAGGTTCTGCTCAGAGCTGTCAGAGCCCTCGTCGTGGGCAAGTACCGGCGACGCCGCCAAAGTCGGCGATATCGCTACGCAAAGGGTCAGCAGACAACACAGCGTTGATCTGGAGAATCTCAATGGTTTCTCTCATGTGTCGAGGCTTGCCTTGGCGCTCGCCTGGAAAAGGCAGTGTGATTCTACCGTGTCGGCGGCGCTCTTCGGGGTCACTGCCCTAGCGTCGTCGGCGACAGCGTGTCGAGACCCCGTATTTCACGATGCACCCGAGAGCGGCGACGCCGTCAAGCCAGTTGATTTTCTTGCCCTCGGCGTAGGTTCGGCCGGAGTAGGAGATCCCGACCTCCCAGATGCGCCAGCCGCCGGCAGCGACTTTGGCCGTTATCTCAGGTTCAATGCCGAACCGGTTCTCGCGCAGGTCGAGACTCTGGACGACTTCGGCGCGGAAAGCCTTGTAGCAGGTCTCCATGTCTGTGAGGTTCAAATCGGTGAACATGTTGGACAGCAGGGTCAGGAGCCGGTTGCCGACCGAGTGCCAGAAATACAGCACGCGGCGGGGCCGCCCCGACTGGAATCGACTGCCGTAGACGACGTCGGCTGAACCGTCCAGCAGCGGCTCGAGAATGATGTCGTAGTCGTTGGGGTCGTATTCGAGATCGGCGTCCTGCACGATCACGAACTCTGCTGAGGCGGCTTCGAAACCGCGTCGAACGGCGGCTCCCTTGCCACAGTTGTAGGGTTGCAGGATCACCCGGACGCGGGAATCGTCGAAGCCGTCGAGGAGCTCGCGGGTGCCGTCAGTCGAACCATCGTCGATGATGACCAACTCCGCGGTGTGCGGGCTTGCAAGCACCCTCTTGACCATCTCCGCAACGGTCGCGGCCTCGTTGTAGCAGGGCATCACAACACTGAGACGGGGTCCGAGGGTCTCGTCCATGGGCGAATAACGCTAGCGCCTTGTGGACCGGGACCGATCCCGTCTCCGGGTCTCGTCCATGGGCGAATAACGCTAGCAGTGGCGCTAGTGTCCGCCACATGGACCAGAAGGCGCCCGACCCGGCTGTTCGCCGTGTTCCCCGTATTCTGGTGTGCGGCTGGTCGGGGGCGGGAAACGTCGGCGACGAGTTGTTGACGTCGGCCGTCGTCGGGGTCCTCAGAGCCCAGGGAGCGGTCCCGATTGTCGTCTCACGGGACCCGGGGGCGACGTCGGCCCTGCACAAGGTGGAGGCCCTCGATTGGGGGCCGCGCGGGTGGCGCAGCACGCTCGCCCAAGGGTTCAGAGGCGATGGGACCGAAGCGGCAGTGGACGGCGTGTGCGTCGGCCCCGGTGGGATCATCCAGGACTCGAGCAGCATCTGGAGCCTTCCCGGCCACCTGTTGACCCCGAGACGGCTGCGGCGTGCAGGCAAGCCGGTCGTCGGGGTGGGGCTGGGCGCCGAACCCCTGAAGCGCAGGTCGTCGCGGCGCCTGCTCCGTGCGGTATTGAAGGACGCGCCGGTTGTGGCACGCGATGAAGCATCCGCAGCGTCGCTTGCCGCTGCCGGCATCGACGCGACGGTCGGATGCGACCTGGTCTTCGGCCTTGACCTTGAACCGCTGCCGCGACGAGCTGAAATCGTCGTGGCGGTCGGTCCCGGCGTCATCCCGGGGCGCTTGCGCCCCGCCGCCCGCCGGTTGCGCCCCGACGACCCTTCACTGCTTGTGGCAGCGATCGGCGCCGTCGCGAGGCGATTGGGCGCCTCGGTTGCTCTGGCGGCCTTTCGTGGGGAGCGGGACCTCGACCACACGCGGCTTCTCGCATCCCGTCTCCGGCACGACACGGAGGTCCTCGCGCCCGACATAACCACTCAGGTGGAGCGGATTCGATCCGCCCGGCTGTTGGTCAGCAGCCGCTACCACCCGGTCGTGGTCGCTGCGCGCAGCGGCACGCCGACAATCGTGTGCTCGGCCGAGCCCAAGATTCGTTCACTCGTGGGACAGCTGCCGGGTCCGCTCGTCACCAGGATCGACGATTGGTCGGCTTTGCCGGACTGCGAGTTGGTGGAACCAGGCTCTCCAGTGGTCCCCGATGGCCTTGGGCTGCACCACGACGCGTTGCGACAACTCGTTGAACGCAGCCTCGCCGACTAGTTGTTCGTCCGATGAGGAGGGCTCAGATGTCGTGAGCGCGGAGCGTGTTCTCGCTTGAATCGACCATTTGCAGATAAGCCGAGACGACATCGCCGGGCGTGCCGACCTTCACCAGCTTGCCGTGGTCGAGCCAGCCGACCTGGTGGCATTCATCCATAAGGTCGGTGTTGTGTGAGACGAGGACGATGGTGGTTCCTCTGTCGCGGAGCATGTCCATGTGCTTCAAGCACCTGCGCTGGAACTCTTCATCGCCGACAGCTATCACCTCGTCCACCAACAGGATGTCGGGACTGACATTGACGGCCACCGCGAACCCCAGCCGCACATACATGCCGCTCGAATAGATCTTGACCGGTTCATCGACGAAGTCCCCGATCCCGCTGAACTCGATGATGTCGTCCATCGATGCAGTCATCTGCTTTCGGCTGATCCCGAGCATGGCGCCGTTGAGATAGACGTTCTCGCGGCCGGTGAGGTCCGGATGGAATCCGGTTCCGAGCTCGAGAAGAGCCGAGAGCCGTCCGGTCGCCTCGACCGAACCGACCGTCGGCCGGTGAATCCCGGCCATGAGGCGGAGCAGTGTTGATTTGCCGCTCCCATTGTGGCCGATCAGGCCGAAGAATGAGCCCGGTGCGATATCAAGGTCGACGTTCTTCAGAACCCAGAACTCGTCGGCGTCTCGCGTCCGGCCGACACGCAGCACAGCCTCCTTGAGAGAGCTCGGACGGTTCCGTTCGAGGCGGAATCGCTTCGAGACGCCGTCGACGATGATCGCGCCGACGGTCACGGTTCCTCGCTGATCGACATGCTCTGCTTGCGAAAGAAGACCCAGCCGACCACGAAAGTCGTGACCGACCATGCAAGCGCAGCCAGAAAGCGGTTCCATAGCGGAACCTGCAAGAAGTAGGCGGCGTCGCGGGAGATCTCAATGAACAGGGCGACCGGATTCCACTCCACGAGCACTCGGGCTGCCTCCGGTATCTCCTCGCTTTCGAGGAGTTCAGGCGTGTAGACGATCGGCACGGCGAAGAACGCGACATTGAGCAGGATGCCCATCAGATATTTGACGTCTCGATAACGGGCGTTGAGCACCGAGACGATGAATCCGAGCCCCAGCCCGAATCCCAGCGCAAGCACCATTGCGACCGGCAGGAACACAAGCGTCCAGCCGATATTGGAGAGCGCGCCCATGATCACGACCAACACCATGACCTCGAGCAGGGTCTGGACAAGGTTTGAAGCGGCGCCGCCCAAAAGAGCCGTCTCAGTCGGAAAATAGATCTTCTTGCGCAGATCGCTGACCGAGGTCAGCCACTCCATCGAACCCTCTACCAGGCCTGTGAACAAGGTCCAGATGATCAAGCCGGTGAAGAGGTACAGGCCGAAGCTCTCGGCGTTGCCGTTGCCCGTCATCGGGGGTTCCGCCCTGTAGACCGCGCCGAAGATGAACCAGTAGACCCCTACCGTCACCAGCGGGTTCAAAAAGGACCAGAACCAACCCAGCAGGCTGCGCTTGTAACGGGACTTCGATTCGCGCTCGGCAAAGTGATAGATGAGTGTGATGCTCTTGCGAACCGAGGGCGACAGTGAAAACTGCACAAGTCGCTCGAATCCTACCCAGGGCGCCTTTGCAGGGCCTCAATTTCGATTGCCAGTTCGCTGGCCGCGGCTTCGGGTTTCTCGTCGAGTGCGACCACCCGGTCCGCATGCTTTGCCGAGGGCTGCACGAATCTGTCATGCATGGGAGCGACGGTCTCCCAGAACTGCCGGTGGACGTCATCGGCGTCCCGCCCCCGCTCGAGCACGTCGCGTCGAGCCCGCCGTTCGAGCCGGACGGCCTCGGGGGCGTCGATGAACACAGCCAGGTCCAAAAGAGCGCTTATCTCGCTGAAATTCAACAGCAGGATCCCATCGAGGATGACGACCGGCTTGGGTTCAACCACTATCGCTTCGCCGGTCCGTGTGTGGGTGGCAAAGTCGTACACGGGGACTTCGACGGTTCTGGCGTCGCGAAGGCCGCGCAGGTGCTCGACAAAAAGCTCATGGTCGAGCGAATCGGGGTGGTCGTAGTTGACCTGCATCCGCTCCTGCATCGTTATGTGCGACAAGTCCCGATAGTAGGCGTCGAAGGCCACCGATGACACTCGGTCCGGGCCGAGACAGCGGGTCAACTCTCCGACGAGAGTCGTCTTCCCCGCCCCCGAGCCACCACAGATCCCGACGATGATTCCCACGACTGCACACCGTACCCTGGTTCATTCCGTGCCAGAATCGAAAGACATGCCAGAATCGGTCGAGGTCCCCGCAGTGCATCCATTGGAGCAGAGATGACAATCATCGACGGCCCCGCAGGCCCGATCGAGGTGAAGGAGAACGGCCAGGGTCCGGTTCGACGGCTGGCATGGGACAGTCGCGGCGGCTCAGGGAGCGGCGACTGCCGCCCAACCCGTCGAGCACTGGTGGAGAGCGGGCGACAAGGACGTCCTGGTGGTTCAACCCGAGGACGACGTGATGGCGGTATCGGAGAACGCCGTGCGCCTCTGTGAAGATCTCGTGGACCGGGCGTCGCTTGTGATGGTGCCGGACGCGGGCCATGCACTGCTGCCCGAACAGCCGGATGCGGTGGCCGAAGCGGTTCTGAGCTGGCTCGAACAACGAAACAGAATCTCAATTCCACAAGGCTGAACCGACGGAGGCCTGAATGCCATGACGATCGACTATGACTCCTACGAGACCATCATCGTTGAGATCCGCGACAACGTCGGCTGGGTGACCCTCAACCGTCCCGAGGCCTACAACGCCTTCAGTCCAACGATGGAGCGCGAGCTCTACGACGCCTGGAGGGCTTTTCGTCGTGACAACGACGTCCGATCGATCGTCCTGACCGCGGCGGGGGAGAAGGCGTTCTGTGTCGGAATCGATCGAGAAGAGGGCGAGTTCACAGCGCTCGACGAATCTGTTGGCCTGTACGGCACTTCCAACAACTTCATGTACGACGATCCAGGCGACAAGCTGGGACCGAAGTCCTGTGATCTCTGGAAACCGGTGGTGTGCGCAGTCAACGGAATGGCCGCCGGAGGCGCGTTCTACATGCTGGCCGAGTCGGACGTGATCATCTCTGCCGAACATGCGACTTTTTTCGATCCTCATGTGACCTACGGAATGGCCGCGGTCTATGAACCCATGAAGATGCTCCAACGCATGCCTCTCGGTGAGATTCTGCGGGTTTCCCTGTTGGGCAGCCACGAGCGGATGAGCGCAGCGACCGCGATGCGAATCGGACTCGTCAGCGAAGTCTGCGCGAGCGAAGAGCTTCATCAGAGGGCGGAATGGCTCGCCGAGGCAATCGCTTCGCAGTCACCCTGGGCGGTACAGGCGACATTGCGAGCGATCTGGGCGGCAAATGACATGGGCCGCCTCAACGCCATCGCCGTGGCGCCGGCGATTCTCACCACAGGGTTCGACAGGGCGGCCATGGAGGCAGGCGTCGACTCGTTCTCGGGTTCGAAGCGGATCAAACCCCGGATCCGCTGAAATCGTCTGGACCCCTAGGCTCCTAGGCGTTGCCGCGCCGCGGCGCTCATATCGAGGAGTCGCTGCGGGATGATCACGCCGTTGACCTGGACCTGGCCTCCGTGTCCGACTGCAGGCGCATCGGCAGCGTCAGGAGCTTCGACAGCCGCAGCCGCGGCCTTCTCAGCAGCCTCGGCAGCTTCGACCTCCTCGCGTTGGCGAGCCGCGAGGAACTCGTCATAGTCGCGTTGCCTCACCAGAGAATGGTGATCGATGTGGCCGACTGCGGTGCCGTCGTCGAAACGAACCCAGTAGCGGGTCCAGCTGAAGCCGTTGGCCACGGCGATCTTGCCGGTGCTGCCGGCGGCGTAACCCGGGACGTCCTCTACGAGCCTCACCTTGGCGCCTCGCACGAAGGGGTTTGCCTGGAGTTGCGCAGTCGTCGGCACAAGCACACAAGGTAGCGCCAACTGGGGCGTTCGCGGGCAATCAGATACGATCCCAGGACAGACACGCAGCGGCCAGCGACATATTCACAGGGAGGGAAGCGGCAATGAGTTCTCAAGACCTCGGCTACAGGCCCTTTGACGCCGACAACCACTACTACGAGGCACTCGACGCGTTCACTCGACATGTCCCGGCAGAGATGCAGCCCCGGGTCGTGCAGTGGGTCGAGATGAACGGTCGAAAATACAACCTGGTCGGCGGGACGATCTCACATGCGGTCGTCAACCCGACATGGGACCCCGTGGCGATGCCGGGGGCGCTCAACGCCTTCTTCAAGGGCAACCCCGAGGGGAAGAACCCCATGGACATGCTCAAAGAGCGCGAGCCGCTGCCCGACTATTACATGCACAACGAAGCGCGCGTGAAGCTGATTGATGAGCAGGGGCTGTCCGGGATCTGGCTCTTCCCGACCCTGGGCGTGCTCTATGAGGAGCTGATCCGGACCGACGTCGAGGCTTGCACTGTGATGATGCAGGCGTTCAACCGCTGGCTGTATGAGGACTGGGGCTACGCCTACGAAAACAAGATCTTCGGCGCCCCTTATCTCTGCCTCGGCGATCCGACAGCGGCCGCCGCTGAAGTGGAGAAGGTGGTCGGACTCGGCGCCCGTGTGGTCGTCATGCGCCCGGCGCCGGTGACCATCCCCACCGGAAAGGTCTCTCCCTTCTCGAAGAGGTTCGACCCCGTCTGGTCCGCCATCAACGAGGCCGGCGTCACCGTTGTCGTCCACGCAGCCGCGAGCGGCTACTCGTCGATGGGCTACGCGGCTGACACGAAATTCTCCGCGGGCGGGCTCAGTCGTACCGGCGGATACATGGGTCCGAGCCTTGCCAGCTTCGCCATCGAGCGGGCGGCGCAGGACTGGTTGATTCAATCGGTCTTCGAGAAACTGTATGACCGTTTTCCGCGTCTGCGGGTGGCGAGCGTTGAGAACGGGTCGGACTTCCTTGCTCCGATGTTCCGCAAGTTCGATCAAACGGCCAAGAAGAGTTTCAGCTGGTTCGATGATCACCCGGTCGACACTTTCAAGGAGAAGGTGTGGATGAACCCGTTCTGGGAGGACGACGTCACTGAAGTTTCCGGGCTCATGGGTCCGGACCATGTCATCTTCGGTTCCGACTGGCCTCACATTGAAGGCCTGCCGCATCCACTCGACTACGTTGTCGAGCTCAAGGGTTTCGACCCCGCGGACCGCAGGAAGATCCTCTTGGACAACGTCAGCTACCTGAACACGCCCCTGCCTGCTTGAGCCCTAGCTGCGCTCACTCGAACAGGTGAACGCTCGCTAACATGTTCGCTCAGCGATCGAATCGAGGAGCCGGGCAGAACAATGAGCACACCTAGCGCCGAAGAAGTCCGGCTTGAACTCGAAGCCTGGCTTGATCAGAACTGGGACGAAGACCTGACAGTTCGCGAATGGTGGCAGCGCATCGCACCCACCGGCTATGCGCATCCCACGCTCGGCACACACGCCGGGGGCAGGGGTTGGGGCCGAGAACTGGCCGGAGTGGTCAACACGGTAATGGCTGAGAAAGGCGTCATGGGGCCGCCGATCGGGGGGTTGGGCTGGATGCTCGCGGCGCCGACGATCGCGTTGCACGGCACGCCCGAACAGATCGAGCGCTTCATCCCGCCGATTCTCGACGGGTCGGTCGGCTGGTGCCAACTGTTCTCAGAACCCGGGGCAGGATCGGACCTGGCAGGTTTGGCCTGCAAGGCCCAGCGCGACGGCGATGAGTGGGTTGTCAGCGGACAGAAGGTCTGGACTTCGGGTGGTCAGGTTTCCGATTGGGGGATGCTCATCGCCCGGACCGATCCGGACGCGCCGAAACACAAGGGGATCACCTGGTTCGCCTTGGAAATGGACCAGCCTGGAGTCACCGTTCGCCCCCTGAGGGAAATGACCGGTCGGGCGATGTTCAACGAAGTGTTCATCGACGAGGCGCGGGCTCTCGACGCCGACGTCATCGGCGGGCTCAACAACGGCTGGGCCGTGGCGAACGCGACGCTCCGCTTCGAACGCGAGTCGTTGGGCTCATCGGGCCGCAGGCCGCGAACGGCGACCCCGGGCAAGAAGGGGAAGATGCTCGGCCGCCGTGTCGCAGAATTCGCTGCCCCGGCCACAAGCGAAGGGGGAGTGCCCTCTGTCGGCCCTGGTCTGTGGCAGTTTCTCGCGGATCTGGCCCGCAAGTCCGGCAAGAACGAAGACCCCAACCTGCGACAGGAACTGGTGAGACTGTGGTCGTTGATCGAGGTCAACCGCCTCGGCGCGCTTCGTGCCAAGGATCCCGCGCAGAGAACAGGAGCTGAGCCCAATATCGGCAAGCTCCATGTCAGTGAGATGTTCAGGTCATTCCGCGAGGTCGGCCTGTCAGTCCTCGGCGCCGACGGCATGCTGAGCGGAGAAGACGACAACCTCAGCAGCGGCCTGCTCGGCGAACTCGCGATTTTCTCGCCCGGCCCGTCGATCTACGGCGGGACCGACCAGATTCAGCGCAACATAATCGGCGAGCGCGTCCTGGGCCTTCCCAGAGAGCCCGGACCGACGAAAGACACCCCTTTCAAGGACCTCCCCAGGAACTGACTCAGGGCCGCAGCGTCGTTTGTCATCCTCTCCCACTTCTCATGGCGGTTCTTCGGGTTTGTCGCTGAAAAGCGATCCGAACATCCCGTATTACGCGGTCACCGCGGTGTTGATCATGGGCTACGGCTCGGTGTTGACGCTGCTGGCCGAGTTTCGCAACCAGTTCGGCTTTTCCGAGACTCAACTCGGCCTTGTCACCGCAGCCGGATTCCTGGCCGGTTTCGTCGCACAGATCGCCCTCGCCCCGTTCGCCGATCGCGGACGAACCGCGCAGATGATCCCTGCGGGTGTGGCTCTGGCCGCAGTCTCTATGCTCGCGATGGTGTGGGCGACACAGCTCTGGGCCTTCGTTGCGGCCAGAGTGCTGTTCGGGTTCAGCGCGGGCGCGGTGTCTCCGGCGATGCGGCGGCTGATCATCACCCGCGATCCCGAGAACGTGGGCCAGAACCTGGGACGTCTGACCGCGGTCGAGATTTCGGGTTTCGTGCTCGGTCCTGCGTCTGCAGCGGCGATGGTGGAATTGGGCGGACTCAGAGTGCCCTTCATCGCTTTGGGCGTCGCCAACGCCGTGATGCTGCTATGGGTGACCCGCCTTGACCTCCACACCAGCGCCGACGGCGCAACCAAGCGCAAGACCCTGCCGCTCTTGAAGCTGCCGAAGATTCAGGCTGCACTACTGGCGGGGGTTGCGTTCTACCTGACCATCGCCTATTTCGAGACGACCTGGGCCGTCCTGCTCGACGATCTGGGCGCAAAGACCTGGCTGGTCGGCGTCTCGCTCAGTCTCTTCACCGTCCCGATGATCGTGTTGGCGCCGACCGGAGGCCGCCTGACTCAGAAGCTGGGCCATTCGGCGATCGTCGGCAAGTCGATCACTGCTGCTGCGGTCTGCACGGCTCTCTACGGCTGGGTCGATCTGTTGTGGCCGGTTCTGCTCATCTCGCTGGTCCACGCAGTGGCGGACGCCTTCACACTCCCGGCCAACCAGGTGGCCATAGCCACGGCCTGTCCCCCTGAACAGGCGGCGGCTGGACAAGGCTTGTTTTCGGGGATCGGCACGCTCGTTTCCGGAATGGTGGCCCTGGTGGCCGGATTCCTGTACGAGACGACGGGTCCGCAGGTTCTCTACACGACTGCGGCAACAGCGATGATGGCGCTGCTGGCCGTTTCGCTCATTCTGGACCGAGCGGAGTCGGCGCCGCGCCGGGCATCCGACGCTTGAATGACCGTCTTCAACCGGGGGATCGCCCTGTCGGGGTGCATCATGTGCGATGATGCTGCGGGGCAAAGACAACCCAACGACCTTCGGGAGACCGCAAATGCAGAGTCACGAGATTGACTACCAGATTCATGGAGACGACCTCCAGTTCGTGGAGATCGAACTCGACCCCGGCGAGGTGGTGATCGCCGAGGCGGGGGCCATGATGTACATCGAACAGGGCATCGCCTTCGAGTCCAAGATGGGCGACGGTTCGAACCCAGATGAGGGCAAATGGTCCAAATTCAAGTCGGCTGCCAAGAGGGGAATCACCGGAGAGTCGCTGTTCCTCACCCATTTCTCCAACAGGGCGCCGTCCGGTCGCCAGAAGGTGGCGATGGCCGCGCCGTATCCCGGCAAGGTGCTGCCGGTCGACCTGCGGGAGGTCGGGGGCAGGATCCTGGCCCAGAAGGACGCGTTCCTGTGCGCGGCTTCGGGAACGAGACTCGACATTGCCTTCAACAAGAAGATCGGCACCGGCCTGTTCGGCGGTGAGGGGTTCATCCTCCAGGACATCTCCGGCGACGGCCTGGCCTTCCTGCATGCAGGAGGAACCATCGTGCGCAAACGCCTCCAGGGCGAGACGCTGCGGGTCGACACCGGCTGCCTGGTTGCCTTCCAGCCCCAGATCCAGTATTCGATCGAGCGCGCCGGCAATCTCAAGTCGATGGTGTTCGGCGGTGAGGGGATGTTCTTGGCCACCCTCACGGGAGTCGGCGACGTCTGGCTTCAGTCCTTGCCGTTCAACCGTCTTGCGGACCGGGTATTGGCCAACCTCCAACCCGGTGGATCCGACGGTGAGGGCTCGGTTGTCGGCGGCCTGTCCAACATCTTCGAGCGCACGTGAACGTTACCCGTCCGTCGATCTGAGATGGATTCGGCCGGCGCCTTCGCGCACTGTGCCGATAGCGGCCGCGGTGTGGCCCGACGACAGCAGGGAGGCCAACACGTCCTGAGCCACTGCGCCGTCGACTCCGAACACCAAACCCCCTGAGGTTTGGGCGTCGGCGAGGAGCGTCACGTCAAGTTCGCTCACGTTCTCGCCGCGGTCGACCCGATCGCTGATCCAGCCGAGATTCCGGCCCGTGCCCGAGGGCACGACGCCCGATGCTGCCAGCTCCCTGGCGCCGTCGATGATCGGCACGTCGTCGACGATGATCTCGAGGTCGACGCCGGACTCCTGAGCGGCCCGCCCGCTGTGCCCGAGAAGTCCGAATCCGGTGACGTCAGTCGCTCCGGTAGCGCCTGCAGCAACGGCGATCTCCGCGGCCGCGGCGTTGGTGGCAGTCATCGACGCAACGGCCTCAGCTACGCAGTCGGCGTCGGCGCGCCCCCATTTGAGACCGGTCGTGACCACGCCGATCCCCAGCGGTTTGGTGAGGATCAGCCTCTGGCCGGCACGAAACCCGGAATTGGTCAGCATTCTGTTCGGATGCACCTCTCCGATCACCGCCATCCCGTACTTGGGTTCGGGGTCGTCGACTGTATGGCCGCCGGCCACGACGAAGCCGCACTGCCTAGCGATGTCGTGTCCGCCGGCGAGCACCTCCTGGAGTTGTCCGCGGGTCAGTTCATCGGTGTTCCAGCACACCAGATTGAGAGCCAGCAGCGGGCGCCCGCCCATGGCATAGACGTCAGAGACAGAGTTGGCCGCAGCCACCTGCCCCCAGCTGAACGGGTCGTCCACCACAGGGGTGATGAAGTCGGCGGTGACGACCAGGGCGCGGTCGTCGCTCAAGCGCCACACAGCGGCGTCGTCGCCGCTCAGAGCCCCGACCAGCAGATCGGGACTCTCGGTGTCAGACAGATGGCGCACGACCTGCGCCAGTTCGCCCGGGGCGAGCTTGCAGCCTCAACCAGCGCCGTGGCTGAACTCAGTGAGTCGTTTGCTCATCTGCGGTCTCCTTGGTAGGTGAACACGTGCATGGCTACCTTACGCCTCTTGTGCTTCTCAGGCCCTAGGGTGGCCGGATGAATGTGGAGGCGTCGTCCGCTGTCGATTCCCGTCTCAAGACGAAGGCGACCGAGTTGTTCGGGGTCGATTACCCGATAGTTCAAACAGGAATGGGTTGGGTGGCCGGACCGTCGTTGGTGACGGGCACCGCCAATGCCGGCGGTTTGGGCATTCTGGCCGCGGCCACAATGACCCTCGAGGAGATGAAAGCCGCCGTCGGCGAAGTGAAGTCGCGCACCGACCGACCCTTCGGGGTGAACCTCCGCACGGATGCTGTCGATGTCGGGCAGAGGATCGACCATCTGATAGCCGCAAACGTGAAGGTCGCCAGTTTCGCGCAGGCCCCCCGGCCGGACATGGTGAGAAAACTCAAGGACCACGGACTTGTCGTCATGCCGACAGTCGGTGCTCGGCGTCACGCCGAGAAGGTTGCCGAGTGGGGCGTGGACGCGGTGTTGTGCCAAGGCGGCGAAGGCGGCGGCCACACCGGTACGGTGCCGACCTCGCTGCTGCTCCCGCAGGTGTTGGACGCGGTCGATGTTCCCGTGATCGCGGCGGGCGGCTTCCATGACGGCAGGGGTCTGGCCGCGGCGCTGGCTTGGGGCGCCGACGGCATCGCCATGGGGACGCGTTTCCTGCTCACCTCCGACAGCCGGGTGCCAGCGGAGGTGAAGGATGTGTATCTCGGCACCGCGGTTACGGGCACCGTCGTGTCGACTGCGATCGACGGCTCCCCTCAGAGAGTCGTCCGCACCGAGGTCGTCGACTCGTTGGAACGCGCCGGGGTGCTCAAACTGCCCCGCGCCGCGGTCAATGCTCTGCGTTTTCGCAAGCTCACCGGCACTTCGCTGCGAGACCTGCTGCGAGAAGGCCTGTCGATGAAGAAGAACCGAGGCCTCACCTATTCGCAGGTAGCCATGGCTGCCAACGCGGCGATGTTGACACGGGCCGCGATGGTCGAGGGACGCCTCGAGGCGGGGATCCTCCCGACGGGGCAGTGCGTCGGTGTGGTCGATGACCTGCCGAGTTGTGAGACGCTGATCACCCGGATCGTGTCCGAGGCATCGGAGCGACTCGACGCCTGCGGGTGAGTCGCGGAGCTGTCGGGCCAAGGCGAAGCCGATGGGGATCAGCCCCCGCTCACGAGTTGTCCAGATCCCCGCGGCAGCACCACCTCGTCGTCTCGATCATCGAGCCAGCCCTGGGGCAGGTGCACGCTGCGAGCGGAGCCGTGATGGCCTCGAACCATGCGCATGCCTCCCTGTGGAAATGGCAGCGTGCGGTCCAACCCGTCCAGCAACGAGCTCAACTCGTCAAGTGATCCCACTTTGTTGAGTCGGCGGCGAACCTCATTGCCGATCGCGAATCCCTTCAGGTACCAGCCGGTGTGTTTGCGGAAGTCGCGGATTCCCGAGTGTTCGCCGAGCCAGTCGCAGAGAAGTTCGGCGTGGTCGGCCATGCCGTCGACAACCTTGCCGAGACTGGGGCGCTCAGGGAGTGGCCGACCGTCGAACATGCGTGCCAGGTCTTCGAAGATCCAGGGCCGGCCGAGGCAGCCGCGCCCGATGACAACGCCGTCAGCTCCGGTGGTCCGCATCATTCTGAGCGCATCTTCGGCCTCCCAGACGTCGCCGTTGCCGAACACCGGGATCTCGGTAACAACGGATTTGAGTTCGGCGATGCGTTCCCAGTCGGCCGCTCCGCTGTACAGCTGACTAGCGGTTCGGGCGTGGAGCGCGACGGCCCGACATCCCTCCTCCTGAGCGATGCGGGCGGTGTCGAAGAACGTGGTGGTCGAGTCGTCGATGCCGATCCGGAACTTCAGCGTGACCGGCACATCTCCGGCGGCGGTAACCGCGGCACGGACGATTGAGCGGCAGAGCGAGCGCTTCCAGGGGAGCGCCGCGCCGCCGCCGTGGCGCGTCACCTTCTTCATCGGGCAGCCGAAGTTGATGTCGATGTGTTCGACGCCCTGATTGTCGACGAGGCGACGGGTGGCCTCTTTGATCGAGTCGGCGTCGGTTCCGTACAACTGGATGCTGCGGGGCCACTCGCCAGGAGCGAACGAAGCCAGCTTGAGCGTCTTGGGGTTCTCTTCGACGATCGCTCTGGCGGTGATCATCTGGTTGACGTAGAGCCCGGCTCCGTAGCTGCGGCAGAGGGCGCGGAACGGAGCGTTGGTCACGCCGGCCATCGGTGCGAGCACAACGGGAGGCCAGACCTTGAGATCGCCTATGAACGCGGGCGCGAACTCACCGGCAGCGGCCACAGGTTCTTCGGGAGGTGCAGAGGCGTCGGTCATGGTTGCGCGCGATCCCCTTTGAACGAGAGAAGATCAATGTCTATCTGCGAGCAGAGGCGATCAAGCAGGGGCAGCGGCAGGCCGACCACGTTGCTCACCGACCCCTCGACATGATCGGCGAATATCGAGCTGGCGCCCAGAAGGGCGTAGCTGCCTGCCTTGTCGGCATGTTCGCCGCCGTCGAGGAAAGAGTCGAGTCGGCGGGGGGTTATCTCACCGAAGGCGACCCTGGTGGTTTCCACGCTGGAGATCTCACGTCGCCCACCGCCGGGCGGGGTCGCAATCACCGCCACCCCGGTCGCGACTTCGTGGGTGCGGTTCGCGAGCCGCGAGAGGATCTCGGCGGCGTGTGCCCGATCCTTGGGTTTGCCCAGTATGTCGCCCTCGAAGACCACGACTGTGTCCGCGGCGACGACCGTTGTGCCCTCCGCTGCCAGTGCTTGAGCCTTCTGTTGAGCCAGCCGTTCGACATAGTGAACAGGCGCCTCTCCCGACATCGGGGTTTCGTCGATGTCGGCGGGGGAAACCGAGAAGACGAGGTCGAGCCCTCGCAGCAGCTCTCGACGACGCGGTGAAGCCGAAGCCAACACCAAACGCATTTGAACCATCCTCCCAGAGGCCGAGCGACAGGCAACGCAGAGACTCTAACCGGCCGTGTCGCGAGGCCGTGGCCGAGCGGCCCGCACGCGACAAGAGCGGGAAAGAAATGTGCCAGTGGCCGATGGCGCCAGGCGCCCCCTTCCAGCGTCTACCCTTCGGAGATCGACGAGACGCCAGACTCCGACCCCGACGAGAAGGCAGATGCAGGCTCCGGGGCCAAGAAATCCCCAACGTTCGTGGCCACTGCAGGGTTCATGCGCGCGGGCACAGCGCAGCGCGCCCTGCCCACAGCGGCTGCCGGCGACGTTTGGAGTTATGAAGAGTCCGATATTCGGGCGCACGAGTTCCTGGCCGCGGTGGCAGGAAACCGGGACGTCTACGAATATGTCGAGGATCCAGTCGAACACGCACGGGTCAATTCCCTCATGCTGTTGTTCAACGAGGACGTCGCCGAAGCCTTCGAGACATTTTTGGCGCGGATGCCGCAACCTCGCGTTGAAGCTTGGCGTGAGCTGATTTCGGGCGGCGTCAGCTCAGAGGTGTTCGGCCCGCTGACTCTGCAGGAACAACTGGACGAACGTCAGGTAGCGCTGTACCTACAAGCTGCTCGCAACCGTCGGATCGTCTCGACGTTGGTGACGGCTGTGGTGGGCGTGGCGCTGGTGCTGCTCGCAGTCGCCGGTTGGAACGAACTGATTGCGCAAGATGACCGCTCCGACGGGAGCCTCGACTTCGGGGTGCTTGGTGAAGCCTCCAATGAGGCAGCACTGATCGGCGGCCCGCCTGTGGTTGAGGCCTCGCTCATCGCCAACCTCTCTGAGACCGTGGCCGTGTTGGCCGGCGACGCCCCCTTCTCGCAGCGGGACGTGGACGCCCCGCCAGGCAGTTTCCCGTATCCGGCCGGGTCGCTCAGCGCGACCCTGTTCCAATACGCGGGGAGCGGACATGTGCTGTTCACGGGTCCGAGCGGCTTTGCCGACAACAGTTGCCTGCGGGCCAGTGTCGTCACCGGTGATCTTCGACCCCTCGACGTGGTCACCACCGGACCATGCGCTGCTCCGGTGGGGCGTGCAGCCACGGTCGGATGCATCGGACCGACGGCGGTGCTCGTCGATTTGAAGGTTCCGACCGGAGTCGTCGAACTGCCCGAGGGGGGCAGCGGCTCCGCCGACTCAGTGCGAGTGAAGCTTGTGGGTCACGACGAGCGCTACGAGGCTCTGTTCATCGGCGCGGCCATCGGGGTGAGCGCCGGAGACGAGGTGGTGGTGCCGCGCTTCGGCGCGGCGCCCGGTGATGAACTGACATTCAACTTCGGCGCCGGTCAAGTCGGCGTCTGCACGGTCACAGGAGATCTGCCTCGATAGCGAACACCGCTGCGCTCTTTCCCCGCTCTTTTTGTTCGCTGCGCTCCATCCCCGCTCTTTTTGTTCGCTGCGCTCACCGGGCCGCTCAGGCTGCGGGCGGGCCGCTTCGAGCGCTCACGGGCCGCTCGGGCCAGGCCTCGCCCCACGCGGCCGGTTGGGGATCTGCCAAGCAGCCGATTGATCGATCATCTGCGCGCCTCCTCCACGCGGCCGATGGGGGATCAATGTGCTCGGCCTCTAGGTCGCTGCGCCATCATGGCCGTCCGCTGCCAACCCCTCAGCGATCCGCGCCCGCAACCAGTCGAGATCCTGCGGCTCCGGCGAGGCGTCGGCCAGCGCGAAGTCCAGGTTCGCCATCGAGTCGAGCGGGACCACATGGACATGCGCATGGGGGACCTCGAACCCCGCGATCACCAAACCGATCCGTTTCGGCTCGAGGAGCCGCATCTGAACATTGCCGATGGCATGCGCGACTTCGGTGAGGTGAGCGGCTTCGCTGGCGCCGAGGTCGGTCCACTGGTCGATTTCGTTGCGGGGCACCACCAGGCAGTGGCCGCGGGCAAGGGGCCTCACATCGAGAAAAGCAGCGCACTCGTGGTCTTTGTATACGAATCGGGCAGGGATCTCGCCGTCGATGATTCGAGTGAATATTGTGGGCATCGCCAGATCGTAGGCCGGCAATGGAACAGATATGGATGACGCTGATCAGACTGGACCTGGCGAGCGCCCGCTCGGAGTCTTCCAAGACCGGGTTGTCACTGTTCCAAATCTGATATCACTGCTCAGGCTGGCCTGCATGCCGGTGTTCTTGTGGTTGCTGTTCTCCGCCGACGACCGCTGGGCGGCCGCTTGGCTGTGGGGAGCGGTCGGCGCGACTGACTGGGTCGACGGCTGGTGGGCTCGCAAGTTCGATGCGGTCAGCGAACTCGGCAAACTGCTGGACCCGGTGACCGACCGTGCAGTCCTGATCGTGGGGATCGCTGCGGTCGGCGTCGAGGGGGCTGTGCCGCGGTGGCTGGTGGTCTCGGCGCTCGCTCGTGAGGTGATTGTTGCTGTGGCCGGACTGCTCCTCGGCGCGTTGGGCGCCCGGCGGATTGAGGTCACCTGGTGGGGAAAGTGCGCGACGTTCGGTCTCTACTTCTCGTTTCCGCTCCTGCTGGCCGGCGCTTCCGATGTCGGCGTGGCCGACTGGTTCTGGTGGGCCGGGTGGGTCTGCGCGGTTCCATCGTTGCTCTACAGCTACCTTTCGGCGGCGCAGTACGTCCCGTTGGGACTTGAAGCCCTTCGCAGCGGTCGGGTCGATAAGCATCGCTGAGTCCCACGAGGCGACGGCTATCGGATAAGTTCTGAGTATGGACACACCTGACGATCTTCTCTATTCAAAGGACCATGAATGGGTCTCAGTCGAAGGCGACGCCGCGAGGGTCGGCATCACCGACTATGCGCAGGACGCGCTCGGCGACGTGGTCTACGTGGATCTTCCACGTATCGGCGACCGGGTCGGGGCCGGTTCGTCCTTTTCTGAAGTCGAGTCGACCAAGTCTGTTTCGGAGCTCTACGCACCCGTCTCAGGAACGATCACCGCGGTCAACGACGATCTGGCCGACTCCCCGGAACGAATCAACGAAGATCCCTACGGCGAAGGCTGGATAATCGTGATCTCGATATCTTCAGCGGCCGAGTTGGACGCTCTTTTGGATGCTGCTGCCTATGGCGCTCTGATCGAGAGTTGAGTGGACAGTGTGACTGACCGAGCCTGCGCCAAATGCGGACACCGGAATTCTGCCGACGCCCGCTTCTGCTCGTCCTGTGGAGACTCGCTGGCTCGAGATGAAGTGACGACCGACCACGCTCCGGTCGATCCTGACGGCGGCGGTGTGAGCATCGATCGTTCGGCTTTCGGCGTCCACGAAGGACTGTTCGTGGTTCTTCACGGCCCCAAAGCAGGGGCGCGCTATGCGCTCGACTCCGATGTGGTGACGGTGGGGCGACACCCCGACAGCGCCATCTTCCTCGACGACATCTCCGTCTCGCGCCGGCACGCGGAGGTTCGGCGTCTCGGGTCGCGCTATCTCGTGCGCGACGTGGGCTCCTTGAACGGCACATATATCGAGCGGCGGCGCGTGGACGAGCATGAGCTGGCCGACGGAGAAGTGCTGCAGGTCGGCAGATTCAAGCTGGTGTTCGTACACGGCACGGGGACGAACTGACAGGAGCGGCATGGCTGGGCAACCACATCACTCGATCGGCGAGGTTCTGAGCCTGCTCCAAGCGGAGTACAGCGATGTATCGATCTCGAAGATCCGCTTCTTGGAGAGCCAGGGACTGATAGCACCCGAGCGGACTCCCTCGGGTTATCGCAAGTTCTACGCGAGCGACATAGCTCGGTTGCGCTGGATCCTGGCTCAGCAACGCGACCACTTTCTGCCACTGAAAGAAATCAAGAAGCGCCTTGAAGACCCCGGGTTCACCATTGACGTGGAACCTCTGGACACTGAGGAGCCGGTCGCCGCGGAACCGACGCTGTTCGCCAAGAGCGACAAGAAGGCCGCTGAGGCTCCGGCTGCTCCCGAGGCAGCCGAACCTGAGGCTTCAGACGAAGAGGCAGAAGGCGAAGAGGCAGAAGGCGAAGACTTCGAGCCTGTCGAAGGCCTTTCGGCGGCTGAGTTGGCCGCGACTGCCAAAATTGAGGTTGGAACCGTCCGCGAGCTGGACCGCTTGGGTCTCATAGTGTCTATCGGGCGCCCCGGCAGCGCCGCCTATGCCCCCGAAGCGGTGGAAGTGGCCGAGATCGCCGCGGTGTTCGGCGAACACGGGCTTGAACCCCGCCACATGCGCATGTTCAAGGTTTCGGCCGAGCGCCAGGCCGGGGCGCTCGAACAGATTTTCTCTTCGCGTCTGGCCAAGGGAGGCAGGTCCGAACAGCGGGCGCGCAAAGAACTGAAGGAGCTTGTGCGATTGGGCGAAGCGCTTCAGCGCTCAATCCTGCGCAGGAGTTTTGGCGACAGCCTTGACTGACGCAACCGATTCGGATCTTCAGATTCTTCTCGATTCCAGGGGCATTGCAGCCGTGGTCGAGCGTTTGGCGGCCGAGGTCAGCGCGGACCACGCCGACGGGGTCCTGCTTGCGGGAGTGCTGCGGGGCAGCGTGCCGTTTCTGGCTGATCTTGCTCGGGCGATGTCGATTCGCTCCAGGATCGATTTTCTGGCCATAGCCCCGTATTCGCCTGGTACCGGTCGGGTCCGCCTGTTGAAGGATCTGGACCTCGATATCGGTGGGCGCGATGTGGTGATTGTCGAGGACATCGTGGACACCGGGCTGACCAGCGAGTTTCTGTGTGCTCAATTGAGTCGCCGCAACCCGCGGAACCTGTCTGTCTGCACTTTCGTTGATCGTCCGGCGCGTCGCGCGGCCCCGCTGGAACCCGATTATGTCGGTATCGAGATTCCTGAGGAGTTCGTGGTCGGCTACGGCCTCGACTACGAGGGTCGCTATCGGAACCTGCCGGTGTTGGCCACTGCGAACAGCGCAGTTCTCAAGGAGGACCCTGATGCGTACGTCGCTGCTCTGTACCGTTTCTGAAACACTCGCTCTGTTGCCGACATCGGAGCGGAAAGTTGACGGCCTAGGGTAGAAGCATGCAGGAGATGGATCTCATCGGTGTTCGAGTCGAAATGCCGACCAACGCACCCATGGTGCTCCTGCGCGAACGCTCCGGCGAGGAACGGATCATCCCGATCTACATAGGTGCACAGGAGGCCACCGCGATCGCTCTGGCTCTCGATGGGGTCGACACGCCGCGTCCGATGACCCACGATCTGATGCGCGACCTCCTTGAGGAGTTGTCCGTCGATATGGTCCGCGTCGTCATCACCAGTCTCCACGAGAAGACCTTCTTCGCCGAGTTGCATCTCAGCGTCGGAGACAAGGTTCATGTCGTATCGAGCCGGCCATCGGACGCAATCGCGTTGGCCGTGCGCACCAACACTCCGATTTTCGCCGAAGAGGCTGTTGTCGAAGAAGTGGGTTTCCGTGAATCGGACCCCCAGGAGGCCGAGCAGTCCGAAGAAGTCGTCGAGGAGTTCAAAGAGTTCCTCGACAACATTTCACCCGAAGACTTCGAGGATCAGGGCTGAGAACAACGAGTGTCACAACAACGCGATGTTGATCTCTGCCGCTCGGGACCGTAGAGTGGTCCACACTCACAGCGGCGTAATTTCGTCTGTGTGATGACGATCGGAGAGACAGATGACCGAGCAAGGCTTCAGTTCTAGGCGCACCGCGGAGATCGCAGGAATCACCTACCGTCAACTCGACTACTGGGCCCGCAAGGACATTGTGCGCCCCTCGCTGACCAAGGCCAGCGGCTCCGGCAGCCGCCGGCTCTACAGCTACCGCGACCTTCTCGAGCTCAGAGTGATAAAAACCCTGCTCGACTCGGGCATCAAGTTGCAGCAGGTGCGCAAGGGGCTTGACTACCTGCGTGATCAACTCGGCGAAGACGTCACCTCGGCCAGTCTCGTCATCAGCGGCACCAGCTCGGTGGTGGTCAACGACGGCGAGGAACTGATCGAAATCCTCCAGAACGGCCAGGGCGTGCTCAACGTCCTGCCCTTGGGAGGCGTCAAAGAAGCCGTCGACGGGCTCATAGTCGACCTCTTCCCCGAGGGCGGCGAGCTCGGCCGCACCGAGGCGGCGCCGTCGGCTGGCGCAGCCGGAGCCGCGGAACTCGCAACAGCGGCAAACTGACAAGGGCCACAACCTGTCCCAAGGCGGCCCCGACCGATGCTGGAGCAACCATGACTGCTAGCAGGCGCTCGCCGCTGTTCGACGTCCATGCAGGGCTCGGGGCCAAAATGGTGCCCTTCAGCGGTTGGGACATGCCGCTCGCGTATCAGAGCGGCACTCTCGCCGAGCATCTCGCCTGCCGTTCTGCCGGCGTCGTTTTCGATGTGTCGCATCTGGGCACGGTGCGAGTCAGCGGGCCTGGAGCGTTCGATGCGCTGCAATGGGCCTTCTCCAACGACCTGAATCGCATAGAGCCGGGTCGAGCGCAGTACACGCATCTTCTTGACGCAACTGACGCTTCGGTCCTCGACGACGTCATCGTGTGGTGGGTGTCGGAGGAGCGTTTCGACGTGATGCCCAACGCGTCCAACACCAGCCGAGTCGACAAGGCGCTCTCGGAAGCTCCGACGCGGCCTCGTATCGAGGATGTGACCAGCAGCCGAGCGGTGCTCGCTGTGCAGGGCCCGGAGGCTCGAGCCCGACTTTCTGCGGTGTCCCGCGAAGCAGCCGCTGTCGGCCGTTTCCGGGTCGCCCTGGTCGAGATTGCCGGTTGTGAAGTACTGGTGGCCGGCACCGGCTACACGGGCGAGGACGGACTGGAAATCGCTGTTGAATCCGATGCTGCAAGCACTATTTGGAGCCTGATCGTCGGAGCAGGCATAACCCCGGCCGGTCTTGGTGCTCGCGACACCCTGCGCTTGGAGGCCGGCCTTCCTCTCCACGGGCACGAGCTGGGCGCCGGCATCTCCCCCCTGCAGGCGGGTCTCGGCTGGGTGGCGCGCTTGGACAAAGGCGACTTCCGCGGACGTGATGCGCTGTTGGCAGAACAGCAGGCGGGTCCGCGAAGGCTGCTGCGGGGACTTCTGGTGGAGGGTCGCCGCCCTCCCCGCGAAGGGCAGACCGTCTCAAGCAACGGCGAGGAGATCGGGTTCATCTCCAGCGGCAACTTCTCGCCGATCCTTGAGCGGGGCATAGCAATGGCCTTCCTGCGGCCCGATATCGCCCCTGGTGACGAGGTGACCATTCATGTCCGCGGCACCGAGGCGCCCGCGGTGGTGACAACTCCACCCTTCGTCTGAACCTCGGCGGGGAGAGGCGTCGGACTATCCCGCGAGACGGGTCGGGGCGATGACCGTCTCGCCGAACTCGCTCACAGTATCGGGGAGCGCGAAATCGCTCATCCAGACATAGATGCGCTCGATTCCCGCGGCAGCGCGCGCGGCGAAGTGCTCGGTGAGCTCCTCGCCACCGCCGATGACATGACCGACGTCGCTGAAACGTCGGAGGGCAGTCTCGGTGATCGCAACCCGGTCGCCCCCCTCGGGGATGAACGTGACCCGCAGCTGGATTGAGCTTCTGGCGTCGCCGACTCGCTCTCGCATCTCAGAGAAGCGACCGAGGCGGTGAATGGGACAGTTCCACCAATCGGCGAAGCGGGCAACGAGGGCCAGGGTTCGGGGACCGCTCCCGCCGATGACAATAGGGATGCGAGCAATCGGTGTCGGGAGTTGCTGGGCTTCGCTCAACGCGTGGTGCCGGCCCGAATAGGTGACTTGTTCGCCGGACCAGAGCGCCGTCACAACCTCGAGCGTCTCCGTCAGGCGGTCGACGCGGGCACGAGGGGCGGCGTCGCCGATGCCGAACGTCTCGAACTCGGTCGGGACGCTGCCCCAACCGACGCCCAACTCGAAGCGGCCCGAGGTGGCGTGGTCGAGGGTGACGGCCTGTCGGGCCAGCACTGCAGGGTGGCGGAAGGCGTCACACAGCACAAGGTGACCGATGGTGCCAGTTGTACGGGCTCCGAGCCACGCAGCGGTGACCATGGCGTCCCACATGGGCTGGTTTTCTGCCAGCGGCGGGGCCAGATGGTCCATCAAGGCCACTCCGTCGAAACCTGAGTCGATGGCAACCTCGACTCGCTGGAGCATCGTCGGCAGCGACATCCGCATCTGAGGCAGGAACAGTTGAAACTCCATTACCAGGCGAATGCCGATTCACGGACGCTCGTCGAGCATCGGCAGAACGTTGATTGCGTGCTGGCGCAGGAAATGGTCGGCGAGAACAAGCAGCACCATCGCTTCGACCATGGGCACAGCACGGGGCAGCACACACGGGTCGTGGCGCCCCCTGGCCGCAAGAGTCGTCTCCTCGCCCTCTCTGGTCACGGTCTTCTGCTCGCCGGCGATCGTGGCGGTCGGCTTGAACGCCACGCGAGCCACGATCGTCTCGCCGTTGGAGATTCCGCCCTGGATGCCGCCGGATCTGTTGCTCGCCGTCCTAGTGCGGGCCGCGGCCACGAAGGGGTCGTTGTGGCTCAGTCCGGTCATCTTCGTCCCCGCGAAACCGCTGCCGATCTCGACGCCCTTGGCCGCCGGCAGCGACATCAAGGCGCCGGCGAGGTCAGCGTCAAGCTTGTGGAACACCGGCTCTCCCAAACCGGACGCGACTCCGCGCGCGACGCAGGTGACGGTTCCCCCCAGGGAATCGCCGGCCCGGCGGGCGTTCTCGATGGCTCCGCTGATCAAGTCCGCAGCCGCTGGATCCGGGCAGCGAGTCGGGTGGTTCTCGACGTCGTCGAGGCTCACGGTCGAATGATCGACTTCGGCTTCTATGCCAGCGACGCTCTGCACCCAAGCCAGGACCTCGACCCCTGCAGCCACTTCCAACAATCGACGTGCGACCGCGCCCGCGGCCACCCGTCCGACCGTTTCGCGCGCCGACGCCCTGCCTCCACCCTGCCAGTCTCTGAAACCGTATTTGGCGTCGTAGGTGAAGTCGGCATGGGACGGCCGGTAGACGTCTCTCAGATGTTCGTAGGCAGCAGGGTTGTGGTCGGCGTTGCGAACGAGCACGGCGAGCGGAGTGCCGGTGGTATAGCCGCCGAACACGCCTGAGAGGATCTCGGCGCGGTCGGGTTCGTCGCGTTGTGTGACGAGACGGCTCTGGCCTGGGCGGCGGCGGTCGAGGTCGCGCTGCAGGTCGTCGGCGTCGAGCGCCAGACGCGGCGGGCAGCCGTCGACCACGACTCCCACGCCCGGACCGTGGGATTCGCCGAACGTGGTGACCCGGAAGAGAGTGCCGGATGAACTGGACATCACAGGCGAGTGTACGGGCCTCAGCACTCCGCTCGCAGGATGTTTGCAAGAGCGCGCGCAAACAGGCAGGCCTTCGAGTTGCAGCCCGTTGTTCCCCGCCTTGTTCGCTGCGCTCCAGCCCCGCTCTTGTTCGCTGCGCTCCCCGGCCGCTTGGGCGCGGGCGGGCCGACGATGAGGAGTGGCGCGTGTCGCCGGGCGGGTCACCGGCCGCTTGGGCGCGGGCGGGCCGACGATGAGGAGTGGCGCGTGTCGCCGGGCGGGTCACCGGCCGCTTGGGCGCGGGCGGGCCGACGATGAGGAGTGGCGCGTGTCGCCGGGCGGGTCACCGGCCGCTTGGGCGCGGGCGGGCCGACGATGAGGAGTGGCGCGTGTCGCCGGGCGGGTCACCGGCCGCTTGGGCGCGGGCGGGCCGCTCGCCGCGTCCCTGCATATCAAGCCGTTCGCACGCCGAAATCCTTTGCCCATTTGCGGGGCCTCTGAGAAGCGAGCGGGACGCGGGAGGGCTTCAGTACCGGTTGCGGATCCAGCGGGTCCGGCTCGGCAACCGAGCGTGGCGCGGGCGGGCCGACGATGAGGAGTGGCGCGTGTCGCCGGGCGGGTCACCGGCCGCTTGGGCGCGGGCGGGCCGCTCGCCGCGTCCCTGCATATCAAGCCGTTCGCACGCCGAAATCCTTTGCCCATTTGCGGGGCCTCTGAGAAGCGAGCGGGACGCGGGAGGGCTTCAGTACCGGTTGCGGATCCAGCGGGTCCGGCTCGGCAACCGAGCGTGGCGCGGGAGGGCCTCAGGCCTCGATGAGGCCGCGGGTGTCGGTGGCACAGGTGCAGATCATCGACTGGCTGCGGTCGGCGCTGGGACGCCTCAGGCTTCGATGAGGCCGCGGGTGTCGGTGGTACAGGAGCAGATCATCGAGTGGCTGCGGTCGGCGCTGGGACGCCTCAGGCTTCGATGAGGCCGCGGGTGTCGGTGGCACGGCGGCGGATGCTGTCAGCGGTGCTGTCGTCGGGGGCCGCGTTCGCGGCTCGTTCGGCATCTACGCGTTCGTACCAGTGTCTGACTTCCGAAGACCTGCGCTGATCGCTCCAGCCGAGCTCGGCCGCCATCAGTGAAGCAGCGCTGGAAGCTGCGAGATTGCCGCGCTCGGCGTCTTCAATGGAGATGCGCAGACGACGAGCCAGTACATCGTCGAGATGCAGCGCCCCTTCGTGACGCGCCGCGTACACGACCTCCGCGGCAATGTAGGTTCCACCGGGCAGCGGCGCTGCGAGTGTGGGATCAGCCTTGACGATCTCCAGGACGTCGACGATGCGATTGCCGTGCCGCCAAAGGAGGCGCTCGATCACCTCACGGTCCAAGGAGGCGTCGTCGGCTAGTGCATCAGGTTGTTGGGACCAATGCTGCCAATCCTCGCTGCCGAGCAGCACCACCTCGTGAGTGCAGGATGGGGGAACATACCCAGCCAGCCCCTCCGCCGCGGCATCGACCGCGTCGGCGGCCATGACACGATAGGTGGTGTATTTCCCGCCGGCGATTGAAACGAGTCCGGGGATCGGCTCGGCCACGGCGTGTTCACGGCTCAATTTGGCAGTGTCGTCATCCGCGGCGACGTCCAATGACGGGTCGAGCAGTGGACGAAGCCCCACATACACCCCCAGAATATCGGCTCTGGTGAGAGGCCTTTCGAGAGCCTTGTTGGCGTGCTCCAAGATGTAGTCGATATCAGCGCTCGATGCGGCCGGATGAGCCCGGTCGAAGGACCATTCGGTGTCGGTCGTGCCGATCAGCCAGTGTTCACCCCATGGGATCAAGAAGAGCACGCTGCGAGCAGTGCGCAGCACAATCCCGCAGTCGCTGTTGATGCAGTCCTTGCGCGCAACCAGATGAACACCCTTGGCCGCGCGCACAGCAAGGCTGGAGGGAGCGGCCATGTCGTGGATGTCGTCAAGCCAGACGCCGGTGGCGTTGATGACCTTGGTGGCGCGGCATTCGTAGTCGATGTTGGTTTCCAGGTCACGGAGCTTGGCGCCGACGACCGTTTCCACACCGTCGATATTCTCGATCAGCAAGCCCGTGACACGGGTGCTGGTGACAATGGAGGCGCCGTGGTCACAAGCCGTTCGGGCAATGGCGAGCGTGTGCCGGGCGTCATCAATCTGCGCGTCCTGGTAGATGATTGCGCCGACCAAAGACGATTGTTTCAGGCTCGGCGCGAGCTTCAGGGCGGCCTTGCGACTGAGGTGGCGGTGGAACCGAAGCGGGTTCTTCCCGGTTCGGGCGAGCAGGTCGTAGAGCAGCACGCCTGCGCCGTAGTAGATCCGCTGCCAGCAACGACGGGTCAACGGGATCATGAACGAAACCGTGCGAACGAGGTGGGGAGAAACGGTTCGGGCCAGAAGACCTCGCTCGTGCAGGGCTTCACGAACCAGGGCGAAGTCGCGTTGTTCGAGATAGCGCAACCCGCCGTGGAGGAGCTTCGAGGAGCGACTCGACGTGCCGCTCGCCAGATCCCGTTGTTCGACGAGCCCGACCCTGAGCCCCCGTGTGACCGCGTCGAGAGCGCAACCCGCCCCGGTGACGCCGCCGCCGATCACCAGAATGTCCAGTTGTTCTGTGCTCAGGCGTTCGACGTCGGTTGCCCGGCGTGCGGGGCTGAGCGATCCCGGAACCGTGCCTGAACGCACAGATGTCGATGTGGGTGCGTCCATGATGCCAGCGTACGCTGCTGGGGATATGACTCCGCCCGAACTCGACGCGCTCAACTGCGCGAGGATCTGGGCTGAAACTTGAGATCCCGCCCGACGCAGCGGCGCGATCGGCCAGGGCGTGCAGACGATTCGACGCGACGAGATCGCAGAGCCGACGATGGGCCTTTTCTCTCTGGGACCGACGACAGCGGTGACAAGCGACGACGGGCGCTTTCTTCGGCCGGGCAGCGATGAGGTGGGGCGCCTGGCCAACCGCGGCGCCAACCCGATCGGCTACTGCAAGGACGACGCCAAGACGGCGGAGGCTTTCCCTTTGATCGACGGCGTGCGGTGGTCGATCCCGGGAGATCATGCAACCGTCGATGCAGACGGGACGATCACCCTCCTGGGCCGAGGTTGGCCTGCATCAACTCCGGCGGAGAGAAACACGATCAGAGCCCGAGCCCGGTCAGAGCCCGAGCCCCGAGCCCGGTCACAGCTCGAGCAGGGCCTGTTCCACGACCTCGGGCAGAGCTGGATGGATGTAGTACTGCTTGGCAGCGATGTCGTCGACGCTCAGATTGAACACCATCGCCTGGATCAGCTGTTGGATGAGGGTAGAGGCTTGGGGACCCAACAGGTGTGCCCCCAGCAGCCTGCGTGTCTCGGTGTTGACGATGAGCTTGCAGAAACTCTCTGTGTCTTCCATGGCCCAGCCGTATGCGGCGGACGCGTATTGCTTGACGGCGACGCGGTGGGGGAGTCCGGCCCGTGAGCACTGCTCTTCGGTGAGGCCCACGCTCGCTACCTGTGGATGGCCGAAAACCGCGGCTGGAATGAAGCGGTGATCGACTTCGGCAGGGTCTTCGGGGTGCATCAGGTTGTGGGACACAACTCTCGCTTCGTGGTTGGCGACATGTTTGAGTTGGATCGGGTTGGTGACGTCGCCGAGAGCCCAGATTCCCTCGACGTTGGTGCGCAGCTGCTTGTCGGTGATCACGTAGCCGCGGTCGTCGGTCGCCACGCCGGTGGCTGCGACCTGCAGCTGGTCGCCATTGGGGATTCGGCCCGTGGCGACCAGCAGCTCATCGCATCTGTGGTCACCGCTGTTGGTCTTGAGCACGATTTCGCTGCCGTCTCGATGGGCCTCCTCGATGTTGACTCCCGTGCGAACGTCGAACTTGTCGGCGTAGATCTTGGTGAAGCACTCGCTGATGGCGGCGTCCTGTGAGCGAAGCATGGTGTGGCCTCGCAGCAGAAAGGTGACCTCGCTGCCCAATGAGCCGAACACGTTGCCGAGCTCGGCGGCGATGTAACCGCCTCCGATGACCGTCAACCGCTTCGGGAGGGCTTCGATGCGCATGATGGTGTCGGAGGTGTGGAACCCGGATTCATAAAGACCGGCGATGTCGGGAACGAAAGCCCTCGCGCCTGCGGCAAGCACGATCTTGTCGGCCGTGATGACCTCTTCGCCGACCTGGAGCCGTTTGGGTCCGACAAACCTCGCGTCGGCTCCGTAGACGGTTGCGTTGGAAAGGCTTTTGCGGTACTGCTCGCCGCTTTCGGCAATGGGGTCGATGCGACCGAAAACGCGATCGCGGATGGCGGCCCAATCGGCGCTGACGAATCTAGTGTCGATGCCGTACCGCCCGCCGTTGCCGGCCGCCTCGGCCAGCTCAGCGGTGTAGACGAGCATCTTGGAGGGAATGCAGCCGACGTTCAGGCAGGTCCCGCCGAACAGCGCGCGCTCGACGATAGCGATGTCCCAATCGTCGTAGTTTGGGCTGACAATCGAATTTCCCGATCCGGTCCCGACGATGATCAGATCAAATGATCGCATCGGCGCAGGCTAGCGCAGCTGAACGCCGCTCTAGCCGCTGCCGGCGGCGAGTTCGGCGAGGCGCTTGCGGAAGCGGTCGACGTTGCGAAGCTTCACGGACTCGAATCCGCGCACCAACTCGGCCGTCTCGGCAACCTGATTGGCGCCTTCAAGATCCTCAGCGTCGAGACGGGCGCGCAGGGCGGCTAGGTATTCGTGCGGCAGAGAGCGCTCGATTCGACGCAGCTCGGACCACCCGAAGAAGTCGAACGGGGTTCCGCGGAGACGCTTGGCGTTCTTGAGCAGGCGAAACATCGGGCGCCAGCGAGTCGAGAAGGAGATCTTCTTCGAGCGTCCCATGGCTCGCAGAATCGGCGGGTGCAACTGCCAGGCGACCCTGTCGCCGGGCTCGGCCACGTCGTGCACGGCTTGGTGCCCGCCAGGATCAAGCATCAGACGTGCTACTTCGTATTCGTCCTTGTAGGCGATGAGTTTGAACAGACCGCTCGCCGTGCTCATGAGGATCTTTTGCGTCTGCGCCGGGTCGACGCCTGTGACCTTTGAAGCGATGCCGTCGAGTTGATCCAGATACCAGAGCGCGGTCCGTCGATTCTGGAAAGCCGCGAGTTCAGCACTGAAACGGGTCAGTTCTTCAGCCAGCAGGGGATTGTTCTGCGCGAGAGCCGCAATCCTGCCCTGGAGTGCTTCTGAGAGTTCGGGGGCGACCGCATCGCGGTTGCCGGCATCGACCGCCGCTTCGACCAGGCCAGGATCAGCTATCTGCCAGCGACCCCAAGCGAATGCGGCGAGGTTGAGATCCACTGCCACTCCGTTCAGCTCGATTGCTTGCTCCAATGCTCGGGGCGAGATGGGAAGGAGCCCGGATTGCACGGCCATGCCGACAACGAAGATGTTGGCCCCGACCGCATCGCCGACCAGAGCAGCGGTTGTGGCCGCCGAGGCGGCCCAATGACAGGAATCAGGTCGGGCCATGTCGGTTATCCGCTTCAGCAACTCCTGGCGGGTCGGCATGTCGATTTCGGGATGTGCGGTCTTGGCTCCGGGCGGCGTCAGATCCAACGAGCCCACGACCGCGGTGCGCTCGGGGTCGGCAGCGCCGAGGCCGGTCCAAGAGGAGGCGACCAGAAGGTCGAACGCCAAGAGCAGATCGGCCTGGCCGAGGGCCACCCGGTTGCTGCCGGAGCGGTCGGTTTCTGAGATGCGAATGTCGCTGACGACCGGACCGGCCTTCTGCGAGAGCCCTGTTTGGTCGAGTCCCGCGACCTCCAATCCTTCCAACATGGCAGCCGTGCCGATTATCTGGGACGCCGTCACGACTCCGGTCCCCCCGATCCCGGTGATGTGAACGCTCAGTTCGCCGATCGTGCCCGACGGCGGGTCGGCTAGGCCATCGGGCGCCGCGGGGTATCGGGCGCGAATCAGAGGAGCAGCCCTTCGACCTGAGCGGCTCGGTTTTCTCGCGATGCTTATGAATGCCGGGCAGTCTCCTGACATGCAGGAAAAGTCGAGGTTGCAACTGTTCTGGTCGATAGTGGTCTTGCGCCCGAACGGGGTTTCTATCGGCTGCACCGACAGGCAATTCGAGACAGTGGCACAGTCTCCGCAACCCTCACAGACACGGTGGTTGATGACAACCCGCGACGGGGGGCTCTCGACCCGCCCGCGCTTGCGATCTCTGCGCAGCTCTGCGGCACAGCGCTGATCGTGGATGAGCACGGTGACTCCGTCAACGGCGCTGAGGATCCGCTGGGCTTCCAACAGGCGGTCCCGGTGCCAGACGTCGACCTCGACCGGCAACGCGAGCGAGCGGGCCCGTCGGGGATCCTCGGAGGTGATGATCACCCGCCTCACTCCCTGGGCGAGGAGTTGACCGCAGACGCGGTCCAGGTCGATCTGTCCGGTCGGGTCCTGCCCTCCTGTCATCGCCACGGCCCGGTTCCACAGGAGCTTGTAGGTGATGTTCGCACCGCTGGCGATCGCTGCGGCAATGGCGAGTTGGCCCGAGTGGAAGAAGGTTCCGTCACCGAGGTTCTGGACGATGTGATCGGCCTCCACGAACGGCGACATGCCGATCCACTGGGTGCCTTCGGCACCCATGCAGGTGATGCCCGCGATGTCGCCGTAGCGGGGTTCGCCGCCCATCATGACCATGGCATGACAGCCGATTCCTGCACCCACCAGCGTTCCCTCGTCGACGACCGTGCTTCGGTTGTGCGGACAGCCCGAGCAGAAATACGGGGTGCGAGCCACGCTCAAGGCGATGCGCTCGCGTTGGGGCGCCGGCGGCCGCAGACGGTCGCCGATCCGCGGCTCGAGGCGCACTCGCAGCGCAGACCCTATGTCGTCTGATACCAGAGCCCCTCGGCTGGGGATCAGGGGATTGCCGGCTTCGTCTTTGCGTCCGACGACGGCGGGATGATGACTGGCGTTGTAGAGCGCATCCTTCACCTGCAGCTCCACGGTCGGGTTCTTCTCCTCGACTACCAGGATCTGCTCGAGTCCCGCAGCGAAGGAGCGCACGGTGGAGGTGTTGAAGGGAACGGGCATGTTGAGCTTCAACAGGCGGATTCCAACCGAGGCTATGTCGTGGTCGTGCTCGAGTCCCAGCGCTCGCAGCGCTTCCCGGAGCTCGCGATAGGTGTTGCCCGATGAGACGATTCCGATCCATGGGTCAGCGGGATCCACGGTCACGTGGTTGAGACGGTTGAGCGCCGCGTATTCGAGTGCGAGGGGTTTGCGTATTTCGAGGATCTCGCGTTCGATGTCGAGCGTGTGCGGGGTCAAGAGGTTGCCGTCGGGCCGATGAGAATATGAGGCTCCGTCGATCGTGGGCAGAATGGGCGTGATACGCGAGGGGTCGAGCTCCACCGTGCCTGATCCGTCCGCCACGTCGACCACGACCTTCAATGCCACCCACAGGCCGGTTGCTCGGCTGAGCGCTATGGCGTGGCGTCCGAGGTCAAGAGCTTCCGCGGGGTCGCCGGGGAACAGCACGGGCATGTTGAGGTCGGCGAGAACTCCTGCTGAGGTGGATGGGATGGTCGACGACTTGGCAGCGGGATCGTCGCCGGCCAGGGCCACCACACCGCCGAGCGGGTCCGTGCCGGCGAAGGTTGCATGACGCAGCGCGTCGGAGGCACGGTCGACCCCCGGGGCCTTGCCGTACCAGACGCCGAGCACGCCGTCGTAGCGCGCGTCGCCGCGGGTGGTCGCGAGTTGGCTGCCCATGACCGCGGTGGCCGCGTACTCCTCGTTGACCGAGGGGCGCAGGTGGATCGGCAGTTCGGGGGTCTGAGCGGTTGCCCGGGAAAGGGCTCCGTCGATCCCCGCCAGTGGGGAACCGGGATAACCGGCGCAGAACGCTGCTGTGCGAAGCCCGTTGGCCCTGTCCACGCGGAGCTGTTCGATCGGGAGTCGGGCGAGCGCCTGGATGCCGGTCATGAACACGGTGCCCGCGTCTTGCGTGTAGCGATCAGTCAGGCGGTATGTGTCTGTTGCTGGCATCTTCATGCATTCCGGTCGAGGGTTCCCCCGCATATGACACCCTAGAGCGCGCGCGGATTGAAAAGGTCGTTGCGCTGATACCTGTTGTTCTCCGCTCTTGTTCGCTGCGCCCACGGGCCGCTCGGGCCACGGTCTCGCTGTTCGGCAACCGTGTTCGGGGTCAATCTGCTCGGCCCCTTGGTCACCGGTGGTCCTGCAAACCTGTGCGACCTGCCCGGAGTGGAGTGCGCTGGAGAAGGCATCGCCGGGCCTTGTTGTGGCCGTGCGCTCGGTTTTCTTGGGAGCGTTTGCAATCCAGAGTCTTTCTGGAGGCTAATGGCAGCGTATATGACAGAATTATTACAAGTATTCTCAAGGCTTTGACAGGGGCATCGAAGGTTGATACTCTCTGGGAGCGCTCCTAGGAAAAGATCTATGTCGCGACGTCTCAACCTGGAAGAGATCGGACGCAGGGCCGGTGTGTCCCGTTCCACCGTCTCGCGCGTCGTCAACGGTGAGCCCAACGTCAGTCCCCAAACCAAGAAACGGGTCGAGTCAGTCGTGGCTGAGACGGGGTTCCGCCCGCACGCCGGCGCGAGATCGCTGGCCTCCAACAGCACGGGAGTCCTCGGGCTCGTCATCCCCAGTGCGGTGGCGACCCTCTTCGACGACCCCTACTTCGGTCGCCTGATCCTCGGAATCACCGGAGCGACCAACGAGATCCAGATGACCTTGAACCTTTTCCTGTTCGGGGACCAGGCAGACGACCGCTCAATCATCCCCCGAGTGGTGGCGCCGGGTTTGCTCGACGGAGTCATCGTCACCGCCACGACAATGGGCAATCCTCTGATCGAGTATCTGCGAGGCGCTGACATGCCGTTCGTGGTGATCGGTCGTCCCGACGAGTCCGCCTCGGTGTTCTCGGTCGACGTCGACAACCGCGGCGGAGCACGAACCGCTGCTCTGCACCTTTCAGGTCTCGGGCGCAAACGCCCGGCGTTGATCGCGGCGCCCTCCAATACGACCGCTGGAATCGACCGCAGGAGCGGCTTCGTCGAGGGGGTCGCCGCGGCCGGGTTGAGCCTCGACGGTCGGATTCGCGAAGGGGACTGGACCGAGAATTCCGGTCGCAAGGCCGCCGAGGAACTGCTCGCCGACCGCCCTGATGCTGTATTCGCCGCTTCAGACCGAATGGCCGTGGGCGCTGTGCGCGCCATCACTGAAGCGGGATTGAGCTGTCCGGACGATGTGGCGGTCGTCTCCTTCGACGGCCTCTTGCACCCCGATCTGGCTTCGCCGCGGCTGACTTCAATCGCGCAACCTGTGCGCGAGGTGGGGGAGCGCGCGGTCCGGCTGCTCAAGTCGGTGATCGACGGTACGGCCACAATCCCAGAATCTGTTGTTTATCCGACCGAACTCGTGGTACGCGAGTCTTGCGGCTCTGAACTCGTCGAGGTTTCATGAGCATGGGCCGCTTGCTGCAACAGCCCCCGGTTGCCGCAACAGCCCCTGAGCCCTTTTCTTCAGCAGATGTTGGGAGCGCTCCCAACTATTCCGTGACCCTCTCCAACCGAAGAGTCTGCGAGCGCTCCCTTCGCTTTGGCCAACCAGGTCAAGAACGCGTCATCCGGCGCATCTTCAAATAGGAGGAATAAAATGAAATTTCGGATCCTTGGACGGCTGTTGGCCGTCCTGCTCGCCTTCGGGTTGATCGCAGCCGCTTGCGGCGACGATGACAGCTCAGACGGCGGAGACGACACAGGCGCCGAGGCGCCAGGCGCCGCAGACGCCGGCGACGACGACGCCGGCGGTGACGGCGGTGACGACGGTGACGACGCCGGTGAACCGGAACCTGAACCGGAAGTCGAAGACGTGACCCTGCGCGTGCTGGTTCACCAGAACCCGCCGATGGTCGAGTTCATGGAGTCGTTCAACGACGAGTTCGAGGCCGCCAACCCCCACATCAGCGTTGACATGTCCGTTGTCAGCCCCGGGGACCTGAGTATTGCAACCCAGACACGTTTGTCGGCCGACGACATAGACGTCATCGACATCTTCGGGTTCTCGAACGCGGCACAGCCCTACATGACCGCCGTGACCCCGCCGAACTGGCAGACCTTGATCGAGGCCGGACTCCTGATGGACCTCACCGGGCAGCCCTTCGTCGACCTCTACGACGAGCCCACGATCCAAGACGCGGGATCGTTCAACGGCAAGGTCTACGCGATCAACCTCGGTCGCGTCTCCTACAGCGGCATGTTCTTGAACCTCGACCTGTTCGACGCCGAGGGGGTCGACGTCCCGACCACTTGGAGCGAACTCGTCACCGCCTGTGAGGTGTTCACCTCCTCGGGCAACGAGTGCATGACCGCCGGCGGCGCGGACGGCTGGCCGATCTTCGTCGGAGCCTACGGGCTTCTCGGAGCGATGTACCCAGACCAGGCAGGTCTGATGGAAGGGCTCTGGACCGGAGACGTCCGCTGGACCGACGACCAGGGCGTGGAGATGCTCCGCCGCATGCAGATCTTCGCGAGCGAGATGTTGGAGGACGGCGTGACCGGACTCGGCCATGATGCTGCTCCCGAACGTTTCAAGGCCGGAGATGTGGCGATGATGCCAACAGGCGTCTGGCAGGCGCCGGCGCTTGACGACGCCGACTTCGATTGGACCTACATCCCCTTCCCGGGAAGCGACAACCCCGAGGACAACAAGTACCTGTTCGGCAAGTACGACCAGGGGTGGGCGATCGCGGCGAACACTCCGCATCCGGAAGCCTCACTGGCTTACCTCGAGGCGTTCTCCGAGCCCGACAACTACCAGGCGTTCGCGAATGCAGTCGGCTTCATTCCGACCCAGCCCACAGCCGAGCTCAACACCAAACTGGGTGCTGAAGTCGCTCCGTACCTCGCCAACTACCGCGTTGGATTGGAGCAGTACTGGGTTCCGCCCACCGGCGTGGGCCAATGGGCCGGCGCCTGGCAGGGAGCCGCCTGGTTCCAGCCGTTCAACGAATGGACGGATCCAGCGGCTCTGGCTGAACAAGCTCAAATGGACTTCGACGCAGGCCTGAACGCAGGCTGATCTGCGAACGGCCCGCTGACGACGTGGGCCACCCCCCCACCTAGGGTGGGGGGGGGCACGTACAGGCGGGGTGGGGGTTTTTTTGGGGACGAACAAACGAATCATGAGGATCGTAGATAGGAA
>JAPPMP010000023.1:55709-76191 GCA_028819005.1 Acidimicrobiaceae bacterium
TCGTGTGGTTTTTTTTCAAAAAATCTTTATTTCCCCCCCCCCTCGGGGGGTTCGCGGGGGGCCCGCCCCCGCGGCGCGGGCCGGCGGCCCCCCCCCCCGGGTGGGGGGGGGGCCCCCCCCACTTCCAGGCTGAGTGCGGATTTATGAGGGAACGAACAAGCGAATCATGAGGATCGTCGATCGGAACTACCTGTTTGCAAGGGGTTGGAAGAGCGCCGCGCCGATTCTCTTCTTCGTTCCCGGGTTCTTTCTCTACCTGTTCATCGCGGTCGGCCCGTCGCTGGCAACCGCGGTCTACTCGTTCACTGACGCCACCGGCATCAGGGGCATAGCGATCAACTGGATCGGTTTCGAGAACTACGACGAGTTCTTGTTCCGCGGTGCGGCGTCACGCGACAACATTGCGGCTCTCACCCGGACCCTGTACTTCTCATTCTTCGTCACGACGATCCAATTCGGGCTCGGCCTGCTGCTTGCGGTGTTGTTGAAGCGCCGGTTGAGGGGCACGGCGATCTTCCGCACGATCTTCTTCATGCCGGTGATCCTCGGCGTCGCAATTCAAGGACTCATCTGGAAACTGTTCCTGCTGCCGAGCCGCGGCCCGGCAGCCCAGGTATTCGAGTGGTTCGGGTCGAGCAGCGAGTTCCTCGGGGGCCAGCCTCGGCAGGCGTTCATCTGGGTCATCGTTGTGCAGATCTGGGCCAACGTCGGGATCACGATGGTGATCTTCCTTGCCGGGATGCAGACGATTCCCGAGGAACTGTACGAAGCTGCCCGCATCGACGGCGCGAACGGATGGCAACTGTTCACCCAGGTGACATGGCCCCTTTTGACGCCGGCGGTCAACACCAACTTCCTCCTCAACATCATCGGCTCACTGCAAGCCTGGCAGTTGTTCCTCGTGCTCATCGGTTACAGACCGGGCACTCAGGTTCTCGGCTATCTGGTCTTCGCCGAGGGCTTCGGCCAGACGTCGGGTTCGGTGACCTCGGCGTTCCGCCAGGGCTATGCGGCAGCGGCGTCGATCGCGCTCTTCATGCTGGTGCTGATAATCGCCCTGTCAGCCAACTTCATCGTGACTCAACGAGAAAAGAAGTACATGCCATGACCGCAGCACAGGAGGCACCCGTCGAAACCCCGAAGCGGCAACCGTCGATGAAGGGCACATTCAAGCGGCACAAACTGTTGACCTACGTCGTACTGCTGGCCTTCACAGTCCTCTATGTCGGGCCGCTGCTGATGCTGGTCATGACTTCGTTCAAGTCGCTCCCCGAGTTCTTCAGGAATCCGACCGGCCTGCCGGAGAGCTTCGGGCTCTCGAACTTCACCGAAGCCTGGGAGCTCGCCAAGTTCCCGAGCTACCTGTGGAACTCCTTCTTCTACACCGCCGTGGCCACGGCGATCTGCGTGGTGACCTCGGTGCTCGTCGCGTTCCCGATTGCACGCGGCTACTTCAAAGGCGCGAACCTGGTACTGACGATGTACATCGTCGCCCTGTTCCTGCCGCCCGCGCTGATCCCGCAGTTCCAGTTGATTCTGAACCTCGGGCTGTTCAACACCCGGACGGGTTTCATTCTGCTGTTCCTGGTCAACCCCATCGGAATCATCATCCTGGTCAACTACATCAAATCGGTTCCGCGAGAACTCGACGAGTCGGCAGCCGTGGACGGTTGTGGCTACTACCGCTTCGTTCTGACGATCATCACGCCTTTGATCCGGCCGGCCATTGCCACAGTCACGGTTCTGCACGCCATCGGGATCTGGAACGAGCTGGTTCTGCCGACGATCTACCTCACCAACGACGACCTTTATCCGGTGACCAGGGGCCTGATCGCCTTCGAAGGGCTCTACGGCAGCAACTGGCCGCAGTTGGCAGCCGCAGTGTTGATGCTGATGCTGCCGATGCTCGTGCTGTTCCTGTTCCTGCAGCGCTACATCATCTCCGGTTTGACAGCCGGCGCAGTGAAAGGCTGATGACACGTGTTATTCGACACAACCAGGATCAGAAGGCTCACTTGGAGTACACTCTGCATGACTGTGATACTCGGGTTGACCGCCGCCGGCTGCGGTCCGGACGACGCCTCAGAGCAGGAAACTCAAGTTTCCACCACAACGACCTCCGAGCCCGCGGACACCACCACGGCGGACACCTCCACCACGACCACGACGACCACCGCACCGGCTGCTCCGGAGCCCATTCCGATCGAGCCGCAACCAGGATGGGAACTCGTCTGGAGCGACGAGTTCGACGGTGACGAAATCAACCCCGCCAATTGGACCTACGACATCGGCGGATGGGGCTGGGGGAACGGCGAAGCCCAGTACTACACCTCCCGGCCGATCAACGCCCGCGTCCAGAACGGGCTGCTGGTGATAGAGGCCCACCAGGAGAGATACGAGAACTCCTATTACACGTCGGCCCGGTTGCTCACCCAGGGACTGCGCGAGTTCAAGTACGGGCGGGTTGAAGCCCGGTTGAAGGTGCCTGCGGGCCGCGGCCTCTGGCCGGCATTCTGGATGCTGGGATCGGACTTCGTCCACCGCTCAGAGGATCCCGAGACTCGCTGGCCCAACGTCGGCGAGATCGACATCATGGAGTACATCGGTCGTGAACCCGACCTGATCATGGGCACGATCCACGGACCCGGCTACCAGGGCGCCACCGGGATCACGAAATGGAATCGACAGGACTATCCGATCGCCGAGGACTACCACACGTATGCCATCGAATGGGACTACGACGGCATCCGCTGGTTCTACGACGGGGAGATGTACTCCGACGTCAGCCGAGACGTCCTCGGCGACAGGCGCGAATGGGTTTTCGACGACGATTTCTTCATCATCCTGAACCTTGCCGTGGGCGGCCTGTTCCCGGGTCCGATCGCTCTTGACCTGGAGTTCCCGGTGAGCCTCTACGTCGACTATGTGCGCGTCTACCAGCCCATCGGCGACCCACAGCAGGAGAGCTGAGAGGTGCTTCACCACACAGGCGGGGGCACCGCATGAGAACAGAAGGCGAGCCGCGGGGGTCACTGGTTTTTCAAGACGGCCTCGAATGGTACCGCATCGACGATTATGACCTTCTCGACCCCTTCCTGGTCAACGTCATTACTCCCAACGAGCTATGGCTCTTCGTTTCGAGCAGCGGCGCCCTGACTGCCGGACGTCGTAGTGCCGAACATGCACTGTTCGCCTATGAGACCGAGGATCGACTGCATCGCAATGCCGGCAACAGCGGTCCGTTCACGTCGGTCCGAATCGAGGGCGTATCCGATGCCTGGGAGCCGTTCGCTCCCCACACGCCGTGGGGCAAGGTTGATCGTGCGATAGCCAAGACGCCACAAGGAGATCGGCTCCGGTTCGAAGAACACCACCGGGATCTGGGTCTCACTTTTCGCTACACTTGGTCTTCGTCGGCTGAGTTCGGGCTGGTCCGCAGTTGCGAACTGTTGCGCGACGCAGGCGAGGCAGACCTGGAGGCTCAGCTGTTGGACGGCTTGCTCGATGTGCTTCCGGCCGGAGTCGAGCTGGAGACCCAGCAAACGTCGAGCACGCTTGTCGATGCCTATCGGCGTTCGGAGTTCGACCCGCAATCGGGTCTGGCTCTGTTCACGCTTGAAGCGCTTGTCAGTGACGGCTCCGATCCCGGCGAGTCTCTGCGCGCGTCGGTCGTCTGGTCCGCGGGGCTCGACAATCCGACCACGGCCATGTCCGCCGGCCAGATTCGGCGCTTCCGGTCTGGCTGCGAGATCGAACCTGAACACCTCGTTGCCGGGAGAAAAGGCGCATTCCTGGTTTCCAGCAGGGTGCGCCTCAGCTCAGAATCACCACTGCGATGGGTCATGGTTGCAGATATAGAACGAGACCATGTCGACGTCGCGCGTCTGCGAAGACAGCTTCGTCGATCAAGCTCTCCAGAGGCCGAGGTTCGGGCCGCCACCGATGATTCCCGCATCGAGTTGGAAGCTCTCGTTGCCGCAGCCGATGCACAGCAGTGCACGGCCGACCGTCGCAGGACCGTCAATCATTTCGCCAATGTGCTCAACAACTGTCTGCGTGGAGGCGTGCCGGTCGATGAACACCGGGTCGAGATCAGCGAGGTCAGCGAGTTCGTTGCAGCACGGAATCAGCCGGCGCACGCCCGCTTCATTGCGCTCACCGACGGCATGAAGCCGATTGCGGAACTCGACGAGGTGCGTCTCCGAGTGGCCGATGACATCGACCTCTCCCGCCTTGTCAACGAATACCTGCCGCTCACGTTCAGCCGTCGCCACGGTGACCCGAGCCGTCCGTGGAACAGATTTCATATCGGCAGCGTCTCCGAGACCGGCAAGCGAAGCCTCGAATATGAGGGCAACTGGCGTGACATCTTTCAGAACTGGGAGGCCTTGCTGCACAGTTTCCCGAACTTCGCTGAGTCGGTGGTTGCGAAGTTCCTCAACGCATCCACTCAAGACGGACACAACCCTTACCGGATCACCAGCGACGGGATCGACTGGGAACAGCCCGAACCCGGGAGTTGGTCGAACTTCGGATATTGGGGCGACCATCAGATCGTCTACCTTCATCGACTCCTCGCTGTGTTCGAACGATTTCACCCAGGGGCACTCGCGAAGACGCTCGACAGAGAGGCCTTCTCCTACGCCAATGTCCCATACCGGATTGTTCAGTACGAACGGGTGGCAGCAGACCCGAAACACACGCTCGAGTTCGACCACGCTGAACAGCTCAGGATCGAAGAGCGCGTGGCGGGCATCGGTTCGGACGGACGGCTGGTGCTGACAGCCGACGGCCGAGTGCACCATGGGTCATTGGCCGAGAAACTGCTGGTGCCCGCGCTGGCCAAGCTCTCCAATCTGGTTCCCGGCGGCGGGATCTGGTTGAACACCCAACGGCCGGAATGGAACGACGCCAACAACGCGCTCGTCGGCATAGGCGTGTCGATGGTCACCGTGTTCCACCTTCGCGAATACCTCGATTTCCTGGACGACCTGCTTGCGGGGAGTCCCATCGTCCAGTTGCCGGTCAGTGGACAGGTCCTTGATTGGCTACGGGCCCTCGATGCGGCCTTTCAAACCCACGGCGACCTGCTCGACGGCGCTGAGATCACTCCCGAGGTCCGACGCCTGCTTATGGACCGACTCGGGATCGCCTTCAGCGAATACCGGTCCCGCATCTACGGCCAGACGCCAGAAGCACCGTCTTCGGTGGGCGTCGCCGAAGTCCGAGGTTTCTTGGATGCGGCGAGCGCGCATCTCGATCTGGCGATCGCCTCGGCCCACAGGCCGGACGGATTGTTCGAGGCGTATCGCCTGCTGTGGCTGGGGCCGGGTACCGCGGAACTGGAATCGCTTTATCCGATGCTGGAGGGACAGGTTGCCGCGCTTGGCGCTGCAGACATGGACCTGAACGCCGCTCTCGAACTCATCGACGCCACCTTCGCCAGTGATTTGTATCGACCAGACCAAGAGTCCTTTCTTCTCTACCCCGACAACTCGCTTCGGTCGTTCATGGAGAAGAACCAGGTGCCCCAGAGCTCGATCGGCCCTGCACTCGAGAGGCTGCTCGACAGTGGATCGGCAGTCGTTCGCCGCGACTGCGACGGAACCGTGCGTTTCGGGCCGGACTTGAATTGCGTCGCTGACCTCGAGACTGCTCTTGACGGACTGGCTGCACCCCAGGGACTCGACGACGCAGACCGAGCCGAAGTGTTGAGCGCATACGAGGCGGTTTTCAACCATCGGGCCTTCACCGGGCGATCTCAGACGATGTACCGCTATGAGGGACTCGGATCGGTCTACTGGCACATGGTGGCGAAACTGCTTCTGGCTGTCCAGGAGCGTCTCGTCGCCGGGATCGATTCGGGCGACGATCAGATCGTTGTGGAACAGATGATTCAACGCTATCGGCGGGTCAGATCGGGGCTCGGCCACATGAAGTCGGTGGCGGTTCACGGGGCATTCCCACTCGACCCGCATTCGCACACGCCGGCCCATTCGGGAGCGCAGCAACCCGGCATGACAGGGATGGTCAAAGAAGGCGTGATACTGCGTTGGGGCGAGCTTGGAGTGCGAGTCCACCGGGGATCTGTGAGCTTTCGCCCGGTCCTGCTCGACGGCGACGAGTTCCTGACCGAGCCGTGCGAGTGGGAGCCGTTGGGGAGGGGCCAGAAGCTGGAGCCCGACACCCTTGGTTTCGCATACTGTGGCGTCCCTGTGGTATATCACGCTCACGAAGGCGAACCTTGGACGCGTGTGACCTGGTCAGACGGTTCACAGACGAGCGCAGGGCACCGTCTCGACCGGGAAACGAGCAGAACGCTGTTCGCCCGAGTCGGGAAGATCACAAGAATCGATGTGGGGGTACGGCTTCGGGATCGGAGGTTCCCGAGTGATTTGAATCCACCGTCCAACACTTGAGGAGGAGGACAAACAATGACGTCAATATCCATAGACCGTGTGGACAAGATCTATCCCAACAACTTCCAAGCGATTCACAATCTAAGCTTGGAGGTCGAAGACGGCGAGTTCCTAGTGCTGGTCGGGCCCTCCGGTTGCGGCAAGTCGACCGCTCTGCGGATGGTCGCGGGCCTTGAAGAGATCTCGGCCGGCGAGATGAAGATCGGCGACCGGGTGGTCAACGACATCGAGCCGAAGAACCGTGACATAGCCATGGTCTTCCAGAACTACGCCCTGTACCCGCACAAGACCGTCGCTGAGAACATCGGCTTTGCTCTGAAGCTTGCCAAGGTGCCCAAGAAGGAGATCGCGCAGCGAGTCGCTGAGGCAGCGCAGATGCTCGAGTTGTCTGAACAACTCGACAAGAGGCCGGGCCAACTCTCGGGCGGCCAACGCCAGCGAGTGGCAATGGGCCGTGCAATCGTGCGGGAGCCCGCCGCGTTCCTGATGGACGAGCCGCTCTCCAACCTCGACGCCAAATTACGGGTGCAGATGCGAGCCGACATCTCCCGGCTTCAGCGGCAACTCGGAGTCACGACCATCTACGTCACACACGACCAGGTTGAGGCCATGACGATGGGGGACCGTGTGGCAGTCCTCAAAGACGGGCGTCTCCAACAGGTCGACACACCGCAGGAACTGTACGACCGGCCGGCGAACGTATTCGTGGCAGCGTTCATCGGCTCGCCGTCGATGAACCTCTTCGAAGCCGCGCTTGAGGGGAATGAGATTCGCTTCGGCTCACACCGGCTGACGCTGCCTGAGGCCACCTTCGCCGACCGTCCAGGGCTTCGCGCCTACAACGGCCAGACGATCATCGTCGGTGTGAGACCGGAGGACCTCGACGACGCGTCATTGGTCTCACCTCTCGAAGCCGGCACGACCATCGCCTCGACTGTGGATCTGACCGAAGCGCTCGGCAGCGAGATCGTCGCCCATTTCGAGTTGGACGCACCCCCGGCGGACCCGGGCAACCCCGACGCCGCCGATGACGCTCGCGGCGGTGCCGTGGCCCGTTTCGACCCGCGCAGCACCTGCCGTGCCGGTGACTCGGTGGAAGTGGCGGTGACGGTCCGCAACCTCCACTTCTTCGACCTCGGCACCCACACCTCGATCTGGGACTGAGGACCGTCTACGCTCAACGTACTGGAGTCAGCCAAACAAGCCGTTGACTCGGAATGGACTCGGGTCTGGTGAGAGTAACGACATTGGTGAGTGCTGTGTTCAGGGACACGCAGGGCAGCCGCTGCGACGATCGTGGATGGATCGACTACAGCCGCGACCCCGGGCCCGACAGGTAAGCGAATGGCGGGAGAAATCGTCGAGACAATCGTCCAGCAGAATCTGGGGGTCTACCGTGTGTCCCCGACAAGGCTCCAGGAGGACGTGAGCCAGGAGGCACAAGTAGCGAGTGATTATCGAGGCCGTTTGGTTTATGAGCTTCTCCAGAACGCCGATGACGCCATGGAATCGTCGGCATCGGATTCCGATTGTGTTGTCTTCGTCATAACTGACGATGCCCTGTGGATGGCGAACTCCGGGCGCCCGTTGACTGATGCCGACGTACAAGGCCTCTGCGGCTTGGGCGCAAGCTCAAAGGTCGACGTGGCGGGAACCAAGCGGGCATCGATCGGCCACAAGGGTCTTGGCTTCAAGAGCGTCCTCGAGATCACGGACTCTCCTGCCGTCTTTTCGCGAACGCTCTCGTTCCGGCTTGGAGCGAACGAAGCGCGACCTCAAGTTGAAGCACTCTGGGACGAACTCAATCTCTCGCGACCAAAGAGCGTCCCGGCGATGCGGTTCCCGTCCTTGATCGGAGAACCCAACGACGAAAATAAGTGGCCTTCACTTCGGCAGAGGGGACTCAACACTGCCTTTGAGTTTCCGTTCCGCGAAGACCTTGACTCTGACCAGCGAGAGGCGTTGACCGACCTCCTGCTCTGCCTGCCGCTCACCACCGTGCTGTTCCTTAAGCACCTCGAATCCGTGGAGGTGCAGGTTGAGCAAGCTGAACGATCAGAGCGTCGAGAGTGGAGGATCACCCGAGAAATCCGGTGGAACGGCCAGTGGGTTTCCGTACCGGGATTGAGAGCCTCGGGACTGTACAAAGTGAGCGTGTCGAGCTCGACAAGCGAGCAGGCAGATTTCTACGTAGCCCACGACGAGAACGTACCGATCGGCTCCAATCGTGATGGACTAAACGGACCCGCGTGGGAAGGCGTGGATCTCACCGAGGTGTCTATCGCGGCTCTCGCCAATGAGCCTGACGACGGGATGCCCGAGGAATGGAAGCATTTTCACGTCTTTCTCCCAACTGAAGAACGTTGTCCGTACCCGATGTTGGTGAACGGAGCGTTCGCCACGGACCTCTCCCGTCAGCGCATCCGCGTCCGTGCGCAAACTAGCGACTACAACGCGCACCTTGTGACGCAAGCAGCTCGACTGTTCGTGGAGCAGATCTTGCCGGAACTAAAGAAGCAGAGCGTCGGCCGCGTGCTATCGGCGCTGGACCGGGGAGAGAACCCCAGCGGAGGCGATGCTGCGGATTTTTTCCATAAGTGCCTCGTCGAGTGGCTAGCGGACGAGCCATTGATACCCACCGAGTCCGGCCAGTTTCGGTCGATCCGTGCATGTGCACTTCCCTCGCCCTTGCTAGACGCGGAAGGTGAACTTTTTCGCAGTGTGCTCGTGGCGGACGCGAAGTGGGGTAACGCCGAATTCCCAAACGCCGAGTTCTGCCGCGGCCGTTGGGCCCGCATTTCGGCAGATCACGGTGCTCGTCATTTAACGCCTGCGGAGTGCCTAGCTGCATTAGGCACACTTGCAGATCCGCAGAGGTCCTCGATCCAAGAACACGAGTTGGGGTTCTATGGGGTTGATCCTGTTCTCGAACTGAGCGCGCTGCTGTGGGAACGCACCGACGCGGCTGATCGTTCACAAATCGAAGAGGCTGCTCGCGACCAGAGGGTTTTTCCGATCGACCGAAACGACGATGGCAGCATCGTGCGGGTCGCGCTCGGTGACGACACAGCGTTTTATCCGCCTCAATCGGCCAAACGCGACTTTCCTCTGCGAGGACTGAAGTTCATGTGCCACTCGATCTGCTGGGGTGCGCTGAACAGAAACGAACGCAATTCGATGCTCGGCGACAAGATGAGGTTGTGGTCAGCTCTATTCGACATCAAAGAGTTCCGGTTTCAGGAAGTCATGCAAGCCTCAGTGCTGCCCGCACTCAGCTTGAACCCGACAGCAGAGGAACTCTCGTGGCGAGCACAGCTCCAAAGCAGGGAGTCACTGGCGGCTATCTGCCAGTTGGCGGGCGCATTTTCCAAAGCTGATCGGCCGTTGCGTTATCAGAGGTTGCAGAGTGATAGGGCCATCTTCAACTTGAGCCGACTGCCTGTGCCATGCATGGATGATCACGGTGAAGAACAATGGGTGCCCGCGTACCGGGCGTACTTCGGCCGGGCTTGGCTAGGTGACAAATCGTTCGAGCATGTCATCGAGGCTCTACCCGACGATGCGCAAGTCGATGCCCACCTGCTCGTACCTCCTGAAACCTTTCTTGAACTGCTCGACGCTGACGACCAAACCCCGCCTTCTGCGACAGACAGCGATGACGACGAGGTGGACATCAATGAAGACATCGACCGCGCCTTGGAAACAGACGAGTCCGAACGTTGGCTCAACTTCCTGTCCTGGATCGGAGTGAATTGCTCACTGAGGCTGATCCACTTCCACGATGTCGAGGATCGTGATACGGGTTGGTTGACAACCAAGAACCTGCAACAGCCCAAGGGTTGGGCCTTTAGCGACCTCGGTGAGACCTGGTGCGACTACGAATCCGAACTCCAAGCCAAACTAGCTGAGCGCCCGGACCACACAGCTGTGGTGCCGTACCTGTATGAGGTGCATGACCTTGACCACGCTCTTGCGCTGATCGAAGCAGCCGAACGGGACGCGTCTGGGAAAGTATCGCGTCGTCTCTTCGAGCACATCATCGAAAACTGGAACACATATGCACCACTTACCGATGCCCAACTCGCGCTGGTCAAGGACAAGTCGCCGAGTAGGAGGAAAAAACCACAGCGAGCAACTCCCGATGAGATCACGTCTGTCGGTGACAACCTCTGGTTGTATCGCCTTCGTACCAGTGGCATTTGCCCGACATCAAGGGGACCGCGCCGCCCTGAGGTCACGTGGCGTCGCACTCCAGAACTCGAGCGACGATTCTCCTCGGTCCGTGGGGGTCGCGATGCGAGCGACCTCGTGCCGGTCCTTGAGCAGTCGACCGAACTGCCAGCTAACGCCGTCCGCTCATTCTGTGAGCGCCTAGGAGTTCGCGCCGAGGTAGGTCCCTCGACTTTCACGGTCGAGGACGCAGATCTTCTCTGTCGACAGCTTGAACGGTTGTACGGCAACGGGAAGGTGACTCCAGCGGTGCTCCGCCACGTGATTAGGCCGACGTACCGAGCAATGTTTGAGCTATTGAGTGGCCACTCTGGGTCCGTCCATAGCCCCCCACTAGGCAGCTCACCGCTGTTAGCAGCAGTGCAAGCTGACGACTACCGGTTTCTGCCTGCAACAGACGTGTTGTTCGCATCCACGCCTGGGATCAAGGAGCGAACTGGTCTAACCGGACAAGTTCCGGTCTTTGTCTTGGAAGCTGAACCTGCGGCCGCAGCACCCATCACGTCGATCTTTGGCAGTCGAGTCCTCGAACAGGTTCTGGACTGGCAAGCCGACCCCGGTGAATGTCCTTTGGATAGTTCCGAGCTTGTCGAAATGCGACAAGGTCTCGGCCAACTTGTTGTGCCACTACTCGCGCGTATCCGCGCCGAGCGCGCGCACCCTAGAGACCGATCGAACCTAGTCGAATTCGTTGAGCAGATAGAGCCCGTGGACGAACTGGACCTCACTTGCATGCTCGACGGAGAAATGCTCAAACGGCAGCAACGGGGTTACTTTGTTCGCCCCCGGACAGGATCTCAGCCCTTCCATGGTTTCATCGTGTGGGTGGGGCCTGCGTGGCCTCCCGCGCCGGACACGGCCCAGGTATTGGCCATGGCCCTTGCGGATTTACTGGGCGTGAATCTCGTTGAGACTTTTCTCGCTTTCATCTCCAGCGACGACCAGCGACGGCAACAGTTGCTCAACATTGCCGGAGCGTCTGGGCACTATCAGGACGTACTGGATGAAATTTCTGAGGATTCCGATGGTCGAGAAGAGGTCCATTCGCCAGCTATTGAACCATCAGCGGCCCCTGAATCCGAGCGCGGCCGCGACGAGCAACGGCCGACCGGACCAGAAGCCCCACAGCCTGCGACACCTCCCGTTCCACTTCACAGTTTCGATTCGCTTCTGCTTGATGGAGAACCTCTGATCGTGACGGGCGAGCAGACCAGCGCCGATAGTCGACAAGGAGGATCTGATCGCTCGGATGGTTCTTCAGATGTAACAATGTCGAACCGGAGGGCAGCTGGCACTGACCTGTCGGCCTTGGACACTCTTGGGATGCGGATTTCCGTCGCTTACGAAGCTCGACGCCTCGAGCGCGTCAGCGGATCAGTGACAATTGTTCTGGACGGAGTCTTGCATGGGAACCCTGGCTCGTGCGCCCATGACACTCTCGTTGTGGATGTCCATACGCCCGCGGCGATTGCTCGTGCTGAGAAGTTCAGCGACATAGTCAGACGTGTGATGCAAAACCTCGAAGCCAGCGGCGTGAGCCGCATTCATCCCGGATTTGACCTGCTATCAATCCGCGGCGGTGAGATTGACCGCCTAATCGAACTCAAGTCTTCCGGCGTCGACGCAAGAGTGCAGGCAATGTCATGGAACGAATGGAAAAGCGCGTCACACAGCGAATTCCGCGCGAAATTCTGGCTGTATCTCGCAGGCAACCTGCGTGCCGACCTTGATCACGCATCTCCGTATGTCCGTGCGATCAACGACCCTTTCGGAAGCCTCGTGAGCGAGACAGTCGAGGACCGGCAGTTGAGGCGAGCAGTGCAACTCCGAGTGCGAGAGTTCACAAAAGCCGAGCATCTTGATTTTACAGTGGTCCGCCCCGGTGAGCCCAAAGATCGATAGACACCATCCGCGAAAAGCCAACACGGCAGGCATAAGCCTGAAATTGAGCTTCCCCCCTAATCGTGGAGAGGTTGGTTATAGGGATTGGGGGTGTTGGGGGTGTGGTGGTGCTTGCGACGCGGGTTGGGTGTGGGGGCGTGGCAGGTTGTGGTTGGGTTTGATTCACCCTGGGTTTTGCGCAGACTGTTTGTTGTGGTTTTCTGTTTTGTGGTGGTCGGTGTTCTTTGCGGCATGGGCGGCTTCGGGCTCGTCGGGTGAGAGGTCGTTGAGGTAGCTGTGGATGCGGCTGGTGTTGTACCAGTGCACCCAGCCTATCCTTCGCCATACACGGCGATCGGCTCTCCCAGGGCGTCCTCATCGGGGACGGCGCCGATGCCGGGAAGCTCCGGCGCAACAGTCCAACCGTGGTCGTTCACCGCACCGCCGTCAACCGGATTGCGTGTCAACTTGTCGAAGCACAGCCAAGTCGCCCGTCTGAAAGGCTCAGGCGTGGCATGAGCTAAGTGCACTGCAGCAGTAGCTTGGAGCGTAGTGCCCCCGGTGTCCTCGATATTCATCTGGATACCGGCCTCAATGCACAGATCTCGGATCTTCCGGGCGACGGACAAGCCGCCGACCCTGGTCAGCTTCATCCCGACCACCTCGCAGGCTCCGGTCTCGATTATGCGCAACAGGTCGCTCATCGTCTTCAGGGACTCGTCGATGGCCAGGGGTTGTGAAACGTTGCGGCGCACCTGCAGATGCTGTTCGATGGTGTCACAGGGTTGCTCCACCACTCGGTTCAAGTCGCGGGTGGCGTTGAGAACAGTGATCGCCTCGGCCGGCAACCAGGAGCGGTTGCAGTCGAATGTCAGTTCTTCATTGGAGCCCATTCGTTCATCGACGAACCGCATGCGCTCGACGTCGGCCGCGACGTCGGCCCCGATCTTCACCGAATGGAATGTGTAGCCATCTTCACGGGCAATGTCGACCTCGGCCATGATCTCGGCCGGCGTACCGCTCGGAATTGAAGAGTGCAGGCGGACTCGCCCTGCAGTGCGGCCACCGAGCAGATCACAGAGCGGGCGGCCCGCGCAGAGTGCTGCCAGATCCCAACACGCCATGTCGATGGCCGACTTGATGTAGGGATGACCGGGCAGAGCCGAGTTCATCGCCTGGTAGACGACCTCGGTTCGGCAAGGATCCATGCCCAGTATCACGGGAGCCAGTTCTGCTACCCCTGCTCGGATGCCCCGGGCAAAGGCCGGCAGGTAAGTGGATCCCCACGGACAGCCCTCGCCCCAGCCAGAGATTCCCTCGTCGGTGTCGAGCCGCACCAGTGTCGAGTCCAGGCGGTCAAAATGAAATCGGCCGCCCGCCAGCGAGTACGGACGGGAGAGGGGCAGCACGAGGTCCCAGACGTTGATTCGAGTGATCTTCATGCGCGTGCCCTGCCGATGCGCGCCGCGGCCCCGGCACGTTGAGTCCTGGCCTCGGAGGGCGAGAGACGGCGGCCCAGTTCCTCGATCCTCAGGCCGCGTGTGGCGATGGGCGAGACTCCGGCGTCTCCCAGGCCCTCATAGCGGGCGGCCAACGCCGCCTTCTTGCGGACCTGGTGCGGTTGCATGTCGTCGAAACTGCGGGGAGAGATGGGTTCGCCGAGGACGATGCAACCCTCCGACGCCGCGTCGGTCACGAGCGACTCGCCGATGGCGCTGCGCGCGATGACTCCGCTGAAGCCCTCGTCCTCGCCCGTCGGCGCGCCGCCCGGCCACACATCGGCCACGACCACATCGGCAGCTTCGCCCAGGGCGTCGGGGCAGAGCTTGCAGCGGGTTTCGACATCCCAGGTTCCCTCGTCCTCCCACATCTGCAGATAACCGATTTCGAACGCTTCGCCTTCGATGGTCTCCACACGGGTCGGGCCCGGGTTTCCGTGACCGCGATATCGAAACAGCGAGACGGCGGACTCCTCGATTCCGAACTCTTCAAGCAGCCGACGTGACTTCGACAACCGGGATTGGCCGCCGCACACCATGGCCAAGCGCGCCGCTACAAGACGGTCTATGCGCGGGTCGAGCGAACTCAACCGGTGCAGCGCACCGAGATCGCAGGGTTTGGCGATGACCGCGAACGGTTCGTTTCGCTCAAGGGCGCTTTCGATCCCTGCCAGCGGGGCAGTCGGTCCGTATCGCGATCCTTTGTTGGCCTGAACCTCTTCGGGCGTCTCGCTGATCACCCAGCGACTTCTCATCGGCTGGGCCGGGTCGGCGCCAGTGTGCAAGACGAAAGCCGCTGTCTCGGAGCGCAGCAGATACTGGCCGAGGCTGGTCAGAACGCCGGCGGTTGCGGCCTCGAACCGCACCTCCGCGTTGGCAGCCCAGGCGTAGCGCATGGCGCCGTGACGGCCCCAGATCGGGTCCATGGGCATGTCCTCTGCGGCTCGGGCCTCCGCGACGACTCCAGGACAGCAGTCGATGACCTTCTGCTCTTCGCATGCGCTGAAAGCGTCGAGCGGAGTCGGTCGCAGGGAACCGCTGGGGGTCATTGCCATCTGCACACGGCTCTCGGTGACTGCCTCACAGAGTCCGCAGCCTATACAAAGGTCGTTTGCCACGATCTCGGCGACGGTGGTCATGGCACCTGGATCCGATAGGCGAACAGATGCTCGTAGTGGGGGCGGAGAGCCTCGGAAACCTCGAGAACGCGGCTTGGTGCTGCGGCCAGGTCGATCGACGTCCGCAGTCGAGGCTCCAAGCCGCACGAATTGCGCAGATTCTCGTGGAACGACCCGCCGTCCCACCAACTGACCTCCTGGCGCTCTCCAGGGGTCCAGCGCAACGCTTCTGGAATGAAATCGATGCCCACAGCCTCACACCAAGCTGCAACCATCCCAGGCGGATTCTCCAACAGATCATCACTGTCGACAACCGGCGGCGGTCGGCCGTGTTTCGCAGTCAAGTAGTCGAAAAGCGCCCGCTGCTCGGCGAACCCTGTCTCCTTGATGTGGAAGTCAGGCCAATGTTTGTGCATCGACGTGACGGTTTTGGCGGGATCGCGGATCAAGAAGCTGTGGGTGAAGCGGTCGAAGAACGAATCGCTCCATAGAGCGTCGAGATAGTGCGGGAAATCCTTGATGAACACCGGGCCGTTGTGAGTGGCGGCCTGCAGGCCCGCCCAGGCTGATTCGTAGGTGAGTCCCGGTGTGCGCAAGCTGTCGGGTTGCAGACGGGGCCAATCCGGCGACTCGCCCTGGTACCACACCTCGCCGAAGGGTTCATGGAAGCAGGCCATATCGCCGCGCATTCGCATCATCCACTCGAATGCGGTGGAGGTTGATCGAGGCACGGCCCAGAGCGCAAGGATCTTCCCCGGTTCAGTCATGTGAGTCCTGAGAGCAGCGCCCCGTGCCCTGGCGTCGCAGGCAGACCCAGTTCTTTCAACATCGCCCAGTAGAGCGCGGCGTCGGAGGCCACCACCGGCTTGCCGGTCATCCCTTCGACGGTGTCGATCACACCCAGCATGCGAAAACCCGCGCCGGTCTGGACAATGGCGTCCGCGTCCGGTGCGTTCTCGTGGGCCATGACGGTCGCAGACACCATCAGGTGGTTCGGGTAGTCCCACAGCGTCGCCGCCTCGATGGCCAGTTTTTCCTCATGGTCCGCCACCAGGCCCTGGTCGATCAGGTCTCCTGCCCACAAGATCTCGAATCCGGCCGCTTGAAGGTATCCGTTGATGCCGGCGGACCAGTCCGGGCGGTAGTAGGAGTTGGCGATGGTGATGGTTCTGGCGTCGACGGCTCGGAGACCTTCAACAAGACAATGCCCCGCCATCAGGAATCTCGCTCCGATCGCATCGGACAGTCGATCGCAGAACGCGGCGATCTCTTCAGGTCCGGTGCCGCCTTGGCAATGCACCCAGTTGGAGCCGACCTGGCCGATCACCTGACAGTGGGACTGCGCGAGGCATACGGCTGCTTCTTCAAGCAATTCGAAGTTGTCGGCACGGTCGTCGAGGTTGTATTGATAGTCGGGCACGTGAAGGACGCGCTGCAGGACGCCTGTGCCGGACGGTGCAACGTCGAGGAACTGCTGGGGGCTGTCGTCGAAGTAGCGCGGAGTCGTCACGAATCCGGTGTAGGCCCGGTATCGCCGGTGTTCGGGATCGACGGCGGTCGGCATCGTTCACACTCCGTTCTTTCACATTCGCAAACGGGAACTATTGGGGTCGTAGACGGGTTTGTCAAGTACTCGTGCCGGACGCAGTTCACCGACGACACGCACTTCCAGTTCGGTGCCGGCAGCAGCCTTTTCGGGCGACAGATAGGCGAAGCCCAGCCCTTGCCTGGTGTAGTGCCCATAGGCGCCCGAGGTGATCAGGCCGACCGGCTCTCCGTCGCAGTAGATGCCGTCGCTGCCGTGAACGTCGGCGTCGTCGCTGTCTACGGCGAGATAGGCGAGGTTCCAGCGGTACGGACGCTCACCCGACTCGGCTCGAGCCCGTCTGGCGAGCAGGGCGGCCCTGCCGACGAAAGGGCCCTTGCCGACTTTGACGAAGCGCTGCAAACCGGCTTCGTCCGGACCGACGTCATGGGTCAGGTCGCGGCTGACCATGTACTGCTTCTCCATACGCAGCGAGTCGAGCGCGTGGTTGCCGACGTTGGCGACGCCGAGGTCTTGGCCTGCCTCCCACAGTGCGTCGTATATCGTCCCGAGATCTTCGGTGGAGGCGTGCAGCTCCCATCCGAGTTCGCCTACGAAACCGACTCGCAGGGCCTGCACGGCACAATCGGCTATGGTGATCGGCGCAGCGCTGAGCCAGGGGAAGGCTGTGTTGTGGAGGTCGGCGCTCGTGCACCTGCCGAGCAGTTCCCTAGCCGCGGGGCCGGCGACGGCGATCACCCCGAGATCATCGGATCGGACATGCAGTTCGGCCCGCGCCCCGCTCGGCCAGTGGGTCTCGAAGTACTCGCGGTCCTTCTGCTCGCCCACCGCGGCCGACACGACATAGAAGTGGTCGTCGGCGAGCCGGGTGATGGTGGCTTCGCCTTCGATTCGACCTGTCGGCGTCAGGAAATAGCTCAGAGCTGTCCGCCCGACTCCGGGCAGCGTGTTGGTTGTGAGCCGGTCGAGGACCTCAGCCGCGTCCGGACCGACGAGATCGAACTTGGCGAAGGCTGTGCTGTCGAGAATGCCGACCCGCTCCCGCACGGCGCGGCATTCCTGCGTCACGACCTCGAACCAGTCTGTGTGGCGAAACGCGACGACATCTCGTTGGGGCAGTCCCGCAACCGTCGGGAACCACTTCGGCCTCTCCCACCCGTAGACCTGCGTGAACACGGCGCCCCTGTCGGCGAAACGCTCGTACAGCGGGGTGGTTCGATAGGGCCTCAGCTCTGGGTGCTCAAGCCCCGGCACCGGCGTCTGGTGGCGGTATTCGTAGTCTTCGAGGCCTTTGAGGCGCCCGTAGTTCCAGGCGTCATCGGGGGGCACGAATCCGAAGCGGCGGGCGTCGTAGCCGCGGACGCTCACCTCGGTTTCACCATGCACCATCCAACGGGCCAGTTCGCGGCCCAGACCGGGTCCGTCGGCGATGCCGACCTGCACTCCTGCCATCATCCAGAAATTGGGGATGCCCGATGGCCCGAGCATCGGCTCACCGTCGGGCGTGTGCGCGATCGCGCCGCGTATCACTCGCTTGATGCCGACGGGTTCGAGGACGGGCACCCGTTCGAAGGCGCGAGCCAGCCAGAAGCCGATGCGGTCGAAGTCTGCTGGGAACAATGGATTCTCGAGCGACCAGGCCGGGCCGTCGGGCCAGGCAGCTTCGGCGTCGCGCTGTTCGTAGATGCCGATCAGGCCCGATTGCTGCTCTTGGCGCACATAGCCGGAGATGTAGTCGTCGCGTATCACCGGGAGTTCGTGCTCAAGCTCTGCGAATTCTGCGACGGCATCGGTGATCAGGTAGCTGTGAAGTGCATTGGCCATGGGGACCGACAGGCCGACCATCCGCGCGACCTGGTGCGCGTAGCACCCTGCGGCGTTGACGACGTGTTCAGCCCGGACGCTGCCTTGTTCGGTCACGACATCGAAGGAGCCGTCTGAGCGGCGATTGATCTCCAGCACGCGATTGCGGCGGCTGATCTGTGCTCCTTTGGAGCGGGCGACCGAGATCAGTGCGTTGGTCGTGCCGCTGGGATCGACGTGGCCGTCGTCGGGCGTCCAGACTGCGCCGATGATCTCGTCGGTGGCGTAGAAGGGGTGCCGCTGCGCGATGAAGTCACCAGAGACCCATTCCATGTGGTTGCCCACGTAGTCGGCCACGCCGCGTTGACTCTTGAGCCAGTCGACCTCGATCTGCTCGTATGCCACACGGAAGCTTCCGCTCTTGTGCCAGGAGGTGCTGATTCCACTCTCTGCTTCGAGTGACGCGTAGAGTTCGCAACCGTATTTGCGGAAATAGCCGAGGGTGTAGCTCGACACCGAATGCGTCACTTGGCCGGCGGCATGCCAGGTCGATCCCGAGGTCAACTCTGCCTTCTCGATCAGCAGAGTGTCGGTCCATCCTTCATGCGCGAGGTGGTAGGCCAAGCTCGCTCCACAGATCCCGCCACCGACGATGACCACCTGTGCCGATTCGGGAATGACCATTAGCAACAACCATACTATTTCTTTTGCATATATGGTACACTTGTTTGCTGATGGAGATACCCGTTCTGGAGAAACCAGACGTCGATATTGATGCTGTGCGGGCGTATCGGCGTCGGCGCGTCCTTGAACAAATGGACGCCGCCGACGTTGAACTGCTGGTGTTGCTCAACCCGGTGAGCCTTCGGTACGCAGCCGATTGGCGTGAATACCCACTGTTCCAATCGCGAATCCAAATCTACGACCTGTTCGTCGACCCCGACGGCAACATGACAATGCACGGAGGCTACGGCTCTGACGGCGCGGCAGTCGGTGAGCAGCATCCGACCCACCGCTTGAACAGTTTCGACGGTGGATTGGAGCTCGAAGAATACTCCCGTCGTTTCGCGTCCGACGTGTTGACCGCAACCGGGCCCGGAGCCCGAATAGCTGTCGAGCAGATCAATCCGAGTGTTGTCGTTGCCCTGCGCGAACAGGGTGTGCGTGTCGTCGATGCTGAACCGCTCATCGAGGCGGCCCGCTACGTCAAGAGCGCAGAAGAAATCCAATGCCTGCGTCATTCGATCGCCGTGGCGGAGGCGGCCATCGATGTGATGCGGTCGGCGACCGAGCCCGGAATCACTGAGAACCAGCTGTTCTCGCTGCTCCACCAGGTCAACATCGCCAACGACGGCGACTGGATCGACGCGCGCATGCTTTGCAGCGGCCCCCGCACGAATCCGTGGTACCAGCAGTCCACGGACCGCAAGATCGCGGCCGGAGACCTCGTCGCAGTCGACACCGACATGATCGGCCCCTTCGGCTACTGCGCCGACATCTCCCGGACCTGGGCGGTGGACGACACTCCCACTTTGCAGCAGCGCGACCTGTACCGACGCGCACACTCCGAGATAACCCACAACGCCGCGCTGTTGGAACCCGGGCGCACCTTTCGAGAGGTTTCCGAGAAGGCCTTCCAACACGACGCCGAGTTCATTGCCCACCGTTACACGTGCCTCGCCCACGGCGTGGGCCTGTCCGACGAATACCCGAAGATCGTGTATCGACAGGACTGGGAGACAGAAGGGTACGACGGAGAGATCATGGTCGACACCGTGCTCTCGGTCGAGAGCTTCGTCGGTTCGGAGCGTGGTGGACCCGGCGTGAAACTCGAGGACATGTACCTGGTGACCGCTGACGGTCCCGAGCGGCTCTCGTCGTATCCCTTTGAGGAGGAGCTGTTGTGAAGAGCGTATCCCCCTGCGGGAATCGACTGCGACGGGTCCGCCGTGCTTTGAGGAGGAGCTGTTGTGAAGAGCGTATCCC
>JAPPMP010000023.1:76291-81399 GCA_028819005.1 Acidimicrobiaceae bacterium
CCGCCGTGCTTTGAGGAGGAGCTGTTGTGAAGAGCGTATCCCTGTGTGGGAATCGACTGCGACGGGGCCGCCGTGCTTTGAGGAGGAGCTGTTGTGAAGACCGTATCCCCCAGCGACCTCACACCGATTCTTCAGTCTCTCACGAGCGCGCTGGAAGAAATGCCACCCCAGGTTCGGCAGGCAGCCACCTACGTCCTGAACCGCCCGGGCGAAGTGGCGGTCGCCTCCATGCGCGCGATTGCCGAGGCCGCGGAAGTGAAGCCCAACACTCTGGTGCGCATGGCTCGAGCGGTCGGCTTCGACAGCTACGAGGACTTCCGTTCTCCCTTCCGGCAGCAGGCTGCCGACGGAACGCCTTCGTTCCCGGACAGGGCCAGATTCTTGCGATCTATCAACGAAGGCGGACGGCACGGCACTCTGCTCGCCGAGATGGCTGCCGCGGCGCTCGGCAATGTCGAGTCGCTGTTCGCAGAGGTTCAGACCGTCGACCTCAAAGCTGCGGCAGACTTGATGGACGAGGCTCGATCCACCAACGTCCTGGGCGTGGGAACGGCCAAGCCGCTCGCAGACAACTTCGCTTACGTGGCGAGCATGGCGCTGGACAATGTGACCGCCATCCCCACCATCGGATTGGCGATCGACGACGTGGCGCGCATGGGCGCCGACGATGTGCTGCTGGCCATGACGTTCAGCCCCTGTCGAGTGGAGATCGTCGAAGCCGTTCGTATGGCCGTGGCGCGGGGAGTCCCGGTGATCTCGATATCCGACAGTTGGGCTGCCCCGATCATGGCCATGGCGACCAAGGCTTTCGTGGTCCAGAGCGATTCGCCTCTGCCGTTCTCCTCGAGCATCGCCGCGGTCGCGCTGTTGGAGGTGCTGCTTGCTTTCATGATGGCCGACTCACCCGCCGATGTGGTCGGAGCGATCGACTCCTTCCACGCCAACCGCCGCACAGCCGGCATTTACACAGATTGATATACCGATGAACAGCGATGGAACCACTAGCGCTTGGAGGGCTCCGGTTGCGCCTGGTGCGAGCAACGTGTCTGAGGCTGGTGCTGGTGCTTGGAGGGCTCCGGTTGCGCCCGGTGCGAGCAACGTGTCTGAGGCTGGTGCTGAGGCTGGTGCTGGTGCTTGGAGGGCTCCGGTTGCGTCCGGCGAATACTACGTGCCGGGGTTGGCAGTCGAATACGTAGCGCAGCGATACGGGCTCGCGCTCGCCGACATCGCCAAGCTGGGCTCAGCGGAGAACCCCCACGGCGCGTCCCCGCTGGCGCGCACAGCAGTTCTCGAAGCAATGGACCGTCTCCACCTGTATCCGTCATGGACGGCGGAGCCTCTGCGGGTGAAGCTCGCTGAAACCTATGGATATAGGCCTGAACAGGTGATTTGCGGTGCTGGAGAGACCGAGATCATATCTCTGATCATCCGTGCTTGCTGCGAGCCCGGCGGCAAGATCCAGATGCCTGGCCCCTGCTTCCCGATCTATCACCTTTTTGCCGAAGCAGAAGGACGGGTCCCGGTGCTGGTGCATGAGGCGACTGACCGCGATTCGATGGCGCTCGATGTCGATGCCTACATCGCAGCAGTTGATGACGACGTCCGCATCGTCTTCATCACCAATCCGCACAGCCCCTCGGGCGCCTGGCTCAGCGAAGCGGACGTTCGGCGGATCATCGAGGCGGCGCCTCAGGCCTTGGTGGTGCTCGACGAGGCTTACGTCCACTACTCCAACACCCCCGGCTACATCCACCTCGCCCGGGAGTACGAGCATGTGGCGGTGCTCCGGACGTTCTCCAAAGCATTCGGCCTGGCAGGGTTGCGTGTCGGTTTCGGAGTCGCCCCCAAAGCGGTGATCGACGCGTTGTTGGCGGTGAAACCCACCTGGAACATGGGGCAACTGCAGATTGCCGGCGGAATTGCAGCCTTAGACGACGACGAGCACGTCGCTCGCACCGTCGGCACCATCACCGAGGCCAAAGACTATGTTCAGGGCCGTTTCGGCGAGTTGGACAGGTTCCGGATGGTGCCGCACAGCCGCTCGAACTTCTTTCTGGTGGAGATACTTGACCCTGACACAGACTCGACCAAGGTGTTCAACGGTCTGCTCGAGAGGGGTGTGATCGTCAAGGACGGGGCAGATTCGTGGCGCGGGCTCGGTGATCGATTCCTGCGCTGTGACGTGAACTTCAAGAAGAGGATGGATCAGCTCGTTGACGCCTTGGCAGATCTGGAGTAGCGGTTTAGCCGGGGCTGACGGGGGATTGTCGAGAAAAAGGGGGTGAAGTGACGGAGAGAACGACAGGGGCCGAGGGCCTCGATCCCAGCTACTACACAGACCCTGAAATCTTCGCGCGTGAACTTGAGAACGTCTTCGCCCACACTTGGCAGTTGGTGGGGCACGAGTCCCAAGTCGGTTCGCCGGGGCAGTTGATCACTGCGACGGTCGGGAATGAGAGCGTGATCGTGGTCAACAACGGTGGGGTCATCGGCGGCTTCTACAACGTCTGCCAACACCGGGGCCACCAGCTCGTTGCAGCCGACGAAGCCACGATGTCCAGCATCACTTGTCCCTACCACGCATGGTCATATGGTCTCGACGGGCGTCTGCTTCATGCACGCGGCGAAGAGGTGGGTGAGCTGTGCGTGCCGCAGGTGCAGGTCGACTCCATGTCGGGCTTCCTGTTCGTCAACCTTGATATGGAGGCGCCGTCTCTGGAAGAGACAGTTCCAGGGGTTGCGGCAGAGCTGGCGGTGATCGCCCCCGATTCTGCCGAACGCACGCTGACCTGGCGGCGCACTCATCTGATCCGGGCCAACTGGAAGGTGGCGGTTGAGAACTACAACGAGTGCTATCACTGCCCCAACGTGCACAAGACGTTCACGGCGGGGGTCGTGACTCCTGGCAGCTATCGCATCACGCCGCGGGGTTTCACCATCCACCACACCGCGCAGGGCCCGCCACCGGACCGTTCGGCATACACACGCCAGGCCGACGCCGACGAATACGGCGCCTTCTACACTTGGCCGGTTTCGTCGATCCAGTGTTATCCGGGTCGGGTGCTCAACACTTTCCGCTGGGTGCCTCTGGCTGTCGACCAGACGCTGTTGATCCGCGAGTGGTGGTTCGACCGAACAGAGCCGAACCCCGAACAAGCCGAAGTGATCGCACTCGACTGGGACACGACGGTGAGCGAGGACTTCGACATCATGGACTCAGTGCAGCGAGGCATGGCCAGCCGCGGCTACCGTCCGGGACCGCTGATCGTCGACCCCAGCGGGATCGCCGGTGTACACGCCGAGAACGCGGTCCCGCATCTTCACGGTCTGTTGCTCGACGGTCTCGGAGAGCGATAGTGGCTCGAGCGGAGTCGCTGGCTCGTGATCTCGTGGATTTCCTCATGGGTCTGCACGGTCAGCTCGGCGGTCGTCTTTTGAGCTGTTCGGTCGTGGTCTTGCATTTTCGCGGTCTGTTGCTCGACGGTCTCGGAGAGCGATAGTGGCTCGAGCGGAGTCGCTGGCTCGTGATCTCGTGGATTTCCTCATGGGTCTGCACGGTCAGCTCGGCGGTCGTCTTTTGAGCTGTTCGGTCGTGGTCTTGCATTTTCGCGGTCTGTTGCTCGACGGTCTCGGAGAGCGATAGTGGCTCGAGCGGAGTCGCTGACCCGGGACCTAGCGGATTTCCTCACGGGTCTGCACGGCCGTGTGGACGGTCGGCTCCTGAGCAGTTCGGTCGACGCTCTCATCGACACGTTGGGATGCATGATCTTCGGAGCAACCCAGACATGGTCACAAGCGGCTATCGCCCACGCGCTCGCCAGCGGAGGCGAGGGTTCAGCGACGGTGATCGGTCAAGCAGCCAAGACTTCGCCCGCGATGGCGGCGTTCGCCAACGGCTCGTCGGCCCATGCTTTCGAGCTCGACGACGTCCACGAGGAGGCGATCAGCCATCCCGGCGCGGTCGTGGTTCCCGCAGCGTTGGCGCTCGCTGAGGATCTGGGAGCATCGAACCTGGAGCTCACCGAGGCAGTTGTGATCGGCTACGAAGCCATGGGCCGGGCCGGTATCGCAGTAGGACCCGCCACGCACATGCTGGCCGGCTTCCACTCGACCTCTATGTCAGGAGTCTTCGGATCGACCGCGGCCGCCGGGCGGCTCTTGGGCTTCGACTCAGAGACGCTCAACCATGCCTTCGGTGTTGCTGTGTCGTTGGCTTGCGGGACCATGGAGTTCGCGTCGTCGGGAGGGATGGCGAAGCGGATACATGCGGGACGCGCCGCTGAGGCCGGGTTGTTGGCGGCGTCCCTGGTGGCCAACGGGTTAAAGGGCGCGACCGACGGTTTGGCCGGGAGATACGGATTCTGCAATGTGTTCGGTACCGATCCCCGGACCGAGCTCCTAACCGACGCGCTCGGCAGCAGATGGATGATCGACGAGATAACGGTCAAGCCTTACGCCGCCTGCAGCGACGTCCATCCTCTGATCCAGGCAACGAGCGAACTGCGAGCCGAGCATCAACTGCACGCGGACCGGATCGACCAGATTGAGCGGATCGAAGCAGAGTGCCCCACCAAGGCGGCCACCCAGAACAACATGGACGGCACGGCGTCGGTTATGGCGGCGCAGTATTCGGCTCAGTTCAACATTGCGGCAGCGATACTCGCCGATCCCAGAGATCCGGCGACCTATCAACCCGACCAGATTGCCGATCCGGCGATCGCCGATCTCCAAGCCAAGGTGGTGTCGCTGCGCAAGGCCAAGGAGTTCGACGACACATATGCCTGGAAAATGGGCGGGAGAGTACGGATTTTCCTCTCCGACGGGAAGGTGTTGGAGCGGTCCGTTCATGGACAGAAGGGCTCGATGCATGACCCGCTCAGCCAGGAACAGCTCGACGCCAAGTTCCAGTCGCTCCTGGGAGCCTCGGCGCCGAGTGACCTTGTTTCGACCCTCCGCTGCCACCTTGCAGACCCGTTGCGCCCGGCATCTCAGATTTGTGAGTTGCTCACACAAGCGCGGTAGCCCCAGCGTCCAGCCGGCGCTGCGTCGGCGGCGCCCCAACGCTGGGCAATAGCGGGCGGAGTGTCCACGTTCAGATCAATGTCCGC
>JAPPMP010000023.1:81499-118466 GCA_028819005.1 Acidimicrobiaceae bacterium
CGCCCCAACGCTGGGCAATAGCGGGCGGAGTGTCCACGTTCAGATCAATGTCCGCTGGGGGCTGCGTCGGTGCCGCCCCAACGCTGGGCAACAGCGGGCGGAGTGTCCACGTTCAGATCAATGTCCGCTGGGGGCTGCGTCGGTGCCGCCCCAACGCTGGGCAACAGCGGGCGGAGTGTCCACGTTCAGATCAATGTCCGCTGGGGGCTGCGTCGGTGCCGCCCCAACGCTGGGCAACAGCAACTGTGTCGGCCGGCGCCTCTTCAGCCCAGCACTGCACAAGCCGGAGCACCGCCGCCAATCGACGTGAGAATCATGGACCCTTCGGCGGATTCGCGGGATCGATGATCTTGAAACCGCTGCTGGTTCTGATGACGATGTAACCGCGGTCGTGGATGTTGTGATGACAACTGGGGCAGGCCAAACACATATTGTCGACATCGGTGAGACCACCCTCCTCCCAGGGCACGATGTGGTGTATTTCGCATCGTTGCGCGTCCGCTGCACAACCTGTGCAGCTTTGGTCGCGGGCGATGATCGCCCGGATCTGTGCGTCGGTCGGGAATCTCCGGTCACGGCCTGCCCAGAGCGGCTGGCCCTTGTCGTCGAATATCAATCCGGCGACCGTCGAGAGGCACATCATTCTTTCCAACACCGACTGCGGAAGGGATTCACCGCCGGCGATCTCGGCAGCGCCGACAGGATTGCTGCCACGCAACCGTTCAACGTCGACCACTGCGGTCAGTTGCATCCGCGGTTTGCCCGGTTTGTGCCCGGCTGGGTTGGTGAGCAGCGCGGTGAAGGCGTCCGCTCGCCGTTGAGCTGGGGTCCGCACTTCATCGGGTGAACCGTCGCGCCCACCGTCGTCTCGCCACAGCCTGTCGTATTCGGCGTTGATGGCTTTGCGAACCTCTTGGTAGTTGATCGGGTCGAGTTCTGCGAGCAGAACTCCCATGCCCTCGTCGTTCACCCAGTCTTTGAAGCTGCGCGATTGACGCTGCTTCTGGTAGGCATCGGCGCCGTCGTCTGTTTGATTGCGGTTCACCCAGCGCCGTGTCTGTTCAGCGAACACATCCACAGAAGAGGTCTCGGCAAGCTTCAACAGTTTCCCCTCGGCGCTCTCAGCAGACGTCTTGGCCGCAGCCGCTACCGCAACAGCCGCGTGCTCAGCAGTGATCGCGCCGTTTGCCAGCGAGTCGGCCAACTTCGGCATCTCGGCAAGCCCGGAGGCGGTCTTGGCTACCGAGTTAGCGGCACGAGCCGACATGCGCCCCGCTTCGCGCAGCACAGTCTTGGAGTTCACGCCGTTGTCTCCCAACCCTTCGATCTCGACAGCGCAACGAGTCTGCAAGGAGACCAGCGCGGCGATAGCGCGCCCGGCACCCTCCACAACACCGCTCAACTCGCCGCGAGACAGCCCCGCGGTCACCACCTCTCGTGCTTGCCGGATCACTGAATCGAACATGCACACAACTTAGTGAAGGGCTATGACAGTGCTTTACAATATGTGTCAAGACAATCTGCGTTCTTTGAACAGAGCGCGGCCGAACCACTTGCTTCGCGGCTGTTCAGAGCCCGCCGTTCAGTCCGCAGGCGGCAACCAGGCGTCGGGATGAATCACCGTGTTCATCTCGGCCCCAGTGCGGGTGATGGCCTTGACCGCAATTGGCCGGTTGTCGGGCGGGATGTCGAACGACTGCGATTGCAGAGATGTGAGGTTGGTCTCGGCGTCGGGATCGAGATCGGAGGCCAGGCTCTTCATGGCGGCTCGAAGACCCGCCTGGTTGCGCACTCCGTTGGGGAAATAGGTCAGCCGCGCAATAAAAGACAGACCATCGTGGTCGGTGTCGATCATCCAGCAGTCGATGTCGTCGACAGTGGTCTCGCGCACAGTGCCCGCACTCGGGTCGTAGGCGTCACAGGCCTTGAGGCAGACGACGAGTCCGCTGCCGTCGCCGGTCCGGCGTACCTCGCAGTCGGGCTCGCCGAGCAGCGTGAAAGTGCCTCCGTCGGTGCTCTTGGACAACTCGGGAATCTGCAGGTCCTTCGAGCCGACTACGCGGTGCACGGTGCAGGTTGTTGCCGGGCTTAGCCGGAGTCCCGGTTGGGGAGCTGTTCTAGTTGTTGCGGTTGTGACGCCGGATGTGGCACGAGTTAGGTTCTCCAGATGGATCTGAGTCAGCGGCAACTGGCAGACATCGAGGCGATCCGGCAGCTGAAGGCCCGCTATTTCCGGCTCATGGACCAGAAACGCTGGGATGAGATGAGGCAGGTCTTCACCGCAGACGTGGAGGTTCGCACACCCGACGACACTGGCGACGACACCCCGACAAGGGGCAATGACGCCTTTGTCGACATGCTGATCTCGATGATCGGCGATGTGGTCACGGTGCATCACGGCCATATGAGCGAGATCACTTTCGACGGCGACGACGAGGCGTCCGGGGTCTGGTCGATGGAGGATCATCTCTGGTGGCCGCCTCAGCACGGGCTGGGACATATGTGGGGCTCGGGCTGGTACGAGGAGGCCTACCGTCGTTGTGAAGACGGCGAATGACGCATCGCGTCGATGTATCTGCGCCGCATTCGCGTGGAGTCCGAGTCTGAACAGTTGTTTCCCCGAGTCGAACAGGAATGGCACGTGAAGGAGGAGCCGTGAGGCAACGTGGAGTGAACCGGGTCGTCATGGCCGTGAGAGACATCGAGGAGGGGCGGGAGTTCTACGAGAAATTGCTGGGCTGCGAATTCCATCCCGGCAACGACGAAGAGGCCGCGGCCTTCGGAGTCAGGATCCTGTTCTCCTGGGACGGCGGCGTCGAGTTGGTCGCGCCCATCGAGGGCAGAGACAGCCATATCAACAAGATTCTCGACGAACACGGCGAAGGCATGATCGGGGTGGTCTGGGCAGTGGAAGACGCTGATGCTTCCAAGGCCGCCGGAGAGGAGCTGGGCATGTCCACCTTCTACACACTCGACTATTCCCAATCCCAGATCGACCGGGATCTGCAGGGCCGCTTCTCCCGTTACTACGAGCATTTCATGAGCGGCCGGGGCACACCTTTGGGCAACGCATCAGTGCTCGTCGGCGAGTTCGATCCTCCGAAGAGTTGAGCGCTTGCGTTTCGCCAATCCCAGCCTTGAGTGCAACGCTGGTGAGATGAGCGAAACGCAATTCACTAGACCAGCGCCAGTGCGCATATCCGACCTGGTCGCGCCGGAGTATCCCGAAGAGACAGCGGCTGCGTTCGAGATGGCGAGGCCGATGGCTGAGATGCTGCAATGGTCGTCTGAAGCGATCTTGAGCCAGGCTTGCGCCGAAACCGGTCTCGACGATTTCGGCGACGACCTGCACGTTGCGCCGCTGGAGAGCTTGATGACGGCCATGCCCAGCGAGGGAGATCTCTCCACCCTCGGACAGTTGAGCAACCATTCGACTCTGGTGGGTTATGCCAAACAGAAACTGCTGGTGACCGATCTGCTGAAGCGACATCCGGAGATTCACGACATCGAGATCAAGCGCCCGGTGGTGATCGCAGGCCAGGGACGCACGGGGACGACGCATCTGCACAACTTGATGTCGTCGGACACGAATTTTCGAACCATGCCTTACTGGGAGAGCCTTGAACCAGTGCCTCCGCCGGCAGAACAGGGAATCGACCATGGCCCAGACGTCGAGGACGATCCCCGTTTCGGGCGTTGCGCCGAGGCTCTGGCGGGCCTCAACGGAGCGCTCCCGTACTTCAAGCGCATGCACGACATGACCCCGGAGCATGCACACGAGGAGATCGCCCTTCTGGCTATTCCCTACGGGGGGATGGCGCCTGAGACTATGGCGGCGATGCCGTCGCACCGCGACTGGTATCTGGCGAGCGATCAGACCCCCTACTACGAGTATCTGAAGACGATGCTCAAGGTCTTGATGTTCGTGCGGCCCACAGGAGCTGATCGCTGGCTGCTCAAGTCCCCCCAGCACGTCGAGCAGCTCGGGCCGCTCATGTCGGTGTTCGACGACGCGACCGTGGTCTGCACCCATCGCGATCCAGTGGCGGTGGCCAAGTCGATGTCGACGATGCTGACCTACACCGCTCGCATGAGCCGCAATCCCGCGACGGTCCGCGATGTGGGCCTCTACTGGATCGACCGCATGCAACGCATGTTTCGGGCCATGGCCGATGAGCGGGAACTGGCGCCTGCCGCACAGTCGATCGACGTGGAGTTCCACGAGTTCATGGCCGACGACATAGCCACGGTCAAGACGATCTACGAACTCGCCGACCAGCAGTGGACAGCACAGACGGAGTCAGCCATGAACGAGTACATGTCCCTACACCCGCGCGGCGTTCATGGCAGCGTCAGCTACCACATCACCGAGGACTTCGGCGTCGACCTCGAGGCGCTGGCCGGCGACCTGCAGTTCTATGTCGACCGCTTCGGAGTGCAGGCCGAAAGCTGAAGTCCCCAGAAGCCCTCAGGTCAACTCGAAGAGTCGCGTTGGTCTATGAGCACCTGCAACGGCGCCAGGTCGAACGGGCCTCCGCTCATCAAGATGACGTGGTCCGCTCCAACATCGGTGTAGCGCCCGATGTCGTACACATCGTCGGGGAAGACCGCGACCGTCCGCTCGATCTCGGAGGGGTCACGACCGACCTTCGCGCACCAGTCGTCAAGGACGCCAGACAGTCGTCCGAAGTTCTCTGGCGGACCGAAGGCGTTCCATGCATCCGCGTATTCGGCGACGAGTCGCAGCGTCACCTTCTCGCCGCTGCCCCCGATCAGGATGGGCATCCTGCCCAGCGGAGGCGGATTGAGCTTGCCGAGGCGGTCCTTCATTCGCGGCAGGTCGGCTTCGAGTTGGCGCAGACGGCTGCCGGCGGTTCCGAATTCGTAGCCGTACTCGGTGTAGTCACGCTCGAACCAGCCTGCTCCCACCCCGAGGTACATGCGTCCGCCGCTGACATGGTCGACGGTGCGTGCCATGTCCGCCAACAATTCTGGATTCCGGTAGCTGTTGCCCGTCACGAGCGTGCCGAGCTTGGCCCTCGAGGTGTCTGCTGCCATGGCCGAGAGCAGTGTCCAGGCTTCGAAGTGGGTCGCATCCGGGTCGCCGAACAGGGGATAGAAGTGGTCCCAGATCCAGATGGAGTCGGCGCCCATCTCATCGGCAGCCAGGGCCGCGGCGCGCATCTCTGAAACGCTCACCCCCTGCGGTTGAATCTGGACGCCGACTTTCAGTTTCGTTTCAATGTTTGTCATCGGAACGTTCTAGCAGCGTCGGCGTGAATCTCCGCATCACACAGAGATCGGGAACGGCGGAGGCGCGGCGTTGTCGACGATCGGGTCGATGTCGCCGTTGAACACCGGGAACCGGGGTTGGGCCGTTTCGCGGTAGCGGGTGGTCGAGTGGACGGGATCCTTGTCGAACTCGGGGATGACGTGCTTGCCGAACACCTCGATCATCTCGAGGGTCTGCTCATGGGTGTAACCCTCGTCGGGCGTCCCGAAGCACACTTGATCGCAGCCGACGTCCTGGTAGGCCACAACCTGCTCGCACACCTCCTCGGGATTCCCGCAGAGCAGGTAACCGCCTTCGATGGCCATGTCGAGCAGCTCATCGTCGAGCGGAAAGCGTTGCGGTGCGTTCGGCCAGACGACCGCGTCGGGGCTCTTGGGCATCGAGTCGTGGTACATGTTGACCATCGTGACGCGGTAGCCGCGGACGTTGCGCTTGGCCATGGACCGTGCTTCCTCTCTGTCTTCGAGGCAGATGACGGCGTTGGTCATCATCACGTTGTTGTTCTGGAACTGACCGATCTGGTCGGTGACGTTCTCGGAGGCCTCCTTGTAGGCCTCCACACGCCCTTTCAAGTTGTGTATCGGCTCGAAGTTGAAGGCGATGGCGCCGATGCCGTGGCCGCCGGCTTTGGCGAACGTCGCTGGATTGCCGCAGGCCACCCATATGGGCGGATGGCCCTTGCCGTGGGGTTTGGGGAGGATGTTGTGCGGTGTGGGCACTGAGAAGTGCTCGCCGTCGTGGCTGTAGTCCTTCTGTTCCCACATGCGGGGAATCTCATGGGCGACCTCATCCCACATGGCCTTGGTTTCGGACAGCGCGGTGCCGTTGAAGGTTGCGACCTCATGGGAGCCCGCGCCACGGCCGGTGCCGAACTCGAATCGGCCCTCGGTCAAGTGGTCCATCATCGCGGCCCGCTCGGCGAATCGGGCCGGGTGCTCCTTGGTGGTGGGGAACGAGGTGATGGCCGAGCCGAGGTGGATTCGGTCGGTCTTGGCGGCGATGTAGGCCATGAACGGATAGGGGGCGGACATGTGGCTGTACTCGGTGAGGCAGTGGTGTTCGCCGCACCAGGCGTATTTCCAGTTGAATTTGTCGGCGTGGATTGCGTATTCGGCTTCGCGCATGAGCATCAGATGCTCGGCTTCGGCGTCGTGTGCGGCCGGGCCGGGCAGGTAGCCGTTGAAGAAGAGGCCAAACTCCATTGTGGTTCTCCTGATGGTAATAACTAGAACAAGTTCTAAAAACAAAATCTAGGGGACAAACCTCGAGCGCGCAAGGTCACGTGCCCGTGAAGTTGGGTTCGCGCTTCTCGGCGAAGGCTTTGGGGCCTTCCTTGGCGTCGTTGGAGGCGAAAACTGCCTGCCCGTAATCCCACTCGTGGCGCAGCGCTTCGTCGAGCTCCATCCCGTCGCATTCGTGCAGTGTGCGGGTGATCGCCGCGGTTGCGAGCGGACCGTTTGAGGCAACCACCTCGGCGATCTCCATTGCTTTGTCGAGAGCGGCGCCGTCAGCAACAACGTGACCGACGAGACCGATCTCCTTGGCTTCTGCAGCGCTGATGTGTTTGGCGGTGAGCAGGATCTCAGCGGCGTGGGTGTAAGGAATCTGTCGGGGCAGCCGCACTGCGGAGCCGCCCATCGGATACAGCGACCAGCGAGCCTCGCTGACGCCGAATCGAGCGCTTTCGCCCGCCACGCGGATCTCCATCGCCTGGAGCAACTCTGTGCCTCCAGCTATTGCCACACCCTCCACCGCTGCGATTATCGGCTTGGTCGGACGGTAATGGCGGAACAGAGCCTTGTAGACGACGTCGGGATCGGTGGCCATGCGCGCTCGAGTGTCCATCGGGTCAGCATCGTGGCTGTCACCTGCCATGGCCCTTAGATCAGCCCCCGAACAGAAGTTCCCGCCGGCGCCGGTTATGACTATGCAGCGAACCCCGGGGTCGTTGGACGCCTCCTCGTAGGCGTCGTACATGCGGATCAACATCGCCCCGGTGATCGCGTTGAAACGCTCGGGACGGTTCATGGTGAGAACCATCGCATGGCCCTCTCGCTCGACTATGAGGTCGTGTTGTGCCTGGTCTTGTTGTGGGTGTGCCATCCCCGGAACCTAATCGGACAGCCCCGGCAGAATCGAACTGGTCAAGCCCCGGATTCGTGGTTACTCGCTCAGCAGGTCCATTGGAGGGCATGAGCACATCAGGTTGCGGTCGCCGTAGACGCCGTCGATGCGGCTGACCGGAGGCCAGTATTTGTCGGCTCGCCCCCAGCCATCGGGGAAGGCGGCTTCCGAGCGCGAATAGGGATGCGGCCAAGAGTCGGCGGTCACGTCACTGGCGGTGTGGGGGGCGTTGACGAGCGGGTTGTCGTCCTCGGGCCAATCACCGGACGCCACGCGCTTGGCCTCGCCGTGAACGGCGATCATCGCATCGCAGAACCGGTCGAGTTCAGCGAGGCTCTCGGACTCCGTGGGCTCGACCATCAACGTCTCGGGAACCGGGAAAGACATGGTTGGGGCGTGGAAGCCGAAGTCGATGAGGCGTTTCGCGATGTCGTCGACCTTCAGTCCGGCTTCGGCGCAGATGATCCTGGTGTCGAGGATGCACTCGTGTGCCACCCAGCCGTTTGCGCCGCGATAGAGCACGGGATAGTAGTCCTCTAGGCGCTTTGCGATGTAGTTGGCGTTGAGGATGGCTGTCTCGGTGGCCTGGCGCAGACCTTTCGCGCCCATCATGCGTATGTACATCCAGGGGATCGCCAGAATTCCCGCCGAGCCCCACGGAGCGGCCGCTACTGGTCCCGGACTCGTGGGAGGACCGGCCACCGGGGTCAGCGGATGGTTCGGGAGGAACGGAACCAGGTGTTCGCCGACGCCGATCGGGCCGATTCCGGGACCGCCGCCGCCATGGGGGATGCAGAAGGTCTTGTGCAGGTTGAGGTGCGACACGTCGGCGCCGAACTTGCCGGGTTGGGCGAGCCCCACCATGGCGTTGAGGTTGGCGCCGTCGAGGTACACCTGCCCGCCGGCGTCGTGGACCATCTCGCAGATCCGACGCACCTCGACTTCGAACACTCCGTGGGTGGAGGGATAGGTGATCATCAGGGCGGCGAGTTCTCTGCGATGCTCGCTGACGAGCTTGTCGAGATGGGCGATCTCCACGTTGCCCTCGCCGTCGCAGTCGACCACCAGGACTCGCATACCCGCCATCACCGCGCTGGCCGCGTTGGTGCCGTGGGCGGAGGACGGAATCAGGCAGACGTCGCGTTGCGCCTCGCCGCGGCTGCGGTGATAGGCGCGAATCGCCAAGAGTCCTGCCAACTCTCCTTGGGCTCCCGAGTTCGGTTGAAGCGAGACTGCCGCATATCCGGTGATCTCTGTCAGCCATCGTTCGAGCTCGTCGATCATCCGTTGGTAGCCGACGGTCTGGCCGACCGGCGCGAAGGGATGAATGCGGGCGAACTCGGGCCAGCTCACCGGTTCCATCTCGGTGGCAGCATTGAGCTTCATCGTGCAACTGCCCAGCGGAATCATCGAGCGGTCCAGAGCGATGTCTCTGTTCACCAGTTGACGCATGTAGCGCACCAGGTCTGTCTCGCTGTGGTACGCAGTGAAGATCGGGTGTTGCAGCGCCGGAGTGTCACGCCGGTATTTGACCGGCCGGGGGTCTCTGACATGGACGTCGAGGTAGCCGACGTCGCCGTCGACCCCGAAAGCCGACCAGACGACCTCGATCACGGCCCGGGTCGTGGTTTCGTGGAGCGTGATCGAGACCGTGTCGGCGTCGACCCGTCGCAGGTTCACCCCCTGGGAGAGTGCGATGGCCAGCACCTTGTCGGCGCGGCCGGGCACACGCACACACACCGTGTCGAAGAACTCCTCATGCAGCACGTCGAGCCCGCCGCGTCGGAGTCCGTCGGCCAGCACCGCTGCAAAGCGGTTGACCCGCATGGCGATCCGGCGCAGACCGACCGGGCCGTGATGGATGGCGAACATCGAGGCCATCACCGCCAACAGCACCTGCGAGGTGCAGATGTTGGATGTGGCGCGTTCCCTGCGGATGTGCTGCTCGCGGGTCTGCAAGGCCAGACGCAGGGCTCGCCGGTCCCCGGCGTCGCGTGAGACCCCCACGAGACGGCCGGGCAGTGAGCGCTGGTGCTGCTCGCGCACCGCGAAATATGCGGCGTGGGGACCGCCGAAACCCATCTGTATCCCGAAACGCTGGGTGCTGCCGACCACCGCGTCAGCGCCGAACTCGCCCGGCGGCGCCAGCACGACCAGCGCCAGCGGATCAGCGGCCACCGCGACGAGGGCGTCAGCGGCGTGCGCCCGTTCGATGATCGCCTCGAGGTCCGGGATCACGCCGGTGGTTCCCGGGTATTGCACCACGACAGCAAAGACGCCGCTGAGATCAGCGCCGGCCGGGTCGCCGACGACCGTTGAGAGGCCGATCGGTTCAGCTCTGGTCTCGACCACCGAGATCGTCTGGGGATGGCACTCGGCGTCGATCAGGAAGCAGTCGCCGGTCTTCTTCCGGTTGACCCGATGCAGCATGGTCATGGCTTCAGCGACGGCTGTGGCTTCGTCGAGCAGCGATGCGTTGGCCAGATCCATCCCGGTGAGCTCGGCCGCCATCGTCTGGAAGTTGAGCAGTGCTTCGAGGCGGCCCTGTGAGATCTCAGGTTGATAGGGGGTGTACGCGGTGTACCAACCGGGGTTCTCCAAGATGTTGCGCCGGATCACCGGCGGGGTGATGGTCTCGTGGTAGCCCATCCCAATCAAAGACGTGCGTATCTGGTTGGAGCGGGCGATGGAGCGGAGGAGGTTCTGAGCGGCGGTCTGACCGATCCCGGAGGGAAGGTCCAAGGGCTCAGACATCCGGATGTCCTCGGGCACTGTGGCGTCGATCAATTCCTCCATCGACGTGAGGCCGAGCGCTGCCAGCATGTGGGCTCTCTCGGATTCCGGGGGGCCGATATGGCGGCTCACGAAGGCTTCCTTGCCCTCGAGGTCGACGAGCGGCGTCCAATGGTCGTGTGCGGTCATGGCGCTGGCAAAGGGGGTTCTAGGCAAACGGAGGCGAGACTGCCAATCCGATCCGTTCAGAGCGTAGCAAGCAATGCGATCATGCCAACCGAATTGAGGCAGACGTGGGCGGTGATGCAGGGGCCGAGCCGGCCCGTGCGGATCCGGCCGAAACCGAGCGCGACGCCCAGCACGAACAAGATCGGGAAACGGGCAGGTTCCAGATGGATCGCCGCGAATATGAGGCTGCTGGCGATCAGCACCGCCGTCTCGCCCATCCCCCGTTTTTCGAGCGCACTCCAGAGCAGCCCGCGATAGACGATTTCTTCGATGACGGGTATGAAGAGCGCGACCAATACGGCCAGCAGCACGGTCCAGCCGGATATGCCTGGAGTTGTGCCGTCGCCGTCTTGGATAAGGTCGACGACAGCAGCAGTTGGAGAGATCCCGAAAAGCGATTCCATAGCCAGTGCCACCAAGGTGGCGAGCGTGATGCCGACCAAGAAAAGCAGCATGCCGACAGCCAAATCGACGGGTTTGAAGCGCGCGGCGAGGTCGGAGAAGATGCCGCGGCCCTTGCGTCGAACAGCCAAGACAACATAGGCGACTTGCAGCAACGGGGGTATGGCGATCAGGGCAGTGATCCAAGCCGCGCTTATAGTGACGCCCTGGCTGTCCATCAAGGAGTCGCGGTTGTCGAATATGACAATCGCGCCAAGCACGACGCCCACCAGCAGGAAGATTCCGGTAGCGATCCAGAAATCGCCGAGACCCCACCTCAACCATGATGGATACCTCGGCGGCGGCCGTCCCGAGAGCCGGCCGGGTTCTCCGAGCCTTGGGGGTGGTGGAGGCGGAGGCGGGAGTGACGAAGTCACAGTGCTGCGAAGCCTCTGGGGTGGACCTTATCGGCGCTGCTCATACGATGTTGCTCACCGGAACAAGTCGCCCGCGTCGTGCAGATTCAGCTTTCCGAACGGGCCGAAGAAACCGTGTTCGTAGAGGCCGTATCCGATGTTGCCGTTGTAGCTGAACCGTCCCACCGAATCCACGACGCCGTATTGGGCCAACGCTGCAATCTCGTCAACCTTGAACTCGAGGGCCTGGACCACCTCCTCCTCCCCCTGCCACATGCCATGGCGCCAGTCGGCGTCCATTCCGTATCCGGTGCCCAAGGAGATGAAGTTGGTGAGCAGCGGCTCAGCCTCGACGGTTATCGGACCTTCTGGGGCGTCGGGGAAGCTGATGCGGCTCCCCGAAAGCAACCGAGTGCCTGTGATCGTGTCGTGGGACCATTCCGGGCGACCCAACCAGTCGTGGCCGCGCTCCTCGTCGTGCCACACCCGCACTCCCTCCTCGAGCGGTCGATTTCCGGACGGTTCCTCGTGGCACATGTAGATGATCGAGTGATCGTCGAAGTCCATCGGCATGTAGTTCCACATCCCAGCCATCACGCTGATGCTCTGACGGATGCCGTCGGGTTGCTGCTCGCCGACCGGGCGCACGCCCCAGGAGCGGTCTCGTGATCCTCCGCAACGGTCGGCCGCGACTGCCATGTCTTCGCCTGCGACTGTCAGCGAGCCCTCCCAGCGACCGAGCTGCGCGAAACGCTGAGTGTCGAACACCACGGTCCCTCTTGCGCGCAGATACTGCCGAGGTTCTTCGAACGCTCGATGTGACGCCGTCCAGGTGACGTCCATGGCGACGTCGGCTTCGTTGGGTTCGACCACAACCCGGAGTTTCTCCAGCGGTTCGACGATCTCGATGCGCATGGGTCCCACGGAGACGTCGAAGCGGTCGCTCAGCGGCTTCGAGGCTCGCATGATCCGTTGCACGCCGTTACGGGCCACCGCCAGGAAGGCGTCAGTGGTGCCGAGGTTGGGGTACTGGCCGAGCCCGAAGATGGCGAAATAACTGTCGCTGGAGGGATGCAGGTTGAAGTAGTAGCGGTCATAGAAATTCCGATCTGAAGTAGCCGCGTGGCGGATGTACTCCGAAGCCTGATGCAAAGGGAAGTCATCAGCACTCGAGATAGATCGTCGGGCGTCGGGGTTCTCTGCGTTCATACTCCGGCAAGGTAACCGGTACTCTGGTGGTGCGTCAGATCAGGAGATCGCAATGAGCCGAGACAATTCCACGGGTGAGCAGCCCAAGACCCGAGTGCCTGCTGTTGAGGGCTTGCACACCATGGAGGGGGAAGCGCATCTCATTGGAGGAAAAGTCCCTGGACGAGAGACCTACTTCTTCCCCAAGCACCTTGCAGGGGGTGATCCGGCGGCCAGTGGTGCGGTGGAATTGGAAGAAGTCCTGCTCTCGAGGGTGGGCAGAGTCTGGTCCTATACCTCGAGCGACTACACACCGCCTCCACCGTTCGCGGCTGCGACCGATCCCTACGAGCCGATCACCATCGCCGCGGTCGAGCTGGAGAAGGAGAAGATGGTGATACTGGGTCAGTGTGTTGCGGGCGTCACGCCCGATGATCTCAGTATCGGCGCCGGTGTGGAGTTGGTCATCGACACTCTTTACGAGGACGATGAGCACGAGTACATGGTGTGGAAATGGAAACCGCTGGAGACACAGCAATCGTGATGAGAGGGCTGCACTGATGGAAGAGATCGCCATTCTCGGCGTCGGGATGCACCCGTGGGGGAAGTGGGGCCGCAATTTCGTCGACTACGGCACGGCTGCAGCCAACGAAGCCCTCGAGGATGCTGGGGTTGATTGGAACGACGTCGGGTTCGTCTCAGGGGCGGTCACCGTTCGCTGCGGATACCCCGGTTACGTCGCGGGATCGACGTTTGCGCGTGCGCTGGGCTTCAACGGCGCACAGGTTGCGTCTTCGTATGCAGCTTGTGCTTCAGGGGCGACCGCGCTTTCGGTTGCACGAGGGCAGATTCTATCAGGAGCGGCCGATGTGGCTCTGGTGGTCGGCGCGGACACGACTCCCAAGGGATTTCTCGCCCCCAACGAGGGCGACCGCCCTGATGACATGGACTGGTTGCGCTTCAAACTGGTGGGTGCGACCAACCCGGTCTATTTCGGCCTGCACGCACGTCGCCGGATGGACCTCTACGGCGCCACCTCTGAAGACTTCGCTCGGGTCAAGGCCAAGAACTCCCGGCACTCGGTCCACAATCCCAGAGCCCGGTTCACCAAGGAATACGACGTCTCCGATGTGCTGAACTCTCCGGTCGTGTCAGATCCTCTGCGTCTGCTCGACATCTGTGCGACCTCCGACGGGGGAGCGGCGATGGTGGTTTCGTCGCTGGAATATGCCAGGGCCCAGGGTGTTTCTGATCCGGTTCGGGTAGCGGGAATCTCGACGGTCACGCCGACCTTCCCCGACACCGTCATCGACCTGCCCTACATTGCGACCGATTCTGCTGCCGGCAGCACACCGGCGAGTCGAGGGTTCAAGACGTCGATAGGTGACCGTGTGTATGCCGAAGCCGGCGTTGGTCCCGAGGACGTCGATGTGGCGGAGGTCTACGACCTTTCGTCTGCCCTGGAGCTCGACTGGTACGAGCAATTGGGCTTCTGCGCAGAAGGCGAAGCGGAGAAGCTGCTTCGGGACGGCGCCACGACGATCGGCGGCCGTCTTCCAGTGAACCCGAGCGGTGGACTGGGCGCCTTCGGAGAGGCAGTTCCAGCACAGGCAATCGCCCAGGTCTGTGAGCTGGCATGGCAGCTCCGCGGCCATGCCGAGGGTCGACAAGTAGAGGGCGCAAGGATCGGGATAACCGCCAATCAGGGCCTCTTCGGCCATGGTTCTTCAGTGTTGGTGCGCCGATGACTGTTCACGAGTCCCTGACTGACAGCGGAGTCCTCGAACTGGTGATGGACAATCCGAAGGTCAACGCCCTGCCGATAGCCGACACCGACCGGCTCGCTGAGATCCTCAACGGAATCGAGCACAGAGGCGAGGTGACCGCTGTGATCCTCACCGCGACGGGCCGAGGATTCTCGGCCGGCGTCGACGTCAAGGAAATGCAGCAGATGCCCGGCAACACGGGCATCATCGAAGTCAACCGAGCCTGTCTCAGCGCTTTTCGAGCGGTCTATCGGTGTGCGGTGCCGGTGATTTGCGCGGTCAACGACTTCTGCTTCGGAACCGGCATCGGATTGGCCGGAAGCGCGGACATCGTGGTGGCGGCACAGGGTGCGCGTTTCGGGCTTCCCGAGATCGACAACGGCGCTCTCGGGGCGGCCAGCTATCTGGGCCGTCTGGTTCCCGAGAAGCACCTTCGGTGGATGCTGTACAGCTGCGAGCCGGCGACTGCGGAGCAACTTGAAGCGTGGGGGACGGTGCTTCGCGTCGTGCCGCTGGAGGAACTGATGGACGCGGCTCGGGAGATCGCCGCGGCAATCGCTTCGAAACACCCGACGGTGATGCGCGCGGCCAAAGCGTCTCTTGTCGGGATCGATGATGATCCGAGCCGCGGCTATCGGCTTGAGCAGGGGTTCACGTTTGAACTCAACCTGCACGGTTTGGGCGATGAGGCCCGTGACGCGTTTCTTCGAGGCGAGCGACGCAGCAAACCTGTCGACGGCTCAGCTTGATCTGAGTGTGCCTTCAGCGCCGTGTAATTTGGGCGACGGGGTGGGCAGCGCGCAAAGATCCCTGTAGTTTCAACGCTGAAAGAAGGCGCGCGAGGCGATAATGCTTGACTTTGTCGACAATACCGGCTCGCGTGTTATTCGTTTGGCCGCGAAAGTCGCGGACATGAGACAACGAAAACGGAGCAATCATGAACAAGGGCGAACTCATTGCAGCCATGGCCGACAAGGCGGGCGTCACCCAGAAGGACGCGGGGAACTGCCTCGACGCCATGATGAGTACCATCGAGTCCGAGATAAGCAGCGGTGGCGAAGTCGCCATAACCGGTTACCTCAAGTTCGAGCGGGCGAACACCAGCGCCCGAGCGGGTCGCAACCCCCAGACCGGGGAGACGATCAACGTGCCGGCGGGCACCCGCTGCAAAGTGTCCCTCGGCTCGAAGCTGAAGAGCGCAGGAAAGAGCTGAACGGCTCCCGAACAGCCGTTGCGGCTAGATCGCAATGAACCTGCCGGCGCCGGCTGAGGTATTGCCTCACCGTTCCCCGTTTCTGTTCGTAGACGAGATACGCGCAGTCGTTCCGGGTGAATCTGCAGTCGGGACCTGGCAGCTCACTGGAGAGGAAGCTTTCTTCGAAGGTCATTTTCCAGGCCGCCCAACGCTCCCCGGAGTGCTCATCTGTGAGGCGATTGCACAGGTGGGAGCGTTGGCCGTGCTGACCGACGAACGATACCAGGGCAAACTCCCCCTGTTCGGAGGGCTGGACAAGGCCCGCTTCAGGCGTCAGGTCCTCCCCGGCGACACGCTGAGGATCGAAGTCCGGATGACGCGGTTGTCGGCGCGAGCCGGCAAAGGCGAGGGCCGTGCCACCGTTGACGGTGACCTCGCCGCGACCTGCGAGCTGATGTTCGTCATCGTCGACGCGGATTGAGCGTCGACGGCGGCTGGGCTCTGGGGGCCGCGGGGCTTCGACGGCGATTGGGCTCTGGGGGCCGCGGGGCTTCGACGGCGGCTGGGCTCTGGGGGCCGCGGAGCGTCGACGCCGATTGGGCTCTGGTGTCCGCGGGGCGTCGACGGCGGCTGGGCTCTGGCGTCCGCGGGGTGTCGACGGCGGCTGGGCTCTGGGGGCCGCGGAGCTTCGACGGCGGCTGAGGGCGCTGCTCAGCCGGGTCCGATGACGAGCGTCCCGTTGTGTCCGCCGAACCCGAAGCTGTTGGACAGTGAGGGGCCGGGAACCCATGGGCGTGGTTCTCCGGCCACCAGATCGATGTCGGGTATCTCGGGATCCAACGATTCGTGTCCCGCCGTCGGCGGAATGAGCCGGTGCTTGATGGAGAGCAGGACCGCAGCTGCCTCGAGTGCTCCGGCGCCGCCGAGCGCGTGCCCGGTGACGCCCTTGGTGGAGGTGATCGCCGGTCCTGGAGTGCCGAAGATCTTGGCAATGGCAGCCGCCTCGGCCTCATCGTTCTTGTCTGTGGAAGTGCCGTGTGCATTGACGTGCACGACGTCGTCGGCGGTGAGGCCGGCGTCCTCGATCGCGATGCGCATACAAGTGATCGCGCCCGTTCCCCCGGGAGCGGGCGCGGTGATGTGGTGGGCGTCGGCGGTTGAGGCAGACCCCAGGATCTCACCCAGAATTGTTGCGCCGCGGGCTTCGGCATGAGAGAACTCTTCAAGCACGAGCACCGCTGAGCCCTCCGCCATGACGAACCCGTCACGACGCGGGTCGAAGGGTCGGCTGACCCCGCTGCTCGAGAGAGCGGTCATGTTCGCGAACCCTGCGACAGCAGTCGGTGTGAAGGGTGCTTCGCTTCCTCCAGCGAGTACAGCGTCGCAGGCGCCGTTGCTGATCAGCCTTGCGGCGTTGCCGATGGCGTGGGTTCCCGCGGCGCATGCGGTAACGGTGTTCTCGCATGGGCCCTGCCAACCGTGACGCATCGACAAGGTGGCCGCGGCGGCGTTTGACATCATCATCGGGACTAGGAACGGCGACACTCTGCGCTCACCCTTGGTGAGACGAGTCTCGATCTGTTTCTCAAGGGTGTCTATGCCGCCTACACCGGTGCCGATGAATGTGCCTAGTCGTGCTGGATCTGCTCCCAGCTCACCGGCTTGGGCCAGCGCTTGTTCTGCTGCCGCTACGGCAAACTGGGTGAAGCGGTCGCTGCGCCGCGCCTCTTTGTCATTCTCGAAATACGGAGACGCATCCCAATCTTCAAGCATGCGCGGGCCGACCGGCGCGGGGGAGCAGAGACCTGCCCAGAAGGCTTCGACGCCGATTCCACAGGGAGCGACGACGCCCAGACCTGTGACTGCAACGCGGCGACCCTGCATCAGAGCTTGGAGAGAATCAGGTCGTATGCACCTTGAACCGTCAAGATCCCGTCCAGTTCCTCTTCTTCGACATTGACGTCGAATTCCTCCTCGAGCGCCATCACCAGTTCGACGAGGTCGAGGCTGTCGGCGTCGAGGGACTCGAAAGTTGCCTCCAAAACGACTTGGTCGGCGTCAACCGCCAGTACTTCAACTGCACAATTCGTGAATCGTTCGAAGTTGTCACTCACTTGCTTTCTCCATTGCTCTTCGGGCCTTAAAGGCTATCTGGCCAAAACCGGTTAGCTCATCGACAGGCCGCCATCGACAGCAAGCACCGTACCGGTGACGAATCCGGCGTCCTCCGAGGCGAGATACTCGATTGCCGCGGCGATCTCGTCAGGGGCGCCGAAACGGCCGAGAGGCACCGCATCGAGCATTGCGCCTCGTTGGGCATCGCTCAGCGCAGCGATCATGTCGGTGTCTATGGGGCCTGGGGCGACGACATTCACTGTGATATTGCGCCCTGCGAACTCCTTGGCCAGCGAACGGGCCAAACCTGTGATTCCCGCTTTTGAGGCCGCGTAGTTGGCCTGTCCGGCCTGGCCGCCGAGGCCTACGACCGAGGAGACGAAGACGATTCGCCCCCAACGCGCTCGCATCATCTGTTTGACCACCCGCCGAGCCACGCGGAAGCCGCCGGTCAGGTTGGCGTCGATCACCTCGCTGAAATCAGCGTCGTTCATGCGAAGCACGAGGCCGTCGCGGGTGATTCCGGCGTTGCTCACCAGAATCTCCACCGGACCCAGAGACCCCTCAATCTCGGTGACGGCAGCATCAACTGAGTCTGAGTCGGTCACATCGCATTTCACGGCGAACAGGCCTTCGAGGTCGTCTGCCACCCCGGAGCGGGCAGTCACGGCGACCTTGTGCCCACAGCTATGGAAGCGTCTGGCGGTGGCGAGCCCGATCCCTCGGTTGCCTCCCGTGACGAGGACGACTCGACTCACCAGCGCACCACCAGGGTCGCCCAGGTCATTCCCGCTCCGAAACCGGACATCACGACGATCTTTCCGGGGTCCAACACGCCGTCGAGCGCTGCTTGTTCCATTGCCAACGGGATGGTGGCAGTCGATGTGTTGCCCGTTGTTTCGATCACGTTGTGGGTTTTAGACATCGGTATTGAAGTTCGCGCGCAGACGGCTTCGATGATTCTGAGGTTCGCCTGATGGAGCAGGACTACATCGATGTCATCGGGGGTCAAGCAGGCTTCTTTGAGAGCGGATTTGATGGATGCAGTGACAGCGCGTACCGCCCTCTTGAAGACTTCGCGTCCTGCCATCTTTATCGTGTCGCCGTGCTCGCAGTAGAGAATCGGCGCGAGGCTGCCGTCGGCGCCGAGGTCGAACGCCAGCAGTTCTCCCTGATCGTGGCGTTCCATTACGCAAGCGCCGGCACCGTCGCCGAACAGGATCGCGGTTCCCCTGTCGTCCCAGTCGACCAAGGTCGAGAGGGCGTCGCTCCCGACGTTCAGAACCCGGTCCGGTCCACCGGGCAGCATCATCATTCCGTAGGCGGCGACGTAACCGTAGGCGAATCCCGCGCATGCGGCGTTCACGTCGAAGGCTCCGCAGTCCAAGCCGATACCGGCGTGAATCTGTGCTGATGTGCCGGGGAATCTCTGATCGGGGGAACTCGTGCACAGCACCAGAAGATCGATGTCATCGGGTGTCAGGTCCGCCGCTTTCAGAGCGTTGTTGCCGGCTTCGACGCCCATCTCGGAAGTCAGGCCGCCGATGTGGCGTGAGGTGATACCGGCACGTTCCCGGATCCACTCGTCGCTGGTGTCCATCATCTGGGCGAGGTCGTGGTTGGTGAGAATGTCAGGCGGCAGCGCTGTGCCAATCCCGGCGATTCGCACAGCCATCAGTGAACCCGCAGCCAAGCGATGGGTTGCCTTGAAGTCACGCGTTCTCCCTTGAGGGCAAGCACTCCGACGATCTCTCCAGCGAAGGAGCTCAGGACTTCTTGGTCTCCAACCGTGCCCAACAGGTCTCCTACCGACACTGCACGACCGGGTTCACAGCCCGGGGCCAGGCTGAAAATACCTGCGCCGGGCGACACCACGAGTCGTTCAGTCGCAAAGAGGTGTTCGCCTTCGAGGGTCGGTGGTTCGCTTCGGAGTTGTAGCGCCAGCGACTCGAGCAGGCCGTCGAGGTCTGCCGGTGTGGCGACGTTGGCCCGGTTCGCGCCCTTCAGGGTTCGTTTCATGAGGCCTGTCAGCACATTTCCAGGGCCGAGTTCCACGAAGGTAGTGAATCCGTCGTCTGCGAGTGTTCGCAGGGTCTGCCGCCAGCGGACCGGAGAGCAGAGTTGGGCGCCGAGCAGATCTGGCCAGTCGGCGGCGTCATCGTGGGGTGTTGCGTCGAGGTTGGCGTAAACGGGTTGTTCCGGCGCCCGGAACTCGACCTGGTCGATCGCCTTGTACAGGCGTCGTCTTGCCGGGGCCATCAGCGGAGTGTGGAAAGCCCCTCCGACCGGCAGCCTCATCGCCCGCTTCGCTCCCGCCTCCTTGGCGATCTTGCAGGCTTCGTCGATGTCTTCGGGGACGCCTGCGATTACGACTTGGCCGGGAGCGTTGTAGTTGGCGATCCAGACGTCGCCGGCAGTCCTTCTGCAAGCAATGTCGGCCTGGTCGTCTTCGAGGCCCAGCAGGGCCGCCATCGTGCCGGTCTGCTCGTCGGCGGCTGCTTGCATGGCGTCGCCGCGTTCGTCGACCAGGCGTACGGCGTCTCCGAAATCGAGTGCTCCTGAGGCGGTGAGCGCTGAATACTCCCCGAGGCTGTGACCGGCGTGGGCTACCGCCTCGGCTCCGAGACGGCTGACCGCGTCGAGCGCCACCATCGACATGACGAACGTGGCGAGCTGGGCGTTGCGGGTCATCGTCAGCTCTTCAGCATCGGCCTCGAGCAGCAGTGCGGCGACATCGCGATCAACGGCCTCGGAGGCTTCCTCCACCAGTTCCCAGGACGGGTGGTCAGCCCATGGCACGCCCATCTGGGGGTGTTGAGATCCTTGTCCTGGATAGGTGAAGACGATCATTTGAGGTGGGGCTCCCCGGTGGCCGAGTCGAACAGGGCGCGCAAATATCTGTGTTGAGAGAGATATACGCTATACGCGCTGCGGGGTGTCTGACTCGCCGGCGCGTCGCATGGTTTCAATACTTGTGCCCTGCGACCGTGAAGTGTGCCACTCACCGACGGCGGATCAGCTTGGCCGGGGGCTGCGCTGCCAGTCGGAGAGATCCTCGATGCGCCGACGGATCGACGCCTCTCGCACAATCGCGAGCACCGCCGCAATCGCCGGTCCGATGAACAGGCAAAGAACACGGGAACGAGCGCCGGACGACATATCCTAGAGGCTACGCCGCGCCCGGAGGATCCGAACAGCCTCCGATCAGCTTGGCGGAACCATCCGGCCCGGGTGGTGGAATTGGCAGACACGGCGGACTCAAAATCCGTTGCTTTTCAAGAGCGTGCGGGTTCAAGTCCCGCCCCGGGCACAATCACCGGAGGGTCTGGGCACAATCACCGGAGGGTCTGGACGAGAGCCGCTAGTTCGGCCGTTTGAGTTGCAACTCTCCCGGTCGTGCCTAGACTGTCGGCGCGGTGCGCAAACGAAGTCCGGTTTGATTCCGGCACTGTCCCGCAACGGTAATGCTGTTGCCCGATCCCGGTGATCGAGCACAGCTAGTCCGGTCGATCTGCGCTCCGAAGCAAACCAAGCAACCCTCGAGGAATTGGGGTTCGGTTAGACCGGTTTTCTGTCGATCGGGCGTTTGTTCCTCACCAACAGGAGGAAATAGATGTCGAAAGCCAGATTTGCGGTGGTGCTGCTCCTCGCCTCAGCGTTGTTGGCGGTCAGTTGCGGCGGCGACGACGCGCCCGCCAACACCAGCGGTGACGCCCCCGTCGTCGACGATGCTCCCCAAGAATCAGAGGAGTCGCCGACTCCTGCTCAATCCGAGAACACCGAGAGTTCCTCCGACTCCGCCGATTCCGCGGTGTCTGAAGACTCAGATGAGCCGGCTGAGGAGACAACAGCAGAGGACTCGCCACCGCAGCGGATCGTGTCGCTGTCGCCGAGTGCCACGGAGATCCTCTTCGCAATCGGCGCGGGTCCGCAGGTCGTGGCCGTCGACTCATTTTCGTACTATCCACCCGAGGCGCCGGTCACCGATCTGTCAGGGTGGGACCCGAATGTCGAAGCGGTGACCGCGTACGAGCCCGACCTGGTGGTGATCTCCACAGATTCCAATGATCTCGTCGCAAGCCTGGCCGCAGTCGGGATTCCTGTGCTGGTGAGCCCAGCGCCGAGCGATATCGAAGGCGGCTACGAATCGATCACCGAACTCGGAGATGCGACTGGACGCGTCGGTGAGGCTGTGTCGCTCATTGAGAACCTCAGAGGCGAGATCGACGCTGCTCTGGCCGACGCGCCGGAGGTGCCGGTCCGGATCTACCACGAACTCGGCGACAGCTACTATTCGGCCAGTTCCTTCGGATTCATCGGAGCGGTGTATGCGGCGATGGGGACCACCAACATCGCCGATGATGCAGATCCGGACGGCTACGGATTCCCGCAGCTCACCGAGGAGTACATCATCGAGTCCGATCCGGAGTTGATCGTCATCACCGACCAAGTCGCCTACACGCGCGATGACGTGCTGGCCCGTCCGGGCTGGGGAGAGGTGAGCGCTGTCGCGAACAACAACGTCGTAGTCGTCAACGCCGACATCGCCTCGCGTTGGGGTCCGAGACTGCCCCAGTTCATCGCAGCAGTCGTCGACGCACTTTCCACGTTTGATGGCGAATCGTCTTGACGACGGGACTCCGCTTCCAGACGAGAGCGGAGTCGAATGGGCGACTGATCGGGCATTTCGATTGTCCGCAGCGGTTGTTCTGAGCGCGTTCGCGGTCTTGGCCGCCATCGGAGTGCTGAGCGCCACCAGCGGAGCGGCCGGCCTCCCGTTCGCGGGGGTGATGGAGGCGATCGCCGCACAGCTTCCAGCGCTCGGCGTCGAATCCTCGCTGAGCGCCCGACAAGAGTCGATCTTGTTTCAAATCCGCTTGCCGAGGCTGGTGCTGGGAATGCTGGTCGGAGGCTCTCTGGGGATGGCCGGAGCTGCTTACCAGGGCGTGTTCAGGAATCCTCTGGCCGATCCCTATCTGCTCGGCGTCTCAGCGGGCGCCGGGTTCGGCGCCGTCCTGGCTATCGGGTTCGGTCTCGACCTCGGTTGGGGGCCATTCGGGGCAGTGCCCGCAGCAGCTTTCATCGGGGCCATGGTGGCGGTTTCAGCTTCGGCGGCGATTGCCCGCTCCTCGGGTTCAGCACCGGCGACGCTGCTGCTCGGCGGGATTGCCATGGCAGCTCTCTTTGCGGCTGCGCAGACCTACGCTCTGCAGCAGCTCAGCGAGACGCGGGCGCGCGAAGTCCTGTCGTGGCTTTTCGGTCAGCTCAATACCAGCGGTTGGGATCAGATCTTGATTCTGGGTCCCTATGTCCTCGTCTGCGGTTTATTCCTGATGACCTATCGCCGCCATCTCGACGTGCTCCGGGTCGGTGACGATGAGGCCCGCGCTCTGGGCCTGAAACCTTCTCGAGTGCGCTTCGGCATCATCGCCGCGTCGTCTCTGCTGACCGCGGCTGCAGTGTCGGTGAGCGGGCTGATCGCTTTTGTGGGTCTCGTCGTCCCACACATCGTAAGGATTCTGGTGGGTCACAGCTACCGCGTGATCGTGCCCTTGTCTGCGCTCATGGGCGCGGCGTTTCTGGCCTTCGTCGACGTGGGCGCCCGCACGATCGTCGCTCCCTCGGAGCTGCCGATCGGTGTGATCACGTCCTTTGTGGGGGCGCCGTTCTTCGTGTTCGTGCTGTGGCGCGGGGACGCCACGACAACATGATCGGATCTGCAGAGGTTCAAGCGCCGACGGTTGCGCTGGCCTGTTCGGGGGTCAAGGTCGCTTTCAAGGGGCGTGAAGTGCTCGGAGGAGTCGATCTCGAACTCGGGATTGGAGAATGGCTGGGCCTGATCGGGCCCAACGGGGCGGGGAAGTCCACTCTGCTGAGCGCGATAGCCGGCCTGGTCTCCTACGACGGTGCGGTTGCGCTGTCCGATGGGCGGGCGCCGTCGGCAAGAGACCTGTCGCTGGTACCACAGACGCCGATTTGGCCTTCGGGCATGACAGTTGCCGAGTACGTGTTGTTGGGCCGCACGGCTCATCTCAGTTGGCTGGCCAGCGAGTCGCGCTCCGATCGTCGAGTGGTGGCGTCGGTACTGCGTCGCCTCAACCTGGAGCGCTTCGCCGACAGGATGGTGACGAACCTGTCGGGGGGAGAGGCCCAACGGGTGGTCCTGGCCCGGGCCCTGGCCCAACAGACCCGGATCCTCCTGTTGGACGAGCCCACCAGCGCCCTTGATCTCGGCCATCAGAGTGCGGTCCTGGAACTGGTGGACGAGCTGCGCCGATCGGACGGACTGACGGTCATCGCCGCCATGCACGATCTGAGCACAGCGGCCCGGTTCGCTGATCGGCTCGTTCTCATCAACGAGGGTCGGTTGGTGGCCGATGGTGAACCCGGCTCGGTTCTCGACGCCGGACTGCTGTCGAGCGTGTACGCAACGCAGTTGACGGTGCGGCGCCTGGACTCTGAGATAGTGGTGCTGCCGGCGCCGCGAACCCACAGGAACCGTCTCGACGATCAAACCGCAGACCGCCGATCCAACAACAATGCACACGACGGCATTCGACAAGAATCGACATGACGATCAGGACAAGGAGAACATCTGATGTCACAGAAATCCACACCTAGCAGCGAAGCTCCGTACCGACCGGACGAACTGCGCGCGGCACCGTCGCTCGTCCTGGTCAACACGGGACACGGGAAGGGCAAATCGACCGCTGCGTTCGGCACGCTGCTCAGAGCGGTGGCGCGAGGTTGGGACAGTGCCGTCGTTCAGTTTCTCAAGAGCGGCAAGTGGCACACCGGAGAGGAGAAGACCTGCCGCGGCCTCGGCGTTGACTGGTTCGCCGCCGGAGACGGATTCACCTGGGATTCTGACGACCTCGACGAGACCGAGGCAAAGGCGGTCGCGGCATGGAAGTTCTCCGAGGAGCTGATTTCCGCCGGCGGGCATCGGTTGATTGTCCTTGACGAGATCAGCTATGCCATGACCTGGGGTTGGATCGACGCCGGCGAGGTTGCCGAGGCGATTGTCGCCAGACCCCGAGAGGTGAGCTTGATCCTGACCGGAAGGGACATGGCCTCAGCAGTGGTTGAGGTGGCCGACACGGTGACCGAGATGGTGAAGGTCAAACATCCCTTCGATCGCAGCATTCGAGCGAAGAAGGGAATCGACTATTGACGCGGAGATCCGGGGCGTTGATGGTTTGCGGAGCGACCAGCGGCGCAGGAAAGTCAACGGTTGCCGCTGCCCTGTGCAGGTCGTGGGCGCGACAGGGACTCCTCACGGCGCCCTTCAAAGCTCAGAACATGTCCAACCACGCGGCGGTCACGGCCGACGGCGGTGAGGTCGGAAGAGCCCAGAGCATGCAGGCCCGCGCCGCCGGAGTCGAGATTGAGCGGAGAATGAACCCGATTCTCTTGAAACCGTCCTCCGACAACGTCAGCCACCTCGTTGTACTCGGCGACGAAGTGTCGACAACCGACGCGCGCGACTACGGCCCGAGAGCCAAGAGCCTTCGTCCCGTTGTCCTGCAGGCGTTGTCGTCGCTGCGTGAACAGTACGACTGGGTCGTTGCAGAAGGCGCCGGCGGGGCCGCTGAGATAAACCTCTTGGACCGCGACCTGGTCAACTTGCCGCTAGCTCGTGCAGCAGGCATGGCCGCGCTCTTAGTTGTCGACATCGACCGAGGCGGCGCATTCGCGTCAGCGCATGGAACCATCGACTTGCTTCCCCGCTCTTTGGGCGAACGCATCGGCGGGATAGTGTTCAACAGCTTCCGCGGCGACCCCAGCCTGTTGGTTGACGGCGTCGCTGAGCTGGAACGCCGTTGCGGGGTGCCGGTGCTTGGAGTCCTTCCGTACCTTGCGGAGGAAACAATGCTGGGCGTGGAGGATTTTCTCGACATCCGAACCGGTGTGCACTCGATGGCCCGGTCGGCTGAGCCGGTGAGAGTCGCCGCGATCCGGTTGCCCCGGCTGGCCAACCCCTCGGACCTCGACCCGTTCGCCGCCGAACCCGACGTCGAACTGCGATGGGCCACTCGAGCCGATGAGCTCGCAGCGGCTGACCTGATCGTGATCCCCGGCAGTCGCGCCACCGTCGCCGATCTGGGTTGGCTTCGCCTCAGCGGGCTGGCTGAGGCACTCAAGAGGTGCGACACCCCGATCATCGGAATCTGCGCCGGTTATCAGATGCTCGGCCAGCGGATCCATGATGAGGTCGAATCCGACTCCGGAACGGTGGCCGGCTTGGGCCTGCTCGACGTGGAGACACGATTTGAGCACCCCAAGGTTGTCCGTCGTTGCAGCTTCACCGCCGGTGGACAGCGGATCAATGGATATCAGATCCGTTTCGGGCGGATCACGAGTCGAGAGCGTCCGTGGTTCTCACCCGACTCGGAATTCGGTGAATGCGCGACCGGGGACCGTGTCGTTGACACAGGTCTTGACTTCGGCTCCGCGGCCGGGTGTGAGGGAGCGGTGAGTCCCGACGGCAGGATTCGCGCCAGCAGCGTCCACGGTCTCTTCGATGCGGACGGATTCCGCAGTGAACTGCTCGGCGCCGTCGCCGCAGACAGAGGCCGCGACTATCGGCCGGCCTCGGCCCGCTACCACGATGTCCTGGAGGCCCATCTCGAGCGCCTGGCCGACTGGCTTGAAGCGCATGTCGACGCCGGCGTGCTCCTCGACCTTGCAGCGACCGCCACGCCTGTCGGATCTGAACCTGGCTGGTGATCGTATAGAGTCTGGGGCTGATGCCTGAGTCGAATCCGCAGATTGAGCGCCGGCTGCGACGCGTCACCCAACAGCTTCGCCTGCTCCGGGCCGATCTTCAGGTCACCGATGAGCAGCTCAACCAGCTCCGCGACGAGGCCTACGACGCCAGAGTCCGAGCGCTCGTATCCGAAACCCCTCTGGCAGAACGGGAACACCGCCGGGTCTCCCGTCACGTCGAACGCATGACCCGCCACCGTGATCGGGTCGCGGGGAAGATCGCCGAACTCGACGCCGTCCAGGACATGCTGCTCGACCGGCTCAGCACCCCGTGAACGACGCTGCTGTCCGGATCGTCCTTGCTGAGGATGAGCCGATAATCAGGCTGGACCTCGCGGAGACGCTCCGCTCTGAAGGCTACGACGTGGTGGCCGATACGGGCCGCGGCGACGAAGTGGTGGATCTGGTCAAGGCCCACGCTCCCGACCTGGTCCTGCTCGACGTCAAGATGCCGGGGCTTGACGGGATTTCGGCTGCTGAGAGGATCACCGAAGAGACCAGGACAGCCGTTGTCGTCCTCACCGCCTTCAGCCAGCGCGATCTGGTCGAGCGGGCTGTCGAGGCAGGGGCGATGACCTACCTGGTGAAGCCGTATCAGCGATCGGAGCTGGTGGCTGCCATCGAAACGGCGCGTGCTCGATTCCGTGAGTTTGCGCTGCTGGAAGACCAGGTGAGCGACCTCTCCGAAAGGCTCGAGGTTCGCAAGTTGATCGACCGGGCCAAAGGTCGACTCATCGACGAGCACAATCTGAGCGAGAACGACGCTTTCCGGTTCTTGCAGCAGCAGGCCATGTCGTCTCGGCGTCCTGTGGCCGAGGTCGCAAACGAGGTGATCTCCAACAAGTTCATCGACGAAACCGACGGATCAATCGACTCCGGGGCGGACTAGGGTCTGAGCGATGGCCAAACTGATGCTCATCGACGGCAACTCGCTCGTCTATCGCGCATTCTTCGCGTTGCCGACCGATATGGCGACGGCCTCCGGACAGGTGACCAACGCCGTGTACGGGTTCACCTCGATGCTCATCCATCTCCTCAAAGAGCATGACCCGGATCGGATCGTCGTCGCTTTTGATCGGCCGGAACCGACGTTCCGTCACGAGCTGACACCGACCTACAAGGCCCAACGGGAGTCGGCCCCCGACATCCTCCGCCAACAGATGGGCCTGGCCCGCGAAGTGCTCGACGTGCTCGCCATGCCGGTCCTCGACAAGGCCGGCTATGAGGCCGACGACATAATCGCAACCCTGGCCACCCAAGGCCGTGACATCGGCGACGACGTCATCATCGTCACGGGCGATCGCGACAGCTACCAACTCGTGGAGGACCCTCATGTCAAGGTTCTCTACAACAAGCGGGGCGTGACGGACTACGCCTTCTACGACGAGGCTGGAATCAAGGAGCGCACCGGTGTCGTCCCACGTGACTATGTGCAGTACGCGGCGCTGCGCGGCGACAGTTCCGACAACCTTCCCGGGGTACCTGGGGTCGGAGAGAAGACCGCCGCCAAGCTCATCAACGAGCGCGGCGGGATAGACGGGATCTATGCCTCGCTCGACGAGTTCACTCCCAAGTTGCGGGAGAACCTCAGCGCACACGAAGCCGACGTCCGCAACAACGTCGAAATGATGAGGTTGCTGAGAAACGTGGAACTTCCCGTGGGCATCGACGAACTCGCCATGGGCGAGATCGACCAGGCTGAACTGTCGAGGCTCTTCGAGTTCCTCGAATTCCGGAGTCTGCAGGAACGCTTGAGCGAAGTTCTCGGCGAGGTTGCCGCGCCGACGGGCGGTGGCGTTGAGGTTCTCGAGGCGGAGATCACCTTGCACGCCACACCCGCCGAGGCGGTCGCGGCCCTCGATGCGCTCGTCGCCAGAACCGGAGTGCTGGCCCTGGCTGTGCCTGAACACGGAATCGACGACGGCCTCGCCTTCGTGACGGACAGCGCCTGCGCAGAAGTCGGGTTCGTGCCGGGTCCGGTGGTGAAGCACGAAGAAGTGCTGCAAGCACTCGGTCAGCTGCTCGGGGCAGGCGGACGCGAAGTGGCCATGCACGGCGCCAAGGCGACCGCGCGTCGCCTGCTGGACCTCGGAGTGGACCTGCGGCGTCTCGTCTTCGACACCCGGTTGGCGGCCTACCTGCTCAACCCGGGTGAGGCGTCCTATGACCTCGACAAACTGCTGAAACGCCACACGGAACTGGAGATGCCCGAGACGGCAGCGTCTGTGGGGCAACTGGACCTCGACGGAGCCGACGAGGACGTGACGGCCGAACCGGCGCGGCATGCGCTCGCCGTCGACCGTCTCGTCGAGCCGATGAGAGAGGCCCTCGGCGCTCAGGGACTCGCCGAGCTCAACGATGAACTAGAAGTTCCCCTGGTCCGGGTGTTGGCCCGGATGGAGCAGTGCGGCATCGCGGTCGACCGTGAGGCGCTGGTGCGCATCCGAGATGAGCTCACCGCCGAAACCGAACAGTTCCGAGCGGCGGTCATTGCCGACGCGGGCCGCGAGTTCAACGTCAACAGCACCCAACAGTTGCGCGAGGTGTTGTTCGACGAACTCAAGTTGACCCCTCTGAAGAAGACCAAGACTGGCTACAGCACCGACGCGCAGACGCTTGAGAAGATCCGCCACGAACATCAGATCGTGGAGAACCTCCTCCGTTTTCGGGAGGTGGAGAAACTGCGCTCGACCTACGGCGAGGGACTCGTCGCAGAGATAGGCGCCAACGACCGAATCAGGGCCACCTTCAACCAGACCGTCGCCCGCACCGGGCGGCTCAGTTCCGACGCCCCGAACCTGCACAACATTCCGGTCCGCTCCGACAGGGGCCGGGTGTTCCGGACCGCGTTCGTCGCTCCGAAGGGGCACAAACTGCTGGTGGCCGACTACGACCAGATCGAACTTCGCTGTATCGCTCACCTCGCGCAGGATCCAGGCTTGATCGAGGCGTTCGAAGCCGGCGACGACATCCACACAGCCACTGCTTCGAAGATATTCCACATTGCGCCTGCAGACGTGGGGATTGAGCAGCGCTCGAAAGCCAAGATGGTGTCGTACGGACTCGCCTACGGGATGGAGTCGTACGGGTTGGCGCAGCGGCTCAGCATCGGGGTTCCCGAGGCCGCCGAAATCCTTGATTCCTACTTTGCGGCCTTCCCGGCGGTGAAGCAGTACATGGACGACACCGTCGAGGAGGCCCGCGAACGCGGCTACACCGAGACGCTGTTCGGGCGCCGTCGGCAGATTCCCGAGTTGGCGGCCACCAACCGCCAGGTTCGTCAGGCCGGCGAGCGGCAGGCGATGAACGCCGGGATCCAGGGACTGGCGGCCGACATCTTCAAAGTCGCGCTGGTTCGCCTCGACGCAGCAATTGAAACCGCAGGAATCGACAGTCGAATCGTGCTCCAGGTTCACGACGAGATCATTCTGGAGTCACCCGACTCTGAGGTCGAACAGGCCAGGGAGATGACCACCTCGATCATGCGCGATGCGTTCGACCTGAGGGTTCCCCTGGAGATCGATCTGCGGGTCGCGTCAACCTGGGCCGGCGCCAAGGGGTGAGCAGTCGGCTTGATTGCAGATTGCCGACAAAATCCCGACCGGGTCTCGTCGTGGTCTCATCTTGGTAGCGTTTCTGGGCTGTCCAACCGACAGAGCTCCGCGGTCCGATGCCGCGGCGCTATCTCTATCCGACAAAAGCTCCAATGCAAGACAACACAACGCTCGAGGCCGAAACCGAGTCTCGATTCGGAACGTTTGATTCCGATGGCAACTACACCCCCCGCCAGATCATCGACGCAGACCTCGGGGGGGTGGATATCGAGGAGGCGTACACCTCCGCCATGGTCGTTGTTGAAGACGGCCAACTGGTCGAGGGCACAGTCGTGCGGGTCGACCAGGACGAGGTTCTTCTCGACATCGGCTACAAGTCCGAAGGTGTGATCCCCAGCCGCGAGTTGTCGATTCGCAACGATGTGGATCCGCATGAGGTCGTTTCTATGGGAGACGCAGTCGAGGCCCTCGTGCTCACCAAGGAGGACAAGGACGGACGCCTGCTCCTGTCCAAGAAGCGCGCCCAGTACGAGCGGGCCTGGGGCGAGATCGAAGGGATCAAAGAAGCCGGGGGCATGGTCAAGGGTCTGGTGATCGAAGTTGTCAAGGGCGGTTTGATCATGGACATCGGTTTGCGGGGATTCCTGCCCGCTTCGCTGGTTGAACTGCGTCGGGTACGGGACCTGCAGCCTTATGTGGGGCAGCATTTCGAAGCCAAGATCATCGAACTCGACAAGAACCGCAACAATGTGGTGTTGTCTCGCAGAGCTTGGCTGGAAGAAGCCCAGAAGGAACAGCGCGAAGCGTTCCTCGACAATCTGAAACCGGGCGAGAAGCGCACCGGCGTGGTGTCTTCAGTCGTCAATTTCGGCGCCTTCGTCGATCTGGGGGGCATGGACGGACTTGTCCATGTGTCGGAGCTTTCCTGGAAGCATGTCGACCACCCGAACTCGGTGGTGACGGTCGGTGACGAGATCGAGGTTCAGGTTCTTGAAGTCGATCTCAGCCGCGAGCGCATCAGCCTGTCGTTGAAGGCCACTCAACAGGATCCGTGGCAGGAGTTCGCCTCCAGCCACCGTGTCGGCGAACTGGTTTACGGTCGAGTGACCAAGCTCGTGCCGTTCGGCTCTTTCGTCCAGGTGGGCGACGGCATCGAGGGGCTTGTGCATATTTCTGAAATGTCTGCACACCACGTTGATCTGCCGGAGCAAGTGGTCACTCCCGGTGAAGAGCTGTGGGTGAAGATCATTGATCTCGATCTCCAGCGCCGACGCATCAGCCTCTCGATCAAGCAGGCCGCCGAAGGTGGCCAGGTTGCCGCGGAGTACCAGGAGCACTTCGGTGATCATGCTTACGACGAAGACGGCAACTACATCGGCGGCGATGAGAGCTCTGAGGGTCAGCAGGCATGGGAGGAGTACTATGCTGAAGCCGGCGAGGACGCTCCGGTCCCAGGCCTGATCGAGACGGCCGAGGACGGAACCGAGTACGAGTACGTCGAAGTCACAGAAGAAGTCGAGGTCATCGAATCGGCTGCAGGCGACGAAGACGAGGCCGCGCAGGCCGATGTCGCAGAAGACGAGCACGTCAAGGCTGACTAGTGGTCGAGATCGCGCTCACCGGCGGGATGGGCTCAGGCAAGTCGACCGTCGCCGCTGCCTTCGTGGCTCGGGGGGCTGAGTTGATCGACGCCGACCGGGTCGTGCGGGAGTTGCAGGAGCCGGGCCAGCCTGTTTTTGAGGCGATGGTCGAACGTTGGGGCGCGGGAGTCGTGGCGGAGGGCGGCGCCCTCGATCGCGGCGCCGTAGCCGAGATCACTTTCAACGACGCTGACGAGTTGAAAGCCTTGGGCGAGATCGTCCACCCGGCGCTCTACAACGAGATCGAGCGGAGGCGTGGGCTGCTTGCAGGCAGTGATGCTGTGGTGGTCTTGGATCTTCCGTTGCTGGTAGGGGCCGATGGAACTTCGATCGCTGACCAGTTCGGGGATCTCGCCGGGATTGTCGTGGTCGACGCGGACACTGAGACGACGGTTGAGCGCCTGGTTGCCGGCCGTGGGTTCGATGAATCCGACGCCCGGGCCCGGATCGCCAACCAGGCGAGCCGGGTAGCCCGCATCGCGGTAGCCGACTGGGTCATCGACAATTCCGGGGACCTGAGCGCGTTGGAACGCAATATCGACAGCGCTTGGGACTGGATCACCTCCCTCGCCTCTCGGCGATAGCAACGCTCCGCGGCTCCGGTTGCGCCCGGCGATAGCAACGTTCCGCGGCTCCGGTTGCGCCCGGCGATAGCAACGTTCCGCGGCTCCGGCTGCGCCCGGCGTAGGATCAGAGAGTGTCTCCTGCGACGGTTGCCAGTGCCCGCACTTCGTTCAAGGTTGTCTCGGGTTTCGAGCCGAGCGGAGATCAACCGGCAGCGATTGAGGCTCTGGCAGAGGGCATTGAGCGGGGCGACCGCTTCCAGACCCTGCTGGGCATCACCGGCTCGGGAAAGAGCGCCACAATCGCCTGGAGCATCGAGAGAGTCCAGCGTCCGACACTCGTGTTGGCCCCCAACAAGTCACTGGCTGCGCAGTTGGCCAACGAGCTCAAAGAGTTCTTCCCGGACAACCGGGTCGAGTACTTCGTCAGCTACTACGACTACTACCAGCCCGAGGCCTACATGCCCTCGAGCGATACCTACATTGAGAAGGACTCGTCGGTCAACGACGAGATCGACCGTCTGCGTCACTCGGCCACCTCAGCGCTGCTGACAAGGCGTGACACGATCGTGGTCGCGTCGGTCTCCGCGATCTACGGGCTGGGATCGCCCGAGGAGTACGAGAACCAACTGCTGGTGCTGCGCACTGGAGACGAGCACGATCAGCGTTCGATACTCCGCCGTCTGGTCGACCTCCAGTACGAACGCAACGACATGAACCTGATCAGGGGCAAGTTCAGGGTTCGGGGCGACACCATCGAAATCCATCCGGCTTATGACGAGACGGCGGTGCGGGTCGAGTTGTTCGGAGACGACGTAGAGCAGATAACCGTGGTCGATCCGTTGACTGGGGAGAGGCTCCAGTCGCTGGAGGAACTTGTCGTGTTCCCCGCCACCCACTACGCAACCAGCCAAGCGACCATGCTCGCGGCGATGGAGCGGATCGAGATCGAGCTTCGGGAGCGTTTGGCGCTGTTCGAGAGGGAGGGGAAGCTGCTTGAAGCCCAGCGGTTGCGAATGCGCACCGAATACGACCTGGAGATGATGCAGGAGTTGGGCTACTGCAACGGCATAGAGAACTACTCGGGACCGATCGACGGCCGTGGCCCCGGCGAGGCGCCCTACACCCTGCTCGACTATTTCCCCGAGGATTTCCTGATGGTGATCGACGAGTCGCATGTTGCGGTACCGCAGCTGCACGGCCAGTACGAGGGAGACCGAAGCCGCAAGGAGACGTTGATCGAGCACGGTTTCCGGCTCCCCTCTGCAGCCGACAATCGTCCGTTGCGTTTCGACGAGGTGATGGAGCGCATCAACCAGGCCGTGTTCCTGTCGGCCACCCCGGGGGCCTACGAATTGGAGGTGTCCTCGCAGGTCGTGGAGCAGATCGTGAGGCCCACGGGCCTTATTGACCCGGCCGTGATAGTGAAACCCACCAAAGGGCAGATCGACGATCTGCAGGAGTTGATCTCGGGCCGTGTGGGGCGCGGTGAGCGGGTGCTGGTCACGACGCTCACCAAGAAGATGGCTGAGGACCTCACGGATTACCTTCTGGAGCTAGGTGTTCGGGTTCGTTACCTGCACAGCGAGGTAGACACGATTCAGAGAATCGAGATCCTGCGCGATCTCCGCCTGGGCGAGTTCGACGTGTTGGTCGGCATCAACTTGCTGCGTGAGGGCCTTGATCTTCCTGAAGTGTCTCTGGTGGCGATCCTTGACGCCGACAAGGAAGGGTTCCTGCGCAGCGAGACGTCGCTGATTCAGATGATCGGCCGTGCCGCCCGCAATGTCGCCGGCGAGGTGGTCATGTATGCGGACCGGATCACCGATTCGATGCAGCGGGCGATCAGCGAGACCATGCGCAGGCGCCGACTTCAACAGGCGTACAACGACGAGCACGGGATCGACCCGCAATCGGTGCGCAAGGAGATCACCGACATCTTGTCGATGATCCGACCCCAAGAGGAGCTTTTACCCGTCCCCGAGGCTCTGTCGGAGTTGGGTCGCAAGCGCCGAGCAACAGATGAACTCAGTGATCTTCCCGAGGACGAGCTGGAGCGTCTGATTCGCACACTCGAACAGGAGATGCACGACGCAGCGGTTGATCTGCGCTTCGAATACGCCGCCCGCCTACGCGACGAAATAAAGGAACTGCGCCGCGAACTCCGCGACATGCGCCGCTGAGACTGGCGGCCTATGACCAGAGGGCGGAAATGGGCGTGGCGATGATGCGGTCTGCGAGTTCGAATGTGTCGCGTCCGGTGTGCAGGACAACTCCTGCGGCGAATCGGTCTCCCATGGTCTCTTGGAGCCATTGCAAGTGGCGTGCATCGGAGCGTCCGACATTGGTTGAGGCCTTTATCTCTATTCCGGCTATGCGCCCGCCGCCGAGTTCCGCGACTAGGTCGATCTCACGGCGGCCGTTCTGCTCGCGTAGGTGCGACAGTCGGTAACGCGTGGCGGCGACGACAGCTTCGGCACGCAATTGGGCCACTACGAATGTGTCGAGCATGCTGCCGAGGAGATTGCTGGACGAAAGCACGTCGTCAATACCGACGCGTAGGATTCCTGCTAGCAGACCCGAGTCGATTACATAGCGTTTGGGGGTTTTGCTGAGGCGCTTGAGCCGGTTCGTTGACCATGCGGGCAGTTCGTCGACGACCATGAGGTCACGAAGGAGTGTGTCGTAGGCAAGGGCTGTTTTGCGGTTGATGCCCGCCGCGTCGTAGAGAGTCTGATGATGAACTGCGCCGCTGGAGTTGATCGCGTATGCCTCCAGGTAGCGGAGCAAGCGGCCGGCGTCGGGCGTCCTGTCGTAGGCACGGGCGTCTCGCATTGCTACCTGATCGGCGTAGCCCTCCAACCAGACCCGGATGGTGGTTTCTCCTAACTCCAGGGCGGGCTCGGGAAAGCCGCCTCGCATGGCGAGTTGGAGGTAGTCGCGCAAATCGAGTGTTGGCCTGTCGGTGCCCGTCAGTGACTCGCCCGCCGCTAGTCGGTCGATGAAGGGCCGCAGTGTCCGGCGCTGTTGTTCGGCAACAGTCAATGGATACATGCGCAGTATCACGATCCTGCCGGTGCCCGGCCAGAACCGTTCTGCGATGTCGGTTCTCGCTGAACCTGTGATCAGATAACGGCCTGGTCGGCGGTCGCTGTCGACAGATCGCTTCACTGCTCCGAGCACTTCGGGGACCATCTGCCATTCGTCGAGCAGCAGTGGCTCGGAGCGGCCGCGCAATGCTGCGTCGGGGCTGGCGACAAAAGCGGCAGCATCGCCTGAGTCCAGCCGAACGATGCTTCTTGCGTGGTTAGCCGCGGTGGTGGTCTTGCCACAGGCGCGCGGTCCTATGACCATTACGGCTGGCAGTTCCTCCAGATACTCTGCAAGAAGCGGGTCGACGAGCCGAGGCACGTAGCGTTCCATGTAGTGATCCTATGGTCTCTTGGTGTCCGATTACCACTATTCCACAGAGACTATTACCGTTTCTGCACAAAGCAAATTACCGATTTCACACGTATTGGTTGCTGCTATTACACAAGCTGGACCCGTGACCTGCGCGGGTGCTGAGCGCGTTGTCGGAACGGACCCTTCGAGTTCCGTTAGGCCGGGACGGCGGTGACTGTCAGTTCGTCTCTGGTGAGGGTGAGAGAGCCGTCGGCGTTTTGGACGATCTCTACACGTGTCCAGAGAGGGACGAGCATGCCCAGATACAGACCGGTGTCGGGTTCGGGATTGATGCTCCCGGTGCGGTCGATTGCTCTAGCTCTGAACCCCGATTCGTGCCACTCGACAAAAAGCCGATAGGCGCCTTCGTAGTAACGGAAGCTCTCGTTCGTGAAGGCGAAGTCGCCGGCAACGACGTTGTCGTCGGGAAAGCCCGTCATGGCCACGATGGTCCATTGTGTGCCGGAGAGATCGCTCCGCAACTCTGCTGCAAGGTCAATCTGACCCCGTCAGCGGTGACATTCAGGTCGTCTCGGATAAGTGTGAGAGAACCGTCGTTGTTCTGCACAATCTCGATGCGGGCTCCAGTGTTGAAGAAGGTTTGCAGATAGCGATTCTCGCCTTCGGGACCCAACATGGCAGTTGTGTCACCCCCGCCTGTCACTGTGAACCCAGATTCGTTCCACTGGATCGAACTGCTCGACCAGTTGACTCCGTCGTAGTGCCCGAGCCATTCCTCTTCACCCTCGAATCCGTCCTTGAACGCTTCGTCGGAGAACCTGAACGTGCCATCGGCAACGTTGTCGTCGGGAAAGCCGGTCATTTCGACGATGTTCCACAGTGTCCCGGCGAGGTCTCGCTGCCAAGAATCGCCCATGAGGTCGTCACGCGCCGAAGCCTGAACCTCAGTCCGAGTTTGCGCTTGGTTCCTTTCGTTCCCACACGCGCCCACGAGGATGGGAACCACGACAAGGAGAACCAACACCACCGGGGTTGTCGTGAGTCTCTTCTTCACGGTCGTGGCTGTCAAAAGCGCCCTCTCGTCCGTAGCCATTGCTGCAGTTGTCATGTTGTTGCCAGTTCTAGGTCGAGTTCCCGCAAGACGTCGTCCATCGTCATGAAGGTGGCGTACTCGGTTCCAGCCGCGGTGCAGTCACTCTTGCCGCCTTTGTCAGTTCCGTTCATGATTCCGTAGGCGGTGCGGTCTTGGAACCAAGGACCTCCGCTGTCACCACCGCAGGCTTTCAGCGTCGGACCTTCTATCTTCACCCAGATGTCGTCACAGTCTTTGTTCGTGCATTCGTTGTATCTCGGGTCGTGGGTGATGGAGACCACGGTGCCGCAGGAGTAGCCCGATGAGATTCCAAAGTGGCAGACGTAGTCGCCGTCCATGTCGGCTCTTACTTCGTAGTCGATCACATCACGAGCGACGGTTGTCGTGACATAGAAGTCGTCCGCTTCGTGTTGCACGGTGGTGTACCACGCCGAGTCTCCGTCGTCGCCGGGTCTGTCAGAAATTTTGTGTGTCCGGCGTGGTCTGAGGGTCCGCGGTTTGGTG
>JAPPMP010000040.1 GCA_028819005.1 Acidimicrobiaceae bacterium
TGCGCACAAAGCGAAGCGCACTCAACCGAATCGATCGGTTCGGCACCTTCACCGGCACTCCCTTTCCCGTTACTGCTGAACTCATTGCTGCTCCATTCTTGGTTGGATTGTCTGGCTCTTCGCAGACACCAGTCGAAATCTAGCGGTTAACTGCACCCGGCACCTTGCTGGGACACAGAAAACACCTATCACGATCGGCATGCAAAGGTTAGCGCAGACCGATTTCTAACACAACCCAACCCCCAAGTCAACGACATGGGGGCCGGAAGAGGCATCAGAATCGCTAGGCGTCGGTTAAAAACCGCACATGTATTCAAGGCCCTTAGCATAACGCCGCAAATCAGCGCGCGCCATGCTTTCACGGGCTAACTGATCCACCCTTCTCACAGGTGCAGTCAGCGGGGACAGGGGTATCGGGCGGGGCTGAAACGGTGCGGCATGCTGTAGCAGGGCGCTGCCTAGCGGGAAACGCGCACGGACGGGGACCGAAAACCCAGACCGGCAGCGCCGGCGTCCCGTCCGGGGGAAAACGCGCACGGGCGGGGACCGAAACAGCGCAGGGCGGGGGCACGGTCAGGGGTCGTTACCCTGTGGCGAAGCGGCCCCATTCCGGTCGCCGCGGGACGCTCATCGGAGTCCCGTCGACAGCACGCCCAGCAACCCTTGGAAGCCCCGTGATCGAACTCCCACCACTCCCCTACGCCCAGGATGCCCTCGCCCCCCACATCAGCGAACGGACCATGGCCTTCCACTACGGCAAACACCACGCCGGATATGTGGCCAACCTCAACAAGCTCCTTGCCGACGGGGCCGGCTCGGACGGGGCCGGCGAGACGACGCTCGAGGCGCTGATCACCGGTTCGGGGCAGGGGGCTGTATACAACAACGCCGCCCAGATCTGGAACCACACCTTCTACTGGCGGTCCATGAGCCCAGACGGCGGCGGCGATCCGAGCGGAGGGCTCGCCGCGGCCATTGCTTCCAGCTTCGGCTCCGTGGACGCGCTGCGGGCCGAGCTGACCGCGGCGGCGACCGGCAACTTCGGGTCCGGCTGGACCTGGCTCGTGCGCCGGGCTGTCGGGGATGCTGAGGGTGCGGGGAACGGGGGTGCCGGTGCTGGGGGTGGCGGCGCTGGAGGCGGCGAGTTGGCCGTCGTCAACACCGACGACGCCGACAACCCGCTGCCGAGCGGCGACACGCCACTGCTCACGATCGACGTCTGGGAACACGCCTACTACCTCGACTACCAGAACGCTCGGCCCGCCTACATCGCCACGTTCCTCGAGCACCTTGTCAATTGGGACTTCGCAGCGGCCAACTACGCCGGTTGAGCGGTCCCTCAAGCACAGTCTCGGCGCAAGACTCGATCAGCTTGAGAGCCGAGTCCCGGCGAATCGGCAGACAGGGCGAGCCGAATGGCGGGCACCGGTTGGCGCAGGGATCAACCAGCGCAAGGGTTGGACGTGAACCGGCAGACCCCGAACTCTGCACAATAATGCAACCCAAGCTAAGCTTCGCCTGTGTGGCAACCCCCCTTCACGTCGGTTTAGGCGCGCGTGTGCCTGAGCGTCGCATCTACAAGAACCCACCAATAGCCGAAGCTGTTTGTGAAATTCGTTATGCCAGCGATGACTGGGATCCGACCATTCCGGGCCGTATGCAAGAGCGTCTCAGCGGCCGCTACGACGGCAAGCCTCAAGAGCAGCGACTATTTCAAGCTGACTTGATGCAGGTCGACGCGCCCGATGGATCCGGCCTGGGGATCCAAGGACGACAGCAGAATCGCATACAACTTCGCAACCGATCTGATACGTTCGTTCTCTCGCTTGCAGAAAACGTTCTCTCCATTAGCGATCTTGCTCCTTACTCCGGCTGGGAAAGCTTCCGTGATCGGATCGAGGAAGCTGTACATACTTATAGCGATTTGGCATCACCGCACGGCGTCACCCGAATTGGCGTTCGATACATCAACCACGTGTTTGTTGCCGCAGATGTGGACAGCCTTGGCGAGTACTTCAAAGTTGCCCCGCTACCGTCACCTGACCTCGGCGCAAGCATGCACACCTTCCTCTTGCGATCAGAGTCAAGATACGACGACGACATCGGCCTCACCGTTACGTTCGCGAGATCAGAGAGCGAGTCGGCAGAAAGCGCTTTCGTCCTAGATCTTGATGTGTGGACCGAGTCCGACATGGAAGCAGACGCAGAACCGACTCTGCGTGTGATCACTGACTTACGAGACCGAGAACGCATCGCATTCGAACAGCACATCACGGACAAGGCAAGGAGCCTCTTCAATGGCGGTCTCTGAGACGCTGCCCACCCGGCATTACGAACCCGACCTGCGGAATCGCACGAGTCTCCCCGCGCGCAACAATCCACCAGAGAGAGAGGACCATGTTCTCAGCAAGAGCGCAGAAACCGTTGACATCTGGCGCATGACAAACTCGCTCGTCGCGCTCCAACCACGCTTTCGCCCAACGCCATCGATTCTACCTCCGATAGAGATGTGGCTCTTGAGTTCGCACCAGGCCGAGTCATCGTTGTTTGATGAGGCTGAATTCGAAGTTGGTATTGCGGACGCGGGACTGCGGACACGCCACGTGACCGTACGCGTCGTCGATCGAGTCACAGCCCCACGATCAAGTTCGCTGATAGCCGACGAGATCGCCCTACTGCTCGCCGATGACTGGCAATGAGGGCAATGAGAAGGCCCCTTGTCTGACTGGTACGAGTCAACTGCTGATCCGAACCTCGAACAGGGAGACATTCTCCCGACGCTCACCGCGCTTACCCCAACGATGGGCAACCACGAAGTCGAGGACGAGCGTGAGGGCACGATCTCGGCGATAGCTGAAGAGACAGCCGGGATCATTTTGACTCAGACCTGCGATTTGGCTCAGGGCAAGGTCGATCAGCTGCTCGTCGCTCAAGTGGTTACTTGGAGCGACCTAATAGCGACCGAATCTGCCAAGGGGAACGAGCTCGTCAAGTCCAGGAAATTTCGCCAGAAACTAATTGAGGGGAACATCCCAAACCTGTCGCTGCTGCATGAGAACTCGGGACCGCCCGCGTTGGAGTGGTCCGTCGTCAACTTTCGACGGCTCTATTCGCTTCCAGTGCAATACGTCGAACTCAGGGTGCGGCACACCGGTGACCGGCTGCGCCTGAGGTCTCCATACCGCGAGCACTTGGCCCAAGCCTTCGCCCGCTACATCATGCGAGTCGGTTTGCCGCACTCAGCGGACGGGTTCAAGGATTACTCCCCACCAAGAAAATAGAGCTTTGCCGATTTCATAACTTCTGCTCGCCTCGAGGCCCGGGCGGGGACGAGGACGCCGTGCGGGAGCGACGGCGGCGAGATGGCCGTCGTCAACACCGACGACGCCGGTTGAGCCGCCCGGCGGTAGGACCGGCTGGGCCGGGGTGGGTGTTGTGCTCGCCGGGCGGGGAATGCAGCGGAACATCCTGTTGTAATGTCACAGTACACGTAGTAGTGTGATGATTATCGACAATCGGTCTTGATCGTGCTGCCTAGGCGGGGCGGGTTGGGCAGCACGAAAGGACGGCAATGGAGCCAACCGTGATAGCGACGATCATCGGAGCAATCGGCACAGGACTGCTCGGCATGTTCGGCTACTTCATTCACAGCGTGCGGGGCGACATCCGAGATGTGCGAGGCGACGTCAACGCGCTCGATGAGAAGTTCGACAAGCGGCTCGGGAAACTTGAGGTGACCGTTGCAGCGATGGCAGCGACGCTGGAGCAGCACGGCAAGCTTCTCCATCACATGATGGGGCACGGTGAACGCATCACCGCGCTAGAAGGCGCTGTCTTCGGGCGTCATGCCGAAGAGTGCGGCCAGCGGGGCCAGCGGGCAGGAGCCGGGAGGCGCTGAGCCGACCGAGCCGACAACTGCTAACGGCCCGTCAACTACTGAGCCTCAAGACCCAGCCTGAGCACCGCTCAACTCACCCAGGACTTGACCTTCTCTATAAGGGCGAGATGATCGCCGCCGACCGGAGTGACCTGCAGGCGAGTGACGCCGGCCGCGGCATACGCCTCCACCCGCTCCCGGACCCAGCCCTCGTCACCGACCATCGCTGTCGCATCGAGGAAATCCTGGGGCACCGCAGCCATCGCCTCATCCTTGCGGCCCGAAAGGTAAAGATCCTGAATCTGCTCGGCCTCGGATTCGTAGCCGTACTGACGGAACAGGTTGTTGTAGAAGTTCTGGCCCCTCGAACCCATGCCTCCCACATACAACGCCACCATGAAACGGGCGCCGTCGCGAATCTTGCGCGCCAGAGGCTCATCACAGATCGCAACCGAGCCGCCGGCCACAACCTCCAACGGGCCCAAAGCCGGATCACGCTTCGCCGAGCCCTCGGCCAAGGCGTCAGCCCAAACCGAACCCGCCTTGTCCGGATGGAAGAACACCGGAATCCAACCGTCGGCAACCTCGGCGGTCGTCGCAACATTGCTCGGACCGAGCGACGCAATATATATGGGGATGTTCGAACGCTTCGGATGGTTGATCAGCTTGAGCGGCTTGCCCAGACCCGTGCCCTGATCGGCCGGGAGCGGCAACTGGTAGCTCGGGCCGTCGTGAACCACGACCTCACGGCGCCACACCTTGCGGCAAATCTCGATCAACTCACGCTGGCGGCCGACCGGACGGTCATAGGGAACGCCATGCCAACCCTCGATCACCTGGGGACCCGAAGCACCGATACCGAGAATGAAACGTCCGTCGGAAACGGCGTCGAGGCCCGCCGCAGTCATCGCCGTGAGAGTCGGCGTGCGCGAATAGATCGGCAGGATGCTCGACCCGAGCTCCATCGTCTCGGTCTTGGCCGCCAGATAACCGAGGATGCTGACCGCGTCGAAGCTGTAGAGCTCCGCCACCCAGCCGACATCGATCCCGGCGAGCTCAAGATCCCTGGCCTGGGAGGCCGCAGCCTTCGGATCGCCGGAGTAGTTGAGTGTCATCGACAGCTTCATGTTCATCGCGCCTCTCTTATTGGTGCTTTTCTCATCGGTGCTTTCTCATGCATTCGATTCGGTGACGCTACTGAGCAATTCAGATCAAGAGCGCTAGTGGCAATTTCTGGAGGATAACTATTGTCAGCGTTGACGACAATAGTTGACCGGCCGTAGTGTCACACCCGTCAACCAATACTGGCAACCGGCGAACCAGGAGAACGACACATGCGGCAATACAGCGAATGGAACGGAACCATCGGCAGGACCATCGCCGAATCCCAGCCATGGTTCAGCGAACCGCCCCACCCCGGCGACGACGCGCCGAATGTCGTCATCGTGCTGCTCGACGACCTCGGATTCGCGCAGCTCGGCTGCTACGGGTCCGACATCGACACCCCCAACATCGACGCCCTGGCCGCGGGCGGCCTCCGCTACACCAACTTCCACGTCACCCCGCTGTGCTCCCCGACCCGGGCCGCGCTGCTCACCGGACGCAACCACCACAGCGTCGGCATGCGGGCCGTGTCGAACTTCAATACCGGCTTCCCCAACATGACCGGGCACATCTCCAACCACGCTGCCACCCTCGCCGAAGTTCTCCACGACGAAGGCTACGCAACGTTCGCCGTCGGCAAATGGCACCTCGCCCCCATGGAACACTGCAGCGCAGCCGGGCCGTTCGACCAATGGCCCCTGCAGCGCGGCTTCGACCGCTACTACGGGTTCCTCGAAGGCGAAACCGACCAGTTCAACCCCTCGCTCACCTACGACAACCACCCCATCGACCCCCCGGGCACGCCCGAAGAGGGATACCACGTCAGCGAAGACCTGATCGACCGGGCCATCGGGTTCGTACACGACACCAAGAGCGTGCGGCCCGACAAACCCTTCCTCCTATATGTCGCCTTCGGCGCCACCCATGCCCCGCACCAGGCGCCCGCCGAATACCTCGACAAGTACCGCGGCCGCTACGACGAAGGCTGGGACGTCGTCCGGGCGCGCTGGTTCGCCAACCAACTCGACATGGGCGTGATCCCGCCCGGGACCCAGCTTGCACCGCGCAACCCCGGAGTCGAAGCCTGGGACGACCTCTCTGTGAACCAGCGGCTGCTGGCATGCCGGCTGCAGGAGGCCTTCGCCGCATTCCTAGACCACACCGACACCCAGATCGGGCGGCTCGTCGACGACCTCGCCGCACTCGGCGAGCTCGACAACACCATCATCATGGTGCTCGGCGACAACGGCGCGTCACAGGAGGGAGGGCCGTTCGGGGTGCTCCACGAGATGAAGTACTTCAACGGGATCCTCGAAACGCCCGACGAGGCGGTCGAACACCTTGACGAGATCGGCGGGCCGCACTCCCACAGCAACTATCCGTGGGGTTGGGCCCAGGTCGGCAACACGCCGTTCAAGTGGTACAAGCAGAACACCCATGAGGGCGGAGTGCGCGTCCCCCTAGTGGTGCACTGGCCCCAGGGCATGGCGTCGGGACCGGCTGGCGCGGGCGCAGCAGGCGCGGGCGCGGCGGCAGGACCGGCGGAGGCAGGCGCGGAGCCGTTGGGCGTGATGGCGGGACCGGCTGGTGCGGGACCGGGGCCGGCGGGCGCGGGACCGGAGGAGGCAGGCGCGGAGCCGTTGGGCGTGATGGCGGGACCGGCTGGTGCGGGACCGGGGCCGGCCAGTGCGGGACCGGAGGAGGCAGGCGCAGCAGGCGCCGGCGCGGCATCGGCGCCGGCCAGTGCGGGACCGGAGGAGGCAGGCGCGGGATCCGCCGGCGGGGTGCGGCGGCAGTTTCATCACGTCAACGACATAGCCGTCACGATCTATGACCTTATAAATGTGCAACCACCCGCAGTGCGGCGAGGCCTTGAGCAGATCCCGATCAGCGGGACGTCCTTCGCATACACGTTCGATGATGCTGCAGCCCCAACCCGCAAGGAGATCCAGTACTTCGAGATGGGCGGGCACCGGGGACTCTGGTGCGACGGGTGGAAGGCCGTTACCCGTCACGAGGCCGGAGTCCCCTTCGACGACGACGCCTGGGAGCTGTACCACACCGACGCCGACCCGTCGGAATGCAACGACATCGCCGCCGACATGCCCGAGAAGCTCGATGAGATGATCGCCCTGTGGTGGCAGGAGGCGGAGGTCCACGGCGTGCTGCCCCTCGACGAACGGATGATCGAGCTTTTCGCCGTGCGCTTCCGGGACCGCTCGCCGCATCCCGTCGACAGGACCTACCGCTACTACCCGCCGGTGTCGCCGATGGGCAGCCAATCCGGAGCGCAGGTCGGCGGACGCAGCTGGCGCCTCACCGCTTCGGTAACCTGTGACGCCGGGGCTGGGGGCGTGTTGTTCGCCACGGGGACTGAGAACGCCGGCATCTCGGTCTTCATGGACGACGGACATCTGGTGTTCGATTACAATGCCTTCGACGACCACACCGTCGTCCGCTCGAACGCTGCCGTCGGACCGGGCGACCACAAGCTCGGGGTGGGATTCTATCGGGGGCCGTCGCGGACCGCTCAAGCCCGGCTGTTGATCGACTCTGAGGTTGTCGGCGAGGCGTCGATCCCCTGGATGATGTCGACCATCTCCTCGGTGGGGCCCAGCGTGGGCTACGACGCCGGGTCTCCGGTCAGCCGGGCCTATAGCGACTCCAATCCCTTCACTGGCACGCTGCACGAGGTCGAGATCCAGCTGCTGTCACGGGAGGACGTCGAAACGCTCCACGCCCAAGCCCGAGCCGAACTCAGCCGCCAGTAGCTCCGGCGTCGGTGCGATGGGCAGCCGGGGATTCAGATCGGGACGACGTCGACTCGACGGGCACTCGCCGCGACAAGCACTACGAGATCTGCTGGGTCGGATGTGATGATCTGATCACCATGATCGGCCATCGCGGCCAAGGCCGCGTCGATCGCATCCGTGGAACCGGACCGGACGAGCAGCGTGCCCGCCCGTTTACCTAACTGTTCATCGAGGGGGATCGTCTCGACAGCCTGCAACGCCCTGGCGAGAAGTGCTTGACGGCCCGTGCTATCGCGCCAAACCTGAGCGATCACCCCGCCGTGTGTCACCGGAGGGCTTTCCGCCTGCAGGGCGTCCTTCAGCCGACGCCACATTGCGCGATCATCACGCTCAAGCGCTACGAACGCTCCTGCGTCGAGAATGACGCTCATTGTCTATGCAGGGCTGCATGCCGCTGGGCTGCCGCCGCATCTCGATCCTGCTGGGCTTGTTGAGCTATCTCCTCGTCGCTTATGACCCCGTGCTCGGCCTCATACTCCGAGATCAGTTCGCCGAGCACCGCAAGGCGTCGATCCTTGATACGGCGCTGGGCCATGGCTTCGCTGACCCACTCACTCACCGAGCGGGCACGACCCTGGCGGACCGCCTCGTTCGCCTCGTCGAGGTCGGCCTGGTCCACCGTGACCGTCACCCTCTGCTTCTGCATATGTTGAGCATACTCACGTAGTGACATTTGCATAACTCCTTTGGTTGGTGGGATGGCAAGCGTCGGCCTGTTATGGAGCGTATCATGCAGTGTCATACCCTTTGAGTAGGTTGTGGTCATGTTCGATTCGATGATCCGGCAGACCAGAGCGGTGGTCGTCTCCGGCCTTTCGAGGGCGGAGCTGACTAATGTGGTCGAGGGCGCCGGGCGGGCGATGGCCGCGCTAGGCTCGTTGCAGGCGCGGTGCGCGACCGAGATCGAAGCGCTCGGCGACGGCGAGATGGACTCCAAGACGGTGCCTGACCTGCTCGGCCTGCCACCACAACATCCACGACCGGGGCTACATCGTCACCAAAACCAACAACGGCTACAAGACCACCAACCCCAACCACCCCCCACACGAACCCTGAACACGACCAGGGACGGGCCTCTTGGCGCTGATTTTCTACGGGCGACCCTCATTCTGGGGAACGGCCAGTCGGCGAGCCTCAAGGGGCGGCCGGTGACCCCAAGCAACGAGCACAACCGGCTCTCGGATGCCGCACAGGAACCTACGGAGGTGACCGTCGTAACCGGCGTGCGTTGGGACGCGGGTTGACCTAGAGGCCACCGGGACCCACCAGATGCAACCCGAAGGCGCGACTTGACCGCATGCGTGACCTGCCCAGCACAAACGGGAACGGAACGGCATAACCCAGAGGTCACCAGCATCAGGCACAACCGACGCAGCCAACGTCCACGGCAGAAACGGCGAGAGTGCCTGGTTGGGGATGACCGTGTCTCGCCGTGACTTCTCGGAGAATCGGTCTCAACGGCCCCGATGCGTCAGCGTGTCAGTGGGTTACGCAGGTTCCATGAACTCGAGGCGGTTGCCGAGGGGGTCGAAGACGTGGGCTCGGTGATAGCCGTCGACCTCGTTGACGTCGGTGGTCTCCAGGTTCTGGGCTCGGCAGAGATCGACTAGTTCGGCAACATCGTCGACAAGAAAACCGACATGGGCCTTGCGGGCGGGACGAAACTCTTGCTCCACGCCAAGGTGAAGTTTGATGTTGGGACCCTCGAACCAAGCGCCGCCACGCTTGGCCAACTCCGGGGGTTTCGGTACCTCGGTCAGCCCTAGAACACCCACGTAGAACTCCCGGACCTGATCCTCGGCGCCTGGTGGCATAGCGAGCTGCGCATGATCAATCGAGATGACTCTGGGCACGGTTGCCTCCCTGTTGCTTCGTTGCTTGCTTCGTCCCTGTTGATTCTGCCCCGTTGCTTCGTTGCTTGCTTCGTCCCTGTTGATTCTGGCCTGTCGACGGGGGGTGGTGGGCACCTGACTGCCGCCCTGGGGTGGGCGCCTGCTACCGGGTGTAGGCGAGGTTGCGAGCGGCGGTTTCGCCCCAGTGGGCATCGCCGGACCATGAGATCTTGTTGGCGTCGATCTGTTCTTGGGGGTCGATTCGGCCTGCCGCGAGCATGACGAAAGTGCCGACGTCGGAGAACACCTCGACATCGGGGTCCGCTAGTTCCGGCACACGGGCGGCGCGGCCCTCCACTCGGACCAGGATGTCACGGTCGACCGCACCACGGATCCTGAAGGCGATGCTCATCTGGTCGGGCAGGCCGATCTTCTTGCCCACGACGTAGCCGATCGAGTCGTCGACCTCACCGAGAGCTGCCTCGGCTGGGAATCCGGAATCGTCGAGGGTCTCACCGAGCGGGATTGCGATGTCACGGGCATGCACCCACATGTCGAACACACGGACCTGCAGGAAACGGCCGTAGCTGAACAGCCCGGCAGGAGTGAACGCCGGGCGGTCCAGAACCTCCGGGCCCATGGCACGCAGATCATCGAGGCGCGTCGCGGTTGTTTCGGCGACGATCCGCGCAAACTCGGACCTGCTCGCACCCCGGGTGCGGGCATCGAACTCGACGAACCGCTCGAAGGGGGGCGGGGCCGTGTCGGACGGTTCCCAACCGGTCATCCAATACTCGGCGCCGATCGCATGGTTGATGACCCCGGCGACATCCCAGTCCGGGCAGAGGGACTGGACCGCCATCTGCTCGTCGCTGAGTCGGCCGACAAGGTCGTTGTAGTGCGCGAACAGGTCCTGATGGGCAATCAAATAGTCGTCGAAGGAACTCATGGCACCGCAGAGTAGCAGCGAGTTGCCAGCAAGAGAATCTGTCAGGCAAACTGACATTTATGAGCGCACTAATGAGCGACAGCGAAGTCACCGCAATCAACGAAGCACTCGACGCCCTGCTGGCCGAGCACGACCCGACCCAAGAGTCCTACCAGGAGTTCCGCGGCCACCAGTTCGACGCTGGACTCGCCTGGGTCCAGTTCCCGGTCGGCCACGGCGGGCTGGGAATCAGGCCGCAACTGCAACGCGACGTCAACCGGCGACTCGCCGAGGCCGGCGCCCCCGCCATGGACACCAGCCAGTTCTTCATGGCCCTGTCGGGGCCGACGATCCTCGCCCACGGCACAGAGGAACAAAAGCGCCGCTTCCTGCGCCCCATGTTCACCGGCGAGGAGAAATGGTGTCAGCTCTTCTCAGAACCGGGGGCCGGGTCGGACTTCGCAGGGCTCGCCACCAAAGCAGAGCTCGACGGCGACGAGTGGTTGGTCAACGGCCAGAAAGTCTGGAACACCATCGCCCACATCGCCGACAGAGGAATGCTCGTCACCCGCACCGACCCACAACTGCCCAAACACAAGGGCATGACCTACTTCGCACTCGACATGCGCGCCGAAGGCGTCGAAGTGCGTCCGCTCCGGCAGATAACCGGCGAGGCCGAGTTCAACGAGGTCTACATGACCGACGTGAAGGTGCCTGACTCCGACCGCATCGGCGAACGGGGCGAGGGCTGGCGAGTGTCGATCACCACCCTGATGAACGAGCGCACCGTGATCGGCGGAGCAGGAGGCGGAGGGACCCCGCCACGAGGCAGCGGCGCCATTGCCGAGTTGGTGAAAGTGTGGAACTCGCTACCCGACCTCGAGCGCACCGCCGCACGCCGCGACGACCTGATGAAGCTCTGGAACCGCGCCGAAGTGCTGCGGCTCACCAACATGCGCGCGGCACAGAACGCGAAGCGGGGCCAACCGGGCCCCGAGGGGTCCGTCGCCAAGCTCGCAGGAGCGGAACTAAACAAGGAGATCTACAGCGAGGGCGTCAACCTCGCCGGCATGGCCGCCCAGATCGACCTCGACTACGCGTTCCGTCGGCCCACCACTGTCGTGATGCCCGGCGAGAGCGGCAGCCTCGCCTATCTCTTCTTGAGAGCACGGGCCAACTCGATCGAGGGCGGAACCTCCGAGATTCTGCGCAACATCATGGGTGAACAGATGCTCGGGCTGCCCGGCGAGCCGCGAGTCGACAAGAAGGTCCCATGGGCCGACGTTCCCAAGAACTGACCCCAAGAACTGATCAGGGGCACTAGCCGGGTGAGTCGTTGCCGAGCAGCTCGACCGTGGCGCTGTGAAGTTGACGCTTGATCTGCGCCAGGCTCGAACCTGCGTTGGCGGCGTGCGCACGGCCGTAATCCGAAGCCGCATCCATGAGTTGATCGAGGCTCACCGCCTCGGCAACGAAACCGGCGGCCACCGCGTCGGGTCCGCCGTAACGACGGCCGGTGACCGTTGCCTCGCGGGCCGTCGAGGGCGTCATCGAGTTCCGGATCATCGACATGAAGCCCCGAGGGAAGCTCATCTGCAGATGAACCTCGGGCCAGCACACGAAACCCCGGTCGGCGCGCATCACCGAATAGTCGTGGGCCAGGATCGCGAAAGCACCCGCGCCGAAAGCGTGGCCGTTGACAGCAGCCACCGTCGGCGCCGGGAACGTCAAGATACGCGAAAGCACCTTCTGCACCGAGTTGGCGTATTCGACGATCTCCGCACGCGAGGCCTGCGCCATGTACTCCACATCGAGCCCATTGGAGTAGTGCTTCGCGGAGCCGGTCGTGATCAAGGCAGCGGGGCCGCTCAGTGCCTGGGCCGCCGCCTCGTCGAGCAGCACGTTCATGGTTTCAACCCAGACAACGTCGGTGCGATTCTCGTCGTCACCGAAATCGATGATCAGCAGTTCGTCGTCACGCTTCAATGTCGGTGTTCCCATGGCTTCTCTCCAATCCAGATAGACGGTCCACACCCCGGCGGATCCCTGTGAAAGCTAGTGCGTGTTGTGGGCGACGCCCCCAAGCGGCAAAGATCAACCAATGAGGCGGCCCGTGATAGTGATTGCCCATTTTGAGGGTTTCAAGGCTATGGAAGGGGCGCTCTCGACCGCCTCGACACGGTCGGGAGCCTTCTCGACCGCAAACCACTCCACTCCCGGGACTCCTGGGATGAACCCCGAGCCGCCCGAACCGATGCGCCTGAAAACCGAACCGAGCCGCCCGAGCCGATGCGCCTGAAAACCGAACCGCCTGAGCCGATGACCAACCCGCTGCCCAGTGGCAACTTCGCCTCGGCTCTGTGGTCGGTCACGTCGCAGCACCCGTCAGCCCCGTTCCTGGTCGAACCCGCTGCGAAGATACACAGCTACGGCCAGATCGACGACCTGGCGGCACGCTACGCGGAAGTCCTCAAGGCCCACGGCGCCGGTCCTGGCGACCGGGTGCTCGTGCAGGTCAAAAAGAGCGTCGAAGCCGTCGCTCTGTATCTGGGGTGTCTGCGGGCGGGCACCGTTCACGTTCCGCTGAACCCGGCGTTCACCTCAGCAGAGCTCGAATACTTTCTGAGCGACTCCCAGCCGCGCGTGGCCGTGCTCGATCCCAGTTCGACGGCCGGCCGGACAGCAGACGACGACGCTCGAATTCTCACCCTCGACGCCGGGGGAGAAGGCACGCTCGCGCAACAGGCCGACAGGCCCGGAATCCGAGACGTCCGAGCTGACAGCGCGCCGATAGTGAAGCGTGAAGACGCAGGCCTCGCCGTGCTGCTCTACACCTCCGGAACCACCGGCCGACCGAAGGGTGCGGCGCTCAGCAACGCCAACCTGCGACACAATGCCGTCGCGCTCCACGACGTCTGGCGATTCAGCCGAAGCGACCACCTGCTTCACTGCCTGCCGATATTCCACACGCACGGGCTGTTCGCGGCCATCCACTGCGCCATGCTCTCGGCGATCCCGGTGACATTCCTAGCCAGGTTCGACGCCGAGCGAGTGCTCGACTCGCTGCAGAATGCAACCGTGATGATGGGAGTGCCCACGCACTACAGCCGACTGCTGGACAGCCCGCGGCTGCACACCGAACTAGCGGCCGGGGTCCGCCTGTTCACCTGCGGGTCGGCCCCGCTGCGCGACGCTGTGTTCGAAGAGTTCGCCGAACGCACCGGACACCGCATCTGTGAGCGGTACGGCATGAGCGAGACGGGAATCATCACTTCGAATCCATACGACGGCAGGCGCCTGGCGGGCACCGTGGGCTATCCCCTGCCGGGGGTCGACCTGCGTGTGGTCGACGTTGTCGACGACTTGATCCACGATCATGCAACCCCGGTCGAAACCGGAGTCATCGGTTCGGTGGAAGTCCGCGGCCCACATGTATTCTCGGGCTACTGGAGCCGGGACAACGCGGCCGCCGACAGCGCTGTGAGCGATGACGCCTGGTTCGCAACCGGCGACCTCGGCAGCCTCGACGAAACCGGCCGCCTGAGGTTGCACGGTCGATCCGGTGATCTGATCATCAGCGGCGGCGAGAACATCTACCCCAAAGAAATCGAAATGGTGCTCGACCAGATAGCCGGGATCCGCGAATCAGCGGTGATCGGAGTGCCCGACCAAGACCTCGGCGAAGCGGTGACCGCTGTCATCGCGGTGGACGGCGAGAGATTCGTTCTCGACGATTGCCACGCGGAGCTGACCAGGCAACTGAGTCGCCACAAGCACCCAAAGCAGATCCTGATCGTGCCGTCGCTGCCCCGCAACGCCATGGGGAAAATCCAAAAGAACGTGCTACGCGAACGGCACCAAGGTCTGTACGGCTAACACCGGGTTCAGCCAGATATGAGGCTGGCGAGGGCCCAGACAGCAGCGACCGCGCCGACCACGATGAACACGACGCTCCGACCTACCGGGGCGCGCTCCAGATCACCCTCGCGATGCTGTTTCTCTGCCGGACGCACCAGAGCCAGGAAATTCCCGACCGCCATCGCACCGCCCAGGGCCAGAACCAGCCAGATCAGAATGTCCTCACCGAGAAACACTTAGAGACCCCACAAACAGAGGAAGGATTTCCGAGCACGAACGGCTTGATGCACAAACACTAGATTGCCCGTGTCTCCAGGTTTCTGAACGACGTCAACCTGGGCACGAAGTTGAGGTTGACCGTGCCGATCGGCCCATTGCGGTGTTTGGCGATGATCACCTCGGCCAGGCCTTCGGTCGTCTGATCGGAGGGGTTGTACACCTCGTCGCGATACAGGAACAGCACCACGTCGGCATCCTGCTCGATCGATCCCGACTCGCGCAGATCAGACAGCACCGGCCGCTTGTCCTGACGGCTCTCAAGGGTACGCGACAGCTGGGACACACCGATCACCGGGCACTGGAGTTCCCTGGCCAGCACCTTCAACCCACGGCTGATCTCGGCCACCTCAACCTGACGATTCTCAGCACGGGACCGACCAGTCATCAACTGGAGATAGTCGACCACCACCAAGCCGAGGTCGCCAACGCTGCTCTTCAACCGCCGAGCCTTCGACCGGATGTCCATGATCGTCGGGTTCGGATTGTCGTCGAGCCACAGCGGCACGTTCTTGAGACGGTCGATGGTCGAGGTGATCCGCGGCCATTCGTGCTCTTTGACCCGACCGTCACTCAAGTCCTTCGAGTCGACACGAGTCTCGGCGGACAGGATGCGCTGACTGATCTCGATATGGCCCATCTCCAAACTGAAAACGAGGACAGGCCTCTGCTCGCGGATCGCGGCATGGCTCGCAATATTGAGGATGAAGGAGGTCTTGCCCATCGCCGGTCGGGCGCCGACCACGATGAAGGCGTTGGGCTGCAACCCCGACAGCTTCTGGTCGAGATCAACAAACCCGGTCGGCGTGCCGATGATGCCTTTGCCGGACTCGCTGCGGGCGATGAGCTGATCCAGCGTCTCCTTGAGGAGCACTTCGATCTTGCTCATCGAGTCGGTGTCCTGGCCTTCGGCGATCTGGAACACCATGTTCTCAGCCTCATCAATGGCCGCGATCGCGTCATTGGGCTGGCTGTAGCCGATCTCGGCGATCTCGCTCGCAACCCTGATCAGCTTCCTGAGCATGAAATGCTCGCGCACGATGCTCGCGTACTTCGCAGCGTTCGATGAGGCCGGAGTGTTCATCTGCAGGCGATGCAAACCCTCGAGCCCGCCAACCGCCTCCGCCGCGCCCGCCCGCTCCAGTTCGACCGCGACCGTGACAGGGTCCACCGGGTCGCCGGCCGCATACAGCGCAGCAATAGCGTCGTAGACATGGGCGTGTGCCGGCCGGTAGAACTGCTCGGCGCTGATGAGTTCGATCGAGTCCGCTATCGCATGGCTCGACAGCAGCATGGCGCCGAGCAGCGATTCTTCGGCCTCAAGATTGTGGGGAGGCACACGGCTGTCATGCCGGATGCTGGTTTGAGTCATCGCCATTGGTTCGTTACCTGATCGTCACACGTTCGTCATATAAGTCAACCACAACACTGGCCCGCATCCCCCGTGGGAGTCCAGGGGAAAATCGCCGTTTCCCTGGGGATTTATGGCTTGCCTGTTGGGGATTTCTTGCGTACTTCTCCACAGCCGCTGCCGCGCGCGTCTCGAACCGCAGGCAAACACGAGAAATCAAGCTGTTGTCACCCGATGGCGACAACCAGCTCACTCCTCGACTACCTCCACGGTGACCGGGAACTCCACTTCCCCTTGAAGCTTGCAGTTCACTATTGCTTGACCGAGCTCTTTCAGCGGAGCGTCGAGCGCCAGGGTGTGGCGATCAATGACCACCCCGGCCTGAGCCTCGACAGCGACGACGATGTCGTGCGTGCTCACTGAACCGAACAGGCGACCGCCTTCTCCGGCTCGGGCGCTCACGGTGATCACCATCGGCACCAATCGAGCAGCGATCTCCTCGGCCTCGGCGCGACTCTTGGCGTCACGCAGCACCGCAGCGCGGCGCATCGCCTCAGCCTGAGACTCGATCCCCTTGGTCGCCTTCAGAGCCAGACCGCGAGGCGACAACATGTTGCGGAAATAGCCGTCTGCGACATCGCAGATCTCGCCCTTGCGACCGAGTCCGGCAACGTCCTGGCGAAGAACGACCCTCATGCTCTGCTCGATTCAGAAGCAGCGGCGCCCTCTCCAAACCCATCGCCATGCACGTTGCCGGCCCCAGAACCAGAACCGGCCCCTTCGTAGGCCATGTCGCTGTCTTCGTCGCGGGAAGCAGGGGGCGGACCGCTGGGCCGCGGCAGCGGACCGTCGGAGCGGCTGATGCGTTCACGGTCACCCCGTCCGCTGCGCTGAGTCGTCACCCGATTGGCGTACGGAACAAGGGCCATCTCCCGAGCAATCTTGATCGCGTCGGCAACCATCTTCTGCTGTTGGGTGTTGTTGCCTGTCACACGGCGCGCGCGGATCTTGGACCGCTCGGACAGGAACCGACGAAGCAGGTTCGCGTCCTTCCAATCGACGTACTCAATCTGCTCGGCGCTCAGTATCGAGGCCTTCTTCTTGATCCTGCGGCCGCTGTCTTTGGGTTTGACCCGTTTCTTTGCCTTGGCCATTCCTTCTCCAGTTCTGTTGCTTTGTGTCGTTCTCGCTGTTCGCGGTCTTGTCGTTCGCGGTCTTGCGGCGCCCAGCCCGACAGCCGGCGTCCGTCCGCTGCTCGACGGCGAGCTAGAACGGCTCCTCATCGAGGTCGTAGGTCGGCTGCGGTTGAGTGCGTTCTGAACTCTGCGACCGGGCGCCGCCGCCGCTCGGTCGGCCGGCGCCGTCAGAGCCGCCCCGGAACTCGTTGCGGGTGATCTCAGCCGAAGCCCACTTCAGGCTCGGCGCAACATCATCGGCGACGATCTCCACCTTCGAGCGGCGCTCGCCCTGCTGATTCTCCCAGCTGCGCTGCGAGATCATGCCGTAGACCACCACCCGGGCGCCCTTGGCGATCGAATCGGCAACATTCTCGGCAAGCTGCCGAAAGCAGGTCACGTCGAAGAACGAAACCTCGTCCTCGCCGTCGTTGCGCTTCTTGTTCCAAGCCACGCCGAAGTTGGCGACAGCCATTCCGCCCTGAGTGAAGCGCAATTCCGGGTCGCGGGTGACGTTGCCCACGACAGTCACAGTGTTGTCAAATGCCATTTGATTTCCTCCTGGTAGGCCGACTCACGCCGGCACCGCCTCCCCGAACAGACCACGGCGAGCCGCTTCTGATTCCGGCAGACGGAAAAGCTTGTGGCGGACAATGTCGTCCGCGAGACGCAACTGACGTTCGGTGTTGGGAAGGCCAGCCGATTCGGTGACTACCTCCCACACCACATAGGTGCCTTCAAGCTTGTGCTGAATCTCATAGGCGAACCGACGACGGCCCCAGTTGTCAGTGGACGCAATCCGTCCGCCCTCGTCGACGACAAGAACCTCAACACGAGAGATCACCGCGTCAATATCGCCGTCATCGACGTCGGCGTCGATGATGACCATCAATTCATAGGCTCGGGCAATACCCACGAGCACTCACCTCCTATGGACCCGGTGTAACCGGGGCCCCTTCCCGGGGCAGGGGTTGCCGGCTGAAGTTGTTTCCTTTCGGAGTTGCTTCCGCAGAAACGCCACCTGGGGGAATTGCGTAAGGCTACCGGCACGAACCGCACGACCACACCTCGAGGAATCGACCTTCGAAAACTGCATGGTCACATCATGGCGAGGGGGTGTGACAGTGCCCCCGGGCAGCAAGTTGAAAAAGGCGGACGAGAGGCCGTCAACAAGCCGACGACCGGTTCACTGACCGCCGTAGAGATGCAGTTCCGAAGCCTCCGCGTCGGACATGTGATAGCTCTCGCCGTGGCTGGGGAACGCACCCGAGCGCACGTCGGCCGCATAGGCCGCAACAGCCGACACCGACACCGACTTCACATCGGCGTAACGCCGCACGAACTTCGGCACGAAACGGTCATCGACGCCCAGAAGGTCGTGGTACACCAGCACCTGCCCGTCACAACGAGAGCCGGCGCCGATCCCGATCGTCGGAATGTCGACAGCGTCGGTGACCATCTCCGCAACCCGGTCCGGCACACCCTCCAGAACCACCGCACAACAACCGGCATGAGCCAGGGACTTCGCCGCCTGCACCAGCTTGCGGGCATGTTCAGCCTGTTTGGCCTGCACCTTGAACCCGCCCATCTGATGAATCGACTGGGGAGTGAGGCCGATGTGGCCCATCACCGGGATCTCCGCGGCGATGATCCGATCAATCATCGGCAACCGCTTGCGGCCACCCTCGAGCTTGATCGAATGCGCACCGGCGCGCATCAACCGGGCCGCGTTCTGAACCGTCTCCTCCGGCGACACGTGATAGCTCATCCACGGCATGTCAGCCACAATGTGACAGTCCGGTTCGGCGCGGGCGACAGCCGCAGTGTGATGACACATGTCGTCGACAGTCACCTGAAGCGTGTCGTCGTAGCCGAGCACGACCATGGCGAGACTGTCTCCCACCAGAACTATGTCGGCGCCGGCCTCTGAGACGATCCGCGCGCCGGGCGCATCGTAGGCGGTCACCATCACCAGAGGTTCACAGCCGTCACGAACTTTCGTGCATGCAATCGCAGGGGCAGTGAGCTTGCCCATGTCTGACTCCTTTCCCGTCCAGCGCACTCTGTGACCAGGTAGGTCTTCGGCTGCCGGCGGTGGACTCAGACTAGCCGAACAACCCGCCCGACTCCAAGCCGCAACCGGCTGAAGCACGGACCGCCGAAGATCATCCGCCCACTCCCTCGACCGCCTCAACTGCGCAACCCCCGACCGAACGGCTCCTCGTCAGATGGTTCCAGCCGCAGTCCGTGCACACCTCGACCACGTAACCGACCGACGGCTGCTTACGAGCGTTGAGACGGGTCATCTCCTTGTCGCTGGTCACGCAGCGGCCGTGCCCGGGCAGACGCGGGCCGAACACATAGGTGACCTCGACCAACCCGTCAGTCTCGCAAACCGGGCACGGCGACTCCAGGGGCCGTCCGCAGAACTCGGCATTGCGGAGCAACTCCGGCTGAGCATCGCACAACTCGGAAACGCCGGCCTTGCCCTCACGCCAAGCCGTCAGGGTCATCTCACGCATCAAGCGGTAGTCGATGCCCGCATCGCCGCCAACGGCCTGAGTCAGTCCCATCTTCACGCTCAACACAGTAACCGTCCACACATGGCGCACGCACGGCGACAAGAATCAGCCCCATGCTGATGCACGACACACGGGCTCCCGCAGACCGTCCCATCGACCATGTTGATCTCGGCCTCGGCGCCGAAGCCGCGCTCGACCGGCGACTCATCGGACACGTCGCCGGGCGCCGCATTCTGGAACTGGGATGCGGCCAAGGCCACGCGGCCGTGGGACTCGCGCTGCGGGGCGCACGGGTCACCGCCATCGACGAGGACGTGAACCAGTTGCGGGCCGCGCGGGAGCTGGCGATCCATCACGAGACGACCGTCGAGTTCCACCAAACCCAGCTCGCCGAACTGGCCTTCATGGCCGCCGAGGGGATCGACCTGGCCATCTCGGTGACCTCGCTGTGCTATGTGGAGGACCTCGACCGCGTGATCCGGCAGGTCCATCGGGTCATCAAGCCCGGCGGTCACCTGCTCATCTCGCTCCCCCACCCCGCAGCGCTCTGCGCCGACCCGGACAACCCCGCTCTGACGATCCGCCCCTGGACCGGCGACAGCCCGATCAACGGACGCCACATCCATACCGGCGAATCAATCGTGTCGTCGATGTGCCGGGCCAAGTTCGTTGTCGACACGCTGCTCGAACGCCACATCGAGGACGACCCGCTCCCAGCAACCCTGCTGGTCCGCTCCCGCAAACCCTGAACGGCCCGCGCCCGTTACCCGCCGGCAAACACGGGCCGGGCGGGCAGGACCCGGCAGACCTCGACAAACTCCACGACCCGCAGCCATCACCCACCAACAAACACGAACCAGGCGGGACAGAACCCCGCAGACGGGCCGCGGAACCGTGACCCCGACACACCAACACGAGGACCCCGCAGACGGCTCAGGTCGACGGCTCGGGTCGACAGACGGCTCAGGTCGACGGCTCGGGTCGACAGACCGCACGAGCAGACCGCACGAGCAAACCCGCTCAGCCGAACGGATCGGCACTGGCCAGCTACTCGACGGCGCGCTCGGCCCACCAATCCCGGAGGCGGGCGGCGGCGTCGCCGGCGTCCAGCGGGCCCTCGGCGGCGCGCAGATCGACCAGCCAATCCATGGCCTCGCCGAGTTCGGGACCCGGTTCGACCCCCAGCATCTTCGCCACCCCCAAACCGCTAAAAAACGGTGCCGGGTCATCCAAATCCGGTTCGCGTTCACGCAGGTCAGCCAGTTGCGCCGACACCACAGCAACATCGTCCACCGCAAGCCCGCCGCCGGAACGCAGCCCCGCCACAAACGTCAAAAGGTCTTCCGCCGTACGACCAGCGGGGCTGGATCGGGCAAGCTCACGGAGTCGTCGATCCGCAAGCGCAGCCAGATCCCCTGCCAGCAACTCAGGGGCTTCCCGCAACAACCAGCTCACCGCCCTCGCCAGTTCACCGGAAAACTTCAAAGCTCGCAGGTCCACCGCATCGACCTGATCGGCGGAGTCGACCCCCAGAGAACTCAACAGCGCCGCCCAGCGCATCGCAGCATCCGCCGGCAGTGCCCGCAGGGAGCCCGCCGCTGACTCCCAGCTCCCAACGGGCGCACCACCCGCAGACTCAACCTCCGCAGACTCAACCCCCGCCGGGTCACGAACCGCGGACTCAACCCCCACAGACTCAACCCCCGCCGGGTCACCGCCCGCACCACCAGCGAACTCAACCCCCGCAGACTCACCGAGCGCACCACCCGCACCACCAGCGAACTCAACCACCGCCGGCTCACCCTCCGCAGACTCCGCCACCGCCCGAACCCCAACCCCCGCAACCTCCACCTCAGCTA
>JAPPMP010000025.1 GCA_028819005.1 Acidimicrobiaceae bacterium
CGGGGGCGGGATTTGAACCCGCGACCTTCGGGTTATGAGCCCGACGAGCTACCAAACTGCTCCACCCCGCGGACCTCAACGGTAGCGACCCGGCTTGCCTGCAACAACCTGCGGTGTTAGGCCTGCGACTGCCAGACAAAATCCCCGCAATCGAACGACCCTGACTGCGGCTCAGCGGAACCGAACCATGGGCTATCCTCAACTTGAACCCAGGCCAAAAGCGAATAAGAGGACGCGTGGCCGACCCTGCACCAAAACAAAGAACGGCTCTGATCGTCATCGGCCTGGTACTGGCATGGATGGCGGCCGCCTGCGCCGACAACAACGACTCAACAGGCCAGACCTCGTCTACCTCAACGACCACCACCACCACGGCCACCACAACCACCACCCCGCAAGCAGAAGCACCCCAAACAACCGCGCCGCCCAACACCACAACCACAGTCGCCGAACATGACCTGATTGCCTGGGAAGATCTCGAGAACCTCAGCTTCCAACTTGCAGGCGACACGATCGAACTGCAGAACGGCGAAGCCGCGGTCTCCTACGGCGGAGAATCGGCATCGATGTTCCTGCTGCAGAACCGGGTGACCCAAGGCGACCTCGACGACGACGGGGACGACGACCTAGTCGCGCACATCATTGAACGCTCAGCGGGGACCGGCGTCTTTCATCTGATCGTTCCCGTGCTCGACAACGACGGAACACCGGAGCCGCAGACACCTGTGTATGTCGGCGATCGGGTCGTCATCGAAGCGATCTCAATCCAGGACAGTTTGATCGAAGTGGCTTTGTTGGACCGCAAAGACAACGAGCCCTTCACGGTCATCACTCAACGCAAGACCCTCGAAATCGACCTGAGCGAGGCGGAGCCTCAAGCACGAATGGTCAGCAGCAGACCTCTCAAAGACCTCCCACTACCCGATCTGGACCTGCCCGAAATCAGCATTCAGCTCGAGGCCGGAGCGATCTCCGCGACCGAATCGGGTTCGATCGAGCCGAACCAGCGGCAAACCTACACTTTGCAGGCCGCCGAAGGACAAGAACTGAGCGTTGAGCTGACGGCGCCGCTCGGAGTCTGGCTCACCGTTGATCTCGGCTACTTCGTGCTCGCCTCAGCCGAAGACCGGGCCCAGGAAGCGACCGCCACCCTCCCAGTCAGCGGCCCGTGGAGGTTGACCGTGGTGTCCACCCACGGAGAAACGGCCGATTACGAGATGACCGCAACGATACTGCCTCTCGGTCCACCGTCAGACCCCGGCACAGCGGTGCCGCTGCCAACAATACCCACAGCACCAACTGCTGATCCCGGTGACGTCGTATATCTCACAATCGACGACGGCCCGCACCCCGTATACACCCCGCAGATCCTCGACGTCCTCGCCCGCCACAACACCAGGGCCACCTTCTTCGTCGTCGGATATCTGGTGGAGCGATATCCAGCCGTCTTTGAGCGGATCGTGGCCGAGGGGCACACGGTCGGAAACCACACCTGGCGACACGAGGACCTGACCACGCTCTCAAGGGACTCCTTCGATGAAACGGTCGCCAGAACCCAGGAAATCCTCGGAGAGCATGCAACACCGTGTCTACGACCGCCTTATGGATCCCGAGACGCTTTCACCCGCGAATGGGCCGCTGCTCACGGGCTGGCTCTGGCTCTATGGACGGTCGACACATTCGACTGGCGCAACCCCGGCGCGGCGACGATCGCCAACAGGATCGTTGCCGGTGCGACCGACGGGGCGATCGTGTCACTGCACGACGGCGGCGGCGACCGTTCCCAAACCGTGGAGGCCCTCGACGACGCCCTCAGTCGCCTCTCCGGCACCGGCATTCGTTTCGAACCGCTCTGTCAATGACAAGCGCGCCGCACGGGCTAGAACGGGCGGTCGCCGACAATCGTGACTCTCTCCATCAGCCGGTGTTCGGGCAGAAAATCAGCGGTTGCCGCGTGCTGTACACACCGGTTGTCCCACATCACGAACGTGTCGACATCCCAACGAACGCGGCACTGCACCGAAGGATTCCAGATTGCCCGCTCAAGATGTCGCAGAATCTCCAGGCTCTCCTCTTCAGAAACCCCGTCTATATGCGACGTGAATCCGATATTCGTGTAAATCCCTCGGGCGCCTGTGACCGGGTGCGTTCTGATGACCGGATGGCGCTGCGGCGGATACTGGGCGCGGATCTTGTCGGTTTCGGAAGGCTTGACCCGATCCGCGAAAACACGCGAGTAGTCGTGGATCGCGTGCAGGTCGTCCACCCTTTGCTTCCAACCGTCCGACAGACGCTGATAGGCCGCCGTGGCATCGGCAAAACAGGTGTCCCCGCCAACCGGCGGAACTATCCGCCCACGGAGGATCGAACCCATCGACGGCTCGGCCCGCCAGGTCACATCGCTGTGCCAGCCTGCAGCGACAAAGGTCTTGCCGCTGGCTCCGCCGGCTTCCAGCACGACCACTTCGGGGTGGTCCTCATCGTTGTCGGTGAACGGATGGACCTCGAGATCCCCGAACAACCGTCCGAAAGCAATGTGCTCCTCAGTGGTGATGTGCTGATCGCGCAGGACCAGCACCTTGTAGTCGAGCCAGGCCTTCTTTAGATCCTCAAGGGTGACGCCATCGATGTCGGCTATGTCGACGCCTGATATTTCAGCTCCCAGCGTCGCGGTGATCGGCGAGACCTCCATTCCCATCTCAGCTCCAACTCTCCGGGTCGACTGGGTCGCCTTCAAGCACGATGTCGTTGTAGTTGGGATCAGGCGTGACCGAAACATCGGGTCCCGCCCAAATGTTCGCTGTGGTTGCCACCTCGGCTCGAGCGCCTCCTGTGCCCCACTGCACGTACGCCAGGATGTTGTCGGGCGACCCGAAGTCGCTGTTGTTTGCGTAAAGCGCCGCCTCGCCGCCGTCCGAGCTCAGCCCTCCGACCGCCAAAGCAGGTATCTCAACGGTCGCCCCCGCATCGATGACGCCGCCGGTCACCTCCGTACCGAGGTCGGTGTATTGCGGGAACTGGCAGATGTAGATGCCGTTGACGTTGGCGTCGGTGTTGCCGCGGTTCTGAACCCGCACGAAACCGTCGTCTCCGAACTGGACCCCGGTGATCACCAGATCGCCGAGTGCCACGGCGTTCTGGGGGATCGGCACAGTGGTCGACGCCGTGGATGTGGTCGGGGCGGTCTCTGTTGGCTGAGGCTCAACGCTTTCGTCGGAGTCGTCGCCACCGCAGCCCGCCAGCAACAGCGCCAGGGTCACCAGACACGTTGTCATCCCAAGGCGAATGGACCGCATGAGACCTCCCTCTTCGTCCTCGACACTAGAGACCGCGCGCACAAGCCCCAACAAGCTGAGACCTCAATTCACGCATGCTCGAGAATACACGCGCCGGCATTCTCGGCGTATGCCCCCGTGTCCCTCAATCCACGCATGCTCGAGAATACACCACGCTCATGGGGGGAGTCCCTCCCGCTGAGGGACCCCCCATGAAACGCGCCCCGATGTGTCCGCCGGTCACATCGGGTACGTCCGCCGAGCAGACATGGTGCCACGATTTGGAGACAAACCAAGTCGGCTATCCGACACAAGGAGTGTCAGATATCCGACACAAGCCGCGACGGGGGTCAACTCAATGCACATTGAGGCGGCGAAGCACTACCGCCCAAGTCAAAACGGAGCTGACTGCAACCAAAGCCAGCGAGGCCACCGCGCCTTGAGCCAGGGCGCCGCGTTCGCCGGCGCCCCAGACCTCGGTTGCCAGCGTGTCGAACCCGATAGGGGCCAACAGCAACGTGGCCGGAAGCTCCTTCATGGTGGAGAGCATCACCAACCCTGCGCCGGCCAGGAGGCCCGGCGCCATGAGCGGCAGTTCAACGGTGAAGAAGCGTCGGGAGCGGCTCGCGCCCAGGGTCGCCGCGGCGTCGCTGTAGGCGTCCGGTACTGCCTCCACGGCAACGTGGGCAGCTCGACTCGCTTGAGCGCCGAAGTGCAGGACGTAGGCGATGATGAGCAGCGGAAGAGTCTGGTACCAGCGTCCGATGATGGGGGCGTCGATGGCCCAGAAGACCAATGAGAGAGCGATGACGACGCCGGGAAGGGCGAAACCCGCAACCACCATTGCATTCGCGGCACCGGCGACCCGGCTGCGGTAACGCCCGGTCAGCCAGGCGATCGGCAACACGACCGCGATTGCTGCCAGCGCGGTGATGAGTCCAACCTCGGCGGTGTGCAGCGCGGGTCCCACCAGAGCTCCGACGTCGACTCCCAGTCCCACCGAGTCGATGTCGGCAGTGAGGCCCCGCCAAGCCCAGAAGCCCAACACCGCCACTGGTCCGATCAGGGCATTGCCGATGAAGGCTGCGACCGCTGTCAACACCGGGATGCCCCAACCCTTGAGGGGAACTGTCAGCGGATCCTGGCTGCGAGTCACCTCCACTCGGGCCCGGCGCCGCTCCAGCGCTCGTTCGACCGTGACGACGCAAAGGGCCGTGACGCCCAATATCAGCGCAAGCCCCATCGAACGAGCTTGGTCGAACAGCTGATCGGCGTAGATCTGTTCAGCCAGCGTGCTGTAACCGAGCAGGGAGACAGCACCGAAATCGCTGATCGTGTACAGAAAGACGAGCATCGTCCCGGCCAGGACTGCGCTCCAAACCTGGGGAAGGACGACCGTGGAGAAGACCGCTGAGGGTTTGCGCCCGAGCAACCGGGCCGATTCTTCGAGCGACGGCGGAAGCGATGCCATTCGGGCCGCCACCGGAAGGTACACGTAGGGGTAGGTGAAAAGAGTGAGGACCAGCCAGCTGCCGCGGAACCCCTTCATGTCCGGAAGGTCGGTGATGCCCAGCGGGGAGACCAGATCCTCGACAAGACCGCCCGTAGCAAAACCGGCGATCAGCGCGGTCGCCCCTACGAAGCTGGGAAAGACCAGCGGCAGAGGGGCGAGGATACGCCAGATGCGCCGGCCCACAAGGTCGGTGCGAATCGTCAGCCAGGCCAAACTCGTGCCGATCACCGCGGTCGATGCCGACACAGCGAACCCGAGTTGCAGTGAACGGCGCAGCGGATCCCACGTTGACTGCGACAACAGCAGCGAGCTGAGATCGGTTCCCAGATCGAGGTTGCGAGAGACGACGTACCCGAAAGGCCCCATGAAGACGACGCCGACGAGGACCGACAGCGCCAGCATCGTCGCGGGAGGCCGACGGCTCGGTGCCTCGGAGCGGTGTGAAACGCCGCTCTCGGAGTCCCGCGTGCCAGTGCTCAGGGTGCTACTGCTCAATGCCGCTTTCTCGTATCAAGTTGATCGTTCCCAGCAGACCGTCCCCCAGCAGGTCGTAGTCGATGGTTTGAGCCGCATATCCGTCCAGTGACGGCAGATTCGCCGGTGGGTCGATACCTGCGACCAGCGGGTATTCCTGGGTCTGTTCGGCGAAGGTCGTCTGGGCATCGTCGCTCAGCAGGAATCTCAGCAGCGACTGGGCGGCCTCGGAGGATTCAGAGGTTGACAGCACCGCACCGGCAGTGACGATCACCAAAGAGCCAATATCGTCGACCGGCAGGAAGTGGTTCTTGCTGGCCACTGATGGATCGGCTTCGACTGCACGAAGGTTGTAGTAGTGGTTGACCAGTCCCATCGGGATCTCGCCGCGGCCGACGGCTTCGACGATCGGGGAGTTCTTGGGATAGTTGGGTGAGTTGTTCTGTGCCATCCCCACAAGCCAGTCGCGGGTGGCGTCGTCTCCCAGTTCGTTGCGCATCGCGGTAACGAAGTCTTGGAACGAACCGTTGGTGGGAGCAACCCCTAACCTGCCCGCGTACTCGGGTTCGACCAGGTCGAGGACCGATGAGGGTAGATCGGCTTTGTCGACGAGGTCGCTGTTGTAGACGATCACTCGCACCCGGCCGGTGAGTCCGACCCAGGTGTCGTCGCCGGCCGCGAATCCCTCGTCCACAAGTGAGGTGAGGTCGTTTCCAAGCGTGGCCAGGCGACCTTCGCCTGCCAGCAAACCGAGTGCTCCGGGGCTTTGGGAGATGAAGAGGTCTGCTGGCGTGTTGTCCCCTTCGGTTTGGATCAGCAGTGCCAGCTCCGCCGAGTCGCCGTAGCGGACATCGACGCTGATTCCGGTGCTGTCGATGAAGTCGTCGACGAGCGGTTGGATCAGCTCTTCGTTGCGCCCCGAGTAGAGCGTGATGCTGTCGTCTGATCCGTCGTCGTCTCCACAGGCGGTGGCGAACAGGGCCAGACCGAGCAGAGAGACGAGTAGGACTGCAGAGGGACTGAGTTTTTTCATGCCGGGGAAATATAGCCACAATTCGTTTGTGTTAGGCATACCTAACATATGACATCTGTCACAGGAGTTTTCGCGGGCTCGAACTACTGGTTGACGGACTCGACCACCAGCGGCGCCGGTTCAGCAGAGCCGCCGTAGGCCAGGGTGGGCAGCCCGGTATGGCCGACCGCGACCTCGGCGCCGACCGCGAACCGCGGCGCCCCAGTCGCGCGGCTCCTCACTGCCGTTCCTCCCGCCAGCACCACGCTGATCAGCGCGTCATGGCCGCAGTAGTCGATCCCGACCACTCGGCCGCCGTATCCCGGAGACAGCACGATCTCCTCAGGCCGCAGCAGGACCTCGACCGGGCCCCTCATCGAGTCGATCAGAGGAATCCGTCCGAGCACTGTGTCTGCCTCTGATCCCCTGGCATAACCCGCCAACAACTCTGCTTCGCCCACAAAAGCAGCCAACCAGGGGTCCGCCGGCCTGTTGTAGAGCTCAGCTGGAGTCGCCTGCTGAACCAGCACCCCATCACGCATCACCGCCACCTCATCGCCTAGTTCAAATGCCTCGGTCTGATCGTGGGTGACGAAGATCGCGGTGATCTCGAGCTCCCTCAGAAGTTGGGCGACCTCGGACCTCACACCGGCACGCAAGTTCGAGTCCAAACTCGAGAAAGGCTCGTCAAACAGCAGAACCGAGGGTCGAGGCACCAGCGCCCGGGCCACCGCCACGCGTTGCTGCTGCCCACCCGAAAGCGAGCCGGGCAAACGATCACCGAACTCCCCGAGCCCGACCATCTCCAACATCATGCGCACAGACTCGCGGGCACGCTCACTCGTCAACCCGAACCTGCGCCAGCGGTCTCCCCGCGGCAGACCGTAGGCGACATTTGCAGCCACACTCATATGCGGGAACAGAGCACCGTCCTGGAAAACCAAACCGACGCGGCGCTTCTCAGCAGGCACATGCACGTCGGAGCTGGCGACCAGTTTCGAACCAACCCGGATCTCGCCCAGCTCGACAGGTTCAAGACCCGCGACAGCGCGAAGGAAGGTGGTCTTGCCACAGCCGCTCGGACCCAGGATCACAACCTGCTGGCCCGGCCCGGCCACCAGATCCGCTCCCTTCAACACAGGAACCGACCGGTTGACCCATAGGTCCTTGGCGACAACCTTCAAACCGACGAGCGAGCCTTCGGCATCTGTGTGAGGCATGCCTTACATTCTACCGTCGGCAGCCGTACACAACGAATGCGTCACCCGAGCAGTTCAGGCAGAGGTTCGCTGTAGACGACCGTGACCCGCTTCGTGGCACGCGTCAACGCCACATACAACGAACGGAAACCCTCGATCTCCTCGGCCACGACCCGACTCGGTTCGACCACAACCGCCGCGTCGACCTCAAGGCCCTTGACCAGGCGCACCGGCACTACGGCGACCTGCTGGTCGAGTCCGTGACGGGTAGGCCCTCCGAACGACAACTCGGAAGCCTCGAAGGCCGATGACACGCTCTCCAGCGCCGAGGCCGGAACGATCACCGCGACATTGCCCTCCCCGACCGCAGCAAGCTCCGCTCGCACGACCTGGACTAGAGCGTCAGTGAGCGATCCTTGCACCTCGACCAGCTGAGGCTCTTCGCCGTCGGACCGCACCGGCGTCGGAGGGCACAACCCGGGAGCCGCGAAAGGCAGGATCCTGTTCGCCAACTTCATTGTCGGGCCGGGAATCCGATACCCGACAGTCAACTCGGCGATCCTCGGCTCGTATTTGCCTACAAATGCCGAGATGACCAAATCCCAGTCGCTGTTGGCCCACGCGCCCGTCGCCTGGGCAATGTCACCGACAACCGTGAGCGAACCGTTTAGAGACCGGCGCGCCACCATTCGCAATTCCATCGGCGAAAGGTCCTGGGCCTCGTCAATACAGATATGTCCGTACGTGCGAACCGCGTCCGACGCACGCTTTCCTGGACGGTGGCCCAAAAGAAAGCGGGCCTCGTCGAGCAGGGGCACATCTTCAAAGCTCCACACAACCTCATCAGCGTGCGCGGCACGAGGCCGGTGCAGGCGCAGGATCTCCTCTTCACTGAACGACCCGTGGTTCGCAGACTTCAACAGTGCTCGAGAGCCGTAGAGGTCGTGAAGCAGATGAGCGGGAGTGAGCACCGGCCACATCCACTCGAGCGTCTCCCGGACCTGAAGATCCTGCCGAATGCGTTCACGCACAACCTGAGGGTCGACATGCTTGCGGGCGCTCGCCGCGAGCGTCTCGAAAAACAGGGCTTCGACAATCTTGCGGCCCGCATTGTGAGTTCGGGAGCGTCTGCGGGCCACTGCGACGATTCTTCGAGACTCCGCGGCGGTGATCCGCAAACGCTGCAGACCGAACCCGAACTGCTGATCGGCGCGGAGTCGTCGTTGACGGTTCGACACAGCCCTGGCGAGCACATCGGCCATCCGCGGGTCGCCCTTGACACGGGCAGTCGGTTCGTCGTCGAGGTTGTCGACCCGAACCCGCGGCTGAACCAGATCAGCCAGAACCGCAATGGTCACTCCGGCTTCACCCAGCGAAGGCAGAACCTGTTCGATGTATGCAATGAACAGGCGGTTCGGGGCGACCACCAGGACGCCCTGAGTCTCCAGAGAAAGCCGGTGAGTGTAGAGGAGATAGGCGGCCCGGTGCAGCGCAACCACGGTCTTGCCGGTACCGGGGCCGCCCTGAACCACCAGCAGACCCGGCATCGGCGCCCGGATAATCTGATCCTGCTCGGCTTGAATCGTGGCGACGATGTCACCGAGGCGTCCCGTGCGCGCCGCCTCAAGCGCCGCGACCAGCGCGCCCTCGCCCCTGATGGCGGCATCGCCATCACTGTTGAGATCGGTGCGGTTGGGATCGGCAAGCTCGCCGAACAGCTCATCGTCGATTCCGAGCAGCGTGCGACCGCGTGTGGCGAAGTATCTGCGGCGCTCGAGGCCCATGGTCTGAGAACCTGTCGCCCGGTAGAAGGGCTCGGAGACCGGAGCCCGCCAATCGACCACCACCGCGTTCTGATCGTCATCCCAGACGCCGACCCGGCCGATATAGAAGCGTTCATCGGTGCCCGCAGGGTCGATGCGACCGAACACCAGCGAGCGGTCTCCGAGATTGAGCCGGGTCAGGCGGTTCAGGGCACCCTGGAGCACAGATTCCCTCTCGAAACGCGCCTGGTTCGTGCCGCCCTGGTTGGCTTCGAACATCTCGGTGATACGCCTCACCCGCTCACGCGAGTCGTCGAGGCAACCGTACGCAACGTCGAGATATGCCTGTTCAGCTTCAAGTTCCGGATGACGTTGCGACACTGGTCGAATGAACTCTCGGAGGGGCCAAACTCGTTTGGCAACTGCGATTAGGGAGTCTTTTAGCCTAGCGGGGCGCGGACGCCCCTACGCTGCGAGAATGTTCTCAGCCGGTCTGGTTCTCGGCGCGGGCGGAGTCGTCGGCGATCCGTGGCACTGCGGCGTGCTGTCGCGGCTGGCGTCAACCACGGGTTGGGACGCGCGCGGCGCGGACCTCATTATTGGCACATCCGCCGGGGCCTTCACCGCTGTCGGTTTGCGCGCCGGAGTTTCAGCTCATGATCGAGTCGCCCGGTTCCGCGGTGAACAGGTGAGCGCCGAAGCAGCCGAGATCTATGCCCGAGTCACGACCGACTACGACGAACCCACGGTCGAACGGGATTGGCGGCCGCTCTCGCCGAGGATGTCGCTCAACGCCCTATGGCCGCCTTGGAGTCCCGATCCGGTTCGAGCGGCTTTCGGAGCCATCCCCCGGGGCACCCGGTCAGGCGCCGCGTCCGAACAGCGAATGAACGAACTGCACCCGGATCGCTGGACGGAATTGCCGACCTGGATCGTGGCGGTGCGAGCAAGCGACGGCCGTCGGATCGTTTTCGGGCGTGACGACGTGAGAGGAAACATCGGCCAGGCAGCCCGCGCATCCTCCGCGGTGCCGGGGGTGTACGTCCCGGCGCAAATCGGCAAGGTCGAATACATCGACGGCGGAGTCCATTCCTCTACGAACGCCGACCTCTGCGAGATGCTCGGTTTCGACCTGGTGATCATCTCGTCGGCCATGACCGGGGGTACCGGTGTGCTCGGGCGTGTCACCAATCCCATGCGCAGTTGGTTCAGCAGCAAGTTGCGCGACGAGGTCAGCGCCCTGAGACGTCAGGGCACCGCGGTCGTGGTGGTCGAACCTCATTCCGACGCGCTCCAAGATCTTCAGGTCGACAGCGATGACCAGCAGAACCGGGCCGTGCGCGCCGGTGAGGCCGCGGTCGATCGACTTCTCGAAACTCCGACCGGAGCAGGCCTGGACGCACTGATCCGACAGGCACAGCATGGCTAGCGCGGCCGGCGTGGGCACACCCGGCAGATTCGACGACCATTGCTTCATCCGGGCCTGCCGAGGCGAACCCCACGAACGGGTCCCGGTCTGGTTCATGCGCCAGGCCGGTCGCTCCCTGCCCGAGTACCGGGCGATCCGCGGCACTGGAACGATCCTTGACGCGATCAAGAACCCCGATCTATCGACTGAGATCACGCTGCAACCCGTGCGCCGTCACGGCGTGGACGCAGCCATCTTGTACTCCGACATTGTCGTGCCCGCCCACGCCATCGGCTTCGGCGTCACCGTCACCCCCGGGGTCGGACCTGAGATAGGAGTGCCTTTTCGCTCAGCGGCCGACCTGGATCGTCTGCGTCCTCTCGATCCTGTGCTCGACACCCCCTATGTGCTCGAGACCGTTCGGCAGCTGGTCGGCGAGCTTGATGTGCCGTTGATCGGATTCGCCGGTGCTCCCTTCACGGTCGCGTCCTACCTGATCGAGGGCCGACCATCCCGCGACTACTTGAACACCAAATCGCTGATGCTCAACGACGAGCACCTTTGGCACTCGCTGATGGACCGCCTCGCAGATCTCGCCATCGCCTCGCTTGTTTCGCAGATCGACAGCGGAGCGTCAGCGGTTCAGCTGTTCGATTCATGGGCCGGTGCGCTGTCGCCGGCCCAATATCAGCGGTATGCGGCACCGCATTCGCAGAAGGTGCTCAACGCCATCGAGAACACCGGGGTGCCTCGGATCCATTTCGGCGTCAACACCGGTGAACTGCTGGAACTCATCAAAGGCGTCGGCGCAGACGTGGTGGGCATCGACTGGCGTGTTGGGATCGACAGGGCCCGGCTCCGGCTCGGCGACGCCGTGGCGCTGCAGGGCAACCTCGACCCTGCGGCGGTGATTGCGGGGGTCGATCCGGCTGTGTCTGGGACCCGGGAGGTCCTTGCGCTCAACTCCGGCCACCCGGGACACATCTTCAATCTCGGGCACGGAGTGCTGCCGACGAGCGATCCCGATGTGCTCAGCGAGGTTGTGAAGGTCGTCCACGCGGAGGGCACCGTCGGATCGGCCGACTCGACGTAGCGATGAGCACTCGGACAGTGATCATCGGTGGTGGCATCACCGGGCTGTCCGCGGCCCATCAGCTCCATCAACAAGGCGACGACTTCGTGTTGCTGGAGTCGAGCCACCGGGTGGGCGGCAAGATCGCCGGCGGTCCCGTGGAGGGTTCGGCTCTGGAGTTCGATGTGGACTGCGCAGCCGACGGGTTCCTGGCCCGCGAACCGGAAATGTCGGACCTCTGCCGTGAGCTCGGCTTGGGCGATGATCTGGTTTCGCCGTCCACCGCAGGTGCTTTTGTTTGGGTTGACGGCGCACTTCGCCCGATCCCGCCGAGTGTTCTCGGGGTGCCGCTGTACCCCGAGAAGCTTGCCGATAGCGGGATCATTTCCGACGAGGGCATCAACGAACTGACAATCCGTGGGTTCGCTGACCACCCCGGACTGGTGGGTGACGCTCCGGTAGGAGAAGTGGTCCGTGCCCGGGCCGGAGACGAGGTGTTCGAACGACTCGTGGACCCGCTGCTCGGAGGCATCAACGCCGGAAACAGCGACAATCTGAGCATCTTCGCGGGTGCTGGGTCGTTAGCCGCCGCAGCCCGCAAGGGTGGGCCGTTCATTCCTGCTCTTCGAGACCACGCGGCGTCCTCCACCTCGGGTCCAGTTTTTCACGGTGTCAAGGGCGGCAGTCAACGAATCATCGACGCGCTCCAAGCAGAGCTCAGCGACCACATCCGCTTGCATACGCCAGCCGTCTCGCTCGAACACAATGGTGACGGCTGGAGGGTCACAACACGGTCGGGTTCCTTCGATGGCGACCGGGTCATCGTCACGACGCCCGGGTTCATCAGTTCGGGACTGCTCGAGCCTTACTGCCCCGAAGCTGCTTCGTTGCTGCGGGGCCTTGAGTACTCAGACGTTGTGCTGGTCACTTTCGTCGTCCGTTCAGAGCAGGTCGGCCACGACCTCGACGGCGCTGGTTTTCTAGTTCCGCGCGACCAAGGATTGTTGATGACCGCTTGTTCTTGGTCGTCATCAAAATGGAACCACTACGACGACGGCAACCACGCCATCTTGCGGGTCTCCGCGGGCCGGGTCGACGATCGGCGTTGGCCGGACCTCGACGAGTCGACCCTTGTGGAGACCCTGCGTCAAGAATTGGCGTTGACGATCGGCCTGCAGGGGGAATGCGTTGCGCGGGTAACTCCGTGGCGCCAGAGCCTGCCGCAGTATCTCCCCGGTCATCTCGAACGCTGCGATCAGATCGACTCATGCCTGCAGCGTGACACTCCCGGGGTCGTCGTCACCGGCGCCTCAATGCGCGGCCTCGGTCTCCCCGCCTGCGTCCGCCAAGCCCGCACCAGCGCCGTCTGACCCACCGAGCGGACAGCGCTACGTCGTCGCTCGTGCCGACGATGCACAGGGAGCTTGAACGTTCTTAGCCTAGAATCACAAGCCGTCGCGTCGCGATGGATCGACGATCAGAGAAGAATATCAACACCACCCATACAGGGCACATAGCTCATCTTGAGTATTAGGTGCCGTGTATTTCTGAAATGCTCAGTGCCAGATCTGGGCCCGGGCGTCGTTAGCACCCGCGAAGTATGCGTTCACCGCGACGGCACCTAACCCAATGCCAAGAGCAACGAGTCCTAGCGTCGCGACAGGCTGATGCACATTGCTTGGCAACAACGGTCGGTTAATGTCCATTTCAAACGGTTGCATTTGTGCATCCAACACAAGGCGGTCAATTGTGGTATTCACTTGTTTCTCCTGTGGTTAGGGTCTGTGCTGACTAGTGCCAAATCTGGTGAGCGACATGTCCGGCCCCGTATCCGATGGCACCGGCGGCTATACTCAAAGCAAACCCCACTGCGATGAGCCCGAGCGTCGCGACGGGAGCGCCAACAGCAAGGGGCTGACTCACACCAGTGGTTTCGCACATGGGCGGTATATCAACACCAGGGAAATTGTTTAGTCGATCCTCAATAGTCATCATGAAGACACTCCAAATGCTAGGGACTACAAGTTCGCACGACTATACTCCACGATGTTCGAACCAGCGTGCAGCATTGCAGATTAATGTGTGACATATGTCATAACTGAAGACTGCGAAGCGTTGCGGATGGCGAAGCGTCCGGAAATACATGCGATTCGGTCGTAGTGTGCCACACGGCATGTCTTACATGAGGGAACAGCGCTAGTGACTGTCCCGTCACACCCTACAATTTCTACGGTTATCCGAAGTGCACGAACGCCTTCTCCACGGCCCGTTCTGCAACGGCGGCACCGAGTTCCCGGCCGCGGAGATCGTCGGCGGGGAAGTGAACACCCGAGTAGAGCCGCGACAGACCTGCTTGGTCAGCAGCGTCGGCGTAGGTGGCCCATTGAAGAACCACCGCGTCTGAAGGGCCGAACTCGGTTTGCAGACTTCCAATAGCGGCTCGATGTGTCCCCAACCCATGCGGGAAGTATGGGCTGCCGGTGAACGCCGTGAGTACATCCGCCGCGGCTCTGCTAAAGGTACTGTGTCCAGACACATACCCAGGGAACGCGGGCGAGATAAAGTTCGGCTGCTGGAACGGCAACCAGTCCGCGGCGCGAATCCACCCGACTCCAAAAAATTCCTCATCTTGGTCCTCAAAGACAACTTCAGTTCGGCTGTCAAGAGGCACACCGAGCCAGCCTCGGACCGCGATCTCCCCAACGTACGCTTCGAGATGCTCGTGACGTGCCTCGGGCACGGTTGACTCAGCAGTGATCACTTCGACAAGTCCAGGTTCAAGGGGGAGTCCGTCGGGAGAATAGGAAGACGACGACTCGTCGCTTGACTGGCCGAGCGACCCCATGTAACGAATTGCGGAGATCGGACGAATATAATCGTAGTGGCGTTTCGTTCCCCATGCTGCAATTCCGGCATCGTGGAGTGCCCCCCCAAGCATCAGGTAAAGGCTTGTATCCCATTGGAGCCTGCTGACACTGGGTCCCGACCCACCTATCCGTCTCATTTCTTCTGGTAGCATGTCGGAAACGTCGTTGGCCAGAACAAACCAGTGACCTGGCGGGGTCTCTGAGTTTGGACCGTCGCCCCAGTACTCTGCGATCACGCGCGACACATTCCCGAGATCTACAATCGCCGCCATATAAGGTTCACCTGTCGTTGGGTTAGCATCGTGGCCACGGTGAGCGTAGCTGTCGAGGTCTGCATTCCCCATCACAGCTGGTGAGACATCGACGGAAGATACACCCACCTCTAACTGGTTTGATCGTCGGATTACTTCAAGGACACCGGCCTTGAATTGTGCATCTGTTTCCGGATCGCCCAGCAGGGGGGGAGGGCCGGGGTCAAGCGCCACACCCGAGTGTCGTCCAGACAGCGCGAATCCTTCTAGCCATCCCCAGTGTGGGAACTCAAAGAGTTGTACCCCGGCGGGTTGCCGAATACCACGAGACGTTATTGATCCAGGTACGAAGATCGGTTGCCAGCGATTTGGGTCGTTTAGTGAGATTTGCTTGTTTTCGAGTCGAAGTGTGTTGTTGACTGCTCGGTAAGCAATGACATCAGAGATTCCATCGGACTCAGCTTCAAACAGGACGGTCGCCGCCGCTTTCAAACCCACCGAAGTGCCTACGCTCGAAGAATCACGAACGGCTCCGCAATACTGCTCATATATGCGGTCAAGGCGCTCGGCGGCTCCAGCTTGCGACGTCGCATATCTCGCGGTAGCCACAGTGTAGCCAGCGGCCATCACAGCGTCTCGCTGGGCTGATTGGATCGCTACTCGGTCCACGCTCTCAATGTCTACATCAGGGGTGTGGACACCTTTGGCGGTTTCGTCGAATGCGGCAAACGCATCCCACATAGCAACACTAAGGTGATACAGGTTGCGCGCGTCGACCGTGGGGTGGTGCATATTCACCGGAGGCTCATCCAGGTTAAAACGAATCTCGTCGATGAGGGCCTCGCTCCAGATTCGCGCCGCTGAGACGTCGCTCGGGCCAAGCGTGCAATCTGACGATCGAGTGCCGTCCTTCGTGGAAGAACTGCATCCGGCGACAATCAGCGCGATGACAAGAATCGAAATTGTAGTGGAGGCCCGCCGCGCAGACCCGATAACTTTAGACGCCGACATATGCAGAGCCAGCAGGTTCGTAGGGCTCCAACCTCGAGACGAAAACATACTCCGGAGCCTCGGCGAAATCGTAGCCCCCGTCTTTCGCAAGAAGGAACTGCAGGTCCACGCACCGGTTGCCGTGCTCTGATTCTCGCACCGCTCTTGCTACCCGCCCTCGGAGAAGCTTGTACGACGGCGAGTCTTCGAAACCGGGGGAGCCGAGCACGCTATGAATCTGAATTGCGGTATCGGTAAGTGCCTTAGACTCACGACGCTCGGGGAACCAAATCGATTGGATAAGTTTGCGCCCGCTGCTCACCTTCAGCGCAGCCCACGGCGTCTCCGTACCGTCGTCAAGTCTACACCGGAACAGAACGCGGAAGTCGTGCCGAGCAGGATCGGGCGCGAAAAACCGCCAGTTAGGAAGGACGTTTTGGAAGAAATCCTTGTCTCGGGCCTTGTCGAGTGTCCGCCAAGGAGTCTGAGTCGTGGCAGTCCCAATGAGCCAAGCCGCCGCGACCGTCTGGGCAAGGCGCAGCTGCCAAGTCGTTTCTTTCATGATGATCCTCCGTCCTGCTCATGACACAACATCGCAATGATTGATGCGGCGACTTGTGAGGCAATAGCTGGATCAATGACAATCGACCAGTGATTTGAACCCGGGACGATTTCGTGTTTGCCCGTGGCTCCGAGACCTGCGAGGTCTTCGTGCATGATTTGTTGCTGCTCAAGTGCTTGTATTGACGTTTCGGCGGACAAACATAGCACCGCGCAGTTTAAGCTGCTGAGTCTAGAGTTCCTCGGGTCGTCGAAGGCGCGGAACATGTCGTCCCATTCCTCAATGGCATGCTCCCAGACCTTCGCACTCTTGAGGTAAGCGTCGGTGTGTCGCCGACTCTCTGGTGACAGTTCATCGTATACATCAGGTCGTTTCGTTAGGAGACCACCACCCCATCGAACGACCTGTGCAGTCTCGCGGACGTGGTTGCGAAGTCCAAGCGCTCCCCGTCGCTGCTCGGGCGACACCCGGTATTGGTCTGGATGTGAAGGGTCAATAAGGGCTACTCCCCCAATGTTTGCATTGGTTTGTGACGCCGCTTTCAGAACCAAGTATCCTCCCAGTGAGTGTCCCACCAGTATGACTTCGCGTCCGGCTCCAACCCATTCACAAAGGTCAACGAGGTCGTCAATCGCAGTAGAAAGCCGATACGGGCCGCGATCAGGCGACGGCTCACTACGCCCGTACCCAGCCCGATGGTAAGTGATGACACTACCGTGTGCCGAAAGGCACTCGGCCACCCAATCCCATGACTCTGGAGCTGCCATCGCTCCTGACTCCAAGACAAACACTCTCTCGGGAGCACCGGATGCCTGGCGCCAACGATAAGCGAGCCTCGCTCCCCTAGAGGTCTCAAGGAAGGACTCGTCTCCGTGACCGCGTTCGACAATTGCTCGAGCCCGGGCCTTGTCGACCGCAGACGCTAGAACCAGCGTCGCTACGCCGATCGCAACGACTTTCGGAAAATCATCGTTTCTGTCATACGATACGCCTTTCTTTTTTTGGACTGTGTAGGCCACCGCAGGGTGCATTGCTCCAAACGCGAAAACAAACCTCCCGAGTCCCATCGCCTTCGCGATTCCGACGTGCATGGCGACTGTCGATGCCGACAGCAACTTGAAGAGCCTCCCGCCTCCCAAATACACTAGTGGGAACGCACCTTCGATTGTCAACACGCCAAAGGTGATCGCCTTAGTAAGTGTCGGATATTTTGTGGTCAGTTCCCATGTCGGTTTGTGGCCGTAATCAACCGTTCGCATGATGTTTGGGAGTGCTTGCGCGTTTCTCCAGGTTTCGCCGCAAACCTTGACCCACCCCGACACTGCGTACGCCAGCGCGGTCTGTAGGCCGACAGCCCACAGGGCTGTATCAGTGGCGCTAGGACGCATACCAAACCCACGCGCAAGAGCCGCACCAGTCTGGCAGACAATGCTGGCTTGATCGGAGCCATCAGTGCCGTGATGGAACCGCGGATTCATCGCGACCGCTGAGCTGGCAAGCAGAGCATTCGCCGCGAAGCGTGAACGATTTTGGCCGAATGGGGAGACTATCCACGCGGCGGCAGCCGCGCGGGACAGCAGCATCGCTTCGGTGACACGCGGGTTGGCGATAACGTCAAGAGCTTTCAGCAAGTACTTATTTGCGTAGGCGTAATGCTCGCGGTTCACCTGCCAATCGTTGAATCCTCCGTCACTCTGCAGTTCCGGGGCGGCAAGTAGTTCTAGGCTTGAAATGAGGTGTGTAACAGCTGACACCCGCTCCATGTTGTTCAACGCGGTATCGCGGGCAATCTTGGGCCCCTCGAATATCCGCCGAGAGACCGAACTCAGTTTCGGATGTAGCATGGGCTTCCTTTCTTGGGAAAGTGAAGATAGCGATTCAAGGATCATTGCGGCTCCATCAACCCAACGAAGCGCCTAGAGAATCTGCCAACCGGGTTAGGCCTTCCGACATTGATGAGTTGCGGAACTCATCAATCAATTCGCGATGCTCGCGGACGAGTTCCGATTCGTACTCCCAGACCAACCTCGCAGCGGGATCATCTCGTTCCGAGCGACAAGCGAGGTCCGATGCCGCGAGTAGCCGTTCAAAGTCTTGGATCGTCCCAAGATCGTTTAGTTCTTCGGAGGTGAAAGTCGGCCCGGACCCACCGCTTTCGGGCTGAAGGGCTACCTGATAGGCTTCGCGGTAGGGCAGTGCCATCTCAGCGACTAATGCCCGCGCATCAAGCGGTTCAGTGAACGAGAAATTACCCGATGCTCTCATGCACTCAGACCATCCACGCTTGAGAGCGATCATCCGAGGGTCCGCGGCGAGGCGATCCTCCATATCGTCGTAGGCCGCCTGGAGAGGATCAAGAATGACGAAGTTGCCGACAACCTCGTGACTCGCTTCGAAAGCGCATCCCTCACCCGTGTCAAGGGAAACAGATATATCATTGGTCGGGGTTCCGGTAAGTGGGTCGATCAACTGACCGGTTTCTGGCACCGTGTCCACTTCTGGACCGAACAATGCCGCGTCCCAGGCCCTTCGACCTTCTGTTGAGAGAACTTGCCTCCCGTCTCTAGTCTGAGCTGTCGCGGCGGCGAATCGCACTTGCGCATCGAACCATTCATCGAGAGTCGTCGATATTCCGAATCCATACCGATCAACAAACTCATTTTCTGGGAGACTCACACCGATATCGTAGCCAGCCGCGGCCCTTAAGTCGCTCGCGGATGGCGGGCGGTAGTCGAATCCTTGGTGCGCCATACAAGACTGGATCGACTCTTCAACCAGAGTGCCCTGCGCGAGAGTCACCTCTACGTCGCCGGTTCCAAAGCCCAAGGCGCTCGCGAGTGCGCCTGGCGAAGTTGGATCGTATTCGTCCCTTTGGTTCGAGACAGAAGCACCTAAGCTGCAAGCGGACATCATCAACATGAGCGTCGCAAGAAAAAGCGTTGCTCCGACAAATGGTATCCCCAACGAAGTTCCGAAGGGGGGTTGATTACTTCCCGGTTCCGACATTTCAGTGAATCCTAGTGGATGTCGAGGCTGGTAGTTCCGCGTAGGGCGAGCTTCCTCGATCAGCCTGGTGGCTGTGACAACAATTGACACGAACACAAGCGGGTTCGTATTTTTCATGCAATTGCACACTTCACTCGGGTTGGGCATCTGTTGATGGTTCAGCGGATCGGAGTTCAGATGCCCCAAGCTATTGTGGCGGACAGGACGGTTTAGCGGGGTGCGGCCGCGAAGTTGTGGTTCCGATATTTTACAGAGGGTGACGCCGGGCTCATGGACCGGTAGTCGCGACCTTACCGGTCGCCGAGCAGCGCCCCGGCAGAGGTGGAGGAACGTATTTTCCGGTTGCGGCGCAGCACAAGACGCGGGCTGATGTATCTGTCGACGCGAACGGTGAAGCCGCCCGCAACGACGTGGCGTATCCTGACTCGCATCCAACTGAACCGGTGGTCGTGAATCGATTGGCCTACTGGCCAGGCGATAGTCTTTTTCAGACGCTCGGCGGAACGTTAGTCGATGTGTCCCGGCGTCAAGAGAGTGGGCGAGAAGCCGCCGTGCGTCTGAATCCGCGGCCGCCCCTAGGCCAAGCACAAACGGCGACCGATCGGCCACACCTACCTGCACGGCGCTTTCGACGATTACTCGCGCGTCACTTTTGTCGAAGCCCACGCAAACGAGACCGACAAAACCCCCGTCGAGTTCTAGCGACAAGACTAAGAACGGTTCTCGTCCAGCAACATACGCGGCGACCGAGGTCTTCACCGACAACGGCTCGAACTGATACTCAGGCGCGTTCGCCAGCCTGCTCGCCGAGCGCGGCATCACACAGCGAGGTACCCGACCGGGCGGACCCAACCCAACGACGACATAGCAGAACGATTCAACAGGACCCTTAGCCTGGATCCACCGGTGTTGTGGGGGGGGTTTGGGTTGGCGGGTCCATCGG
>JAPPMP010000005.1:0-43545 GCA_028819005.1 Acidimicrobiaceae bacterium
GTCCGCTGCGCGGGAAGCGCCGACTGCGCCGAAGCCCCCGGCCCGGCCGCAGCCAGCACCGCCGCTGCCAGCACCAAAACCAGCAGCGCCGCCCCAAAACGGCGCCCTACAACACCCCTACCACAGGGGGGGGGTTCGCAGCAGACACCGACACCGACCGCGGCCCGCCCAACGCGTCCGAACCCGCAGGAACCCTGCCCGTCGCCTTTGGTGCGTCCATCACAACCACCTGCTCCCTGCACTGCATTTACGACGATGCCCGGCGCACGCCGACCTGCACACAAGATACCACAGCGCGGACAGCGCCCACAACGGCAAGCCGTTCGCACTCGAAAATCCCCTGCCTATTTGCTGTGGCCGGCATCTTCGCCGCTTCGCCTATCTTCACCAAACGCTGCTCAACAACCATAGACAACCCCACACTCACACAGGAGGCTCACCCCAACGTGCTGCCAACTTATATGCCCACTACATGCGCGGCAGTGTTGGCCGCTTCGACCAAGGCGAGGATGTCTTCGCCGTATCTTTCGAGTTTGACCGGGCCGATCCCGCTGACCGACAACAGATCGTCGTCAGTCAGCGGGCGCAGCGCCGCGATCTGGTAGAGCGTCGCGTCGTTGAACACCACATATGCGGGCACACCCGCAGTTCTGGCCGTGGTTGCGCGCCACGCTTTCAACTGCTCGCGCAGGCGCACCTCGTCGAGGGTGGAACCGGCAGGTGGGTCAACAGGTGTGGGGCGTGTGCGGCCTGTCGCAGTCCTTTCGGGATCGGTGCTCGCAGAAACGGGAGCCTGGGGCCGGGGCTCAGGTTGTCCGGGCGTGCGCATCTCCGCGACGAAAGGCGATGCCGGACGGCCGGCAGCTATTGTCACGCTCTCGGAGGCACGAGTGATGGCCACATGGAACACCCGCCGTTCCTCCTCGACATCTGACGAGAGTCTGTGCGGCATCAATCCCCCGCTGGCGTCGTGGGCGATCACATGGGGCCATTCTTGACCCTTCACCCGGTGAACTGTGCTCAGCGTTATTCCTGGCTGGTGAGACCTGGGCGCGTTCAGTCGCTCGGCCAACCAGCCGGGAAACTCGGCGGGGTCATGGCAACGTTTGGCCACGGCGAGCAGCGCAGCCAGATCATCGCCGTGAGTCGAGCGGTCAACCGACCGGCGGCTGGCGTCAAGACGATTGTCGAGTGCCCGTCCCAGCCCGATATCGTCGCGGATTGCGACTAGGAGTCTCACAGTGTCCGCTCCATGGTCGGCCAGCTTTCGCAGTGCTTCAAGTTGTTCGGTGAATTCCATCACTTTGAGCTGGTCGCGGTCCTGTTTCAGCCGTTTGGCCAGAGCTTTGAGTTGCCGGGGGCTTCGCTGTTCACCCACCCAACCCGCCAAGCGTCGACTGATTCCTCTCGGCGGCCTGCGGACTGCTGTTTCGAGCGCGTCGCTCGGAAGGGAATTCTCGCCGGCAACGACGAGACGCAACCAGGCCAACGCGCCGGCAACACCCGTTCGCTCCATGAAGCCGGGTCCGACCGGTTTGTTGGTGGCCATTCCGGCTTCTTCGAGCAGAATCATCGGCCCCAGCAGGGCCACGTTCACGCGAGCGAGCACGGCAATGGTGCTCAACGGGACTCCCTGGTCGCGCAGTTGTGACACCCGAGCGATCGTGCTGCCCATGGGGTCGTCGCTCACCATGACCTCGATCTCGGGTTCGAGCGCTGCCCGCCCTGGGCGGGCCTGGATGGTCTTGTCGACCCGACGACGATTGTGGGTCAACAGGGTGGCCGCTGCGTCCACCACGCTCGGCGGGCAGCGGTAGTTGACTTTCAGGTCATGGGCAGCCGAGCCTGGAAACAGATCTGCGAAATCGATCAGCCATGACGGTGAGGCACCGGCGTAGCCGTAGATCGTCTGATCATCGTCGCCCACTCCGAAGACCTGTGCGGCCGGACCGGCCAGCAGGCGGATCAGAAGGATATGGGCGGGCGTCAGATCCTGGAACTCGTCGACCAGCAGCACGCCGCAGACCCTCCGAGCGGTCGCCCTCGCCTCGGGATCTGCGCACAACACTTCGATCGCGCCCAGAATCTGCTCATCAAAGTCAACGACTCCGTCGTCGGCCAAGCGTTCCCGGAACTGCGGCAGCACATCCGCGAAGCCGCGGACGTCGCTGCCGAACTCCTGCTCGACCGCGCTCGGTGAACGCAATCCCAGGCGTGTGGCGGTGAGCGCCTCGATCCAGACCGCCAAGGGATCGGCCATGGCCACGCGACGCCCTCCGACAAGATCGCTGAGAATCTGTCGCACCTCGTGTTCGTCGATCACACGCGGAGGGTTGCGGTTGTCAGGGGAGCGGAAGGGTCCCGATCCGGACAGAATCGCCAGAGCCAGACTGTTGAGAGTGCGGATTTGCAGACCCGCCAAGTCACCGGTTCGTTCTTGCATCTCTTGGCGAGCACGCACATTGAACGCAACGAGACAGACGGTCGCGGGATCTATCCCGCGGTCGCGGACCAGATGCCGCGCTCGTTCGGTCAGCACCCGAGTCTTGCCTGATCCTGCCGGGGCGATGATCCGAGCACCACCACCGCCGTGTGCGACCGCTTGAAGCTGATCGTCGGCCAGATCGGCGTTGGGCGTGACATTGCGGATCGTTGCCAAGGACCCGATGGCGAGATGAACAGCCGGTATCACCGGAGCACCGAGTTCGATGTCGTCGAACCAGTCCAGCGGCCCACCGTCACACCAGGCGGGACCTTCGTTGGTTGCCACGTCCCCTGGCCCGTCGGCGGTCAGCGTTGCTCCTGCGCCCAGCGCTCTGGAAACTGCACGGATCGTGGGCTTGTCGGCAATCCGGGCATCCACCGCATGGTCGAATACGAGATGCTGCAGTGACTCGCCCTCAAGGTCGGTATTTGGCGAGAGATGCCAATACGGAACGTCGAGCACGGGCTCGTCGCGGTCAAGTTCGAGTTGCAACTCGATCACGGCTCGCGAACGGGTCCTTCGGCACTCGCGCAGCCGATTGAACGCACCCGGCTGCCCGTCCACAACGATGCGCTCACAGCCGGCCCAGGGTTCTGGAACGGCTTGACCGGGATTCACCACCAGGTTGCGCCCGAGAGCCTCGGGTCCGGCCAGGCGCTGCCAATTCGGCTCCAGCGCAACCGGCGGACTCTCGTTCGGGTGTTTTGTGCGGTCCGCGGAGAATTCGGTCGGCCTCGGCGGTGACGATTCTGAGGCAATGTCAGTGGACTTCGCGTCGAGCGAACAGGCACGCACCTCTTTGACAGTCGGATGCCGACCGCCGCAGTGTCCGCAGGCGATCATCGCTGTGCTCCAAGCATCGACTGTACGGTACGCCGTCATTCGTTCGCTGCCCCTCCAGCACGACTGCCAGGTGGAAGTCCGTCAGCTTCTGAAGTCGTCCAAGCTCTTTCTGACGCGGGCGCGCACAGCCATTCGGTCCAGATCCCTTGGAGCAGAATAGATCGCATTGACAGCGTGCTCGGCTTCCTCGGGCGTGAGTTGCAACTCGTTCGAGAGTTCTTTCGCAACGAAGTACTTTGACAATGGTTTCAGGCACCAATCCGGTAACTCGCTGCTCGGCGGAGTTGTCTCAACTTCACAGGGTCTCGGTGCGGGCTTACCGGAGCTCAGCACCTCGTTGAAGGTTGTTTTGTCGACACCGAGTTGTTTCAGAATCTCGTGTTCGATGCTTCGATATTCTGTGTTGCCTCTCGAAATGGTGGTACGGAGCGTCTCGTCCCCGACTTGTTTTGTGTATACGTCGTGTTTGGTCTTGGGGTGATGGACCCATCCATCGATTTCGACGAATCTACGATGTTCGTTGGTGTTGATCGCCGGTCACCGCCCGAAGAGCACGCCAGTCAGTGAGGAATTCCTGTCTGCCTGCTCCAATTCGTTGACGATGCGCCAGTGACTGGTGTGTGGTTCCTGTCCGCGCAGGAAGGCGTGCCAGTCGTCGATGTAGTCGCGCACTTGGAGCAGCAGGTCTTCTTGGGCTTCCGCCGCATCCTCTCCGGTCGACAGGAGGCCGAGTTCATCCAGAGAGACCACGAAGACATCGTCCCTCAGTTCGATGGCCGCCAGACCTCCTGTGTCGGAGCGGTAGCGCGGAAAGACCTCTCTCAAGAGTTCGTCATCAGAAAGTTCTCGATCAAAGTGCTGGAGAGCAACGCGGAAGTTTCCAGTCGCCAACACGTCCGAAATCGAGAGGTGGGACTCGTTTTCGTCAGCGATCTGCAGTTTCACCTTCAACCAGCGTGCCGGATCGCCTCCCCGACTCTGGATCAGTTCGGCGAGTGCAGCGAGCTTGCAGAGCGTTCTGAAGCGACGGTTGTCCGGCGACGCCTGACCGTTCCGCCACTTGGTCACAGATTGACGGCTGATGCCGGCCACCTTGGCGATCTCGTTCCACTCGATACCGAAGCGTGATTTCAAGCGATCCAAGAGATCCGCCAACGAGAGCCGCCGGTACTCTTGCGTCAGCTGGTCGAATCGGTCGAGAACTTGTGGAGGTGACCCGACCCCCGATCGTTCAACGACGGACTTATGGAGAACCCGCCGCTTCCAGAAGTCCTGAGGTAGATCTTCGTGGATGTTTGTGATGCATCGACGGTCGAATTGTGGGCGCTTCAAGGTCAGTGTGGTCATGGCTCACCCCTCAGGAGCTTCATCGAAGCTGGTGTCAGCACTTTCAAGAATGACTCCTTTATCGTGGCGTGGAGCGAATCGAGCTCGCCTAGGGCGACTTCGGTACTCGTCTGGCCCTCTAAACGACACCACCCTTTCCACTCCACAGCAAGAAGACCTTCCTCGGGTTCGTCGTAGTGTTCGTGCAACGGATGATTGTGTTCAAACGCTGGTTCGAAGGTGGGCGTCCACTCAATGTTGATGTGCTTGTTGTCGTCGAGGTGGAGGACAAGCCCCCCATAGGCACCTGAGACATGGTCGAGAACAACCTCGCGGGTGACGGTCGGCAAGTTCACGTACTCAGACCAGCCCAAGAGGTCTGTAGACGATGGAGGTCGGATCTCGTCAAGAAAAAGGACCGAGACGAAGTGGATTCCTCGTCCCATCGTGACGAGTTGCAGCAGTTCGGTCAGGACATCTCGAAATCGTTCCCAGCGGACATATTTTGCGGTTGAGATGTGCAAGTTTTCCGGCTCGACGACGACCAAGTCGGCTTTGCGTACGGCCGAGAACAGCTCGCCGCCGGCGTTCTCATCGTCGGGAGACGGGAGGATCACGTCGTAGTCGGCATCAAGGACCGACCGCAGGATCGCGGCATGGTCGGCATCGGTGAGCTTGCTGTCGAAGCCCACGAAGGCTTCGACCAGACGAACGAAGGGGCAGGGGAAGACTTCACGGTCAGGATCGACTAGCAACTATTCCTCCCTTGGTGGCGGTCGACAGCTCATTCTGACGACAACCAAAATGTTAACCAGATGTCAACACCATACGCCAAGCGGCGGGCGATGGTTGAGTTCTCTGCATTTGTGCGAACTAGTCGTTCGTGGATGACCTGAATGGAGCGGCGTGTCCGCGGTTGCGCAGTGAGGCTGCAATCGGCGCCGATATCGCGCTGGCGATGACCAGCAGGATCATTGAAGCCCGAAGACCGTCCACCGGATCGTCGTAGCGCACGAACAGGGCGATCACGATGGCGATGCTGATAGTGCCGCCGATCTCCATGAAGATCCGGTTCATCGCCCCACCGATTCCGAGTCGATCCTCGGTGACCGTTGCCAGAGCAGCCGCTTGACAGGCAGCGTGCCCGAGACCCACCCCGATTCCGTAGACCACGACCACGGGAACCCAAAGAGACCAGATTTGCGGTTGCGAGCCTGCAGCGGACCACATCCACAGCCCTCCGGCGGCCATCATCAGCGACCCGGGCAGAATCACAGTCCGATGCCCGAAGCGGTCGGCGAGACGACCCGAGACCACCGACATCGGTCCGCCGATCGCGGGGATCAAACCAACGGCGAGGCCCGCTTTGAACAACGACAACCCCCAGCCCTCGTGCAGGAACGTCACGAACGCGAGAAACGACCCCATGAAATTGCCGGCAAGAAAAAACGACAAGGCGCTTCCGACTCGAAAGTCGTGGTTGGCGAACAGCGGAACGTAGAGAATCGGCTCCGGGTGAACGCGGGATCGTTTGACCAAACCGGCCAGCAGGATCAGCGCAACGATCAAGGCTGCGACGGTGCGCTCGTCGCTGAATCCCCAATCGTCGCTTTGCACGATTCCCAAAGCCAGCGAACCGACCCCGAACATCAACAGGAGCACTCCGATCAGATCCGGTGTCTTGCGTGCGAGATGCACCCGGTTGGCAGGAAGGCGCGGTCCCACGAGCGCCAGCACCACGATTCCGACTGGCACGTTGCAGAAGAACGCCCATCGCCAGCCCAGTGCCTCGACCAGAGCGCCGCCGACAAGGGGCCCCAGTGCCGCGGCCACTCCTCCGGCCGCACCCATGGCGCCCACCGCGGTTGAGCGCATCCGTTTGGGGAAGGCGTCGAGCACCAGCGCGAACGAGGCGGGTGCTTCGATGGCTAGCCCGACCGCCTGCAGGACACGGGCGGTGATCAAGAACTCGGCAGAAGGCGCGACTGCAACCCCGCCGCTGCCTGCTAGGAACAATGCAAAACCGATCAGGAATATCCTGGTTCTGCCGAAGCGGTCGGCAAGCCATCCGCCCGGCACCATGACCGCGGCGGTGGTGATGGCGAACCCGGTCAAGGCCCATGAGATGGTGCTGTCGCTGGCGTCGAACGAATCAGAAATCTCGCCGAAAGCGACGAAGATCATCGAAAAGTTGAGTGTCGCGAGAGCCACTGACCCCGCTACCAGGCCAAAAATGCGCCACGGGGAGCGGGTGGTCGTGTCAGCGGTCACTACAGATAGCTACACCCTTGTGAGTACTTTTCGCTAGTTGACTGGGCATGTCTTTCGTGGCGAGGTAGCCGATGTCACCGTAATCGGTCAGAATCGCGGCATGTCAGAACGAATCGCAGTAATGGGAGCAGGAGTCATGGGTTCGGGCATTGCCCAAGTCATGGCTATCGCAGGGCACGAAGTTGTTTGCCGCGATCTGAACCGGGAGGTGCTCAACGTTGCGCGAACCTCCGTGGACAGCGGTCGCTTCGGAGTTCGCGGCGCCGTTGAGCGCCTGAAGCTCACCAGCCAACAGGCCGACGCTGCGCTGGGCCGCATCACCTTCACAACCGATCTCGAAGAGGCCGTCGACTGCGATGTCATCATCGAGGCGATTCCTGAAGATCTGGCCCTGAAGATCCGCTTCTGGCGAGAACTCGATTCGATAGCCCCCAGCCGTACCATTTTCGCCAGCAACTCCTCGGGATTCTCCATTGCTGCTCTGGGCGCCGCCACCGACAGGGCGGATCGCATGGTCGGCTGGCATTGGGCTTCACCTGCTCCGGTGATGAAACTCGCGGAGATTGTCAGGGGTCCGTTGACGTCGTCGGACACGGTCGACGCCGTGGTGCGATTGGCAGCGTCTGCGGGCAAGAACCCGGTGGTCGTCAATGACACAGACTCCTCCTGGGGTTACGTGACCAATCGTGTGTATTTCGCCATGGTGCGTGAAGCGAACCGAGTCGTCAGCGAGGGGATCGCGGACCGGAGCCAGGTCGACCAGTTGATGACGGACTGTTTCCGCTGGCCATCCGGTCCCTTCGGGATGGTTACCGGCGCCACCTCGGGTTGGTCGCAATGAGGGCTTTCCTGCGTCGAAACTGGAAGATCTTGGTTCCTGTAGGAGTGGTTGGACTGGCCATTGCCTACTATCTCGTCTTCGTTTTCTTCGCTTTCCACCTGTTGTTCGTTGACGACAAAGTCAACGAGAGCGGCCCGCTGTTCGACTCCGGGGCGGTGATGACCAGCGAAGCTGTTCCCGAGCCGAGTGAGCCTGCGCCGAGCGAGCCTGCGCCTGAATCAAGCGAGCCTGCGCCGAGCGAGCCTGCGCCTGAGCCGAGTGAGCCTGCGCCGAGTGAGCCGGAGTCCAGTGAACCTGAGCCGAGTGGAGTCGAATCCGACGAGCCGCTGGAAGTCGTGCGGCTGGTGGAAGGATCTTTCATCGACCGCAGTCACCCGACCGAGGGTGTCGCAGTGGTGCTCAATGACGGTACTCAACAGCGGTTCCTTCGGTTTGAGGACTTCGCCACAGACAATGGTCCCGATCTCAACGTCTACTTGTCGTCGGCTCCGCCCGACGCGTCAGCCGGAGCGTTCGATGATGATTTCGTCGACCTCGGGGATCTCAAGGGCAACATCGGCGCGCAGAACTATGAGATCCCGACCGATGTGGACCTGAACCACCACTCCACCGTGGTGATCTGGTGTGTTCGTTTCAGTGTCGCTTTCGGAGCGGCCGAACTCAGCTGACCGAACTCAACTCGGATGTCTCAGCTGCACGTTGTCGCTTGCGACGTTCGAGTCTGCGCTGGATGGGACGATCGGCCAGGATCGCGACATAGACGAGAGCCACCGCGCCCACCACGTCGAGCCACCAATGATTGGCGGTGACCACGACAGCCAGCGTCATTGCGATCGGATGGGCGTAGCCGAGCCAACGCCAACGACTCTTGGTCGATGCGGTGATCGCCCAACCTGCGATAAGTGCCCAGCCGACATGAAGCGAAGGCATGGCCGCGATCTGGTTGGCTGTGTTGGCGATCGTCTCGCTGTCGTAGATCTTGGGACCGTATATCTGGAGCGTGTCCGCGAATCCGTGCTGGGGGAACCAACGAGGTGGTGCGAGGGGAAAGCTCACATGGATGATCAACGCGGCCACGGTCGATGTGAACAGGACGCGGCGAACTCTGCCGTAGTAGTCGTATTGAGCGACGTACAGCCAGGTCAACAGTATTGCCATACCCAAGAAGTGCCCGAAGAAGTAGTAGCGGTTCAGCACCCAGATCAAGGCGTCGTTGCCGATCACCAACGATTGGAGTCCGACTTCGTTGAATATGCCGATTGCCCGCTCCCAGTCGACAATCCGCTGGGAGTTGAGCAACGCCGTATCGAGTTCGTCCATCGCCAACAGCCGGACGAGGCGGTAGAGAACCAAACCGACGGCGATGATCGTGATTTCTCGGGCGAGCGGCCAGCCCCATCGTGAGCGGGCGCGTGTTTCGCGGGGGTCGGGAGAGCTTCGAGATTCGATTGCCGTCAGGGTCATCTTCACTCCAAACGAAGCAGGTTGGCGACCAGTGCGCAAGCGGCCTATCTGATTCAAGACTACTGAATTGGAATTGTCTCCGCTGAATCCACGGAGCCGAAGAGGTCCGTGTTCCGTCCCTCCAACAGCGACAGAAGGACGCGATCACTCGCCGTCGGGATCGCGAAGGTTGCTTTCGCCCGAACAATGGCTGTTTCGGTGATCGGTCCGAGCAGGCCGTCGACATCGGAGTCGGAGTCGAGGAAACCCTCGACTCCCAGGAGCCATTGAAGGGTGCTGACCTCGTCGAAAGTCAACGGCGCTTCGGTGTTGCCGGGCACCTCGCCGATTCTCAAGCTGTCGCTGTCTTCGTCGGGACTTCGGGCGATAATCGCTCCCTCGTCCCCGAAAGCCTCGTCAATAACGGGACCGGCGAGTCTCGCGGCGCCCCACAACGCCGCACCTAGGAGAATCAGCAGTGCTACTCCTCGTATGTGGGTGTCCATTTGTCTCGGCCGGGTACTCGCTAGGCGGTCAGTTGGATCTGCGGGCGTCAAGCTCGGCCTTGATCTCGGCGCAAGTCTTGCAGATCGGGTATTTCAGCGGATCGCGGCTCGGTACCCAGACTTTTCCGCATATCGCGACCACGGGTGTGCCCTCCACCGTGGCGCGGGTCACGTCGTTGCGGCGCGCGTAGTGCGAGAACCGGTCGTGATCACCGTCGTCAGTCACCGGGTTGGTGACGGATTCTTCGGTCGGGGTGATCGTCGGGGTCGAAACGGTGTCGGGCATGAATCAAGTCTGCCTCAATCGCAGTGGTTCAGCGCAGATTCGGTTCCAGTACTCGCTAAACCTTCTCTAGTCGGGCCCGCACATGCTTGTGCCAGGGGGTCCCCGCGAACCAGTCGCGGTCTTCCTCCGAGGTCAGTTCGTTGGGCGAAACACCAAGATCGGTTTCATCGGCGACGCTGGGATAAGTGAGTCCCTGGCCGTTGGGCAGTGACACATGACCGGGTTGCAACGTCGAAGAGATCTCGATCTCGGTGACGGTCTCTCCGCGCTTGGTTGTGAGCCTTACCTTTCCTCCGTCGTCCAGACCGAGACTTTCAGCGTCTTCGGGATTGATCCGCAAACCTGTGCCCGGGTTTTTCCGGCGCCACTGCGGATCTCGAATGGCGGTGTTCGCCGTGTAGGAACGGCGCTCACCGGCCGACAGGACGAACGGATAGTCGTCGCTCTGGTCGCGGGGATCGGTCGTCGCCAGCGAAGCGAACTCCTCCTGCAGCTCTTCGATCATCAGGTTGATCTTGTGGTCGGGCGTTCGCATCCGTTCCCAAGTCTGTTCGTAAGGATCGGTCGAGAAGACCATGCCGCTGGCAGAAGTGAAGATCTTCTCGAACAAGGCGTCTCCCAGCGCAAGTCCCTCGCCTTCAATACCGGCACGCCGGGCAGCTTCAGGATCTTGGGACACGAAAATCTGGGACAGCCCCCACATCACCGCAGCAACTTCGTTGCCCTCACCCAAAGTCGGTCCCAGTGTTTCGTAGAGCACGACAGGTGTGTACTTGCCGAGTTCGGGGTTGTCGGCGAGCGTGGCGAAGAACGCCTCGCCGTAGGCTTCTCGGCCCTGTGCGGCAGCGGCTTTGAGAGGCGCCAGGTCCTCGTCGTCGTAAGCGCCGAGTTCGCGGCAGAGCCGACGGTGGATTTCTGCTTCTGTCAGCGTGCCCTCAAGCGGTTCGAAGATCGGTTGGCGCAGGTGGAAGTAGTTGTCGGGGAACTCGGTCGTGAAGAACGTGGCTTCCCATTTTTCGTACTGGGAACAAGCAGGGAGCACGTAGTCGGCCTCTCGGGCGGTTTCAGTCATGGCCACATCGATGACCACCACGAAGTCGAGGGCACGGAACGCCTCGCGCATCCGCTGAGAGTCGGCCAGGGAGTGGATCGGATTGCTGGACTCGACGATCATCGCCCGGAAACGGTCTGGGTGGTCGGTGAGGATCTCGCCTGGAATGTTGTTGCAGGCGATCAGGCCGCCGAGGATTCGGTGACCACCGACGGGACTTTGGCCTTTGCTGCCGCCGCCTGCGAGTTTGCCCATGCGCGTGTGAAGGTTCATCCCGCCCTTGTTGCCGAAGTTGCCTGTGAGGATGTAAACCAACTTCTCGAGCCACGAATTGAGCGTTGAGTGTGGCGCCATCTGGATGCCGAGATCTTCGAATATGGCGCAGCTCTTGGCGTTGGCGATCGTGGTCGTCGCGTGACGCACCTCGGCGCTGGGCACGCCGGCTTTCTCGCACCATTGCTCGATATCGACGATCGACAACATCTCGGTCAGGTCATCGAAGCGGTTGGCGTGGCGCGCCAGCCATTTGCGGTCCGCCAACCCTTCGCTGACAAGGATCTTCAACATGGCCCCGAGCAGCCAGGCATCGGCGCCTGGACGCACCTGGAGATGAATGTCCGCCAAATCTGCGGTTTCGGTGCGGCGCGGGTCGATCACGATCAGGTGCCGGTCGGGATCGTTGGAGATTTCTTTGAGGATCACCCGGGCCCGAGGGAAACCGTGGCTGTGCCAGGGATTCTTGCCCACGAAGACGGCGCATTCGCTGTGATGGAAGTCGGGAGACGTGTGGCACGACATCGCACCGTACAGCTGGCCGTCGACCCAGAACTCGCCGGTCTTCTCCTGGGCCAGCGCATTGGACTGGTAGCGCATACCGAGAGCCTTGCGAGTCGCCCCGGAGAACCCGCCGGGAAGGTGGTTGCCCTGAGCGCCGCCTCCGTAGTAGAAGATCTTCTCCCCGCCATGGCCATCACGGACTTCGGCCAGCCCGGCGGCCACTTCGCGAATGGCCGTGTCCCAGTCGATCTCCTCATATGTTCCGTCGGTCCGGCGCCGCAGCGGAGCGCTCAGGCGGTCCTCGCCGTTCTGGTAGTGGTCTAGGCGCAGCGCTTTTTCGCAGGTATAACCCCTGGATCCCGGGTGGGCTTTGTCACCCCGTACCCGAATGATCCGTCTCTGGTCGATTTTGATCTCCACGCCGCAGTTGATACTGCACAACATGCACGCCGTCTGACGCCACTCGCTCGAGTCTTTGGCACCAGCCCTGTTTGTGGAACTTGAGTGACTCATAGTTTTCTCTGGTCCTTGCGTTTCGGCTGGCGAGTAAGCGTAGCGTGAGCCGGTGAACAGAGGAGCATTGCTCGGTATCGGGGCCTATCTGTTGTGGGGCCTTTCGCCGATCTACTGGCGAATCGAAGGCGACGTGCCCGTGTTCGACGTGATCTTGTGGCGCACTGCGGCCGCGGCTGCGATGTTGATTGGCTGGCAGATGGGCACAGGGTCATTGACGCGGCTGAGGTCGTTGGTTGCTGCACCGCGGGCTCGACTCATGTTCGTGGCGACGTCGTTGTTGCTGGCCTCCAACTGGGTCACCTTCATCTGGTTGGTGGGATCTGAGCGGGTCCTGGAGGTGAGCCTCGGTTACTTCATGACTCCGCTGATGAACGTTCTGCTCGGTGTGGTCGTGCTCCGGGAACGCCTGCGGCTCGTGCCGATGTTGACGGTTTGTGTGGCCGCGTGCGGGGTGCTTGTGCTGGCTCTCGACGTTGGCGGTGTTCCCTGGGCGGCGCTCTATCTGGGAGGTTCGTTCGCGGTCTATGGTCTTTTCCGCAAGACTTCGCCGGCGGGTTCCATTGACGGTTTGACTCTGGAGATGCTCGTGCTGCTGCCTGTCGTGTTGTGCCTGCTGGGATTCAGGGCGCTCAGCGGTGACGGCGTCTTCGGTCTGTCCGACGTCGGTCTCGATATCTGGCTGATAGGCGCAGGAGCGATGACCATCGCACCGCTGCTGTTGTTTGCTGCTTCCGCGCGGCGTATCGAACTTTGGGTCGTCGGCATGCTCCAGTTCCTTGCGCCGACGATCCAGTTCTTCTTGGGAGCGCTGTTGTGGGACGAATCCTGGAGCGGTGGACAGGCAGTCGGCTTCGTCTGTATCTGGCTGGCACTCATTGCGTTCGTGGCCGACACCGGCACCCAGATCCTCCGCGCCAAACGATCGACGATTCCGACCAACCCGACGCCGTCAGTCTGAAGCAGTTCCGCTGAAGCTCACGGTGTCGGCGTGAGCGCGCGGGCGCGCTCAATGTTGGCAACGATCACGTCGCACAGCTCCTGCCAGCGTGGGCGGGGCAGGTCGTGGCCCGTGTCGGGCAGCATCAACAGGCGAGAACTGGGGATCGCCCGTGCGGTGGCGATACCGCCGCTGGGTTTCACGAGCGGGTCTTTCATACCGTGAACCACGAGCGTCGGAACGGTCACCTGCGCGAGTCGCTTCGTGCGATCCGGGCTGGCGCCGATGGCAGCAGCCTGGCGAGCGGTACCAGTGGGAGTGAAGCTTCGCTGCACTGAAGCGGTCGCGTTCAAGCGGTGGCTCTCTGCGTCGAAGTGATCGCCCGAGATGGCTCGGAAAATCCTCACCGATTCGTCCGCCGCGCTCTTGATCGTCGGTTCTGGTCTTCTCCAGAGCTTGCGGATCAGCGACGGTGCAATGCCTCCAGATTTGGGATCTCCGGGTTTGCTGGCGATCGAGCAGAGGCTGCGCACCTTGTTCGGGTGGTTGACGGCCATCGCCTGGGCGATCATGCCGCCCATCGAGATCCCGACGACGTGCGCCGAATCGATGTTGAGAACGCCCAGCAGTTGGGCGGCGTCAACCGCCATGTCCTCAACCGTGTAACCGACGCCGCGAAGAGGCCGTCTGCTCAGCATCGACATCATCGACTTGCGCATCGTCGGCGGTTCCCAATCAGATTGAGACGACAGGCCCGCATCGCGATTGTCGAAGCGGATGACCTGGTAGCCGCGGGCTGTGAACAGGTCGACGAACTCCTCAGGCCAGTCGATGAGCTGCCCACCGAGTCCCATTATGAACAGGATCGGCTCGCCATCCCCTCGCATTTCGTATTCGATGGTTATCCCGTTTGACACTTCGACGCTGGCCATACGGCGACTTTACTGTGCCCACGGGTCAATCCAAGCGGGACTCCGGAATTGCCGGGTGGTTGCGGAACTCGTCCAGAGCCTCCGGGTTGGCCAACGCTTCGGTATTGGTGACTTCGTCGCCGTCTACGACGGCCTTGACTGCCAACTCGACGATCTTGCCGCTACGGGTGCGGGGAATCTCGATGACCTGACCGATCACCGCCGGGACATGTCGTGGAGTCGCGCCGGTGCGTACGGTGGTCTTGATTCGATTCGTGAGTTCTTCATCCAACGAAGATCCCTCGGCCAACACGACGAAACAGACGATACGGGTGTCGCTTTCGTGCCTTTGGCCGATAACGACGCTCTCGACCACTTCTGGGACCTTGTCGAGCTGGCGGTATATCTCGGCTGTGCCGATGCGGACACCCCCTGGATTGAGGGTGGAGTCAGAACGGCCATGGATAATGAACCCACCGTGTTCGGTCCGTACAGCGAAGTCTCCTTGGTGCCAGACCCCCGGAATTCGCTGGAAATAGGCTGCCTTGTAACGGGCACCGTCGGGGTCGTCGCCAAAACCGAGGGGCATCGACGGGAACGCGTTGCGACACACCAACTCACCTCTGACCCCAGCGTCCAGTGAGTTGCCGAGTTCGTCGACCACATCAATATCAAGCCCCAGCGCGGCGCGCTGGATCTCACCCGCGTAGACCGGGCTGGTCGGATCGCCGGCGACGAGACATCCGCAAAGATCAGTGCCCCCTGAGATCGAGGCCAGATGCAGGTCTGGTTTGACCCGCTCATAAACGGTCCGAAAGCCTTCGGGCGAAAGCGGAGAACCGGTGGATGTCATGGTTCGGACGCTGGTGAGGTCATGTGTTTCCACAGGTCGCAGATCGGACTTGCCGAGGGCTTCAATGAACTTCGCAGAGGTGCCGAAGAGAGTGATCTCGGCGCTGTCGGCCAGGTCGAAGAGCCGGTTGCCGTCTGGGTACATGGGCGCGCCGTCGTAGAGCACGAGGGTCGCCCCTGAAGCCAGACCGGAGACCTGCCAGTTCCACATCATCCACCCGGCGGTGGTGTAGTAGAACACCCGGTCGCCGCTTCTGATGTCGCAGTGCAGTTGATGTTCAACCAAGTGTTTCAGCAGGACCCCGCCGCTGCGGTGGACGATGCACTTCGGTTTTCCGGTGGTTCCTGAGGAGAACAGCACGTACCAGGGGTGATCGAAACCGAAACGGGTGAATGTCGGCTCGGTCGGCTCGATGCCGTCGACAAAGTCGTCCAGTGCGACGGCATCGGCTGCGCCCCGGAGGCCACCGTCGCCCAGATGCGGTACGACGACGGTCTGCTCCACCGACGGGAGCGCAGCCCGGAGGGCGCCAAGCGGCTCGAGCCGGTCGTGGGTCTTGCCGTTGTAGCTGTAGGCATCGCACGCGAACAAGAGTTTCGGCTTGACCTGACCGAACCTGTCGACCACCCCGTCGACCCCGAAATCGGGTGAGGTCGAGGTGAACACCGCCCCGATCGAGGCGGTCGCCAACATCACGGCGACGGTCTCGATGATGTGCGGCAGCCATGCGGCGACACAGTCTCCGGGGCCCACGCCCGCTCGTCTCATGGCGACCTGGAGTCGCCCGACAAGCAGCCGAAGTTCACTGCCGCTGATCTCTTTGTAGAACGAGGGGTCTTCGCCGAACGACAACAACGCGGGCTGGTTGCTTGCCACGGAAGCCAGCAGGTTCTCGGCCACGTTGAGGGAAGCGTCGGGAAAGAACCGAGTTTTCCAGAATGGCTCCGCCCCTTCGATGATCCGGTTGCCCCGATCGCCGACCATGCCCAGTTCATCCCAGGCCGCAGCCCAGAAATCAGCTGGCTTTGCAACTGACCAGGCGTGCAACTCTTCATAAGTCGCGAACCCGTGACGGGCCGCGAACGCAGCCATGTTGGTGCGGTCGGCGCGGGCTGCCGACGGCGACCACAAAGCCGATCCAGACGCGTTCACGGCGGCACCATACCACCGGCCCGGAGGCCGATTCGCAATGGCTCACACGGCACGATCGCGCGGCTGGTCAATCAGCGTTCCAGAGTTGTTCGGTCAGTCATCGATTAGTTCGCCGTCTCGCAGTTGAAGGGTCAGTTGTGCTGTGGAAGCCAAGTCTTCGTCGTGAGTAGCGAAGATTATGAGACGCCTTTGGGCTGCTGTGTCGAGAGCGCTGAGCAGGACTGACCGGGCGGTGTCGTCCAAGGCGATGGTCGGTTCGTCGAGCAGCACGAGATTGGCGGGTCGCGAGAGCGCGATAGCAAGCGTTGCTTTCTGCCGTTGGCCGCGACTGAGTTGGGATGGGAAGCGTTTAGCCAGCTCGCTGAGCGCGAACCCTTCCCAAAGCTCTGCACCGAGAAGATCTGGAGATTGGCAGTGCGCGAGGGTGACGACATGATTCTGCGTGTCGGCCAACGTGATGTCGTCGAACAAGACTGGGCGATCGGGTACGAACGCGATCGTGGCGCGGGTCGGACCTTGTTGCACGTTGTGGCCGTCGAGAGTGACGGTGCCTGTTTTTGGAACTGCCAATCCGGACAGCACCTGAAGGAGCGTGGTCTTGCCGGCACCGTTGGGGCCTACGAGGGCGACTAGGCCCGGTCCGGTCAGCACCTCATCAGGGACGGACAGCGCCAGGTGAGTTCCGTGACGCACGGTGAGATCATGGATCGAGAGTTCGACCTTGGAGGAGAGCGAGTTCATTGTGTGACCTTTATCGGCTTGAGCACCGCTAACACGGCGAAACTAACGACCGCGATCCACAGCCCGTCGATGAGCGTCGTCTCTTTTTGGGCCCAGCGGCTCATGCCTATGACAGCGGCCCCGGCGACGATGAAGGGGATGAGGCTACGCACCGCGAGCGTGCCGCCGAGTCCGGAAAAACCGACTGTGTCCAGTATTTGTTCGATATTGGGTGGTCCGTTACGGGCCTGCAGAGAAGTGGCAACTGTTACGCCTGCTGCAAGACCGAGCCAAGGCCACAGAGGGGGAGCGGCGCCCCGAAGGTTGGCCAGAGCCCAACCGGCCAGTGCCAAGGAACCCACCGCTGCCAAACTCACTGCTAGATGTCCGCCCGAAAACATGGCCCACCTCGCAGCGCCAATGTGCGACAGCCTTGGCTCAGCGGAGAGAGACGCCAAGGGAGTGCCAATGTCGATACCAGCGATGAACAAAAGGGTTGCGCCCAGTATGAACCCGGCATTGGCTCCGCTTATGCTTGCGAAGACCAGCGCGATGAGAGGGGCGATCACGACTACTCGGACCAAAGCGACCGCAGGGGCGCTTGAGAAGGATCGAACAGACCGCCAAACGGAGAGCGGACGTTGTGGTTCGAAAATACCAATTCGGCGGTAGATCCGAGGTCCGTCCCGAAAGAAGCGCAATTCGGAGATAACGCTGCGCATGTCCAACAAACCAGCACTCACCCTCAGGTCAGTCAAACCTTGAGACCGCGTCCACAGAACCGGCACGGGAATAGAGACGCTGCGCCACACAGCGATGCCGGTCGCGACAAACCCTGCTGCCAAAGCGGACAGCGAAACCACAGCGCTTCGCGGCGGGGCCAGCGCGATTCCAGCCACAGGCAATGCTGAGCACAATACGGCCAGCACGCGATCTGCGAACCATCGTTCACCGGTTGTGCTCCACAGCACGGCCAGCGCCATGACCATCATTCCGACACCGAGACCACGAACTGTGGCTGACACGATCTTCTCGAGCACGTATTCGTTGTCGAGGCTCATCGAAGCGATACACGCGCCGGCTATACCTCCGACACCCGATGTCAGCAAGGCTTGGCGCACGATGGCCGCGCCCAGGGGCGCTGCTCCGCGGTCCAAGACCAAATCGAATATGACAGTAGGCTCCGACAACAACAGCGGACCGCCCCTGACGCCGGACCAAAAGGCGAGCGGTCCTGCCAGAATTGTGGCGAACAACAGGATCCGGTCGACATCGGTGTCGTTGATTGGGAGTGCCTCGGCCAGCAGTTGGGCATAGCCCGGTAGGAATAGCCAGGCCACGAAGAACAGGTACGCTGGCCACAGCACACTTTGGGGCGAGGAGCGCAACACGAAGTCGTCAGATGTCCGCGGCGAAACCCCAACGCGCGGCGAACTCGGCCGGCGAGAACACTTCGAGATCGGCCTCTAATGCGGCACCAGGATCGCCTTCGTCGCCGTACGTGCTCTTCACGGTGGTCAAAACACGACCGGTATCGGTTTCGACGATCTTCCACACGCGATTCGATGGCGACACAGCTCCGCCCATGGTCAACAGGGCGATAATCAGGGTTGATACGGTGCGGCACACACGGATCGGCAGCGAGCGCTTCCCGACATCAATGTGCCAGACGCTTGACGCGGTTTCTGATTCAGCCGTACTCATGACCTAGGATAAAGCAAGAATCGGTTTCGCTCGGATACCCGTAATCATAGGGTGGATAGTGCTGTACCGACAGTTTCGGGCTGCGTCAGTCGGTGGTTTCGAGTTGTTCGGCGGCTTCGGTCCAGTCATGCAACAAGGTGGCGGCCTGGGCGGTGGCTTCGTCGTACAGCGCGGCGAGTCTTTGGAGTTCTTCAGGATCATCGCAGATCTCGGGGTCAGCCAATCGCATCTCCAGGTCGGCGACCACTGCATCGGTCTTGGCCAAGTTGCGTTCCAGACGAGACACCTGCTTGCGGAGCTCGGCGGTCGCTTGGCGGGCTTGCGCCGTCTCGCGGCGATGTTGTGTGCGAGGGTTCGACGACTTCTTCGAGGCCGGCTTCGCTGTTCCGAACTTGCTGGGGTCCGCAGGAGTCAGAACTTCATCTGGCACACCTGCGTGCCATTGGGCCTTGCCGTGGCGCACTTCAATGACGGCGTCGGCCACGTTGCGGATCAGGTGGCGGTCGTGGGTGACCAACAGAACCGTGCCTGGGTAGGCCGTCAGAGCGTCTTCGAGAACATCACAACTCGGCAGGTCCAGATGGTTCGTGGGCTCGTCGAGGACCAGCAGGTTGGCCGGCTCGATCATGGTTCGAGCAAGAGCCAACCGGGTGCATTCACCACCGGAGAGGTCCTGCACCCGGCGATCCGCGGCGTCGCCGGGAAAACCGAACGAGCCGAGCACTGTCCGCAGGTTTCGTTTGCCTGGGTCGATCCCGCCGGAGAACAACTCGATGACGGTCTTGGAGCCGTCGAGCTCATCGGCCTGATGTTGATGAAAAGCGGCCACGCTCACGTTGTTGCCGAGTCGGGCAGTTCCCTCAGTGGGTTCGAGTTGCCCCAGGATGAGCCTCAACAGAGTGGTTTTTCCGCCGCCGTTGGGTCCGACGAGGGCCACCGTCTCGCCTCGTTCCACGGTCAGCGTCACGTCTGACACGACAGGTATGTCGTCGTAGCCGACGCTGGTGTTTTGAAACTCGGCGACGACCCGCGAAGACCGAGGCGGCTCCGGAAACGCGAACCGGGCCACCAGCTCCTTGCGGTCGGGGATTTTGATCATCTCCAGTTTCTGGAGGGTCTTGACCCGGCTCTGGACCTGGCGGGCCTTGGAGGCCTTGTAGCGGAACCGATTGATGAAACGCTCAACTTTGGCCACCTCTCGAGCCTGGCCGGCTGCGGCGGCCTCGATCCGCGCCAGGCGTTCCTCGCGGGCGACCACGAATTCGGCGAAACCACCCACGTACTCAAGCGCAGTGCCTTCGGCCAACTCGACCACCCGGTCAGCGATGGCGTCGATGAAGTCGCGGTCGTGGCTGACGAAAAGCAGAGCACCGGGCCAGGCAGCAAGCTGTTGTTCGAGCCAGGCGACAGAGTCGACGTCTAGATGGTTGGTCGGCTCGTCGAGGATCAGCACGTCGGGTTTGGCCAACAACAGACGGGCCAACGCGACGCGCATGCGCCAACCGCCGGAGAGTTCGGTCACACTGCGGTCAGCATCAGTTTCGGCGAAACCGAGTCCGGCGAGCACTTTCTGGGCATCGGACTCAAGGGCGTAACCGCCCATCGACTCGAATCGGCTCTGGGCCTCCCCGTAATCTTCCAGAATCTGCTCTTGGTCCTGGTCGGGGTCGCTCATTTGAGTTTCGAGTTCGTTGAGACGATCTGCGAGGACCGCCAGTTCTCCGGCACCGCTGACCACCTCGGCAATCACTGTTCTGTTAGAGGCGCCGACAAGATCCTGGGGGAGATAACCCAAGGTCATGTCCCGGGGTTTTGTCACCGAACCGGAGTCGGGCGCCTCTGTGCCCATGAGGATCTCGATCAGCGTGGTCTTCCCGGTGCCGTTGCCGCCGACCAGAGCGATCCTTCGTCCGGCGGTGAGCAGCAGCGTTACGTCGCGGAAGAGTTCACGAGGGCCATATGACTTGGCCAAACCCGACGCGGTGAGCATCGAAGTCAGCCGAAGAGATCATCAAGCGCCGATTCAGCACTCGATGCGACGGGTGCGTCGGGCGTTTCGCCCTCAAGCCGGTTCAACCAGGTCACCGAGGCGTAACCGGCCATGACAGCACCGGTGTCGTCCTCGGTCGGAGTGTCGATCGGCTCGCCCCAGGACATGTCGACGGTGAAAGTGCCGTCGTGGCCCGGTTTGGACACGAGCGACGCTGAAGCTATTGAGCGTGGCGGAGCCGAGCAGACTCTTGTGCGCTTCCACCCTTCCATCTCTGCCGCGGGACGGTTCGGCACATTGATGTTGATCACCACCGGGTCGGTCGGCAGGTCTTTGACCAACTGCTCGACCACAACCGCGGCGACATCGGCAGCTCCCTGCCAATGCTGGTTGGCGAGCATGGCTTCCCAGCCCTGGCCTTCAACGCCCCAGTCGTCGATGGACTGGCTGACTGCGACTGCGTTGATTCCCCCGTTGCGAGCAGTGAGGCATGCCCCGACCGTCCCGGAGTGGTAGACGCTGCGTCCCACGTTGGCGCCGGGGTTGATACCGGAGACCACGAGGTCGATGTCGCCGAACGCGCCGAGCCGTCCGAACATGGCGCACAATGCTGGTGCTGCGGTGACCGACCATGCTTCGTCGATACCGTCGATATGCGTGCGGTGCACCTCGGGTGTCATGCGCCAAATGGAGCCGATCGCCGCGCCGTATCCGGAGTACTCCGAGTCGGGTGCAGCGATGACCACATCGCCGAAGCGCCGCATGGTCCGAGCGAGCACATGCAGCCCGATCGAATCGATGCCGTCATCGTTTGTTACCAAAATGCGCACCGCCCGACCCTATCGGCGCCCACTGCCAGCGATGTCTTCGCGTGTGTGACGGCGATCTCACCCGATTCTTACCATTGTGTGCAACGCTGGGAGCGTGACGACCATTTTGCTTGCCGACGATGACCGTCGGATTCGCGAGTCTCTGCAGCGGGCGTTGGCGCTTGAAGGCTACGAGGTGCTCACGGCGCCCAACGGCGCCAAAGCCCTCGAACTGCACGCGCAGCGGCGACCGGACCTGTTGCTTTTGGATGTGTCGATGCCCGATGTGGACGGTTTGTCGGTGTGCCGTTCGGTGCGCGCCGCCAACGACGACACACCCATCTTGATGCTCACGGCCCGCCACGAAACCACTGACCGGGTGAAAGGGCTCGATGCCGGAGCCGACGATTATCTTGTTAAGCCGTTCGCCCTCGAAGAGCTGCTGGCGCGGTTGCGGGCCCGCTTGCGGACCGTTTCGACCGGCGCGCAGGGACGGTTGACGCTGGGTGATTTGACGATGGATGTGAACGGCCGACAGGTGTCGCGCGGTGGTTTGTCGTTGGAATTGAGTCGGACCGAGTTTGATCTGCTTGAAGTCCTTCTGCTCAATGCGGGCGTGGTGTTGAGCCGTGAGCAACTCTATGAGGACGTGTGGGGAGGCGAACTCGACAATGATTCCAAGACGCTCGACGTCTATGTCGGCTACCTGCGCAAGAAACTCCAGGCTCGAGGCGGGGGGTGCCTGCTGCACACTGTGCGCGGAGCAGGCTACGTGTTGAGGACTGACCCCCGTTGAGCTTGCGCTTGCGCATTGCGCTGGCGGTGGCGGGTGTTGTGACTCTGGTCGTGGTGGCCGTGGGTTTTTCGCTTCACCGAACCACGGAGTCTTCTTTGATCGCGGAAGTCGACGCCGATCTGTTGGAGCGCTCGCTGATCGTCTCCGCGCTCGGGGCGGAGCGGGTCGACGGCCTTGATGTGGGCGCCTTGATCCGGCTCCGGCGTGAAGGCAACTTCTTGAGGTCCGGTCGGGTTGACCCCTTCCAGAACCTGGTGGCATTTGATGCCTTGGTTAGAGTGCTCGATCCCAAGGGCGCGGTGATCGGCGTGTTCGAAAAAGAGTTCAGCGCGGCGACGGACGCGTCCTTGTTGGAGGCGGCCTACGAGAAGGCGGTGCTGCACGACGGTTCGAGTTCTTCGGGGTCGATAAGAGTGATGACCATTGCGCTGGGAGACACTGGTTTCATTCAGATCGCGCGTCCTCTCGACGAAGTTGAGGCGGTACTCGCCGATCTGGCTATGCGGACCGGACTCATCGGCGCTGCGGCGATCATCGGCGCGGCGCTCGCCGCATGGATCATTGCCGGTGCAGTTGCGAAGCCGATTCGAAGACTGACCGAGGTAGCAGAGAACGTTGCGGAGTCGGGAGACCTGTCGCTTGAAGTTGAGCGAACAGGGAGCGACGAGGTGGGCCGTTTGGCTTCGAGTTTTTGCACGATGCTAGACGCGCTTGCCGTTTCTCGTCGGCAACAGCATCAGATGGTGATGGATGCGAGTCATGAACTGCGTACTCCGTTGATGAGTCTGCGCGCCAACATCGATGTGCTGAGCCGTGGCCACGAGCTCGACGACCAGGACCATGCCGCGATAATCGGTGATCTGGATGCCGAACTGTCTGAGTTGTCGGATCTGGTCGCCGAACTCGTTGAGCTTGCCGTTGACGTCCGAACCGATGAGGACCCGGTTCCGTTGACGCTCGAAGAGATCGCTCTGCCGGTGGTCGACCGGGCGCGTCGTCGCACTGAGCGCCACATCGAGGTGTCGATCGAACGCTCGCTGATGCTCGACGCGCGTCCTGAGGCTCTGGCACGGGCAATGCGCAACCTTGTCGACAATGCAGCAAAGTTCTCCCCGGCTGGTTCTGCGATCCGTGTGGTGGTCGATGGCGGGATGTTTGCGGTCCACGACCAGGGCCCCGGCATTCCCGAAGCTCAGCGAAAGGTTGTGTTTGCTCGATTCCATCGGCTCGAACCGAGCCAGGCGCTGCCCGGTTCGGGTCTGGGTTTGGCAATCGTTGGAGACGTCGTCGAGGTGCACGGCGGTTCGGTGTTTGTGACGGATTCGCCCGAGGGCGGCGCGGCTGTGGGGTTCCGCCTGCCGACGATCGACGGCTGAGCTCCGCGAGCGCTGAGCTTTTTCAGTCCGCTCCTTCAAGGCTGAACGCGAAAGAGCCGGGACCGTCCGGTCCCGGGGTAAGAGCTTCGTCAGAGCAGGCCGTAAGATCGCGCAGATGGAACCGGTGCCGTATCTCACGCAACGCCTGCAGGGCTTCGGCACGACGATCTTCACGGCGATGTCGGCTCTCGCCATTGAGACCCAATCGGTCAATTTGGGGCAGGGGTTTCCGGACAGCGACGGCCCGGTGGCCGTTTCGCAAGCGGCCATCGACGCTATCAAGAACGGTCACAACCAATACCCGCCTCTGCCGGGCATAGAGCCGCTGCGCGTTGCGGTTGCCGAACACCGTCTTCGTTTCCGCGGCCAGAGCTTCGATCCCGCGAGCGAAGTGCTGATCACCGCGGGCGCCACAGAAGCCTTGGCCGCGGCAATGTTGTCTTTGACGGGGCCAGGCGATGAAGTAGTCACCTTCGAGCCCTACTACGACTCCTATGCAGCCGGGATCGCCATGAGCGGTGCGCAGCGCAGGGTCGTGACTCTGCGCGGCCGCGATTTCGCGTTCGACCCGAACGAGCTCGAAGCCGTGTTCACCCCCAACACGAAGCTGATGCTGCTCAACTCACCCCACAACCCGACCGGCAAGGTCTTCTCTCGCGAGGAGCTCGAGATCATCGCCCGTGTCTGCATCGAGAACGAAGTCATCGCGGTGACCGACGAGGTCTACGAACATCTCGTGTTCGACGACGCCGAACATATACCTCTAGCCACATTGCCTCAGATGGCAGAGAGAACCATCACGATCTCGTCCGCCGGAAAGATCTTCTCGTTCACCGGTTAGAAAATCGGCTGGGCTTGCGGTCCCGCCGAACTGATCAATGCGGTACGCACCGCCAAACAGTTTCTGACGTTTGTGAGTGGTGCACCGCTGCAACCGGCCGTCGCGGTCGGGCTGCGCCTCGGTGATGATTTCTTCGACAGCTACACCGCGGAGATGCAGTCGAAGCGAGACCGGCTCACCGATGGGCTTGATGCGGCCGGCTTCGACGTGATCGTGCCACAGGGCACCTATTTCGTCACCGCTGATATCGGCTCTTTGGGCGAGGCCGATGGCATCGACTTCTGCATGTCGCTCCCGAAGCGTTGCGGTGTGGTCGCGATTCCCACACAGGTCTTCTACGATGACGCCGAGGCCGGCCGACAGCTGGTCCGCTTCGCCTTCTGCAAGCGCGATGAAGTCCTCGACGAGGCAAGCCGTCGACTTGCCCGGCTCCGAGACCGAACGAACGGGGCGAGCTGATGTTGGTTGCGGCAATTCAACACGACATTGAGTGGGAGGCCCCGCAACGCAACTTCGAACGGTTGCGTCCGCGGGTCGAAGCAGCGGTCGCAAACGGGGCATCGCTGGTGGTGTTGAGTGAGATGTGGTCGACCGGATTCTCGATGAACTCCGCCGACATAGCCGAAGCTCCCGACGGTCCCACGGCCACGTTCATGCAAGAGCTGGCTGCTGCGACCGGAGCTTGGATCACGGGGTCATTCCCCGAGCGAACCGACGGCTACACCCTCCCGACCAACCGTCTGCTGCTCGCTGGACCCGCCGGAGAAGACCACCGCTACTCCAAGATCCACCCCTTCACCTATGCCAAAGAAGATCGCCACTACGCCGCAGGGCGCGGCACGATCACGGTCGATGTCGAAGGCGTGAGGGTGACCCCGCTCATCTGCTACGACCTGCGTTTCACCGATCTGTTCTGGGAGCAGGCGGCCACAACCGACTGCTTCGTGGTACCGGCCAACTGGCCCAAGGCGCGTCGCGAACACTGGATGACGCTGCTGAGGGCCCGCGCAATCGAGAACCAGGCTTACGTGATAGGCGTAAATCGAGTCGGATCGGCCGGGCGCCTCGACTATTCCGGCGACACTCGCATCATCGACCCGCTTGGGGAGATGGTCGAGGCAACGCCAGAGGAAGAAACAACAATTTGCGCCGAAGTCTCCCCCGCAGTCGTAGCCCAAGTCCGCCGGGACTTTCCCTTCATGCAGGACCGCTAGCACTACTGGCCGGCGAGGAGCTGCTCCCGGAGCCGGCGTTTCACGAACTTGCCGTTTGCATTCTGTGGAATCGGCTCGTCAATGAACCAGACATGGGTTGGTTGTTTGAACTTGGCGATCAACGGCGCCAGATGGGCGGCTAGTTCCGACTCGTCCATAGTGGCGTCGTCTGCCAAATAGATCGCTGCGCCGACTGCTTCGCCGAGCCGGTCGTCGGGCACCCCGAACACGGCGGCCTCCGCCACATCAGGGTGTTCGTAGATCGCTGCCTCCACCTCAGCGCAGTAGACGTTTTCGCCACCGCGCAACACCATGTCCTTGGCCCGGTCGACGATGTGAACGAACTCATCCGAATCGAGGTAGACGATGTCTCCAGTGCGAAACCAGCCGTCAACAATGGCCTCGGCCGTCGCTTCCGGGCGGTTGATATAACCCTTGACGACCGCAGGTCCTTTGACGCACAGCTCACCCCGCTCACCTGTCGGCACCTCGTCGCCGTCGGCGTCGATCACTTTGTATTCGAAAGTCGGCATGACCAGGCCGGCCGAGGTTGGCCGAGCCGAAAAGAAGGCATTGCTCACCGCGGTGATGACGCCGCTGGTTTCGGTGAGCCCATAACCGGTCGCCGGCTTGACGTCTCCGGGTGCGTTGTCGATCTTCTCAACGAGGTCTGGTTGGATGGCCGCGCCGCCGCCGCCCAACGCAGCCAAGCTGGATGTGTCACGGGTCTGCCAATCAGGGTGTGCCAACATTTCGCGGCTCATGGTCGGCACGCCGGTGAACATGTTGACGCTTTCGCGTTCGATCAACTCGATCGCTCGTGCCGTATCCCACCGGTACATCATCACCATCTTGCCGCCGGAGATGGTTGCGGGATGAAGCACGCAGTTGTTGGCCGTCACATGGAACAACGGTGTGGGCACCATGATGACCGCTTGGGCGGGTTCGTCGTCTTGACCCGGGGCACCGGAGTCGTCGCCGCCGGCAGCACCGCTTTCGGCTGCGGCGATCTTGGCGGTTGCCGCCGCAGCGGCGGCGTTGGCGAAAGCGAGGTGCAGCACGTTGTGCACCGAACCGCGATGGGTCAGTTGCGCTCCCTTGGGAAAGCCGGTCGTTCCCGAGGTGTAGAAGATGCATATGTCGTCGTCGGGTGCGATCTCAGCGGGTGGAAGTTCATCTGGTGCGCCGGAGACGACTACATGGTCTGCCCAGCGCGAGGCGTCGTGGGGCAATTCCCGTTCACTGCGCACCGAAATGATGTGCATGGGCGCTTCGGCTCGTACCGCCGGGAGCACCTCCAGTACCCGTTCGAGACGTTCGTCATCGGCGATCAGCACCTTGGGACGTGAATCGTTGAGTGCATATTCGAGTTCGGATGCGGTCCACCAAGCGTTGACTCCCACCGCGGAAGCACCGACTGCTATCGTTGCCCAGTAGGCCAAAGCCCACTCAGGGTAGTTGCGCATGGCGATCGCGACCCGGTCGTCGGGACCGACGCCATGCTCGTCGACCAGGCAGTGGGCCAGTGATCGGACCATCGCGTGCGCTTCGCCGTACGTAATGGTCTCGTCTTCAAACACGATGTAGGGCCGGTCGGCGAATTGAGCCGACAGCTCCCAGACAAATCGCATATTTGGAGGGGCGGTGTCGAAGACTCGCATCGGGATGCCGCGAACCTCTTGAGTCGACCATGCGAAAGGAGAACCTTTCGCGGTTAGTTCCGCCCATGTCTGTTTGAGTGTCTCGATCACGGGGTTATTGATAGCGCACTCTGCGCTTGCCTGCCTACCCATGTGTCTGCACTACCTGCAACAGAGGCCATAGGCTTCGGTCGTGGCCGAAGGTGCAAAGTTCTTTCGAGTTGGCGACGAAGTCGCCGCGGCGCTGGAGGGGCATCGTCGGGTCGTGGCTTTCGAGTCCACGATCTTCAGCGGCCTGGGCCTGCCGTCGCCGGCCAATCGGGAGTGCTTTGATCGTTGTGTCACAGCGGTCCGCGACGGCGGCGCGGTCCCGGCGCTGACTGCTGTGGTCGACGGTGTGGCCGTGGTGGGCGTCGAAACGAGTGACCTTGATCGAGTCTTCGCTGGTACCCGGAAAGTTGCCGCTCGAGACTTGGCTGGGGCTGTTTCGGGCGGCCTTGATGTTGGAGTCACGACCGTCAGCGCTTCGCTGACTCTGGTGGCACGTGCAGGCATAGAAGTTTTTGCCACGGGTGGAATCGGCGGGGTTCACCGCGGCGCTGAGGTCACCGGGGACGTGAGCGGGGACCTTGTCGCACTGTCTCGTCATCGGGTGGTCACGGTGTCCGCAGGCGCAAAGGCCTTTCTGGACTTGCCGCGGACGCTGGAATATCTGGAGACCCTGGCGGTGCCGGTGGTGGGCTGGCAGACAGATCGGTTTCCAGCGTTCTATGTACGCGACAGCGGGCTTGACGTGCCGACTGTCGTGAACAGCGGCGACGATGTGGCGGCCATGCTGCGAGCCTCTGCGGCGCTCGGCCATCCGGGCGGTATTTTGGTGGCCAACCCGATTCCGGTGGGCGCAGAACTTGATCCTGAGCCGATCGACCGGGCGCTTGGCTCGGCGCTCGCCTTGGTAGAACAGCGGAGTTTGCGCGGTCCTGCGGTTACACCGGTGCTTCTCGACGCGATCGCCGCGGCGACCGACGGGGTCAGCGTCGAGGCCAACCTTGCTTTGGCCCAAGACAACGCCCGCGTCGCCGCTGAGATCGCTGCGGCACTGGCTCGATGAACCAGTAACGTTCCGGCAGTGACTCCCGACGAACTGCTGATGACATTGATGGTTGATCCGTCGGCGATAGCGGATCCGTACCCGCTTTATCGGCAGCTGCGCGAGACGGCACCGCTGTTTCGAACCCAAACCAGCGGTACCTGGGTAATTTCTGGATTTGAGAACGCCAGAAGCTTGTTGAGAGATCCTCGTTGCGGAAGCCCACCGGACCAGGCGTCCGTGGGACCGGTGTCTATCGACGGCAGTCCTCGTCGGGAGGTTGAACAAGCTGCCGTTTCAATGTTGTTTCTGAACCCACCGGACCACACGCGAATTCGAGGTCTTGTCAGTCGGGCGTTCACACCACGACGAGTCGAACGGTTGCGTCCAGAGGTTGCGGCCATGACCGATGAACTCCTCGATGAGCTGGGCGGTAGCGGTGACTTTGTCGACGCCGTAGCTTTCCCGCTGCCGGCAAACGTGATCAGTGCGCTGGTGGGTGTGCCGCAAGCCGACCGTGACTGGCTTCGGCCGCTTATCGCTGATCTGTCTGCCACCCTTGAACCGGTTTCGACCCCAGAAGAGATCGACAGAGCAGAAGCAGCATCTCGACAAGCCCGGGCGTACTTCTCTGATCTGATCGAGACACGGAGAGCCGACCCTCAAGATGATCTGCTCACGGGTCTGATTCAAGCCAGCGACGGAGAAGACCGGTTGAGTGAGAACGAAGTGATCTCAAATGTGTTGTTGATCTATGCGGCTGGTTTTGAGACGACCACGCAGTTGCTCAGCAACATGGTGAGAGCCTTGGCAGCTCACCCGGATCAACTCCAGTTGCTGCGAGACGATCATTCCCTGATTCCGGGTGCGGTGGAGGAGGTGCTGCGCTACGACCCGCCAGTGCAGGTTGATGGCCGTTACACGTTCGAAGACGTCGAAGTCGGTGACACGACAATCGAGGCGGGTTCAGCGACGCTCATGTTGCTGGCCGCGGCCAACCGCGACCCGTTCGTTTGCGCCGATCCCGACCGCTTCGACATCACACGTCGCGACACCCAGCTTCTCTCGTTCGGGTCCGGGATCCACTACTGTCTCGGCGCGGCTCTGGCCCGGCTTGAGGGACAGGTGGTTCTGGAACGCCTGCTGAGTCGGTACCAGAGTTGGTCTGTTGGCGAGGAAGTATGGAGACAGCGCATCACCATTCGCGGGGTTGAGCGACTGGCCGTGGAGTTTCAGTAGCCCTTCCATTTCGGTTCTCGGCGTTCGCGGAAACTGGCGACTCCTTCTTCAGAGTCCGCTGTATAGGTGTTCAGTTCCACTGCCAGGGCTTCGTTATGGGCCATTGTGGCCCTGTCGCTATCAAGGCTCTGGTTGACCAGCCATTTGGTGAAACCGAATGATCGGGTGGGGCCGGCGGCGAGCCGCTCGGCCCAGTCGCTTGCCGCTGACTCCAATTCATCGGGTCCTACCACCTTGTTGACAAGCCCCCATTCGAGTGCCTGATCCGGAAGCAGGTCCTCGGCGAAGAGCATGAGCTCCATGGTGCGGCGTACTCCAATGATGCGCGGCAACAACCACGGCCCAAGCGCATCAGGCACGAGTCCTCGGCGGGCGAAAACTTCAACGAACTTGGCTTTCTCAGAGCAAATCACCAGGTCGCAGGCGAGGGCGAGATGCGCTCCCATCCCCGCTGCGGTCCCGTTGACTGCTGCTACAACCGGAATCTCGCAGTCGAGGATGGCAGGGAACAGCGTGTATTGCCCGTCGAGCATCATCTGACGCGGGTCGCCGATCACCCGCTCGGGGAGATCGTCGGCCCGATCACTCTGGTACTTGTGACTGAGATCGGCGCCGGGGCAGAACAGTTTGTCGCCGGTGGCGGTCAACACCGCCGCCCGCGCCCGGTGGTTGGAGTTGAACTCCTTGAAAATGTCGCGGAGGCGATCGCGGCACGGGGGATTGAGCGCGTTGCCGACTTCGGGGCGGTCAATGGTCACCCAGGCCACCTTCCCTCGGTAGGTCAGGCGGATCTGTTCTTCGAGCGGGCGGTCATCGGCCATGGATTTCACAGTAGCCACCGGCGTGGGTGAGTAGTCGAATTGGCTGATGATCGGCGGCGAGTTGGCGCGATTGCGTCGCGGACAGGATCATTTGCAGCATGGCCAACACTGACATCACCGGATTCTGGAAAATCGCCGAAGCAGATCCTGAACATCTCGCTCTGGTTGACGCGGATCACAACCAGATGACCTACGGCGAGTTGTACGAACTCACCAACAAGATCGTCCATGGTCTGCGAGCCGCTGGGTTACAACGGGGTGATCAGGTCACGACCGTGCTGCCCAACAGCTTTGAGCAGGTGGCGGTGTGCCTCGCGGCATTTCAAGGGGGCTTTTTTGTAACGACGATCAACTGGCATCTTGTCGGGCCGGAGATCAGCTACATCGTCAACGACGCGGAGACGAAGGCCCTAATCGTGTCTGATCGTTTCGAGGCCGAGGCTGTTCGCGTGCTCGGTGACTGCGTCACCGCCGAAGCGAACCGATTCTCGGTCGGTCCGGTGGCGGGATTCAGGCCCTTCAGCGACCTGATCTCCGGCCAGTCAGGCGAACGTCCCGATGAGCTGTATCCCGGCTCATACATGTTCTACACCTCGGGCACCACCGGGCGTCCCAAAGGCGTGAGGCGTGCGTTGGCAGACGGAGATATCGATGAGATTTCCGCTGGCTCCGGCGGGTTGTTCATGCTCTTCGGCACAATGCCCCACGACGACAATGTGCAGATCACCCAGGCGCCCACGTATCACACTGCGGTCAACAACTGGACGACCATGTCGTTGCACATGGGTCACACGGTGGTCCTCATGGATCGCTGGACCCCCGAAGGTCTGTTGGAGCGAATCGAGCGTTACCGGGTGACCCACTCACACATGGTGCCGACCATGTTCAACCGGTTGCTGCAGCTTCCTGACGATGTCCGGCAAGCGTACGATGTCTCGTCGTTGCGCCGCATGGTTCATGCCGCCGCGCCATGCCCGATCGAGACCAAGCGCAAGATGATCCAATGGTGGGGTGACTCGATCTGGGAGTACTACGCGGCGACCGAAGGGGGCGGCACGATCGTCGGTCCCCAAGAATGGCTGGCCAAACCCGGCACAGTTGGAAAGCCATGGCCGGGTGCGGAAGTGATAGTCGTTGACGAGCAGGGAGACGAACTTCCACCGTTTGAGTCGGGCACTGTCTACATGAAGATGCCGGGCAACGTCTTCGAGTACAAAGGTGACGAGGAGAAGACACAAGAGAGCCGCCTGCGAGGCTTTTTTACTGTGGGGGACATCGGCTACCTCGACGATGACGGGTTCTTGTTCCTCAACGATCGAGCCAACGACATGATCATCGCCAGCGGAGTCAACATATATCCCGCTGAGATCGAGGGCGCGCTGGTACAGCACGAAGCTGTGGCTGACGTGGCCGTGTTCGGGATCCCCAATCCTGATACAGGCGAGGAGATAAAGGCGACCATCGAGCTGGTTGCCGGTTGGGAACCCAGTGACGAAACGACCGAAACCATCATGGGCTGGCTTCGCGGTCAGATCGCCAAGCAGAAGTTGCCCCGGTCCATTGATTACACGACCGAGATGCCCCGCGACCCGAACGGCAAGCTATACAAGCGCCGACTCAAAGACCCCTACTGGGCAGGCCACGCTGGCAAGATCGTCTAGCGGTTGGTGCCCGAGGTCGATGTCTTTGGTTGGGTGGTTAGGGTAGCGATGGGTGTGTGCCAGTTGAGTGCTTGGCGGGGTCCGGGGTGATTGTAGTATCTGCACCTCAACCCGCTTCGCTGCATTAGCACGCCCCGGAGAGGTCCTCGGACTACAGGAAACGATCCAACAACCGACGGTTCCGCTAAAGACAATCGGGCGGTCGCTCGCCCAAGTAACCGACCATCGAAAGTCGTCGCCGAGGGCTAGAACGGAGTGCTCGGCATCAATACCCATCCAGCTCAAGCGCCCAGCGCGAGTCACGATCAACTCCCACACCCTTTCGGTATAGGCAGCAATCTCCTGCTGGCAAACAATCTCATCCATGTTGGCTCCTTCGATGGGAAGAGAGCGAATAGTTGATGATTTGATTCACAAAACTCTCCGGAATCTCTCTACCGACCCTCCCCGATTTCGTCGTTGACCGTAGGATTCACCGAATGAGAGCCGATAGGTCACAACCACACGCGGTTTACGACGCACAGAGGATCGAGTCGAAGTGATCAGCCGGAACCAAGCGATCGTTATGCTCTATACGGCGCAGACACTCGCGGCGAGCAGTTGTCTTCAGCCAGAGGCCGGATCGGTCAGGATCTCGGATGGTGTCAATCCGTTCGACGGCCCGCAACCAAGTCATTTGCGCTGCGTCCTCGGCATCGGCTTCACAGAGCCGAAAGCCACGCACGGCCGACCAAACCAGATTCTGTAGTCTTTCAACGAGTTGGGACCAGGCAACGGCGTCCCCTGCCTGCGCTCTACGAACCAAGACGCTGACCTCACTGTGTTGCAAAGCTGCACTCTCCGAAGAACTGAGTGAGCGAGTCCGTCGCCGCTGAGGGGCCGGGGAGACAAGCGGCACCAAGGAACTACAGGTCTGGATGTCGGGTGTTGAGAGCTGACAACTCGGCTAGTTCTTGTGTCCGCTGTTGCACCTCGGCGACGGCGTTGCGCATGTTGGGGAGTTCTCGTTCGATCGCACCGTCCTCGCTGAGGAAGACGAAGACCATCCGTTCAACAGTCAGCGCGGTGGCTGCTTCCAACGCGGCAACGTAGCCGGCGCCCTGCAGTCGGTAACGGTTGAGCTTGTCGGTGACGTCGTCGTCATCGCCGACGCGGTCCGTTTTCCAGTCGACGACAACCAAGCCGGAACCGTTGCGGTAGAGGAGATCGATATACCCCTCCACAAGGCAATCGCCGACAGTGGCGGCAACCCAGACTTCGCGCCAGTATTCGGTGACCGAGGCTTGTCGCGCCACCTGCGAATCGATGGCAGCACGGGCCACCCGTTCAACAGCGGCTCTTTGGTTGTTGACACCTTCAGCCGCCGCCTGAGCCGCCGAGGCCTCACGCAGTCCGGCTCCGGTGGCGAGGTCGACCACCTGAAGCACGCCGTGTACGGCGCGGCCGAAACCACTCCCGTAACGCCCCTTGAGCCAAGGTGGCAGATCAAGATTGCGAGGAGGCTTGTTGAGCCCGGGCTCGAGATCAACAGCCTCGGCGGCATCCTTCGCCAATCTGGTGGCGGAAACCACCCTTCTGCGGCTTGAGTCGGCGGTCGCTTCGGATCGTCTGGCGACCCATTGCTCCTTGTCGAGCAACGGACTGCGGTCGGCCCTTTTGAGAGGCCCGATTCCAGTGCCTGTGGGATCGAACGGTGTGGCAGATTCGCAGTCAAGAGCGTGCTTTGCCAGCACCGTCGCGCTCGTTGTGCTTATCCTTCCGGCGCTGGGACGATGCAGGCAGACGATCAGATGGTCGCGGGCGCGAGTCGCCGCGACGTAGAGCAGGCGCAACCTTTCATGTTCGTCCATCGTGTCGTTGAAGGCTTTCCACTCGTCGAAACGTTCCGAGGCGACCCTGCTTGAGATCTTCAACTGAGCGGGTTGACCGGGCGGGAAATGCACCGCCGGGCCTCGTTGAGGCTTCTTGAACATGGTGGTCATGCCCGCCATCACCGTGATGGGAAACTCCAACCCCTTGGCCCCATGAATCGTCATGATTCTGACGCTGTCATCGTCGGTCTCAGGCAGAACCGTTTCGGAAACTCGAGCGTTGTCGAGCCCCTGCCGACGCGCCCACTCCAGGTAGGCCCGCAGATCGGCGCCCCCTGCATCGGCCCATGCCCTTGCCTGGTCGACCACGAACCGCAATCGCCGCCAGACGTCTCGCGGGGCGCCCGTCGCAACCGCGCTTTCGAGCACCGCCCGCTCGCGGATAACGCGCTCGAGCAGCCCCGCCGGGGTCATCCAATGACGTTCGTCGTGAAGCTTCGCGAGGTGGGAGAGCGCGTCGGCGACTGGATGGCCGCCGTGGTCGGCAACCATCGGGTTGTGCAGTGAGAAATGGCCGTTGTGTTCGAGACGCCAGTTGGCCAGGTCGTCGTCTCCGCAGCCGTAGACGAAGGACCGTAGAGCGGAAACCGCAGCCAGTTCGTCGGTGGGATCGCAGACGGCGCGAAGTGTGAGCATGAGTTCGCGCACCTCGCGTGTGGCGTAGACGAGACTGGAAGTTTCGGCTCGGTAGGGGACGCCGTTTGCTTCCAGGGAGCGCTCGAGGCTGGTCAGGCTGATCCGAGACGGCAACAGAATGCAGACGTCGCTGGGTCGGGCCGCCCGCCATTGTCCAGTGGAGTCTTCGACCTTCCAGGGGGCATTGCCTGTCAGAACCTCTGCCACTGTCGCGGCGACGTCATTGGACTCCGCAGTGCGTAGTTCGTCGGCGGTCAGCGGGCCTTGGACGGGTTCAGCCCCCAGAATCGCCACTGCGGGTCCTGTCGTGTCGGCTTCAAGACGATGCGGGGACAGAGCCACATACTCTGGTTGACTGCCGGGTGTGTAGTGGATCAGTTCAGAAAAGACATCGTTGATCCACTTGATGATGGGTTTCACAGTGCGAAAGTTGACGGTCAACGCGGTGCGTTCCGCGAACCGTTCACGGGCTGTCAAGTACACGCCGATGTCTGCCCGCCGGAAGCGGTATATCGACTGTTTGGGGTCACCGACGAGGAACAGCCTGCCGGGCGCCACCTCCAGATCGTTCCATTCGCGACCGTCCACATCGCTTTCGGTGGTAGCGATCAGCACGGCAAGCTCAATTTGGATCGGATCAGTGTCTTGAAACTCGTCGAGGAGGAGGTGGGTGAACTTCTGGTGGAGCGAGGCTCGAACCTCGGCGCCTGCGTCCTTGTCGCGCAAGAGTTGTCGGGCCCGCACCAACAGGTCGTGAAACTGCAGGCGTCCGTTTTTGCGGCGTTCTTCGACTGTGTTGAGAACAAAGCGGCCGATGCGGGCGCCTATATAGCCCAGCGCTGCGCTTGTCACCCTCCGGACCGCTTCGTCGCACTGTTCGCCCAACTCTTTCACCGAAGCCTTGACTTCAGCAACGTCAATCTTCCAGTTCGCCGCTCTGCCGGCTGCCCCCGGTTTGACTGCCCTGGTGGCACCACTTTTTTCATGGCCCATGTCGGCAGCCAGCGCTAGCGCCTCAATGTGGTCGAACGCGCTCGACAGTTCGTCTCGATTCTCTGCAATCCGACCGAAGTGGGCAAAGAGCTTGTCTGAGGGCTCTGTGCAGTGGCGGCGAAGCTCGAGCACCTCGTCGAAGCGTCGTAGCAGATCAGCGGTATCGATCGGCTCGGGCTGGGGGGGCGCTAGATCGAGGCGTTCTTCAACCAGGTCCCAGTTGTCCGAAAGTTGCAGAGCCAAGGACCGGAGATGATCGAGCTTCACGCCCGCTGTTTCCAACGAGAGCAGAGACCGGGCGACCGATTGGTCTTCGAGGAGTTCGTCGAGGAACTGCTGCCACTGGTACTCGAACTCGACTTGGGTGCCGATCTCATCGAGGACTTCGATACCGGGGGGAAGTCCCGCTTCGACGGGGTGCTCGGCGAGGATTCGCTGGGCGAACGAGTGCAGCGTGCCGACGGCTGCGCCGTCTAGCTGTTGGACGGCTGCTAGTGCTAGCGGATTGTCGGAACGCTCGAAACGTTGGCGAATGCGGTCGCGTAGTTCGGTAGCTGCTTTCTCGGTGAACGTGATCATGGCGATTGTCTCCATGGCAACTCCGTCTTCGAGAACCAGTGCCTCCACCCGGTCAACAAGGGCGCGGGTCTTGCCAGTGCCCGCGCCGGCCTCGACGAACAGATTCTGGGTTCGTTCAGTGCGTGTTCGAAGACGCTGCTCCTCGTCCGCAGGAAGGCGTTGGGCGCCAAGATCGGGTGTGCTGATCGTCTCGGAGGTTTGCGACGCGTCAACCATGGTCGTCTCCGTTGATCTCGAGATAGGGCCACAACTCGGGATCAGCGCTCTTGCGCAACCAGTCCGAGTATTGATGCGAGAGGCCCAGGCCATCGGGCTCACAGAAGTGGCAGTCGACCCAAGGACGATATTGCGGCGGTGCAGGGTGCGCGGGGAACAGCCCGGATTCGATGCAATCGACGATGTCGGCGATCATGCGCAACCCTTCGGCCTCCAACTCCGGAGTTATGGAATAGCCGTGCGTTTCGAACCCGCCCTTGCGCGTGACGAACCAATATGAGCCGAATGTGCGCGCGTTGCCGCGGTCGAGCAATTTCCGGGCGGCAAGGGCATAGAGCAAGAGTTGGAGGTTGGTGCCGCCACCGAGCGGATCTTCATCAAGCTTCTTGTATGTCCGTGAAGAACCGGTCTTGTAGTCGATAACCAGCAGATTCCCCTCCGCGTCCTCATCCACTCGATCAATGGCGCCCCGCAGATTGATCGTTCGGCCATCGTGCAGCGTGATCGCTACCGGTCCCCGGTCGCCTGTGGGCAGGCCGAACCGAAGCTCCGAAGCAACCGAGCTGGTCCCGAGGTCGGCGCGGCGGTCGAAATCGAACCGGCTGAATTCGCGAAGGTCGTCGAGAAACACTTGTTTGTCCCGCTGCCAATAGACCGCTCGCCCGACGAGGCCGCGATTCTCCAGCCGGGCTGCTTGTTCATGGCCGATCTCTATGAGGCGAGCGACGTCTTTGTCGCTCCATGGCTCGGTCGGCGCGGGCAGAGTGCGGTTGGCCCGTGCTTCTTCGATCCAGCGCTCCAGCGCCAGATGAAAGAGCGTGCCCAACTCCAGAGGGCTGATCCGATACTGTTCCTCGGGCTCCTCGACAGGGTTGACGCCTAGGATGTGACGCACAAAATAGGCGTGTGGACACTTGGCCCACAGTTCGAGCCTGCTCGCGGAAGTCGCTTGTCCTTTGGCTTTCAGAGATTCCAGCGCACTACTGCTGAGGCTGCGGCACAGGTTGCCGTCGTAGCGTGTGAGGCGATTCGAGAAGCGACTCGAGATGAGACTCGCTCCGCGGCTCAGTTCCTGGCGTTCTCGCACTAGTGGCGACTCGGCGACGTCGTGTCCGTCTTCAGCCCAGTCGAGAACCGCCCGCATGTCGTATTCCTGGTTGTGGGCCGGGAATGAGATCGAGCGCAGCCCGGCGACGAACGAGGGCACCTCGATGAGCCAGTCGCCAGTGCTGTCGGCAAGATCCTCCGCGGTCGGCCGCACACCGTCGCGGGCTTCACAGGTGTCGAGCAACCAGCGGCTCGGAGTTCGCTGAGCGCTCCGGCGAAGGTCCCCGCGGGGAAATGTGAACAGCGTGTGCTTTGCGGCCGCCATCACGGCCAGCAAGGCCCGGTGAGTGTCTTGTGTCGTCTCTGCGCGGGTCGGAAGGCCAGGCCCCGAGGCCGCGCGGATGTGATCGGGTAGTAGCGGGTCATCACGGCGCCGTTCAGGAGTTGTCCCCTCAGCCAACCCCAGCACGATCACGCGGTCCAGGTCGAGTCCGACCGCCAGATTGACCGGGCCGATCAGCACTCCGTGGCCGAAGGTTCCCTGGACGCCAAGATCGTCGGCAAGTTGGAGCTCCAGTGCTCGGCGGAATGCAGCCAGGCTGGGATTCGGGTCGATTCCGTCCAGGTCGCCGATCCTCGAGATCGCCGCGTCGATGCGCTCCGCGGCTCGTCGCTCGTGCAATGGCCACTCGTTGCGGGACGCCTTGCTGCCGAAGTAGGTGCCCTGCAGTCTGGTGCACCAGCGGGCGATTCCCGACCATGATCTCTGGCTGTCGCCGGGGTTGAGATCGGCTGCCAGTTCGGCGATGAAAGCGGCCAACTCGGATGCATGTGCGGCCTCTTTGCGCAAGCGACGGACGCGCCACTCGTGCTCTTCGTCGTGCTCGAAGAGTTGGGCGTCTGCGTTCAAGTCGTCTACCAAGCGGGCCAGGCGGCTAGTCCACTGATCGAGTCCGGACACAATGCCGGCCGCCCGCGTGGCCCTTTCCCAAGCGGCCGCCGGAACAGGTCTTTTGTTGGCACGGCGTACCGGCGCACTCGCCAGCCAGGCGCAGACGTCGTGCCGGGAGAAGTCGTGATCGATCAGTCCGAGCATGTTGAGCAGCGCTCGACCCATCAGCGAAGATTCGGTGGTTTGCACAGATTTGCCGAACCATTCGATGTCCGCCGCGTCGAAAGCATCCGCGATCATCCGGGCGTAAGGGTCGTGACTGCCGTAGAGCACAGCGCAGCGGTTGAAGGGTATTCCCTCGAGTGATGCTTCTACGATGCTGCGCACGGCATGGCGTACCTCTTCGTCGGGGTCTGAAACGCTCAGCGCTCGATCAGCGACCGGCGCCGTGACCGATGATGGTGGCGACCACTCAGCCCCGAGTTGCTCGACAGCGAACTGCGTCGGGGCGTCGGCGTCGGCTAGTCCCGATGCTCCCGCGATGATGTGCAGCCCCCCGTGCTCGCCGAGGGCGCGGAGCAAGCGGATCTGGTTGGTGTTGGTTCGCTGCGGAAGAAAGAGAATGGGCTGACCCAGCTCGGCCAGAGTCGAAGCTCCGCAGGCGATTGCGTCGACCGCAGCGTCGACCAGATCCTGCTCGTTGGAGTAGTCGGCTTCGATCTTTCGGTTGACGGCGTGGTAGACGCGAACCACATCAGCGGTACGCGATGATGCGCGGGACAGCTTTCGCAGCGTGTCTTTGGGCAACTCCGAAAGGGCACGGTGAGTCCTGACCAGAGACCGCTCGGTTGCCGGGTGGGTGTGAACTCCCTCGAAACGACCCGGTTCACCGCTGAGTACGGCCCGCACGGCGCCTGCCAGAATCGGGGTGGAGATCGGCCGTCTGCCTGTGGCAGCTACCGCGGCGGATCCGAGCAGTTCGGCGAGCCTGTAGGGCGTAAGGAAGCTGACTGCCGCTACGCCACGGCGCTGCCCGAGCCCGCGACGAGCAGCTACCCCCATGTAGTTGGACCACACGATCACACTGACGGGACTCAGGGGGTCCTCGCGCTTGTGGCGCTCCACAGCGCTTGCGAGTGCGGTGTGCGCCGGTTCTCCGTAGCCAGTGATTTCAAGAGTTATCGGCATCAGAGTCGATGCTACGCACGCTGTGTGACACGGTTGGGGAATGATCGTGGTTGATGCCATGAATGTGATCGGCTCGGTGCCCGACGGCTGGTGGAAGGACCGCGACCGCGCGCTGGCTCAGCTGGTCGACGTGCTGGTGGCTGCCGACTTCGAGGAGTGGGTAGTCGTGGTCGCCGACGGCCGCCCCGCTCCCGGCCTGCACGCCGGCACGCGGGGCAATGTCGAGTTGCGCTACGCGGGCCGTTCGGATCCCGATGCCGCCGACGATGAGATCATTGCGCTTCTCGCGGAACTCAACTGTGGTGAATCTGACAACAGAGGGGACGAGCTTGTCACCATCGTGTCGTCAGACCGTGCCCTGATCGCCCGTGCAGAACAACTGGGTGCCCGATGCGAGGGGGCTCGATCATTCCGCCACCGCATCGGCTGGTGATTTGCGGGGACTGGAGCGGGCCGAAGGCTTGTCGCCCCGATCCGGCACCCGTCTCAGGGTTGCCCATTGGCTGTAGCCGGTGCCCTGACACGGGGTTCGATGAGCGGCGATTCGTTGTCAGAGTGTTCCGCGTGGGGCGACCCATTCGGTGTGCTGGCCGGTGACGCGGGCGATTCGGTCATAATCAGCGTCGTAGTGGATGACGCCGAGATCGTTGCTCTCGGCTGTTGCTGCGATCAGCAGGTCGGACAGCGGTAGACGGTGTTGTCCGCGGCGAGCGAGTTGTCGTTGGACGTCCATGGCTCGGGAGGAGACGCGTTCGTCGAGTGGAAACGAGGGTATTGCGTTGCGTTCGACGAGAATCGCTTCATAGTCAGCGTGTGAGCGGGCGCTGTAGAGGACTTCCAGATCGATGATCGGGCAGGTGGCGATCCGGCCATGCGCCAGAAGTGGGCCGAGTCGCCTTGCCACCGATACATGGGCCACACGCGCGAGAGCGCTTTTGTCCGCCAGATAAAGGGGTCTCAACGCCACGCAGCTGCCATGATTTGAGAATCGGCCAGGTCCATGCCGTCCAGGTCTTGGAGTCGTTTGACATGGCGTAGCCGAAGTTCTGTTTCGACGATGTGCCGCAGTGCGATGTTTATCGTCTCTTTCATGGTGGCTGCGCCGGTAACCGCGCGAGCCTCGGCGAGTATGTCGTCATCTATGTCGATCAGTCGTTTGGTCATATGTGAAGTATATCTGCTTTATGGCTAATCGGATATATTCGATTGTGGTGCGAGGATGTTGGTCGGCCGATCACTTTGGAAGACGAGTGACTGCCTTTGTCGACGGCAATTCCACCTGGTGCATCCAATTGTCTGAGTAGAGACTCAGGGAGTAAACACTCTTATAATTGAACCGCTCTGTTGGACAACCCGCGAGAGTCGATGTGAGCTACCGAGTTGAAGAGTTGGCCGAAGTTGCCAATGTCGGCGTCGACACGATCCGCTACTACCAGCGCCGCAAGCTGCTCGCACCCCCGACGCGCCAAGGCCGCATAGCCGTATACAACGACACGCACCTGACCCGCCTGCGTGAAATCCACGACCTCTCCGAACGCGGTTTCACGCTGGCTCAGATCAGAGAACTGTCCACAGGCAATGCATCTGGACTTCTTGCCGATCTGGCAGGTCGCAATGCTGCCGACCCTGATCTGGACCGATCCGAACTGGCGCGACGAGCAGAGATCCCCGAGTTCATGATCGACGTTGTCGTCGGGGCCGGTCTGATCACTCCCAGCGGCGAGGGTGCTGAGCAGCGGTTCTCACCCGACGCGGTCGAGATGCTCGCCGCGGCTCGCGTCCTCATTGCCTCGGGTGTGAGTTTCGAAGAGTTGACGGCTCTGGCCATGCGCCATGCCACTCACGTCGAGGACGTCGTCGATGACTCGATCGAACTGTTCAAACGCCACTCGGATCATCAAGGCGGTGATCGTGACGAACTCGTGGGGTTGCTGGCGCGTCTCGTCCCTGTCGCCTCGGGGCTCGTCGCCCGCCACTTCGAGCAGACGCTTGTGAGTCGTGCCCTCGCCCGTCTCACCGACGACACCGCCATTGGCGGAGGCACGATCGTCGTCGGAAGGCGGCTCGCGAAACGGCTTGATCCCGTCGCGGTGTTCGCTGCGTCGTCCGAACATCACCGGGCTCTCTGGATTCGCCCGGAGTTCGACCTCTCTCTGGTAGCACTCGGCGCGGTCGAGACCATCACCCCCATTGGCGACGGACGCTTCTCGGCTGCCTCGGCGGCACGCGCTGCCCTCGCGGCGCGAACCCAACGGGTCGGACCCAGAGACGCTCCCGCGCCGGTCCTCGTCGGCGGATTCTCGTTCACCTGCGCGGAGCAGTCCGCAGCGCCACCCCCCGAGGGGCAAACCGCAAGCCCTGACTGGTCCGGCTTCCCCGACGCGCGTTGGGTGCTCCCGGCGATCACGGTCGTCGACCGCACCGACGGCACTTGGCTGTTGGCCGCCGCCAAAGTGGGAGACGGCGAGGACGAGGCGCGGGCGACCGCCGCCCTAGATGAGCGCCTCGATGTCTTTGCGGAGGACCTGCCGGCACCCTTGACCAGCCCCTTTGAAGTGGCCGCGGGTGAAGTCGCAGCCGATGATCAGCACTACCTGAGCCGCATCGGCGATGCGCTTGAGGCGATCGCTGACGATGAGTTTCGCAAGGTGGTTCTGGCGCGGATTCACGAAGAAGCTGTCGTCGACCCTATTGATGTGCTGCATCGGCTCCGGCATCGCTACCAGAACTGCGCGGTGTTCTCCATTGCAGTCGGCAACCGGCAGTTTCTCGGTGCCAGCCCCGAGCAGCTCGTTTCGCTTGACGGCCCTGAAGTGCGGACCGAAGCGGTTGCCGGCACGATCAGCACTAGCTCAACCGTTGAGGCTGATGAGAGTCAGGCCGATGAGAGTCTGGCCGCTGAGTTGATGACTTCTCCCAAGATACGGGCCGAGCACAAGTTCGTGGTCGACGACATCATCGGACGGCTCGAAGTGCTCGGACTCCAAGGGATGTACAACCCCGAACCGGAGATCATGCGCCTCGCTCGAGTGCAACACCTTCGCACTCCGATATCTGCGCAGGTTCAGCGAAGAGCGGGTGGCGTAAGTGATATGGACGTGCTGCGTGTCGCCAGTGTGCTGCACCCCACACCTGCAGTTGCAGGCACCCCCACCGAGACGGCTGTCGGCTGGATCCTCGAACGCGAGGGTTTTGACCGGGGCTGGTACGCGGCGCCTGTCGGCTGGTGTGATCTCGACGGCAACGGAGAGTTGTGCGTCGCGTTGAGGTCCGCATTGGTGAACGATTCAGCCGCCGTGTTGTTCTCGGGCGCAGGGGTGGTCGCCGAGTCGGTTCCAAGCGACGAGTTGGCCGAGACCGGCGCCAAACTCCGCGCACTGCTCGATGTGATGGAAACGTCAAGTGGCTGTTGATCCCGTCTACGACACGGTGGCCTCGTTCGCTGCGGGACTGGTGGAACAAGGCGTGACAGACGTGGTGGTCAGCCCGGGCTCGCGGTCGACTCCATTGACTCTCACCCTGCATGCCCAACCCGGACTCCGTACTTGGATTCAGCTCGACGAACGTTCAGCGGGGTTCTTTGCGCTCGGCCAGGCCCGTAGAACGGGTAGACCCTCGGTGCTGGTATGCACCTCGGGCACCGCGGCGGCGAACTACTTCCCCGCGGTCATTGAAGCGCACCACGCGGGCGTTCCGATGATCGTGTGCACCGCTGACCGCCCCCCGGAGATGCGAGACTGGGGTTCCCCCCAAACCATCGACCAGGTCAAGCTTTATGGTGCAGCCACCCGTTGGGCGGTCGATCTTGCGGTCGCCGGCGAGTGGTCCGGGGCTCGGGGCCGACTCGTCGCCCATCGTGCGGCGGTCTCTGCGACGGGGGTCGATCCCGGGCCGGTGCATCTCAACTGGCCCCTGCGCGAACCGTTGGAACCAGTCGCCGACGTCCCCGTGGTTTACGCGCGTGCAGCCGGCGGTCACGCCGTCGGGGTTCCGGCTATGCCCGGCGACAGCATCGCAGCCGGCG